>JAIOAW010000003.1 GCA_019873625.1 Chloroflexota bacterium
CGCGCTGTATGGGGTTCCCTCTCCCACTTTACGTGGGAGAGGGTCAGGGTGAGGGGGAGCGCGAGGCTCCTGCCTTGCACGCGGGCCGGGAGGCCCGCGTGCAAGGCAATTCTCTCATCCTATTCCACGACCCTGATGGCCTTGGTGCTCTCCCACAGGCCGTGGATGTTGCACAGGGCCACGGCGTAGAGCGTGCCGCCCTTATTCACCTTGAGGGAGGTCGTTACACCGTGGAAGGTGTACACCGGCCCTTCGTTCGGCCCAGCGACGGATTCGCCATGGGCCGAGAATTCATAATGCCCCACCTGGTGGACGAACTTTTCGCCCTCGGGGTGGAAGTAGAGGGTGATATACGAGATGTGGTGCTCCGTGGTGTTGGGGTGGGCGATCTCTTTGCCAAGGCTGACCTTGACATCGAAATACTCGCCCGCCTTGACCTCATCCGGGCACTCGATGACCGGAACGTGCTTTTCCTTTTTCCAATCCGCTTGCTGAAGATGCTCCGCTAAACTGGCCATGTCTTTCCACTCCTATCTGTGAACGGTGTGAACGGATAACGCTTTGCTCTTGGCTGCCTGTTCGGCAGTCAGTGCCCCAATGAAAGCAAACGGTCCATCCCCGCGCCTATTTCTCCAAAAAGCGGATGATGGCCGGCAAAAAGGCCGGCAGGTCTGCCGGGGTGCGGGAGGTGACCAAGTTGCCATCCACCACCACGGGTTCATCCACATAGGCGGCGCCGGCATTGATGACGTCATCTTTGATGGCGCTGACGCACGTGGCCCGCTTGCCCTTGAGGATGCCCGCCGAAATGGGCACCCAGGCCGCGTGGCAAATGGCAGCCACGAGTGCGCCCTTTTCGTAAAGGCCCCTCACCAGGGCGAGGATGGCCGGGTCGCGGCGCAGCCGATCGGGGGCAAACCCGCCGGGGATGACCACGCCGTCGAAATCCTCCGCCGAGACCTCGCTCGCGGCCACCTGCGCCCGCGCCGGGTAGCCATGCTTGCTTTGATACTCCTTGGCCGCCGGGCCGACGAGGGTCACGTTGGCGCCCTCCTCCAGGAGGCGATAGTACGGGTACCACAGTTCGGGGTCTTCGTATAGGTCCTCCACCAAAATGGCGATGCGCTTACCTTTGATGCTCATTCGAACCCTCCTTACTCACAATCTATGGGGCGCTCCGGTCTCGGCCCCTCCCGCAGGTTCAAAACTGGCGGAAGGGCGGCGCCATTCTCAGGATATCTGAAGCACTTCTACCAGAAGCGCTAAGGGCGCTCCGGTTTTCAATAGCGATTATACTCGATAAAAAAATTCTTCACGAGGTCCAGCCGGGAAGGTTTGCGCTCCACGCGCAGACTGCCGCAGCGAGGGCAGATCGCATCTCCCCAGGCATTCGTGCGGAGATCTTGGGCCTTGCTTTGCAGGCCACATTTCTGGCAACGGTATTGAACGCGATTCATAGGGTGCTTTCTATTGGCTTCGAACCCTCCCGCAGGCTCAAAACCTGCGGGAGAGTACCCTTTAGACAAACAGCGTAATGGCCGATTCGCGGGCGTCTTTGATATACGAACCCACAGCGCCGTACTCGTCAATCAGGTCCTCCCGCAGATCCTCCCGTTTGATGCCCATAATCTCCATAGTCATCTCGCAGGCCAAAATCTTGCCCCCCAGGGCCTTGAAATCGCCGATAAGGCGCTCCAGCGAGGCCACCCGCGCCTTTTCCATACGGCGGCGCACCATCCACTTGCCCAGGCCCAAGAGGTGCATCTTGGAAAGAGGCCCCTTTTCTAGGCCGCCCTTCTTGAGGCGCTCCAGCCCCCAGAAGGTGAAATAGAGGGAGGCCTCCATACCCATAGCGAGGGCGCCGTTGGCGATGATGAGGGCACTGTAGAGTTTATCCATATCTCCGCTCTGCACGACGATGGTCGCCTTTTCAGCCATAGCGCCTCCTTAGCGGCGGATGCGGATAACCCAGTCGGTATCGGTGCCCTCGACGGCCAAGAGTTCGAGTTGGAGGGCCTCCACCGCCATGGGAATCTCTTTTTTCGAGGCGGGGTGCGTCCCGATGATCTCGACGATATCACCTGGCGCGGCGTGCCGCAGGGCCTTACGCATCTCCACCAAGGGGACGGGGCACGTCTCGCCGCGCACATCCACTTTGATTTCGACCATATGGCCACCTCCTCTTTTTCAGCCGGTGAATTCGACCTCGACGGATTCGACATCCCAAAGCGGCTCGATCTTTTCGCGGATCTCCTCGCGGATGTTGCTGGCAAATTGGTGATCGGGCGGCAGGTCAATGACGATGCGCACCTGCCCGTTTTCCAGGCGAATCTCCCGGACGAGTTTCGTGCGCACGAGGTCCAGCCCTACCATAGGGTTCATCACGTGCTTCAAGCGGCGCCGAATCTCCTCTTCTGTGGTGGGCACGCGCTCTTTGATGAGGCCGTGCTTTTCTTCGTAATTTTGGATGGCGGCGCGCAGGCCATCCACCGCGAGGACGGAGCAGTGCGCCTTGATGGGGGGCAGGCCGCCCAGGGCCTCCGAGGCCTGCTGCCAGGTGATCTGCTTGGCCTCCTCCAACGTTTTGCCTTTGGCAAGTTCGGTGATGATCGAACCGGTGGCGATGTTCGAGGCGCACCCGTAAGATTCGAACTTGACATCCTCAATGCGGTGGGTGGCCTCATCTACCTTGAGGTACACGGCCACCATATCGCCGCAGGCCGGGCTGCCCTCCACAGCTTTGGCATCCGCATCCTCGATGCGGCCGACGTTGCGCGGGTTGCGGAAATGTTCCATCACGATATCGCTATAAGGTAACGGCATAATTATTCCTCCTTGCCCAGTGGGCTGATCTTTCTGAGAGTCTCGACCACCTCGCGGAGGGCGGTGGCGATGGCCTCTACGTCTTCCGGTTCGTTGTAACGCCCAAAGGTGATACGCACGGAACCATGGGCGCGCTCGTGGTTGCCGCCGATGCCCAAGATGACGTGGCTCGCCTCAAGGGAACGGCTGAAGCACGCTGAGCCAGTGCTCACGGCAAAGCCGCGCATATCCAAATGCAAGAGCACCGATTCCCCTTCGACAAAGCGGAAGGAGACGTTCACATTATGCGGCAGGCGATGCACCGGGTGGCCGTTCAGGCGGGCGTGGGGAATCTCCAGCAGGCGGGCGATGGCCTCGTCGCGCCAGGTGCGCAGGCGGGCCGTCTCTTCTTCGGTGATGAGTTCGACGGCCTTGGCGAACCCCACCGCGCCGGGGATATTCTCGACGCCGCCGCGCAGGTTGAACTCCTGAAAGCCCCCGTCCATCCATTTGGCGATGGGCGTGCCCTCGCGCACGTATAACCCGCCGATGCCCCTGGGGCCGTGGATGAGATGCGCCGTCACGGTGATGAGGTCCACGGGCACTTGCTGGGTGTTGATGGGCACGCGCCCAAAGGCGTGCGTGGCATCCGTATGGAAGAGGGTGCCCTTTTCACGGCAGATGGCCCCTATGGCCGCTACATCCTGCAAGGTGCCGATCTCTTGGTTTGCCGCTTGGATGGAGACGAGGATCGTATCGGGCCGGATGATCTCGCGGAGGTGATCCAGGTCCACGCGGCCCGTCTCATCCACGCGCACGTAACTCACCTCAAAACCTTGGCGTTCCAAGGCACGGGCGCTGTACAGGACGGGGAAATCCTCGATGGGAGAGGTGACGATGTGTTTGCCCTTCTTGGTGCCCAGGGCCAAGGCCACCCCTTTGAGGGCCATATTGCTCGATTCGGCATCCCCCGAGGTAAAGACGAACTCCTCTGGCTTGGCGCCCAAGGTGGCCGCCAGGCGAGCGCGGGCCTCCTCCAGGGCGTCTTTGGCCTCAATCCCCGGCGAATAGCCAAATTGCGAGGTGGCCACGGCGTACGTCTCAAAGAAATAGGGTTTCATCGCCTCCAGCACGCGCTCATCCAGCCGCGTGGCTGCGGCATTATCGAGGTATATAAATCGCTTCGGCACGTTATCCTCCTGAAGGGGGCGTCTCGCGCGGCGCGCCCCAGGTGATGGTGAAAGAGCAGGAGATAGCCCCTTCGGGGCATACCTCTTCGCACACGCAGCATCCCCCGCAACGCTCGGGGTGGGCGAGGTACACCGCGCACTCCCCGGCGCTCAGCGCGCCCGGTTCACAGGCCTCCAAGCAGGCTCCGCAGAGTATGCACCGGGCTTCGATAATTTGGGGCGTTGGCGTCTCGCCATCCATAGGGTTTCACACCGCGCGAAAATTTATTCACTTTTATCATAGGGGCATTTTGCGCGGTGCGATACGACAAAAGTCGCATATGCCCAAAAACCAACCTCCCGCGCGTTCAAAACGCGCGGGAGGCTTTGCACAGCGTAGAATCTGTTATTCAAGATGAACCCTCTATGGGCCCACCAGGATTCGAACCCGGGACCAACCGGTTATGAGCCGGTCGCTCTCACCGCTGAGCTATGGGCCCGCGCCATACGGCAAGGCGATTCTACCATAGCGAAGGGGGCGCGTCAAAAGGATTTGGCGGGGGGGCGTTGAGGGATGATGCGGGCAGGGCGCCCGGGATGTATTCCCTTTTCCGGCGCGGCCTGAGGATAAGCCCCTTGGCTGCCAAATCGTCTCTCAAAATGCCTTATCTCTTTGGCCGCCCTACGCGGTGTCGGTTTATGGGGGAGCACGGTATCCGCCCGCGCCATTTCGATGGAAAAGCACATCTCCTTGACGTGCGGCTTCATTCGTGCTCATAATGTGCGGTGGTAGCCTAAGGGCGCGCCGGGGGCGAAATGGCTCGCGCACTGCGCATTCTGCTGGCCTTTGTTTTACTCTATATAGCGCTGGGGACGGCCTTTCACTGCGCTTGGAAAAGCGCCCAAACGGCCTGCCGGCAGGCAAGGGTTGCGCGCGGCGAGTTTGTGGAGCCGGAGGTGTTTGGGGGCATCGTGGGGTGGGCCTTTGTTGTGACGTACTGGCCGGTTTATATCTGGGCCAATATGTATCATACCGGCACCCCTTTGGCGACGCCGTGTACGCGTTGATCGCGCGGTTCTTCCTGTGCGGCCTAGCCGTGCAGCATTTTATCTCAAGGAGCGTAACATCATGGCACCGTTCGAGATTCCTTTGTGGCCCGAAGGACCGACCTATTCCTTCAAGCCAGGGGGCAAGGAGACGTGGACCGATGACGACGTGATGCCCCGCCCCGGCGTGGTGAACCGCGTGGTGCGCTATGTGAGCGAGCCGACGCTCACGGTGTACCCCGCCCCGCCGGAAAAGAACACGGGCACGGCGGTGATCATCGCGCCGGGAGGGGGGTATGTGCTCCTCGCCATTGACAAAGAGGGGTACGACGTGGCCCAATGGCTCAACACCTTCGGCGTCACGGGGGTCGTCCTTAAATATCGCGTGCGGCCAGATCCTCAAAAGGGGATGGGCCTGAGGATGGACCCCGGCATCTGGGGGGCCATCTTGAGCGATGGCAAACGCGCCGTACGCACGGTGCGCGCCCGCGCCGCGGAATGGGGCATCAATCCCAACCGCATCGGGATGATCGGCTTTTCGGCGGGGAGCCACCTGACGGCCTCGGTCACGCTCAACAGCGACCCCGGCGATGAATCCTCGCCCGATCCTATCGAACGCGTCTCCTGCCGACCGGATTTCATCGGCCTCCTGTACGGCGCCTTTGGCCAATGGCCCGAGGAACTTCCCTCCCTACCGCCTCTCTTTATGATGCAGGCCAACGATGACCGCTTGTTTGCTGACCCCGAGGCGACCTGGGTGCGCTTCGCCAAGGTGTGGACCCAGGCCGGCGTGCCGTTTGAGGTGCACCATTACGCTAAGGGGGGCCACGGGTTTGGGATGGGCGTCTACGGCGGCGCGGTGGCCGCTTGGCCGGAGGCCTTCCGACAGTTTATGATGAGCATCGGAATGCTGGGGTAAGCACACAGGCCTTCTGGCCTGAGGCGCCGACGCGGCCTCTATCCTCCCGCAGGTTAGAAGTCTGCGGGAGGATGGCGCCTTTATGCCGCCAGGCCTTGCGAACTTCTGTGAGAGGAATGCAATTTGGACGGGATATCTCTTTCGGCCCGTATTGAGGCTCTGCTCCGCGAGACGTACGCCCTCTGGGAGCCGGGCTGGGTTACGTTCAATTGGCGCAATTACACGTATGATCACGTCCAGCGGGTGCGCGGTTTGGCGCTTTCGCTCTGCCGCGCAGAGGGCGGGGAGGAGCGCATCGTCGAGTGGGCGGCCCTCTTGCACGACCTCACCAAGCCCTACGACGGCGAATACCTTACGGATGCCGAGGGCAAGCGCTTGGTGGATGAGCGCGGTTTTTGGCGCAATGCCCTGCGCCTGCCCGTGGGGCGCAACCTCGTTACGGATCTCTACGATCGCTTGGGGTTAGCCGGGTCGCTCCATAACGAATCGGGCGCAGTGCTAGCGGAGGCGCTCCTGACGAGGTGGGGTGTAGAAGAGGTAACGGCTAGGCGCGTCGCCCAGACCATTCGCGATCACCTCCTTCCCCCGGAAGGGGCGCCCATCGAGAGCGCCTGCCTGTACGACGCCGATACGATCGATGCGAACATCGGCCTGCCGGCCCTGGTGCGCAACATCTACATCAACCTGCATTTTTACGACGTGCGGCGCCAGCCCGGTGCGCCTTCCCTCGATGAGGTGCTCCAAGGCGCGCCGCTCGATTTTCTGCGCCCTTATATCACCGAGAACCTGCCGCGCTGGAATGCCGGCAAACGGCGGGATTTCGTACCCAAACTGCGCACGGAGGCCGGCCGCCGGGTGGCCGAGGCGCGGTTGGCGCGGCTGGAGGCCATCCTGATGGATCTGGCGCAAGACCTGGAGCGCTTTGATGGAGGCGCGGATCACTCGCCGGTGGATGTGATGCTCCACTATATGCGGCACCGCGAGGAGCCGAGCATCGCGGAGGAGACGGCGTACCTTGCTCAGGCCTGGCTGGCCGATGGGGCGCCCGAGGCGACGCGGCGCTTGCTTTTAGCCCTGCAATATGAAATGTGCGGCAAATGGTAGCCGAAGCGCAGGAAGCGCTTGCCCAGAGGATAATAGACGAGTATGCTTACCTGTGCCGTAGTCGGTGAACCCACACCAAGTGCTGGAGGGCCTTACCCTTCGGCCTAGAAAGGAGCCGTATGGAGTTTTTCCACGTGGTGGCGTCTCGGTACAGTTATCGTGGGGCATACAAAGATCAGCCGGTGCCGCGCGAAGACCTCCAGCGCATCGTGCAGGCGGGCCTGCAGGCCCCCTCGGCGATGAACGCCCAGACGACCTCGTTCGTCATCGTGGATGATCCGGCAAAACTAGAGCGCCTGGCGGAGATTTTGCCGAACATCGCCTCGCTTAAAACGGCCAAAGCCGTGCTCGTGGTCTGCGTGGATAAGCACGACCCCGCCTCGGAGCGCCCCGATTTCACGGCGCAGAACTATGCCGCGGCGGTGGAGAACGCCTTTTTGGCGGCCACGGCCTTGGGCTATGCCACCTGCTGGCTGGAAGGCTGGCGGCGCGGCGAGGGAGCCATCCAGGCGGTGGCCAAACTGGTGAACCTGCCGGAGACGATGGAGCCGCGCGTGCTGATGCCCATCGGGGTGCCGGAGCAGCCCGGCCAGCCGCGCGCCAAGCGCCCTTTCAACGAGCGCGCTTGGTGGAACGAGTACAGCGGCTGACGGCCCGTAAGTGATCGAGGCCCCAAGGCCTCCCTGCGGATAGCAAGGGAGGCCTTGGCTTTTTGCCCGTTCAGAGGGGTTTCGTCTCCAGGCCGGAGGCGGCATCGCGCGCCTCGAGCAGGGCGCGCTTGAGGTCCTCTTCCATCTGCACCATAGCCGCTTCGGCCTCTTGGCGGCGACGTTTGCCCTCTTGGGTAATCTGGATGCTCTCCTGGATGGTGGCGATGAGGTCGCTGTTGACCTTCTTGATGGCCTCGATATCGAAAATGCCGCGCTCGATCTCTTTGCGGGCCTCGGCGGACCCCATCCGCAAGAGTTCCGCGTTGCGCTCCAGCATCTCGTTCGTCGTATCCGTCACCTTTTTCTGGGTCTCGAGCGCCTTTTGCTGGTTCCAAAGCGTGATCGCCATAGCGATTTGGCTCTTCCAGACGGGGATGGTCGTCAGGATGGAGGATTGAATCTTGTTCACGAGAGATTTGTCCACATCTTGGATGAGCCGAATCTGCGGCAGGCTTTGGAGGGTTACCTGGCGGGTGAGCATCAAGTCATGCACGCGGCGTTCGAGGTCGTCACGGCGAGCGGTGGCATCTCGCAGGGCCTGGGCATCGAGCATATCGCCGCTCTCCTCGGCCTTGCGGCGCAGGGCGGGGATGACCTCTTCGTCCAACTCTCTCAGTTTCTCTTGCCCGGCGATGATATACAATTTTAATTGGTGGAAATACTGGAGAGTGGCCTCATAGAGCGAATCCAGGCTGGAGACGTCGCGCATCAGCCGCAAGCGATGGGCATTCAGGACGCTCACGAGGTCGTTGATTTGGCTTTCGATCGTCTCGTAGCGCTGGATGAACTTGGCGATGGGGTTGAGGCGCCGCAAGAAACCGCGCTTGATGCGCCCGTCTTTGCCCACCTGGAGGTCGTCAATCCCCAAGCCGCGCACGTGGAGCATCATCTCGTTCAACACGTCTCCCACGGGGCCGACGTCTTTATTGCGCACTTTTTGGATCATCTGGTCGGCGGCGGCGGTTACTTGCTTTTGCGCTTCTACGCC
Organism: Chloroflexota bacterium; assembly: GCA_019873625.1. Classification (GTDB taxonomy): domain Bacteria; phylum Chloroflexota; class Anaerolineae; order UBA1429; family UBA1429; genus JAIOAW01. Next base: position 8,740 of record JAIOAW010000003.1, read on the forward strand.
GAAGGTCAGGACGCTTTGCGTATCGGCGGGGTCAAGTTGGGCCATCAAGGTGCGCACTTGTTCCTGCTGTTCGGCGGGTAGGGCGTTGAGGGGCGCAAGTTCCAGCGCCGTCGAGAGGTTCTGGCGAGAGGCATCGAGGGTCATCGGTTCTTGGGACATTCGGAAACTCCTTTACATCACGAGCGGATGCGTAGCGAACGACACGGCGCCTTTAGAGGGCTGCATCCCGATTGTAACGCGAGGCTCATAAAAAGCAAGTCGTATTGTGCCATACACTCCCTCACCCTGCGTGCGGGCCGGGAGGCCCGCGCTCCAGGTATGGAGTACTGAAGCAAGGCTTCAGCATATGAGGCCCGGTTTCTAGATATATACGCAAGCAGCGCCTTGGGGTTGCGGGGCCCTGGCCCCGGTGGTAGGATGAGCGCGCTACAATCGAAGGAGGTCGCCATGGCCACACAACCCGGCTGGGCCGCATCCGTCAACAGGGCGTCATCACGGCGGGCCTTTTTTCGCGCTGGGCGCGAAAGGGCCATCTCTTGGTGGCAAAGGATCCATGGGTACGTCTATGCGCGCTGGCCGTATGGCTACATTGGCGCGGCCATCGGCGAAAAGCGCATGTTCAAGGCCCTGAGGGTCCTCTTTGGGCCGTGGCTCATCAAGGCCCTTTGGCCCAAGCGCTGGGCGGAGGGGTATCACGGCAAGGTGCTCCCCACAGGAGAGGCCGCGAAACTCGTGCACATCCGAGAACCCGTAGCCGCTGCCCTCCCTGAGCGGGTCATCCCCTTTGCGACGGCGCGCGATCTCATCCTTCGCCATCCCGATCACCTCGTCGTGTTGGATTGCCCATGCCGCTTGAGCCGGGAAACCCCCTGCTTGCCGCTGGATGTGTGCCTCATCGTGGGGGAGCCGTTCGCCAGTTTCGTTTTGAGCCACCATCCCGAGCACGCGCGGGCCATCTCCCCCGAAGAGGCGGAGGAGATCCTGCGGGCCGAGGCCGCGCGGGGGCACGTGCACCATGCCTTTTTCAAAGAGGGGATGCTGGATCGTTTTTACGCCATTTGCAACTGCTGTTCATGCTGTTGCGGGGCCATGCAGGCCCACCGGCACGGCACGCCGATGCTCATCTCCTCCGGCTATGTGGCGGCCGTCGAAGAGGCGCTTTGCCAGGGATGTGGCACGTGCGCAAGGGTCTGCCCATTTGGGGCGCTGGCCTTCGAGGGCTTGCCCAAGGTGGATGCAGCCGCGTGTATGGGCTGCGGCGTTTGTGTGGGCCACTGCCCGGCCGGCGCGCTCACTTTGCGGCGAGACGAGACCAAACCCGCCCCGTTGGAGGTGGGAGCCTTTTTACGCGGGAGTGAGCATCCTGAGCGCGGCAACGATGAGGGCGCCTTCCCCAACCCCCTACGTTGACAGGGCGCCCAGTGCCCTTATTATAATGGCACAGCGGCGAAGGCCCTTGCCTTTGCACCGCATACGGCAAGCCTAGATGCGGAGAGGGTTCAGATGGCACAGAAGGAACTGGGAGTTTACATCAGCGGTTCCAGCGAAGTGGACGCGGAATGCGAACTGGTGGGCCGGCTCCTGGCCGAGATGACGCCCTCTGTGCGGTGGGTCATCAAGCGAACGCCTCGCAGTTTCGAACATATCAACCCTGATTTGGCGCAATTGCGCCGCAGTCAATTTTACCTCATCCTCTTGGCCGTGGATATCACGGCGCCGATGGGCGTGGAGTGGCAGGCCGCCAAGCAAGGAGGCCTGGCGATTATGGCCTACCGCCACAGCGGCGTGATCTCTTCGCCGGCGGCGGCCGTCTTTGCGCGCGAATCGGGCCTGTGCTGGCAGGCCTACCAATCGCCTCAGGAATTCATCCGCCTCTTTGAACGGGACCTCATCACGCGCCTCATCGAGGGCACGCCGGGGTATGGGCTGGACCTCGCCGATATCGAAGACCTCTCGCGCCGCCTAAAAGCGCTGGACGAGGCCGAAGAGAAGGCCCGGCGCGAGGCAGAGGAGGAACGCCGGGGCGCCGGGCGCGGCGGCGTCATCCTCCCCGCCGAATAGCGCTAGGCAAAGCGCACCTCCGAAAGGGCCCTCAGCCGCTCCGCGGCTGATTCGGGCGTCAGGTCGCGTTGGGGGTTAGCCAGCATCTCGTACCCCACCATAAACTTTTTCACCGTGGCCGACCGCAACAAGGGCGGGTAAAAATGCACGTGAAAGTGCCATTCGGGGTGTGGCGCGCCATCGGTGGGGCACTGGTGCAGGCCCATCGTATAGGGGAAGGAGACCTCAAACAGGTTATCGTAGCGGATGGTCAGCCGCCGCAGAATGTCAGCCAAGGCGTCGCGTTCGGCCTCGCTGAAATCGGCCAGCGACCCCGCGTGGCGCCGGCTGAGGATCATTGTCTCAAAGGGCCAAACGGCCCAAAAGGGCACCAGGGCGATGAACGAACTATTCTCGCACACGAGGCGTTCGCCGCGCGCCGCCTCCAACGCGGCATAATCGCATAGGAGGCAGGACCCCTTTTGGGCGAGATAGTGCGCCTGATGGTACTGTTCGAGGGCAGGCTGCTGGGGGATGCGTTCGTTGCACCAGATTTGGCTGTGAGGGTGGGGGTTGCTGCTCCCCATAATGGCCCCCCGGTTCTCAAAGATCTGCACATAGTTGATGAAAGGCAGGGCGCCAAGCGTCTCGTATTCCTCCAGCCACGTATCCACTACGCCGCGAATATCCTCCACGGGCATTTGCGAAAGGGTGAGGCTGTGGTTTGGGGAAAAACAAACGACCCGGCAAATGCCGCGTTCGCTCTCGGCTATGAGGAGATCGCCCACCTGAATGCGGCCCGAAGGGGCATCGGCTAGGAGCGCGGCAAAATCGTTATCGAAGACGAACGTCTTCTCATAGTTCGGGTTGCGCACGCCGCGGGCGCGCTCGTTGCCGGGGCAGAGATAGCACGTCGGATCATACGAAGGGAGTTGCTCCGGCGGGACCCTTTCCACCTGGCCCTGCCAAGGGCGTTTCGTGCGGTGCGGCGAAACGAGGATCCATTCCCCCGTGAGCGGGTTGAAGCGGCGATGGGGATATTCCTCAAGGTTGAACACAGCCATCTCATTCCTCACCTGTAAAGGCTTTTGACGGACTGCCCTCCCTGGCCTAAACTGGCCCTATCGAGGCGCATTGCTCGAATAATACACAATTTTCGCATTTTCAAGGAATTGCCATGCTTTGCCCCGAGTGCCAATCTGCCGCGCCGGGGGGCAGCATTTGCCCCCGCTGTGGAAGCCGCGTGCCCGAGCGAGAAATCTTTGGCGGGCAGGGAGGGCATTACCTCGCCGTCCTTTCTGGGCTTTCTGTGGTGCTCTTTGCGGCATTTTCGCTCATCGTGGGCAAAAAGTTGGGGTTCGCGGCGGCCTTTCGAGCCTTTTACGGCTCGAATTGGTTTTGGGTGTGCTTGATCATCTCGCTTTTGCCGATGGGCATTGGCTTTTACTACTGGCTCCTCTTGCGCGATGAGGAGATTACCGTAACGGATGAGGGCATTTCTCGCCGTTCCCACTGGGGCCATGAAGCGATGACCTGGAGCGATGTGGAGGCCTTTGTGCGGCAGCCCATCCTCTTTCGGCAGACGCGCCTGGGGCGCATCGCAGGCCTCAGCCGCTTCTTCACCCAACGGAAGATCGTCGCCAAACTGCCGGCCATTCGCTATGAGTTGGTCAGCCGCCCCGATGCAAATGGCCAACGTACGATGATGAGCCTCGAGCCAGGCACCATTGACGCGATGGATTGGCTCTTGAAAATCATCGAGGAGCGCATTGGCCCCCCGCGAGAGGCCTAGCCGAAGGCGCTTATTCCCCCGGCTGTGTCGCGGCCACGCGCACGGCGAGGCGCTCCGGCAAGGGGAGCCGCAGGTAAAATCCCCGTTGCCATAGCCCCGCCTCGACGATGCGCCACGTGCCCGTTTGCCCGTTGAGGGGGGCGCTCAGGCGCAAACGGGTAGCCTCGCCCGGGTCAAGGGGCGCAGAAAGGGAATAGGCCGCTGTGAAAGGCGTTTCGCCGTCGGGCTTCCAACCCCAGATTTCGAGGCGGCCCGGGCTGGTAGGGTGCGTGCCGATGTTCCGCAAGGTGAGAAAGATGCTCAGAACGCCCGCTGCGGGGTAGACCTCGATATCCTCCAAGGAGAGTTCGGGGCCAAAGAGGTAGAAGCGCTGTTCATAGGCCGCAAAGAAAAAGGTCTGCCCCTTATGCCGGTACCCTAGGCGGGTAACCGCCCAAACGCCGACCTCTTGAAGGATTTCGTTATTGCGCAGGGTGAGGGTAATCTCCTGGCCAGGGGCGAGCGTGAACGGTTCTCTGGCTGAGGCTTGCCAGGCCAGGCCATTCGGGCGCAGGCCCTCGGCGATGAAATCCTCAAACGAGGCTGGCTCCTCGCCCACATTGGCTAGGCGCACCTGTAAAGAAAGCCTATCCCCCACGTACAGAACGGGCTTGACGATGGCCGCCTCTTGGATGGCCAACGTGGGCGGCGCGATGGTTACCTTGCCTTTGGCCGGCATCCCGCCGCTCAAGGCATCTGCCTGGTAAACAACGCGCCCCACGTACCAATCTCCGGGCAGGGGCGGGCGCACCGAGACCTCGATAGTGCGCTCTGCCAGGGGTTCGATGGGCCATTCGCCGTGCACCGTGGCCGCCACCGCAGCGCCCGCAGGAGAAAAGAGCAGGGCCTGTACGGTGATGACCTTGACCAGGCGCGCGCTATCGTTGCGCAGGGGGATGCTCAGCACGGCCTCTTGGCCGAGGCGAAAGGCCTCTTGCAAAGGGGCGACAGGCCCCACGAGCGAGAGCCTCGGTGCACAACTCCCGTGTACGATGAGCGCCCCCTTGACAAAGTTTTGCCGATCCAGCCCGAACAGGCGCCCGAGGCGCGATAGGTCCGGCGCCACCCATTCGGCGCCCTGGCGCGCGAACAGTTCCACGTGCAGATGGGCCACCGGCACGCCGGAAGATCCCGAATAACCGACAAGTTCCCCCTGCCGCACGGGGCGCTCGCCCGTCTGCGCATCGCGCAGGTGGGCCAGACGGACGAGCCAGTTCCCGCTCTCATCTACAATCTCGACATAATGGCCGAGGTTCGTCTCGAGGGGGCGTTCATCCTCCAGAAAATAGGCCCTGCCCGTGAGAGGTGCGTAAAGGGGCGTGCCTTCGGCCATCGAGAAATCGTAGGCCACCCCACTTGCCTTGCCTTCTGCCCAGTGGTCTTCGGGTTCCCAGGTGACCTCGTGGCCTGTATCGCACGCCCAGGGGAGGGCCATCTCGGCGGGGATGCGGTAATCCGGCTCGGCGGCGCCTGTTGAAAGGGGGGCCGCCAGCCAACCCACCAAGAGGCCTATCAGTGCTAGCCCATACCCAAGCCTTTTGACCCTCACAGGTTGCCCTCTCAGCGGCAGATCAACACGGGGAACCAGGCCATCCGCAACACGCGATCCACCGTGCTCCCCAAGAAGGCTTTGAGAAGCGGTTGGTAGCCAAACCCGCCCATCAGGAGGAGGTCCACGCCCCTCTCGCCCATCTCGCGCAGAATGGCCTCGTGAGGCGCCACGTTTTGCTGGTAGAGCGCCTCCACCTGCACGCCCCCGGCCTCTTCGACGTAACGGCGGGCCGCTTCTAGCATCTCTTGGCTCGTCGTCGTGCTCTCGACCGTGAGGATGATGCCTTCCATCGCCCAGCAAGTGACGAGGTGCTTGAAGATAAAGAGCGCCTCGCGCGCCTTGGAACTCCCATCATAGGCGAGCAGGGCCTTCTTGAGGGGGGCCACCTGCGTGCCCGGCACGGCCAAAATCGGGCAGGGGGCGCGGCTGGCGACCGACTGGAAGATGGTACCCAAGGGGCGCTCTTCCCAACGGCCGTGGACGCGGCGTTGGTTGATGACCACGAGATCATACCAACGGGAGCGGCGGACGATCTCCTCGGCCACGTCGTTCGCCTCGACCACCTTGGCCGAGGCGCGCACGCCGAGGGCCTGCACCCGCGCGTCGAACTCGCGCAGGATCTCCTCGGCGTGGGCGGCGGCCTCGGGCGTGTTTGCGGTCTTGATGTGCAGGCCGTGCAGGGTGCCCTCCTCGCGTCGGGCGAACTCGGCCGCCTGGGTGAGCGCCCGCCAGCCCGTTTCGGCGCCCGTAAGCGTCACCAAGATATCGTGAAAGAGGTGCCCGGTAACGCGCCTTTCCACACGCTCTTGGCGCCAGGTGCCCGCCGGCGGCCCAGGCTCCATCGAGGGTGGGATAAAGAGGCTCTGAAATCGCCGCAGCCAGCGCTTGAGCACATAGCGGGGGCTGCGGCCAAAGCGCACCACGAAGTCTTGTGCGGCCTCCCACGGCTCCATCGGGCGCCCTAGGCTCAGCGAAAGGTAGTAGGTGTGCTCGCTAATCCAAAAATAGAGGTCGCTTTCCGTAAGGCCCGGGAACTCTTTGAGGAGGCCATCTCGCCGGATGATCTCGATCACGGGGAGGTAGACGTGGTCATACCAATGGGTTACGGCCTCTTCCCAGGTCAACTCGCGGCCCTGTTCGATTTCGACAAAGTACTTGTGCGTGCGGATGTGCTCGATTAATTTGACGTAATCGCCCGGCATCGTCAGCCGGATGTTTTGGTCTGGGCGGAGCACATCGAGTTTGGTCTCTTCGAGGAACTGCCTGTAGGCGGCGAGGACATCGAGATCCTCTAACTTGAGGTCGGGGGTAGGGGGTACGCGGCTCTGGACCTCGATTACCTCAGCATCAATGAAGGTTTGCCTTTTCTGCCGGGCGACGGATACCCGGTGGTGGCCATCCACCACAAAGTAGAGATCGCCCAATTTGTAGAGCGAGACGGGTGGCAGGCTCACGCCCGTCAGGTAGGCCGAATCAATGCTGATCCATTTGCCCTGCGAATGGACTTGGGTGGGGTGGAAGATGCGGTCGAAATCACGGCTGCGATTCAGGCTGCCCACGATTTTATCCAAAGGCACGGCCTGAAGGCCGCGATACCGTTGGCCCACCAGCCCCATAGACTGGCGCACTTCTTCCAAGGGCAAAAGGCGCACATCGCGCCCGGTGAGCATAGCCCACAGGCGGTACCAACGCGCCCTGCGTTTGGCCTTGCGAAAATCCTCAAGCGCCCTGGAATGAACCCCTTGCTCCACGATATGGCGACTCCTTATGGCGATTTGAGGCCTACCATCACCCCAGTATATGGGAGGAGCGCCTGTTTGCCAAGCCTGGTGCCTTTCTAGAGAAGCGCCTTTTAGATGAACCGATCTGGGCGGAGAGGCCGTGCGGGAAAATAGTTGCCATGGCCTGGAACGATCAAATCATAGGCCGTTTTCATTTGCCGGATGGTCTCCGCGGCGAGGGCGAAATCTACCGAGTTGGTATGGCCCTCCTCTTCGCGAAAGTGATCCCAGGTCATCACCGCATCTCCGGCGACGAGCGTGCGGCCCCAAACGGCATCAAAGGCCAGGCTGTGGTGCGTCAACGTGTGGCCGGGGGTATGGACGAGTTCAATCCCCTCGGGGAGGTGCCCTTCGGCTGGCTGGAACTGGGCGATGAGCGCCTCTTCTTCCGGCAGGCGAGCGCGCCAGGTCTCCATCTCGGCCGCCGCCATAAAGAGGGGCTTGCCCGGAAAAAGCGGGATGCCGTAGCGATGATCTCCATGATGGTGCGTTACAAAGATGAGATCTATCGCCTCGGGCTTGAGGCCCGTCGTCTGCAGAAGGAGGCGTTCCAGGGCTTCGGGGTGGGGAGAGGGATCCACCAATAAGCGCACACCGCCGATTTGGATGAGGGTGCACGTGGCGGCGGCCTGCCGCACGCGTTCCGTCTCTCCCCAGAACTTGTTGGCGCCCACATAGCCGATGTTGACGATGGTGAATGTGCCTAGGCCCATGATGCGTTTCCCTCCGATTCGGATTCTATGGCTAGAGCACGTCGAGCAAGGAGGCCGATTCGAAATCGAGGTACAGCACGGCGTGTGGCTGGCGCCGCAGGATGGAGGCCGGGCATTCGGGCGTGATCGGCCCTTTGAGGGCGGCCCGCACGGCCTGGGCCTTGCGGCGCTCCGGCACGACGACGAGGAGATGCCTCGGCGCGACGAGCGCCGGGATGGTGAGCGACAGGGCTTGCTTGGGCACATCCTCCAGCGTGGCAAAGTGCCCCTCGCCCACCTGCTGCATACGGCAGGCATAGTCGAGGGTTACGATGTGGATCACTTGATCTGTGGTGAAATCGGCCGGGGGATCGTTGAAGGCCAAATGGCCGTTCTCGCCGATGCCCATCACGCAGACATCGGGCGGATATTGCTTGAGGAGCGCGGCATAACGGGCCATCTCCGCCTCGAGATCGGGGGCGTCTCCTTGAATCTCGTAAAAGGCCAGGGGGTGCACCCAGTTCACCAGTTTCTCACGGATGTAGCGGCGAAAACTCGCCGGGTGATCGGCCGGCATCCCGCAGTATTCGTCCATATGGAACACGCGCACGCGCCCCCAGGGGATGTCTCGGCGCTGGCGCAGGGCCTCCATAAAGCGGAGTTGGGAATTCCCTGTAGCCACGATGATGGCCGCCTCGTCCTTTTCGGCAAGGACGCGGTTCAAGATGGCCGCCAGGTCTGCCGCGGCGCTTGCCCCTAGCGAAACCCCGTCCGGATAGATGCGCACCGTCAAATCGTCAAAACGCCCCTCCCAACGCGGAGATATGCCCTCCATCCTCATCCCTCCTCTCATTTTCCTTGCGCCCTTTGAGGATAGGAGGGAGGGGGCGCCCTGTCAAACGAAAAAGGCGCCCCTCCTACGGGCGAGGGGCGCCAGGCCCTTAGCCCCGCGAGAGGAGGCGGCCCAACCAGGGCTTGCGCAGTTCCACGGCCGTCTCGGGGCAGAGTTCATGGCAGCAGTAACAGCGGATGCATTTGCTTAAATCCATCACGGCCTTGCGGTTTACAATGGTGATGGCATTCACCGGGCAGTGGCGGGCGCAGAACCCGCAGCCGATGCATTTGGGGCCGGCGTGCGGCGCGGCCACCATTTGGTTGCCCAGCCAACGGCTGAGGCGAGCGCCCAACCCCGGCCGCCGATGCCCTTCGAGGGCCTCGCCCGAAGAAACCCTTTGAAGGATCGCTCGCAATGGCCCTTTGGCCAGGCCCGGGTCAATGGGCATCTCGATGCCCATCCGAAAGTCGGCGATGCGCACCGCCTCTAATTCCTCGCCCACGATCTCGATATCCTCCAGGCGGCCGCTGGTGAGGCCACGCGCCACGGCGCGGCGCGTGGTGAGGACGGCGGTCGGCTCCAGGCTGACGAGCGCGGCACAGACGGTATCCATAGCCAGGCCGTCGGGGCTGGCAAGGAGAAGGCCCATTTCGCGTGGGTCCCCGCCGGAGGGGCCTTCGCCCTCCATCCCGATGATGGCATCCATAATGTTGAGCGCGGGCTTGACGTAGGTATAGATGTCGAGCAACCCCTCGCAAAAGAGGCTGCGATCTTGCAGTTTGGAGTGATAGGCCACCTTGGTGGTGCCCGGGATGAGGCCGAAGAGGTTCTTGACGGCAAGCGTCAGCCCCACGAGGTTGTGCGTCTTGAACTTGGGGAGGTTGATAACGACATCGGCCTCGGTAAGGGGATGGACGACGTCCAGCCGGTGGAGGAGGGCGCCCTCGGGGTGGGGGACGTTCGCACTGCGGAAATCCTCATTGAGGGGCACGCCACTGACTTCCGAGGCCCAGGTCATCCCCGTGGCCTTGTAGACGGCGCTCATCCAACGCGCGATGAAGGGGCCGCCCGATGACTCTACGACGAAGGGCTGCCCCCCCGCCTCGAACACCAAACGCGCCACGGCCGCGACGATGGCCGGATGCGTGGTGGCCGCTTTCTCGGGCGGCACAGCGCGCAAGAGGTTCGGCTTGAGCAGGACGCGCTGGCCCGGCTGGACGAAGGCGCTCATCCCCCCAAAGGGTTCTAGGGCCTGGCAGATGGCCGCCTCTACGGCTTCAAGGTCATAGGTGCTGCAACGGACGAGGGAAACGCGGGGCTTACTCATCACGGGGCCTCCTGAACGGGATGGGACGCGGCGCCTTCAAAGGCGCGTTCAAGCGCTGTAACCGCCTCGGCGAGGAAACGCAGTTGGCGCGCCGCGAGCCGTAGTTTGACGAGGCCCCCCTCGTCCTCTTCGACCTGGCGCTGGAAGTCCCCCTCCTGCACAAAACGGGTCAAGCGCCCGAGTTCGTCCATAAAGGCATCGAGCGAATGGATCTTGAGGATGCGGTGGCCGTCTCGCGTGGTGGGTTCGAGGTGGGCAAACCCGCCCTCGCCCTCCCCAAGGGCATCCCAAGGCGCTGCCTCGCCCTGGGGGAACGAGCGGGCACCCTGTTCTTCCTCGGCGGGTTCTTCCCATGGTGCGCCGGTTCCCTCTGGCGCGGGAGATGGTGCCCAGGTGGGGAGCGGTTCCGGCGCACGATTCTCCACTGTGGGGATGCGTTCGCCCCGCCGCAGGATCTCTAGGGCCGTACGCGGCGAGATATTCGCGTTCTTTTGGAGCGCCGCCGAGAGGCGCCCGAGTTCCGCTGCCGAAAGGCCCTCTTCGATGAGGAGCGCGGCCACCTCCTCTTGGCGGCTGGCAGGGGAAATCTCTGCCAAGTGTTGGGCGTGCGTCACGCCGAATTCCCCCTCGAGGATGAGCCTCTGCACACCGGGCGCTAGGTCCAAAAGGCGGATGTAGCGCTGAATCTGCCGCGTGGAGAGGCCCAGCGTGCGCGCCATCCGATCTAGGGCTTCCGTCTGGCTCAGCCCCTGGGCGGTGAGGCGATTGAGCATCTCTTGGAAGGCGCGCGCCTGGTCGAGATCGTTCAGGTCGAGCCGTTGGAGGTTCTCGATGGCCTGGTGCACGGCGGCCTCTTCGGCCTCCTCGGCGCCCAGCACCACGCAAGGGACGCGATCCAGCCCCGCGACGATAGCCGCATCGCGCCGGCGGTGCCCGTAGATTAGGCGATAAGCATCGCCCTCGCGCACCACGCCCAGCGGCTGCAGGATGCCGTGCTCGCGGATGGTCTCGGCGAGGCCGGCCAGGTCGCCGGGGTCTGTGCGCACATTGCGGCGGCTCGGTAAGAGGTCCCGGGGGTTGAGGTAAAGTAGGGTTGGTTCGGCGATCATTCTGCCCCCTTGAATAAGGTCGTGGATATGATAGACGCAAAAGGGCGCACCACCAAACAAGTGGATGCCGGATAAGGCTTGCCCCCTGGGGGCCTTTTGTGGTATCGTTCCAACCGTTCGGAGGGCATGCATCTCTAGGAATGAGGCCGAGAAATGAACGCCAAACAACGCTTTTTGACGGCCCTGGATCGCTCGGGTTTGCCCGATCGCCTGCCCGTAACCACCCATCACCTGATGCGCTATTTTCTGGATACCTATATGGGGGGGATGGATAACGAGGCCTTTTTCGATTACTTTGGCCTTGACCCCATCCGCTGGATTTTGCCCTACCGAGCCGATGAGGCGGCGGGGGAGTATCTTGACCCCGAACGCGAGGACCCGCTCCAGCCGTGCGCCATCTTGACGGCGAATTGGCGCCTTGAACGGGAGACCCTGCAAGAAACCCCGGAGCGCGTGATGCGCTATCGCTTTGTGACGCCGCGCGGAACGCTCTCGATGGTCATTGCCTCCAACGTCTATACGTCTTGGATTATCGAGCGGCTGATCAAGGAGAAAAGGGATATCGAACTCCTGGCGGACTATTGGCCCGCGCCCAAGTGCGATGTGGAGGCGGTGAACCGCGAAGCCGAACGCTATGGCGACCGCGGCCTCATCCGTGGCTCCATTGCCTCCTTCCCCATCTTTGGGCAGGGGGGCTGTTGGCAGGATGCGGCCTGCCTGGTGGGCATCGAGCGCCTCATTATGGAGACGTATGATGACCCCGTCTGGGTTCGGACGTTGCTCGGCATTTTGCAGAGCCGCAAGGCGGAATTCATCGCCTCACTAGAGGGGGCGCGTTTTGACCTCCTCGAGACGGGCGGCGGCGATGCCTCTTCGACGGTGATCTCGCCGCGCATCTTTGACCGTTTCGTCGCGCCCTATGATGCGCCCCTCATCGCCTTGGCCCACGAGAAGGGTCAGCGCATTGTCTACCACACCTGCGGCGGGATGATGCCCTTCCTAGAGCGCATCGCGGATATGGGGCCGGATGCGATGGAGACCTTCACACCCCCCGGTATGGGCGGAGATGTGGACCTGGCGGAGGCCAAACGGCGGATTGGGCACCGCGTGTGTATGATCGGCGGATGGGATCAATTCCACTACTTTATCCACTGTTCCGAAGAGGAGACCCGCGCCGAGGTGCGCCGCTGCTTCCAGGCGGCCGGCGAAGGAGGGGGGTACATCTTGGCGCCCTCCGACCACTTTTTCGATGCGGACCCCCGCCTTATCGCCGCCTTTGCCGACGAGGCGCGGCGTTGCGTTTATGCCTAGGCTGTGAGGGGCTTGGATGAAGAGGAACCCCACCATCCCCCCGCGAGGGCGCGATGTCTTTTAGCAAGGCCTTTCAACTCGTGGCCCTAGGGCTGTTCCTTGCCGTCGTGGTGGGGCATACCATCCACTTGCGCGTCAAAGAGGGCATCAACCCCATCACCTTGCGGCTCAAGGGCAAGGGGTTGGTGGGGGTGCTCGAACTCTCGCTCTTTCTCTGCGTGAACTTGTGGGCGTTGGCCGTCCTGTGGTACGCCTTGCCCTTCAATCACTGCCCAGTGGCCTGGCTGTGCGAGGTCTATTGGGTGGATGGCCCGGTGGCGCGCGGCATCGGGCTGGGAATGATCGGCATAGGGCTAATCGTTTTTGTGGTGGCCCAGGCCACCTTGGGCGATTCGTGGCGACTAGGGATAGACGAGCGCCGCCCCGGCGCTCTGGTTACCCATGGCATTTATCGCCTCTCGCGGCATCCGCTCTACCTCTTTTTCGAACTCTACTTCTTGGGCACCTTTCTCGTCAATGGCACGGCGATGTTCGGTATCTTTGCCATCCTCGTGGCGGCCAACTTGCACTATCAGATGGTGCAAGAGGAGCGCTTTCTCCTGCGCGTCTATGGAGAGGCCTACCGGGCCTATCAACAATGCACGGGGCGCTATTTGACGCTGCGTTTGAGACGCCGAGATTGCCTCAAGGCTCTCGAGAGGCTCTCGGAGGGGGAAGGGCGCGCCGAAAGGTTCTGAGGTTGCTCCGAGGCGGGCCGGCCTGCCCCCAGGCGCGCCACAAGGCGCACGAGCGCGGGCAAGAGGAGCATAATGATGATCATCCGCGAGACGTGCATTGCCGAGACGAGTTGGGCATCGGCGCCCAATTCATCCGCGAGGATGATGAGCGTCGTCGCGCCGCCGGGAGAGGCGCCCAAGAGGCAAGTGAGCAGGTCGAGATGCGTGATGAGCGATAGGAACCAACCGAGCGCCATCCCCGCGAGGATCAGGAAGGCCGTCATCAGGCCGCCGGCCAAGGCATAGGGCTTGAATTGGCGGAGCGTCTCTCGGGTTACGGAGGCGCCCACGCCGCAGCCGATGATCCACTGGGCAAAAAGTTTCCAGGAGAAGGGTAGGTCGCTCAGGTGGAGGAGCGTGGGGTTGAGCGCCGCGGCAATGAGCATACCGGCCAAGAAGTCGCCGGCCGGGAACTGGCGGCGAGAGGCCCAAAACCCCACGGCAAGCCCTAAGGCGAGGAGTACGGCTAAACGCGCCCAGTGGGGGCCAACGGCGCTGGGCGGAGCGGCGACGAGCGGCGCGGGAGCGGAGTGGGCCGGCGCGAACGCCGCCGTCGCCAGGATGGGCATCACCAAGAGGACGCTCACCAGGCGCACCAGGTGAAGGCTGGCCACGGTGGGCGTATCCCCCTTCAAATCGTCGGCCAAGGCCACCATAGCCGATAAAGCGCCTGGCGCGGCGCCGCACAGCGCGGTGGGGAGAGACATATGGGCAAAGCGGTGGAGCGCCCAGGCCGCCGTGAGGCCGATGCCCATCAACGCAAGGACCATCAGCCCCACGGGCAATGCGGCCCTCGCCACGGCATGGATCGTCTCCACCGTTACGGCGGCGCCCGTGGTCAACCCTAAAACGATGCGCGCCGTTACGGCAAGCCAACGCGGCGGCTCCTGAAGGTGCAAGCCGCCCAAGGCCGCCAAAGCGCTCAACAGCATAGCCCCGGTGAAGGCGCCGCCGGGGATGTCAAACGTCCTCCCCAAGAGCGCGCCGGCTAGCCCGCTCCCTAAGGCGATGACGACGCCCCGCGAAAATCCCGCCCGCCTTAGCCCCTGTAATGCCTTTGCCAAGGCCCCTCTCCTACCCAGTCTCCGGCTCTCTGGCGAATGGGTTTAGGATAGAAGGAAAGGGCGCCTTGTCAAACGCGCAGGGGCGAGATGTATCAAGCGCTCGCTTCGGACGCCTGCGCCACGGCTTGGGCAGCCACCTTGATGAGTTCGACGCACTGGTCCGCGCTCAGCCGCGCCGTGTTGACGATAAGGTCATACAGGGTGGGGTCGTCCACGTCCACATGGTGGAACTGGCGCAGATATTGGCGCGTCGCCTCGTCATGCTCTTGCAAAAGGCGGCGCGCCTGCGTCGGTGTAACGCCCTGCTCCTGCATAATCCGTCGGACGCGCTGTTCAAAAGGCGCCACTACGCGCACGTGGAGCACTCCTGGCTTGTTCTCCAAGATGGCCTGCCCGCCCCGGCCGACGATGAGGACGTTGCCGCGTTCGTACGCGGCAAGGATGGCCGACCGCACCAAGCGGATGGCATGTTCCTCATCGAGGGTAAGGGTCTGCCTTTCATAGCCCGAAAGGCCTCCGCCCGTCCACGAGGAGACCTCGGTGATCGTCCGTGAGCGACGGAAGAGGAGGTCAAAGAATCCCCGTTGTTTGTAATGATCTTCGGAGTAATCTACGATTTCCTGGTCGCTCAGGCCGATTTCGTGGGCCACTTGGGCGATCAGCCTTTTATCAAAGGCCACCAATCCCAAAACCTGGCAGAGTTTGTTGGCGATTTCCGCGGCGCCGCTCCCGAACTGGCGAGACATGGTGATGACGGCCATCGTGCCTCCTCTGGCGCTCCTGTGCGCCTTCTTGCGGGCGCATCACCGAAAGATACGGGTGATGATGCACCCCTGATCACCCCATCCCTCCTCAACCGCTGAAACTGCGCAAGGCGACGCTTGCCCAGAGCGCAGCATATGATGTGCCCCCGATGGGCTAGGTGCGCACGACGCTGTTGAACGTGCCATAGGGGTCAGGGATGTACGCGTCGGCATTGCAGTCATTGCACCATGTATCGTGATTCACGAGGTAACGGTAGGCGAACGATTGCCCTTCGGGGAGTTCGAGTTGGATTTCCCAATCGCCTCCGCCGTTATGCCGTGCCATAGGGTGGCGGGTGCGATCCCAGCGGTTAAAGTCGCCCACAAGGTACACCGATTCGGCCCAGATGACCGACGGGAAGCGAAAGGTCACGCGGACAAAACCCGGGCGATCGCTCGGTTCTTTGATGAGCATGGGGCACCTCCTTGAGACGACACTGTCTGGAATGCCTCCACCCAAACATATTATAGCATAGAATCTCGCGCCGGAGACACTTTTTGAGGCCTTATTTCAGGTTGACAAGGGGCGAACCTTTCGGTAGAAAGGGGTTTATGATCACTATGGGAGGGAAGCAACGATGCAAAGAGCGCGACATTTCGAAGCAGAGATCGTGAAAAAAGTGGCCTACAACTATCTCCTTTTCCTCCCCGCGGAATACGGCGAGGACCCTGCCAAGCGCTGGCCGCTCATCCTCTTCTTACACGGCGCGGGAGAGCGGGGCAACGATCTGAAGAAACTCAAAGTGCACGGCATCCCCAAGATCGTCGAAGAACGGCCGGATTTCCCGTTCATCGCCGTCTCTCCACAGTGCCCCGAGGATCATTGGTGGCCGGCTGAGACGGAAGGGCTTCTCGCCCTGCTAGATGATGTGATGACCCGCTACCCCGTGGACCCCGACCGCGTGTACCTTACGGGGTTGAGCATGGGCGGGTACGGCACCTGGACCCTGGCCGTGGCCGCGCCGGAACGCTTTGCGGCCATCGCGCCCATTTGCGGGGGGTTGTATGGCCCGGCGCGTATGGTCGAGCGCCTCAAAAAAGTGCCCGTGTGGGCCTTCCATGGCGCCAAAGACCCCGTCGTGCCGCTGGAGCAGAGCGAGCGCCTGGTCAACGTGCTCCGCGAGGTGGGCGGCGAGGTGCGCTTCACCGTGTACCCCGATGCCGAACATGACTCCTGGACGGAGACCTACGCCAACCCCGAACTATACGCCTGGTTCTTGGCGCATCGGCGCAAGGCATAACGCAAGCCCAGCGGAGTTCGGCCAAGGGGAGGGAGGATGCTCGCCAAGATTACGAGTTGCGCCCTGGTGGGCCTGGAAGGGGTGCTGGTGGATGTGGAGGTGGACGTGCGCCCCGGCCAGGTGGGCGTGATTGATATCGTGGGCCTGCCCGACGTGGCCATCAAAGAATCCCGCGAGCGCGTGCGTTCGGCCATTCACAATGCGGGCCTGCAATATCCCCTGCGACGGGTCACCATCAACCTGGCGCCGGCGGACCTCCACAAAGAAGGCCCTGCGTACGATCTGCCCATTGCCGTGGGCATCTTGGTGGGGTCTAACCAGGTGGCGCCCGCCCCGGAGGGGAGCCTCTTTGTGGGGGAACTCTCGCTTGACGGCGGCGTGCGCCATGTGAACGGCGTCCTCCCTATGGCCTCCGTGGCGCGCGAGCAGGGCATCCAATCCCTTTATGTGCCGGAGGTGGATGCCCCCGAGGCAGCGCTCATCCCAGGGCTTACGGTATACCCGGTGAGCAGTTTGGGCCAGTTGGCTATGCACCTGAACAACCTCCTGCCCATCGCACCCTACAAGGGGGATGCGGCTCCTTTGGCAGCCGAGGAACCCTCCTACAGCGTGGATATGGCCGAAATCAAAGGGCAGGAGCACGTCAAACGCGCCCTGGAGGTGGCCGCCGCGGGGGCGCATTGCGTCTTGATGAAGGGGCCGCCCGGCTCGGGCAAGACGCTCCTAGCCCGCGCCGTGCCCTCCATCCTGCCGCGTATGACCATCGAAGAGGCGCTGGAGGTCACGAAAATCTATTCCGTGGCCGGCGTGCTGCCGCCGGGCCAGCCGCTCTTGCGCCAGCGCCCCTTTCGCGCGCCCCATCATACCATCTCGCAGGCGGGGCTGGTGGGCGGGGGACATTGGCCGCGGCCGGGGGAGATATCGCTCGCCCATTTGGGCGTCCTCTTTTTGGACGAACTCCCGGAATTCGGTATGCGCACCTTGGAGGTGCTCCGCCAGCCGCTGGAGGACAAGGTCGTAACCATCTCGCGCGCCACGGGGGCGCTCTCCTTCCCCTCCAACTTTATGCTCATCGGGGCGATGAACCCCTGCCCCTGCGGCTATTACGGCGACCCCACGCACGAGTGCACCTGCTCGCGGGGGCTTATCGAGAGTTACCAGAAGCGCATCTCGGGGCCGCTGATGGATCGCATTGACATCCACGTGGAGGTGCCCGCCGTGGATTATGAAAAACTCTCCAGCGTCAAACTGGGCGAGCCGTCGGCGGCCATCCGCGCGCGGGTAGAGGCGGCACGCGAACGCCAGCAGGCGCGTTTCAAGGGGACGGGCCTGCATGCCAACGCGGATATGGGCCCCAAAGAAGTGCGCCAATTTTGCGAGTTGGACGAGGCCGGGCGCGGCCTCATCCGCGCGGCGATGCGCCAGTTGGGGTTGAGCGCTCGCGCCTATCACCGCGTGCTGAAACTGGCGCGCACCATCGCAGACCTCGCGGGGAGCGAGCGGATCGAGGCGCACCACGTGGCCGAGGCGTTGCAGTATCGCCAGCGAGATGGCGCTTAAAGCCCTCATTGAGCGAGGAGGCTGGCCTAAAAAAGACCCTTTGGGCGCTCATAAGGGGTGCAAACGGGCGATGAGGTGGTATCCCCCTCCGAGGTGATGGGCGGGTTGCGGACTCTAGCCAGGGAAAGCGCCCTTTTCAGGTGCCCTCGAAATCTGCATCTTCCTCGGAGGCGGGCAGGCCAAATCCGGAACGAAGACGATGCGCCTCCAGGCATAATAGGCTAGCCAAGCGAGCAGGGCCGCGCCTAGCGTTCCCGGCGCGGCGGCCCCGATGCGCCCCAAAAGGAAGCCGCCGACGGTGGGTGAGACGACTCGACTGAGGCTCCCCAGCGACGCAGAAAGACCCAGGGTCCCGCCCACTTCTTCAGGCCAGACCGACTTGGTCAGGGCGCTATTTACGGCAACGCGTAACACGCCCGAGGCCAAAGAAAGGGGCACCAGGACGACGAGAAGGAGACCGAGTGAGGGCGTAAAGGCCCATGCCAAGATGGAAATGGCCCCCAGAAAGGCGCCTCCGAAGACGAGTTGCTTATCCGAAAAGCGCTTGAGCAAGAGTCGGATACCAACCCCTTGAACCAGAACGACGAGGATACCCACATACGTCAGAACGTAACTCGTCGTTCGGGCGTCAAGCCTCAGCCGTTCTTGAGCAAAGAGCGAAAAGATCGTTTCAAAGGTGGAAGAGGCGAGGGAGGAGAGCAATTGTGCTTGCAATAGGGGGCCAACACAGGGCAATTTGAGCGCCTCTACGAGGGCGCGCGCCGTGAACGAGGCCCGTGGCTCTTTAGCACGTCGTGCTCGTTCCTCCTTGGGGAGCGATTCCGGTAACCCAATGAGCACGCCGATAAGATTTAGGAACGCCAGCCCCGCTGCGGCAAAAGCGGGCAAGGCGTAATTTCCACCGCTCGCCAAGGTCCCGCCAAGGGCAGGCCCAACGATGAACGCCAAACCGAAAGAAGCGCCGATCAACCCTAGCCCCTTGGTGCGCTCTTTGTTCTCGGTCACATCGGTTACATAGGCCTGCGCCAGGGAGATATTGCCTCCCAAAAGGCCGTCGAGCAGGCGGCTGACGAAAATCATAGCGAGCGAACGCGCGAACCCCAGCAAGAGAAAACTCGCCACGGTGCTTGCGATGCTGGCCAGCAAGAAAGGCCTCCGCCCATAACGATCGGATAGGCGCCCCAAGATCGGTGCACTGAGCAATTGGGCTAAGCCGTTTGTCCCTAGCAACAAGCCGACGACTTCGGCCTTGGCGCCAAACGTGGCGGCATAGTAAGGCAGAAGGGGAAGAATGAGGCTAAATCCCAAGACGTCCACAAAGACGAACAGGAGGATGAGAAAAAGGGCGCGTTGAGGGTTTTTCATCGAAGATTCCTTGATCCTGCGTCTCGACCGGCGAACTCTTTCCCCTTGACCCGTATTCGTGGAGGATGGAAAAGGCATAAGGCCCAAGGAGAAAGGGGCTGGAGCGGCCGGATTTATTCTTTCCCTTCCAAAAGGGCCTGCCGCCGGCGGCGATACTCGAGAATTGGCCGATCTCCTTGGATGAGTTGTTCGCCCCCACGCAGGGCGCTCGCTTTGGGGCGCTGCGTTTTCACCACGCGCCGGTCTTGATGGGCCACGAGGCGATTGAACGGCATAGCCCATTTGGCTATCCAATCTCCTAGTAGGGGGAGCCGCAAGAATCGCTGATAGAAGCGCAAGTAGAGCAACGTGTGGTCATCATCCACGGGCACAAAGGCAGCCACGACGCGCACATCTTGTGAGATGTGATTCTGCCAAAGGTTCGGGAAAATGAACTCCAGGTAGACGGCACTATTGGAGGCATTCACCTCCTCGGGCCGCAAAGGAGGGGTTCCGTCATCCACACGGTTGTGGGTATAGACGCGAAACCGGTTCGCGTCCAACCACTCGACCCCAGGTCCGTCCACAAGGGTTCGGTTGCCGCGCCCAATGGTATTGTGATGCACAAAAGGCAAATGAACGGCATCGAGTTGGTTTTCGATGACGCGCGAATAGTGTGCGAGCCAGGGATCGATGACCTGGGCCCAACGGAAATCGTCCAAATCCTCAAAAAACCGGGGCAGGCCGACAGGTTCCTCTTGCCCCCACCATATCCAAATGAACCCGTGAGCCTCATAGGTGGGGTAACGCTTCACGTGGAAGCGGGCAGGGACGGGGGCGCTCCTGCCGTTGGCAGGGATAACCCGAACCTCGCCTGAAGAGGCGTACTCGAACCCATGAAAGGGGCATTGGAGGCAACCATTCTCGAGCACGCGCCCCGCGCTGAGGGCTGCTCCCCGATGAACGCATTGATCGTAGAAACATACCACGTGACCCTGGGGGTCTCTCCAGAAGACGAGCCTTTGGCCCAGCCGTACTGCGCTGACAGGGCGCCCCTTTTTGACCTCTTGGCTGCTTAGGACGATGTACCATTGGTTAGGGATCATAGAAACTCCACATCACTCAGTGCATAACATAAAAAAATGATTGGCGGCATTCTAGTCTACTGGGTAAATGCGTCAAGACGTCGTTGGTAAAAAGGTCGTTTTTAGGGCTTGTGGGCCGGTGTGAAGACGCCTTGGCCGAATTCCTGCACCCCGAAGCGGCCGATCTTTTCCTGCGTGGCGGGCGAGATGAGCCACTCGATGAAGCGATTGGCCAAATCCGCCCGGATGTGCGCCCCTTTGGCGGGATTCACGGCGATGACGCTGTACGGGTTAAAGAGGGCGGGGTCCCCCTCGACGAGGGGGACGAGTTCGAGGCCCTGGGCGCGGCGCGCCAGGTAGGTCGCCCGATCGGTGAGGGTGTAGGCCTTCTTCTCGTTTGCGATGGTGAGCACGGCGCCCATCCCTTGCCCCGCGGAGAGGTACCAATCACCGCTAGGCGTGATTCCGGCCGCCTGCCACAGGGCCAATTCCTTGGCATGCGTGCCCGATGCGTCTCCACGGGAGATGAACGGCGCCCTCTTTTCGGCGATCTGAGCCAAAGCCTGGGCGGCGGAGGATAGGCCCCGAACGCCGGCCGGGTCTTCCGCCGGGCCTACGAGGAGAAAATCGCTATACATCACCGCCTCGCGGCGAGCGCCGTGGCCGGCTTGCATAAAGGCCTCCTCTTGGGCGGGGTCATGCACAAAGAGCACGTCCGCGTTCCCGTCTTGCCCCAGGCGGAGCGCCTGACCCGTGCCGACGGCGATGACGTGCACGCGAATGCCCGTTTCGGCCTCGAAATCGGGGAGGAGGGCAGCGAGAAGCCCCGAGTTCTCCAGGCTTGTCGTGGTGGCGAGGGTTATCTCTGGCGCCCCCGGCGTAGGCGGGTGAATCGCGCGAGAGGGTCGGCACGCAGTCGCCGCAAGGAGCGCCAAGAGCGCGCAGAATACCAGACGCCTCACAGATTCCTCCTAGTAGATCATCTCACCGCGCACAAAGGCCGCCGTGCGCGGGTCTTGGGGAGATTCGAAAAAGCGTTCCGTCTCGCCGACCTCGATGAGGTAGCCCTCTAGGAGGAGGCCCACCGTGCGGGCCAGGCGCCGCGCCTGAAAGATGTTATGCGTCACGAGGATAATCGTGGTGCCTCGGGTGCGGTTGAGCGCGGAGACGATTTCCTCAATAAGGCGGGCGTTGTAGGGGTCCAGGTTGGCGGTGGGTTCATCCAATAGGAGTACCTCCGGCTCGAGGACGATGGCGCGCGCCAAGGCCACGCGCTGGGCCTCTCCGCCGGAAAGGTGGCGCGCCGGCCGGTGGGCGAGGTTCGCTAACCCCACTTGCTCCAGGGCGCGCTGGACCTTTTCTGGCCACCGATCTTGGCCGCGCAAGCGCAAGCCATAGGCCACGTTGGCCCGCACCGAACGATCGAGCAGGATGGGTCGCTGGAAGACGGTCGTTACCTCGCGGCGCAGGGCCAAAGGCGCCGCGTTGCGAGGTCCCACGGCATACCCCTTGTAGCGCAAGGTCCCCTCGCTGGGCGGTTCGATAAAGTTGAGGAGCCGCAGCAAGGTGCTCTTGCCGGCGCCATTGGGGCCGACCAGGGCGACGAAATCTCCCTGGGCGATCTGCCACTGATCAATCGAAAGGACGGTGCGGTTGCCGTAACGGCGTTTTACGCCGTCGAGTTCATAGAGGGGGGCGCTCATTCGCGAATGGCCCTCCCTTGAAGGTACACCAGGGCCACATTGACGAGGAACGACAGCCCCAATAGGATGATGCCCAGGGCCATAGCCAATTCAAAATTGCCCTTGCTCGTCTCAAGGACGATGGCCGTCGTCAAGACGCGCGTGCGGTGCTCGATGTTGCCGCCCACGAGCATCACGGCGCCCACCTCGGAGATGATGCTCCCAAACCCGGCGATGAGGGCGATGATCACGCCGGTGCGGGCCTCGCTCAGGATGGCCTTCACCGCCTGGCCCTGCGTGGCCCCTAGGGCGAGCACTTGCTGGCGAAGGAGGGGGTCTACGCCCATCACGGCGGCCATCGTAAAGCCAGCCACGAGCGGGAGAGAGATGATCGTCTGGGCGAGGATCATAGCCGAAGGGGTGAAGAGGCGCGGGATGAACGGGGCCTCCCACTGGCCGAGGGGGCCGTTATGCGAGAGGAGGAGGTACACGATGAGGCCGATGACCACGGGGGGGAAGCCCATCCCCGTATAGAGGAGCGAGACGAGCAATCGCCGCCCGGCAAAGCGGCGCAGGCCGAGCGCGGCCCCTAGGGGGATGCCCACTGCGGCGCTGATGAGCAGGGCTATTCCGGAGACGCGGAAGGTCAGGGCGACGATCTCCGCCAGCGCCGGGTCGGCCTTGAGGATGAGATGGAGCGCTTGAATAAGGCTTTCTCGCACGGTGCCGTGCTCACCCTTCGAAATTGACATATCGGGGCAATTGGGCTATATTTGCATTGTACTTACGGTCGTGGTGCATTCCAAACGCTGAGTTTGGCTACATCTCGTGTAGCAAGGCCCTTGGCCGCCAAGGGAACGCGAGAGTTGATATGGGCTGGGATATTGACTCTCAAGGCGCACGAGATTTCGCTCTCGGCGAGTCAGCAAAAGCACACTCTCGAACGTTTGCTTCGGCTTGGAGAGCCGAAGGGGCGTTTGTGGTGTGCTTTTTTGCGTTCTTTGCCCCGTCTATGGTTCCCTTGCGCAGCCTTGGGCCGGGTAGGCAGTGATAGGAAAGGGGGTGAGACCCTTCAGGGGCAGGTGATTTCAAGGCAAGGGGTGGTTCCGTTTGTGCTACGTTTGGCGAGTTTCCTAAGGAGGAGGAACGATGGCTACGAATGGGATTTCGCGTCGTCAATTCTTGACTGGCGTTGCTGCAGCGATGGCGGGTATGGCCTTGGCCGCCTGCGCGCCCAAGGCGACGCCCACACCCGCGGCCAAGCCCGCTCAGCAGCCTACGGCTGCGCCCGCTCAGCCCACAGCGGCACCCACACCCGCGCCCGCCAAGAAGGAGCAGGTTACCCTGCGGTATATGTGCCGCTTCGGGGCGGACTACCTGCCCGGCGTCGTCAAAAACCTGGATGAGGATTTCACCGCAGCCCGCTTCCCGCACATCAAGGTGCAAGTCGAGCCGGCGCCCGACGGCTGGGTGGAAAAACTCCTAGCCCAGATGGTGGCTGGGACGGCGGTGGACGTCTTCGAGGCCTGGGGCAATATCTTTTACAACTGGACGGAGCGCGACCTCCTCTTGGACCTCCAGCCCTATGTGGATGCCAAGATGACGGATGCCGAAATCTCCGATTATACGGAGTTTCAATGGCAGGGCCTCTTTATGAGGGGCAAACGCATCGGCATGCCCAAATACATCAATATTATGACCCTGACCATCAACAAGGATATGTTCGACAAGTACGGCGTGGACTATCCGCCGGAGAACGGCGAATGGAACCACGACGACTACACGAACCTGCTGGCCACGCTCACGGAGAAGGCCCGCTCGAAGGGCGACAAGAACGTGTGGGCGGGGTGGCTGCCGGCTTGGTCTTGGGACCGCTTCTGGAACCACATCCATATGTTTGAGGGCAAGATTGTGGACCAGAAGTATGGCAAAGTCTGTATGATGGACCAGCCGGAGGCGCAGGCGGCGCTAAAGTGGATGTACGATATGGAGTGGACGTGGAACTATCATGCGCAGCCGGCGCAGGTAGAGAACAAGTGGCCTGGGGATACGATAGCGGCGGGGCTGGTGATGACGGCGGAGGATGGGACGTATCCGATCAGCCGGAACAAGTTGTTCCGGTTGGAGAAGGGGATTCGTTGGGATATGCGGCATGTGCCGAAGGGGCCGACGGGGAAGCGGAGCGTCTTGGGTACGACGGACGCCTATTCCGTAACCAAGCAGACCAAACACCCCGATGAATCCTGGGAACTGGTCCACTTTATGTCCGGCCCCGTCCACCAGGAGAAGGTCATCGTAGGCGTGGGCGGCATCATCCCCGTGCTCAAGTCGCTCATCAAGCGGTTCATCCAGATGGTACGTGAGATCGAACCCACCTTGAACGATGTGCGGCTGGAGACGATTGACGAGATCCTGACCTGGGGCTATGCCGAGGATACGCCGTGGTTCTGCAACCAGGTGGCGGCGACGGACATCATCATCCCGGCCTTGCAGAAGGTGTTCACGGACGGCAGCGCCGACCACACCTACTTTATCGAGATCGCCAAGCAGGTCACGGAGAGCCAAAAGGATTGCAAAGCCTAACGAGGCTTGCCGAGCGATCCTTCAACCGAGATTGATAGCCATGGGCCTTCGCCCATGGCTTTTTCTTTTCGAAGGATCCTTCGGCAAGGCTTGCCAAGACGTGAACGTTCACGCGAAAAAGGGCTTGACATTTTGGAGAAAGATGGTTATACTAGAGGTGCTTTACAAGGGTGCGTAAGCCATAGGCCATACCCATATCGAAAATCCTCTTAGCGCTTTTCGTATCCGCCAAGCCCTTCATCGCCGGAAAGGGAGCATAGGAGAGTCGAGATGCGAGGCAGCATCGGCTCTCGGGGCGTTCGATGCGACACTCAGTGCCGCTGGTTCGGCCCGAACGGCGGGCGTTCTCCTCTGCATCTTCGCCAAACCGCCTTCCATTTTGCGCGCCTCCTGATCCCCTTGCGTTTGCCCTTTGATGTGTGGTATGATCCTTCTCGTTCCCCAAGTGGTATCGCGTCTGTGCGGTGTGCGACCGTGGGCAGATTCGTGAGAAAGGGGGTGAGGCCTATCGCGCATTCTTAATGTCTCCGCGGTGTGGTGTCGAGTGTACGCGTTTCACAGTTCCTGAGGAGGAGTATCATGTTTTCTGACAAATTGTCGCGTCGTCATTTCCTTTCTGGCGTTGCCGTGGCCGCCGCAGGGATGGCCCTTGCCGCCTGCGCGCCCAAGGCGACGCCCACACCCGCGGCCAAGCCCGCTCAGCAGCCCACGGCTGCCCCGGCCCAGCCGACCGCTGCCCCCGCCAAGAAGGAGCAGGTTACCCTGCGGTATATGTGCCGTTCAGGTGCTGATTACCTGCCCGGCGTCATCAAGAACATTGATGAAGATTTCACCGCGGCCCAGTTCCCACACATCAAAGTGAACGTCGAGCCGGCGCCCGACGGCTGGGTGGAGAAACTCCTGGCCCAGATGGTGGCTGGGACGGCGGTGGACGTCTTCGAGGCCTGGGGCAACATCTTTTACAACTGGACGGAGCGCGATCTCCTCTTGGACCTCCAACCCTATGTGGATGCCAAGATGACGGACGCCGAAATCTCCGACTACAACGAGTTCCAGTGGGAAGGCCTCTTTATGAAGGGCAAGCGCATCGGCATGCCCAAGTACATCAACCTGATGACCCTGACCATCAACAAAGATATGTTCGACAAGTACGGCGTGGACTATCCGCCGGAGAACGGCGAATGGAACCACGACGACTATACGAACCTGCTGGCCACGCTCACGGAGAAGGCCCGCTCGAAGGGCGACAAGAACGTGTGGGCGGGGTGGCTGCCGGGCTGGTCTTGGGACCGCTTCTGGAACCACATCCATATGTTTGAGGGCAAGATTGTGGACCAGAAGTACGGCAAAGTCTGTATGATGGACCAGCCGGAGGCGCAGGCGGCGCTGAAGTGGATGTACGATATGGAGTGGACGTGGAACTATCATGCGCAGCCGGCGCAGGTAGAGAACAAGTGGCCTGGGGATACGATAGCGGCGGGGCTGGTGATGACGGCGGAGGATGGGACGTATCCGATCAGCCGGAACAAGTTGTTCCGGTTGGAGAAGGGGATTCGTTGGGATATGCGGCATGTGCCGAAGGGGCCGACGGGGAAGCGGAGCGTCTTGGGTACGACGGATGCCTTCTCTGGCACCAAGCAGACCAAGCACCCCGACGAGACCTGGGAACTTTTGCACTTCCTCTCTGGGCCGATTCACCAGGAGAAGGTGATCGTCAAGAACAACGGCATCATCCCCGTGCTCAAGTCGCTCATCAAGAAGTTCATCCAGATTGTGCGCGAGGTCGAGCCGACACTTCAGGATGTGCGGCTGGAGACGATTGACGAGATCCTGGCCTGGGGTTATGCCGAGGATACGCCGTGGTTCTGCAACCAGGTGGCGGCGACGGACATCATCAACCCGGCCTTGCAGAAGGTGTTCACGGATGGTGGTGCCGACCACACCTACTTCATCGAGATCGCCAAGCAGGTCACGGAGAGCCAGAAGGATTGCACGGCCTAACAAGGCCGTTCTTGTGCGGTGGTGCAGGGCGCCCAGCCCTGCACCACCCGCCCTATGATGTATCGCGCTTTTCTGCCAAGGAGGCAGGGTATGACCGAACAGGTGTTGGAAACGCTCCCCAAGCGCTCGCGATTGACGCCTCGCGCGCGCAATACGATCGCCGGGTATCTCTTTATCCTCCCGTGGCTGGTTCACTTCTTTATGCTCATCTTGGGGGCAATGCTCGCTTCGCTCGTCATCAGTTTCACCAAGACGGACCTCCTGACGGGCTTTAAGTGGGTGGGCCTCCAGAATTACCGCGATCTCTTTAAGGATCCCCTGTTTATCAAGAGTCTGCGCGTTACAGCAATTTATACGTTTACTGTGGTGCCTTTAGGTGTGTGTGTAGCGCTTTCTATCGCCCTTCTTCTTAACCAAAAGGTTGCCTTCCTGGGCTTTTGGCGGCTTATTTACTATCTCCCCTCCGTCGTCTCGGGGGTGGCCGTGGCGGTGCTTTGGACTTGGGTGCTCAACCCGCGTTTTGGCCTTTTGAACGTGGGGTTGATGCGCCTGGGCATCCCGCAAGATAGCCTGCCCCGCTGGATTTATTCGGAGAAATGGGCGGTGCCCAGTTTCGTCTTGATGGGTTTGTGGGGCGCCGGTGGGGCTATGCTCTTGTATTTGGCGGGGTTACAGGGCATCCCAACCCATCTCTATGAGGCGGCGATGATTGACGGGGCCAACGCCTGGCAAAAGTTCTGGCATGTAACCATCCCGATGCTCACGCCCACCATCTTTTTCAATATGCTGATGAGCATTATCGGGTCGTTCCAAGTGTTCACCCAGGTCTATGTGATGACGGGCGGAGGGCCGAACAACGCCTCGTTGACCATCGTGCTCTATTTGTATCAACGGGGGTTCGTGAACTTGCGTTTTGGGTATGCCTCAGCCATCGCTTGGATTTTGTTCTTTATCATCCTCTTCTTCACGATGCTGGTGATCCGTTCCTCCAGTATGTGGGTTTACTATGAGGGAGAGTTGAAGAAATGACGAGTACAGCGCGTGTCACGCCGAGACCTCAAGTGCGCGATTGGCCGCTCTTTTGGTCCAAGGTGGGCCGCATCGTCGGCAAGGTGATCTTGTACGCGGTGCTGGCCTTCGGGGCGTACATCTTTTTCCTGCCCTTTGCCTGGATGGTTACGACCTCGCTCAAGCCGGCGGCATACGCCTATGAAGTGCCCATCCAGTGGTTCCCGAAAAAGATCACACTGGACGCCTATTTTTACGGTTGGAAAACCCTGCCCTTCCCGCTCTTTTACCGCAATACAATCATCATCACGGCGGCGAATATCGTGGGGCTGGTGCTTTCCAGTTCGCTCGTGGCTTTTGCCTTCGCGCGCATTCCCTTTGCCGGGCGAGACGCTTGGTTCCTCATCCTCCTCTCCACGATGATGCTCCCGGCCCAGGTTACGCTCATCCCCATCTACCTCTTTTGGTCGAAACTCAGGGCCGTGAACACCTTCTGGCCGCTCATCGTGCCGGAATGGCTCACCAACGCGTACAACGTCTTTCTCTTGCGGCAGTTCTTTATGACCATCCCCCTCGATTACGACGACGCCGCGCGCATTGACGGGGCGAGTTGGTTCCGCATCTATTCGCAGATCATCGTACCGATGTCCAAACCGGCCCTGGGCGTCATCGCCATTCAGGCTTTCGCCTGGAACTGGAACAACTTTTTGGGGCCGCTCATTTACCTGAACGAGACGCGCAAGTTCACCATTTCCATCGGCTTGCGGCTCTTCCAGAACCAGCAATCCTCCAAGATGCCCGAGACCATGGCGATGAGCGTGGTGGCGCTTATCCCAACGTTGATCGTCTTCTTTATCGCCCAGAGGTACTTTATCCAGGGTATCGTCATCACGGGGGTCAAGGGCTAGCGAACCACCCTTTGGAGAGAAAGGCGCCGCTTTCCCGGCGCCTTTTGTTTGCAATGATGCCTTGAAAGGAGAAGGTGATGAAAGTCCTTGTGACGGGTGCCAGTGGGCGCTTTGCCGAGTATATGGTCAAAGCGCTGCGCGGAGATTATGAGATCGTCCTCTTTGCCAGGCGCCAACCGCCGGAGGATCGTGCGGATTTGCCGTGGATTCAGGGCGACCTCAACAACTATGAGGATTGCCTTCGGGCGGTGCAGGGGGTGGATGCCATCCAGCACCTGGGCGCGGTGCCCTGGCCGAGCGATGATCCGCGTTCACGCGAACGCGTGCAGGCCATGGGCCGCGAACTGCCCCCGTGGGATGCGACGATGCGCACGAACATCATCGGCACATACTATCTGATGCGGGCCGCCGTGGAGGTGGGCGTCAAAACCGTGGTGATGACCGGCTCCAACTGCGCCTTTGGGCACTGCGGGCGCGTGCCCGGGCACGAGTTCCCCTTCCGGTATCTGCCCCTCGATGAGGAGCACCCCTCGGATATCGAATCCTCCTACAGTTACACGAAACTCGTGGGCGAGGAGTTATTGGCCTGGTTCACGCGGGCCTATGGCATCCGCACTTATGTGACGCGCCCGGCCGGCATTTGCCCGCCGGAACGGCTGGAGAATATGGCGCTCACGGCCAAGCCAGCCGCGGATTGGAGCGCGGGCTTTTGGGGCTATGTGGCGAGCGAGGATTTGGCGGAGATGCAGCGCCTCCTCATGGAAAAGGCCGAATCTCTGCCGCCGCACGATGTCTACGTGGCCAATGCGCTCGATACGAGCGCCCTCGAGCCGACGCTCGAACTCATCGAAAAATTCCGGCCGAACTTGCTCCCCTTGGCCGAGGGCAAGTTGAGCGGCCACCAGGCCTTTTTCTCGATGGCCAAGGCGAAGCGGATGTTGGGTTGGCAGCCCAAGCGCTCTTGGCGCGAGTATCTCTAACGGGCATCACACGGCCCTTGTGGGCCATTGCGGGATCATAGGAGGTAGGATATGACAAAGGTTCTGATTACTGGAGGAAGCGGCCATTTGGCCGAGTTCGTCGTCAAGGCGTTGCGCAAGGATTACGAGATCGTGCTCTTTTCGCGCAACCGCCCGCCGGAGGATCGGGCGGATTTGCCGTGGGTCCAGGGCGACCTTCTGAACTATGAGGATTGCCTCAAGGCCGTGCAGGGGGTGGAGGTCATCCAGCACCTGGGCGCAGTGCCCTGGCCGAGCGATGACCAACCCACGCGGGAGCGCATCGCCGCTATGGGGCGCTCCTTGCCTCCGTGGGATGCGACGATGAAGACGAACATCATCGGCACGTACTATTTGATGCGGGCCGCCGTGGAGGCGGGGGTGAAAGTGGTGGTGATGGCCGGCTCCAACTGCGCCTTTGGGCATTGCTGGCGCGTGCCGGGGCACGAATTCCCCTTTAAGTATCTCCCGCTCGATGAGGAGCACCCCTCGGATGTGGAATCCTCTTACAGTTATACGAAACTGGTGGGCGAGGAATTGCTGGCCTGGTTCAGCCGGGCCTACGGCATCCGCACGTACGTCACGCGGCCGGCGTGGATCCGCCCGCCGGAGACCTTGGCCGAGCACGCCCGCACCATGAAGCCCGCCACCGGCTGGAGCGAGAGTTTCTGGGGCTATGTGGCGAGCGAGGATATGGCCGATTTGCACCGCACCTTGCAAGAAAAGGCCGAATCGCTCCCCGTGCACGATGTGTTCGTGGCCAACGCGCCGGATACGCTCGCGTTGGAGCCGACGCTGGAACTCATTGAGAAATTCCGGCCGCACCTCCTGCCCCTGGCGCAGGGCAAATTGAGCGGCTATGACCCCTTCTTCTCCACGGCCAAGGCGACGCGCCTGCTGGGCTGGCGGCCCAAGCATTCGTGGAGGGATTACCGGTAATTTCAAGTTGGGGGAACGCGGGGGCGGCTTACAAAGCCGCCCCTTTCGTTTGGCTTGCGCGCACTGATCTCACCTTGTGATTTGAAACGACGTGATAAGTTTCCCCTGAAAAACCCCTTGACAAAGCAAGAGAATGTTTGTTATAATGTACGTGTCCGAAACGTACGAGTTCGAAACGTTTTTTTCCCCTGCTTCATCGAAACCTCATCACTCTCCTCAGCAAGGGGTTTCCTCCTCGCGTGCGATGGCGCCGCCGTATGAATCGTATTCCTTTCTTCAATCCCTAGTAGGCTGATGTGTGTGACTGGAGGCAAGGGCCATTTGAGAAGTGGCCTGCCGATACATAGGGGCCGACGTGTTTTGGGAAAGGAGGTGAGGCCTATCGAGGTGGTGCCCGATCATCCTCGTATTCGGTCATTGGCATGCGATTCTGAGGAGGGTGAAATATGTTTTCGAGCAAACTCTCTCGTCGCCGTTTTCTCACCGGGGCTGCGATCACTGCAGCCGGTATGGCCTTGGCCGCCTGCGCGCCTAAGGCCACCCCAGCGCCGACGCCTGCCCCCAAGCCCGCCGCGGGCCAGCCCACAGCCGCCCCCGCCCAGCCCACGCCCGCTCCGGCCAAGAAAGAGCCCGTGGTGATCCGCGAGCAGGGCGGTGGCAACGCCATCGTGTTCCCCTTCCATGAAAAGTGCATCAAAGAGAAGTTCATGGCGGAGCACCCGGAGATCAAGGTGGAACTCGAGCCGAACCCCGATGGCTGGGTGGAGAAACTCCTCACCCAGATGGTGGCCGGCACGGCGCCCGATCTCTTTGAGGCGTGGGGGAACATCCTGTACGAGTGGGTGGACCGCAACCTGATCTTTGACCTCCAGCCCTTAGTGGACCGCGATTTCACAAAGGAGCGAATCGAGGAATACACGGAATTCCAATGGAAGGGGCTGGTGTTCAAGGGGATACGCGCCGGGATGCCCCGCTACATCAACATCATCCTGATGTACATCCACAAAGATTTGTGGGATAAATACGGCGTGCCCTATCCTCCGGAAGATGGGAACTATACCTTCGACGACTATACCGGATGGTTGAAGACCCTCACGGAGAAGGCGCGTTCCAAGGGGGATAATAACGTCTGGGCCGGCTGGATTCCTATGGATGATTTGGATCGCTTCTGGACGCCGATCCACTCCTGGGGCGGCAAGGTGGTGGACGAAAAGTACGGCAAGGTTTGCCTGCTCGGCGAGCCGGAGGCTCAGGCGGCGCTCAAGTGGGCCTACGATATGGAGTTCACGTGGAACTATCACTCCCAGCCGGCGCAGGTGGAGAACAAGTGGCCGAGCACCTCGTTTGGGCCAGGGCTGATTATGTCGGCTATCGAGGGAGTCGGCTGGCTCTTCACCCGCGAAAGGGTCTGGGGTGAGGAGGCCAAGATCCGCTATGACCTTCGCCATCACCCCAAGGGGCCTACGGGCAAGCGCAGCACCCTGGGCACCACGGACTGCTGGTCGGTGAACAAGGCGACCAAGCACCCCGAAGAGGTCTGGACGCTCCTCCAGTTCCTGGCCGGGCCGGTCTACCAGATGGATGTGGCGATTAAAGTGAATGGCCAGATCCCGGTCCTCAAGAGCCTGATCAAGGACTATCCCAAGTTGCTCCGCGAGGTCAAGCCGCGCCTTGAAGATGTCCGCTTGGAGACCGTTACAGAGGCCATCGAGTGGGGCTACCCGGAGGATGGCCCGTGGTTCTGCGACCAGTTGGAGGCTTTCAACACCTATCTCGGCCCTGCGCTGCAGAAGGTCTATACCGTCGGCGATGTTGGCCCGGATTACCTCATTGAGGTAGCGAACCAAATTACCGAGGCCCAGAATGATTGCGTCGTCACGTGGCCCAAATAGCCTAAGAAAGCCAGGCCTGAAAGGCCGAAGAGCCTTTCAGGCCTGGGTGTATGAAAAGGAGGGAGTACTGTGGCACAGGAGATTGCGGTCAAAGGGCGGCGCCTCAATTTACGCCAGCGCGAATCGCTCGTGGGGTTCCTTTTTTGCCTGCCGTGGCTTATCCACTTTACGTTGCTCATCGCCGGGGCGATGATTTTTTCGTTCGTGATCAGCCTGAGCCGAACGGATTTGTTGACGGGTTGGAAGTTCATCGGCTTTCAAAACTATAGTAACCTTTTTAAAGATTTTCTCTTTTGGAAATCCCTACGAGTAACTGCTTATTACACTTTTCTCGTAGTGCCTTTGGGGATAATTTTGGCGCTTTCCATCGCGCTGTTACTTAACAGCAAGGTGGTAGCCTTTTTAGGGTTTTGGCGGCTAATCTATTATCTCCCCTCCGTGGTTTCTGGAGTTGCCGTGGCCATCTTGTGGATGTGGGTGCTCAACCCGCGTTTTGGCCTGCTCAATGCGACCCTCATATCGCTCGGCGTGAAAAATCCACCGCGCTGGCTATATTCAGAGGAATGGGCCATTCCGGGGTTCGTCTTGATGGGCCTCTGGGGGGCAGGCGGCGCGATGCTCCTTTATCTGGCTGGCCTGCAGAGCATCCCAACGCACTTGTATGAGGCAGCCGAGATTGACGGGGCGGGGAGTTGGGCCAAGTTCTGGCGCATCACGCTGCCTATGTTGACGCCCACCATTTTCTTTAACTTGATTATGAGCATCATCGGATCTTTCCAGGTTTTTACGCAAGTCTATGTTATGACGAACGGGGGACCTAACAATGCGACCTTGACGATGGTGTTCTATCTATACCGTTTGGCGTTCCTTGAATTTAAATTCGGCTATGCCTCTGCGTTAGCCTGGGTATTGTTTTTCATTATCTTGTTCTTTACGATGCTGGTCGTCCGATCCTCTGCCGCTTGGGTGTATTACGAGGGAGAATTGAGGAAATGAACACATCCACTTTGGCATCCCGCATCGAGAGGATACGCCTTACGACGGATTGGCAAGTCGTGTTCTGGCGCGTTCGGCGCATTATCGCCAAGATCATCATCCACCTGATCCTCGTGGCAGGGGCGATTGTGTTTGCTGCCCCCTTTGTGTGGATGCTTTCGACATCTTTCAAGACGGAGGCAACCGCGTACAAAATCCCTGTGGAATGGATCCCCAAGCCCATCCGTTGGCAAAACTATATCGAAGCCTGGCAGATGCAGCCCTTCCCCATATTCTACCGGAACACGATTTTTCTAACGGTTGTGAACATTATCGGCATCGTCCTCTCGAGTTCGCTGGTAGCATTTGCCTTTGCGCGCGTGAGGTTCTGGGGGAGAGACGTGCTGTTTCTCATTTTGCTCGCAACGATGATGCTCCCTGGGCAAGTTACCCTGATTCCGATCTATGTCATTTGGTCACGCCTTAAGGCAGTCAACACGTTTTGGCCGCTCATTATTCCCGAATGGCTCTCCAACGCCTATAACGTTTTCTTGCTCAGGCAGTATATGATGACCATCACGCCGGAGATGGACGATGCCGCGCGCATTGACGGGGCGAGTTGGTTCCGCATCTATTCGCAGATTATCATCCCTATGTCTGCGCCGGCCCTGGGCGTGGTGGCCATCCAGGCCTTCTCTTGGAACTGGAACTCCTTTATGGGGCCGCTCATCTATCTGAACACGCGCAACAAGTTCACCATTGCCATCGGCCTTCGCCTTTTTCAATCGCAGATGTCTCAATATATGCCCTATACGATGGCTATGTCCGTCGTCGCGTTGATCCCGGTGCTCATCGTCTTCTTTATCGCACAACGATACTTCATCCAAGGCATCGTCATCACAGGTGTGAAGGGCTAATACGTGAAAGGGAAGGAGCATTATGATCAAGACGTCTATTCGTGCAGAGATGCGGCCACGACGGGGGAGCGATGTCCATCCACTCAAGTGGGCCTTTGAGCAGGCCTCAGCGATGGGGTTCGACGGGCTGGAGTTGTGCACCCAAGCCGGGCGATGGGGCCAGTTCTCCACGTGGATGACCCCTGAACTCCGCCAAGGCATCAAAGACCTGGCCCAGGAATACAAGATGTCCGTCTTCTCCCTTTCGGCAGATTGGGCCTGGGAGTACTCCATCTTTTTCCCCGATTACAAGGATTGGGGAAAGGCCGTCGAGTTCCTGGCTGAGGATGCCAAACTGGCGAAGGAACTGGGCGCCCATACCATTCTCATCCACTTTGGAGATGCCAAGGGCACTTGGGATCAGGCGAAGGCGCTCCTGAAAGACGTCGCCCAAGCCGGCGCGCAGTACGGCGTGCGCTTTGGCTTTGAGGCGAACATCTGGGCCTACACGACCGGCTTTGGCGGGATGGATAGCCTCATCCGTATGGTGGATGAGATCGGCAGCCCCTATTTCGGGGTGTACCTGCACAATGCCTGGCCGCGCGGCCAGGGGCGAGGTGGGGGCTTCCCCCTGCATGAGGAGATCGAAATGTGCGGCGAGAGGCTCGTCCAGGCTATGCACTCCTCCTCGCTCGTGGATGGGCGGGTGGAGATAGACTGGCCCAAGGCCTTTGCGGCTATGAAGAAGTACTTCCCGGAAGGGGCCTATACGTTCGAGGTCTCTTGGGAGGCCGTGGCGGAGAGCAAGAAACTCTTGGATGAGATGCTCGCCAAGTACTGGTAGCCCCGCCCGATTCGCAAAAAATAAAAGCGCCCCCGCATATTACGGGGGCGCTTTGCTTATAAACGTTACTCTTCCGCCAGGATGCGATCCACAATGGGCTGGCGGTATTCGCGCGAGAGGGTGCGGAAGTAGGCGCTGTAGCCCGTGACGCGGATCATCAAATCGGGGTGGGTCATTGGGTTTTCGTGGGCCTCCAGCACCTGCTCTTTGGAGACAACGTTCATATTGATGAGCGTGCCGCCCTGCTGGTTGTGCGTGAGGATGAGCGACTCGATGGCCTCTATCCCGCCCAGGCTCTCGATGAGTTTGCGATCGAACTCGATTTGGAGGGGCGTCGTATTCCCATAGCCGGATTGCACCGAGGCCACGGCGTTGGCCTTGGCCGTGATGGCGATGCCGCCGTTCGGCACAAAACCGGGGTCGGGGTCCGCGCTGTGGGAGATGGGTTCGCCGGCGTGGCGGCCGTTGGGCGTGGCGCCCACCGTCTCGCCCCAGCGGTTCGTGGCGCCGTGCGAAAAGAGGCCCGGCACGCAACGGAAGCCCTTGGGCGTGGGCGTATCCCACACGAGGTGCGTCCACAAATCAGCAATGCGGCGCGCCCATTCATCCGCCTTGGTGCCGCCGCGCCCATAGCGCGGGATGCTGTTGAGCATCAAGCGGACGGGTTCGGCGCCGGCGAAATCCGTATCGAGATAGTGTTTGAGTTCATCCCACGTCAGGCGTTTTTCCTCCACCACGCGCTGTTCGATGGCCGCGAAAGAATCCGCCGCGGTGGCCAGGCCGATGCCGTCCATAGCCAAGTCCACGATATCCACCCCGCCGGCGGAGACGTCCACCCCCCGCTCGATGGGGCCGTGGCAAAAGAGGTTCAGGACGATCTCCGGCCAGTTGCGCGCCTGGCGCTCCATATGGATATCTTTGCCCACTTTGACGATATCCACCGAGGTTTTGAGGTGGAAGGTATAGCGCGCCCACAGGGCCTCCATAGTGCGGGGGGCCTGCGGATCATTCATAATATCCTCCAGGGCGAGGAGGAGGGGCGTCACCAAGCAGACGCGCGTGACATCCTGCAAGCAGTATTCGATGCCGGGCAGGGCCGTCCAGTTGCAACCGACCTTGGCGCGCATCCGGGCTAGGCCCAGCGGGAACCCCTGCCGCATAAAGCCCTCGTCCAGCCCTTTGGAGAGGGCGAACGAAACCCCCGTGCCATCTTGATAGATGTATTCGATGGCCCTGCGCAACAGGCGGCGATCCATCCCCTCATAGACGCGCAGGGCGATGTTAGAGGGGATGCGCAGTTTGTGCATCGCATCGAGGATGATGAACGAGACGTCGCTCGTGAGGTCGGTGCCATCGGGCGCTTGGCCGCCGATTTGCGAATAGTGCGGATCGTTGAAAAAGAGGCTGGCCACATGCCACACGCAGGAATCGTAGGTCTCGAGGCCGGCCGCTACGTCGCGCTCGTAATAAGGGCGCAGGAGTTCGTCCAACTGGCCGAGCGCCCCGCCCAAGGCCCACATCCGGTCAATGCACTGGAACCAGGCCAGGAATTGGCAGGCCTCGCGGAAGGTGCGCGGCGGGTTCTCGATGAGCCACTCGTTCGTCTCGGCGATGGCGAGGAGGTTCTCTTTGAGGACGGGGTGCGTCTCTTGGGCGGCCATCTCACGGGCCTTTTCTACGTGGCGGCGAATCCAGGTTTGAACGCCCAAGACGAGGTCCTCTTCGCCATCGTAAAATGAGGTGTCTACGGGGTGGTTCAGGGCACGGTATTTGCGGATCTTGTTCAAAATCCCGCCCCAGCCGAGTTCCAAGCCGATGCTCATATCTGGCCCGATGTGGTTGGGCGACCCGATGCCCGGCGAGTAGATATTGTATTTGCGGTGGAGCGGGATGAGGTGAAGCGGCCGATCCTCCGGCCGCCAACTCCGAAAATGCTCGTCCTCCTCGCCCTTGCCGGCCACGGGTTTGGAATTGGCGCGCATACTCTCCAGCCGCCAGCCGCCCACGCCGGGAATGCCCTTGTAGATCCAGGCGCCGGCGAGGGAACTCATCGGGTTGATGTAAACGGGGTGCACCTCCAGCCAGCGGCGAAAGTTCTGGCCGATGGCCCGAATGCCCCACACGCCCCCGGAGGGGTGACTGGGGATGGGTTCGAAGGGGATTTCCTCATCCCAGGGGATGTAGCCGTGATCGTCCGTATCAAAGTAGCCGAAGCGCTGGACTTTGATATCCGTATGGGCGTTTTTCACCTCTCGCAGCGCCGCGATGCGTTCATCATAGGTCAGTTCGCCGATTTCGAGTGCACTTTGGGTCGTCATACCTCTTGCCTTTCGATGCGTGAAAACGCGGATACCTCGCCGCGCATCATATCCCCAAGCGAGCGCTGTGTCAAAGAAGAGGATCGCAGGGCCGTTTGCGGCCTACCGGGCCGGCCCAATGACCCGCGCGAGGATCCCCTCGGCGGCCTCCAAACGGGCCTCGGCCTCGGCCAAGGAGAGGCCGAGTACGGCCATCACGATGGCCGGTTTGACGCGGTATGCCGTCTCCTCAAGGAGGGCGCGCGCCTCTTCGGGGCGTAGGCCCGTTACCTCCGAGACGATGCGCTCGGCGCGGTTTTTGAGTTTGCGGTTCGTGGGGCGCACGTCCACCATCAGGTTGCCGTAGACCTTGCCCCAACGGATCATACTCGCCGTACTGAGCATATTGAGCACCATCTTTTGCGCCGTGCCCGCCTTTAGGCGCGTGGAGCCGGCGATGGCCTCCGGCCCGACGAGCACGAGGATGCCGATGTGCACCCTCTCGAGCAAGGGGCAAGGCGCATTGCAGGCGAGGCCCACGGTGCAGGCTCCCCGTTCTCGGGCCAAGGCCAAGGCGCCGAGGACGTAGGGCGTGCGCCCGCTCGCGGCGAGGCCCACCACCACGTCCCTCGCAGAAGGGGAAAGCGCTTCCAGGTCGCGCCGACCCGCCTCGGCGTCATCCTCCGCGCCCTCGATGGAGCGCGTAAGGGCCGCAGGGCCGCCCGCGATGAGGGCGACGACTTGGGAGGGGTCTGTGCCGAAGGTGGGCACGCACTCGACGGCGTCGAGCATCGCCAGGCGGCCGCTGGTGCCCGCCCCCACGTAGATGAGCCGCCCCCCTTGGCGAAAGGCCGCCACGATGGCCTCTACCGCTTGGGCGATCTGCGGCAGGGCGGCGCGCACCGCCTCGGCGACGGTGGCATCCTCGGCGTTGAGGCGGCGCAGGATCTCGAGCGTGTCGCACTGGTCAATATCCGAGGTGCGGGGGTTGCGCGCCTCGGTGAGGGCGCGCTCTAAACCCTCCGCATCCGGCGCGGGCTGCTCATCGTTCATTTGCCCGATCTCTCCTGGTGGCGCCGAAGCGCCTCCTGGGCAAGGAGGATAGCCCCGATGGCCGGCGGGTGCAAGGGGCGCGGGAACTCGGGCAGGCCCAAGCGCCGCTGAAGCGCCTCGCTCAAGGGGTTCGGTTCGCGGAGCACGCCGCCGGCAAAGGCGATGGGAAGAGAATCCATCCCCAAACGGCAAAGGGCCGCTTGGGCCATCTCGGCCAACCTTTCTGCGCCCTGCGAGGCGATGGCGCAGGCCACCGCATCGCCCTCTTGCGCGGCAGAGAGGACGAGGGGCGCTAGGCCGGCGATCGTTGGGATGGGAGGCGCCCCCTGGCCATAGAGTCGCGGGATGAGGTCGCGCGGCGAACCCACCTGCAAAGCGTTGAGGAGCAAAGTGCGCAGGGCCGTCGGCGGGCCTAGCCCCTCTTCGGCGCGGATGACGGCGCGGAGGCCCTCGCGCCCCAGCCAATAGCCGCTGCCCTCATCGCCCAAAAGGTAGCCCCAGCCGCCGATGAGCACGCCCGGCCCCTCGGCTAGGGCGCCGTATACGAGCGACCCCGTACCGGCGAGGACGAGCACGCCCTCGCGTCGGCCTACGGCGCCCACCAGGGCGATTTCATAATCGGCGCTGGGCACCACCAAGGCCTGGGGCAAAACGGTATGCACCACCTCGATGAGCCACGGGGTCGAATGGCTGGCCGCCGCCCCGGCGATGCCGATGCCCACCGCGGCCACGCGTTCAGGAGGCACCGCTCCTAGGGCAGCGCGCATAGCGCGGTGGATGATCTCGGCGGCGCGCTCGCGCCCGATGGAGGAGGGGTTGGCCGCCGGCCCATAGGCCTCACCGCAAAGGGTGAGGTCCCTCTCCGCCAGGAGGACGCGCAGGCCGCTCCCACCGCCGTCAATGCCCATCCACAGGGGCGGTATCGCTCTTCCTTGCCTTGAGGTGCCCATTTCCCCCAGGGTCTTTGCGGCGCGGCCCACGCCTACGGCGTGATGACGGCCTTCACAGATTCTTGCCGTTCCGTGGCGATGAGCGCCTCGTTGACCTCATCGAGCGTAAAGCGCGGCCGCACGAGTTTGCTCAGGGCCTCGGGCGAGAGTTTGCGCAGGAGCGCCAACCCCCGCAGGAAGTGGCTGTTATCGGCCGACCAGGCGCCGGTGATGGTAACCTGCTTGCGGTTAATGAGATGCGGGTTCAAAGGCACCGTGCCGGCATCGCCATAATGCCCGGCGATGACGTAGCGCCCGTTGATGCGCACCATCTCCAGGCCCTCGGCCACCGCCGAGGGCACGCCGGTCGCCTCTAGCACCACATCGGCCCCACGGCCGCCCGTCATTTCCAAGACCCGCGCGATGCGCTCGGGCGCCTTGGCCTGGAAGATGTCAATCACGGCATCAGCGCCCAGTTCGCGCACTAGGTCAAGCCGGGGGGCAGGGCCGCCCACCACGATGACTTGGCTGGCCCCCGCGTCTTTGGCGAGGAGCGCCCCCATCACGCCCACCGCACCCGACCCCTGTACGACGACGGCATCCCCATAATCCAGGCCGCCGATGCGGTCGAGCGCGTGCACCATCACGCGCAAGGCGTCTCCTAACACCACGGCCTCCGGCGCCACATCGTTCACCACCACAATGTCGCTCCCCGGCAGGAGCCAGACGTACTCGGCAAACCCGCCCACGAGGTAGGGGTGTTCCCAAGCGGGGATCCAACCGCCATAGCCCAGGCGCCGTTCGCATTTGGAGGGGTCTTTGAGGATGGTGCAGTTGTAGCACTGCATACAGGATTTCGGCAGCCAAGTGATGAGGTCGCCCACCTGGATGGGTTTGCCCGTAATATCGCGCAGGGGCTTTTCGCCGCCGATCTCCTCGACGCGGGCCACGTTCTCATGCCCCAAAATGGCTGGCACTTGGATGGGCACCTGGCCGCGGAGGATGTGCACGTCGGTGCCGCACACGCCGGCCATCACCATACGGGCGAGGATGGCCCCTTCTGTAAGCGGGGGAATCTCGACTTCTTCGATTCGAAACGGCCGCTCTTGGGGCGGCCGAATTTCGCGCAGCATAGCCACTCGCGCTGTTCTCATCGTATCATCCTTTTCGACAGGTTTGGAGGGTTCGGCGGCGCTCCTAGGGCATCACGCCGAAACGATCCCAATCGGTCAAATCGGCCTCGGGCGCGGTAAGGAGCCACACCTGGCAAAAAGAGAGGACCCGACAGCCCTCTTCTAGGTGGCCGCCCATCGTCAGGTTGAGGCCCGAAAAACTGATGTGCGCATGGACGCGCCCATTCATAATGACGCCGTTCATCGAGAGGATGTCAAGCGGCTCCTCGCCCTTCAGAAAGGCGTCTTTGGGGGGCAGGTTGGGCGTCTCGACCACGTGAACGTGGTAATGCGTGACGGACCCTATGGCCCCTAGGATGAGGGCGTGCTTGATTTGATGCTGGGCCACGGCCTCGCGGATGGCGAGGAGGATATCCTCGCCGGAGTTGATGCGGATGACGATAATCTCGCCCACTCGACTGCGTTGGGTTTTCATAGTTCGGCCTTTCTTGGGGGGATAATCAACCCTGGGCCTTTAGGTCCACGCCGGTGGCCTCGGTGTAAAGTTCGCAGATGCCGATGGAATCCAGGTCTCCCTTGCCCAAGCCCAGGGCTTGGGTGTACAGTTGGTAAATAAGCGCCGTAACGAACACGGGCACCCCTTGTGCTTTGGCGAAATCCACGGCCAGGCCCACGTCTTTATGCATAAGCGACAGTTTGAAGCCGGGCTTGAGATCCCCCTTCAAAATGCTCGCGGCCACCTTTTCTTCCAGAATCCAACTGCGCGCCGTGGCGCCGGAAAGGATCCTGTGCACGAGGCCCGTATCAATCCCCGCCTTTTTGGCGATGGTGAGTGCCTCGGCGATGGCCACGGCCTCTGCCGCCACGATGAGGTTATTCCCCAGTTTGACGACGAGTGCCGACCCGTTCGGCCCAACGTAGGTGATGCTCTTGCCCACGGCCTCGAGCACGGGTTTGACCTTGTGGAAGGCTTCCTCTGGCCCGCCCACCATAATGGCCAGCGTGCCGGCGATAGCGCCCGTCTGCCCGCCGCTCAGGGGGGCATCGAGGAGGGTCATCCCCTTTTGGGCGGCGGCCTTGGCTAGGCGCTGTGAGGTGAGGGGGGAGATGGTGCTCGTATCTACGATGATGAGGCCCTCGCGCCCACCCGCTAGCACGCCGTCTGGCCCCAAGACGATCTCTTCGACCACGGCGTCATTGGGCAGGCAGAGCATCACCACTTCCGTTTGGGCGGCGACTTCGGCGGGCGTATTCACCTTTTGAGCGCCGGCCGCGATGAGGCGCTCCACGGGGGCCGGGTTGCGGTGCCCCATAATGACGACCTCGAACCCCGCCTTGAGCAAATTGGCGGCCATCGGCTCGCCCATCGTGCCGACTCCGATGAACCCTATACGCTTCATATGGATTCCCTCCTTTTTCTTTTATGGTGCCATCGTGGCCGGGGGCGCCA
This sequence comes from Chloroflexota bacterium, assembly GCA_019873625.1. GTDB lineage: Bacteria > Chloroflexota > Anaerolineae > UBA1429 > UBA1429 > JAIOAW01. The sequence goes on from JAIOAW010000003.1 coordinate 50,679, forward strand.
CCCCAAGGCCCTCGCCGATGCGGCAGATTTCCTGATAGACGGGGGCCTCAAAGGGGATGCCCTCCACCTCATAGCGCGCCTGGCAGCGCCGCTCCAGTTCGCCGGGCATCAAGATTTCTTCCACGCCGGCCTGCCGGGGGATGGCCTTGATTTCGGCCACCAGGGTATCCATCCGCTCCAAGAAGGCCTCTTTCGGCCCGAAGGCAGAGACGTCAAGCGCGCCGAACGAATGGCCCACGTTCTGCCCCCGGTGAAAGTCTCCGTACAGAGCGCCCAGGTGCGGGCCGAAATCGGCGCCCGAAAGGAGGGCGCTCAGAATCTCCACCATCAATGCGAGGCCGTACCCCTTGTGCCCGCCCACGGGGAGCATCATCCCGCTCAGGGCGGCTTGCACATCGGTGGTGGGGTTGCCGTCGGCGTCGAGCGCCCAGCCAGGGGGGATGGTCTTACGGCCTTCTTTGGCCATCAGGAGGATCTTGCCCTTGGCGACGACGCTGGTGGCCATATCGAGCAAGATCGGCCCATAGGAGCCGCTTGGCACGGCCAGGGCGAGGGGATTCGTGCCCAGGTACGGTTTGCGCCCGCCCCAAGGGGGCATATTCGGCGGGGCGTTCGTGGTGGTGAAGCCGATCATCCCGGCCTCCACCGCCTGATGCAGGAAGAAGGCCGCCGCGCCATAGTGGCTGCTATGACGCACGGCCACGAAACTCACGCCGTGCTCCTCGGCCAGGCGAACGGCCACGCCCATAGCGTAATGCCCCACCACTTGGCCGGGGCCGTTGTCGCCATCCACCAAGGCCGTGCCGCCGCGTTGGGCTGCGATGTGCACGTTCGGGCAGGGGTTCATCGCCCCGCTCTGCAAGCGCTTGACATAAATATCAAGCAAGCGCGAGACGCCGTGGCTCCCCTGGCCGCGCAGTTCCGCCTGCACCAAGGAATCGGCCATAATGGCGGCGTGTTCCGCGCTCACGCCCAGGGCCTGGAACACCTCGCGCGTGAAACGGCGCAAATCCTCCGCCAAGAGGCGATACTCTTCGGAAGAGGGCGCTGTCATATCACTCCTTTTCACCGAGGGATGGGTCTTTTTCTAGCGGTTTGACCGTCTCATCTTCGGGGAGGCCGGCCTTTTTGTACAAGGCCCGCCGAGCGGCTCGATCCCCTTCCGCGACGACGCGCGCCCATTGGGCCACCTCCTCGGCGATTTCGATGGGCACCACGACGACGCCGTCGCCATCGGCCACTACGACGTCGCCGGGGCGCACCTGAACTCCCCCGCAGGTGATGGTGCGCTGCTCGCTTTCCCATTCCAAGCGGAAGGGGCGAATCGTCTTTTCGATGTGGTGGCTATACACGGGCACGCGCTGGCGAATGAGTTCGTCCGTATCGCGGCAGCCGCCGTTTGTTACAATGCCCACGGCCCCGCTCAGAATCCACGAAAAACCGTTGTTCGAGCCGATGTACCCGACGTGCACATCCGTCCCATCAATGACGATGACGTCTCCCTCCTCGATGGGCATTTTGGGGCCGGGCGCGAGTTCGCGGTACCAGCGAGAGATTGCCTCGCGGTTTTCTTCAGGGGTGCCGTTGAGGATGGGTTTATTCGTGGGCACAAAGCGCACGGTGTGAGCAAACCCCACAAAACAGTGGGCAAAGGTCTCGACATCCCGCCACAAGGGGCGAATGTTATAATCCATATTCCCGCGATCTTGCCGCCCGAGGATGTCCATCGCATCCGAGACGTCCGTCACGCGCAGGCCCCGGTAAAGGGCCATCAGCCGTTTTCTCGTTTCGTCCATAAGCGGCCTCCATTAGAGCGTGATGCCGCTATCGGTGAGCGCCTTGCGAAAGCCCAAGATGTCGAGCGTCAACTCGCCTCGCTCAAGGCGCTGCATCACCACGGCCTCGTTGGCCTCTCGGGCACGGGCCTTTTCCAGCACCTGGGCGAGTTTCGCTTGGGGCACCACCACGACGCCGTCGTCATCCCCCAAGATGAGGTCGCCCGGATGCACCGTGACGCCCCCCACCACCACGGGGTGGTTGATCCAGCCCAAGGTCTTTTTCACCGTGGCGCGCATACAGATGGCCGACGACCAGATGGGGAACCCCCGCTTGACGATGACCTCTCGATCTCGGATGCCCCCGGCGATGACCAGGCCCGCCACGCCGCGCGCTATGGCCGCCACTGTGGTGATCTCGCCCCAATAGCCGGCATCCTTCAGGTCGCCGACATCGGCCACGATGACATCGCCCGGCTGGGCAAGGGCGATGGCCGTGTGGAGCATGAGGTTATCGGCTGGGAAGCAGCGCACGGTAATCGCCGTGCCGCAGACGTGCTGGCCCCAGGCGATGGGCCGGATGGTGTGATCCATCGCGCCGGATTGGTCGTTCGCCTCGTACACGGTGGCCGCCCCTAGGGCGGCGTAGGCCTCTACGATTTCTCGGGGGATGCGGGGAACGTCTCGGATGATGCGATCCATAATTCTCTCCTAATAGCGTTTGATGTTCGCGACCTGATCCATCAGGTCGCGGCGGTTCGCCCGAAAGGCCTCCAGGTTGCCCAGGAGGCAATCCATCACGGCCGTTTGGTAATCCGGCCGGCCGCCCGAACAGTGCGGCGTGATGAGGACGTTGGGGAGGTCCCACAAAGGGCTATCGGCGGCGAGGGGTTCCACCTCGAAGGTATCGAGGGCAGCGCCCGCGATGCGACCCGCCTGCAAGGCCCGGATGAGGTCGCGCTCGACGATCAGCCCGCCGCGCGAGGGGTTGATGATAAAGGCGGTGGGCTTCATCCGCGCCAGGCGTTCGGCGTGGATCATCCCGCGTGTGGCCTCCACGAGGGCCGTGGTGCAGATCACGTAATCGGCGCGCGGCAAGAGGGCGTCGAGATGCTGGAGGGTGTACGTCTCGTCGAAATACTCGACGGGGCGGCCGTCGCTATTGACCCCGAGGGTGCGCATATGAAAGGCCAGTTTGAGTTTGCGGCCCGTCTCGGCGCCCACGTGCCCCGTGCCGATGATGAGCGCCGTTTTGCCCTCCAAGAGGATGTTGGAAAGGCGCTCTTCATCGTGGTAGATGTGCGCCTTTTGCCGTTCGGCATAGCGCTTCAAATTCTTCGAGAGCGCCAACATCGCCGCTAGGATCCATTCCGAGATGGGCACGGCGTGGATTTTGGCCGTGGTTACGACGATTTGCCGGGATTCGAGGAGATCCCAAGGCGTCCAGAATTCGCCCGAATTCACGCCCGCGCCGGGGTGGTGCACCCATCGCAGGTTGGGCAGGGCCTCGAGAAGGCGCGCTGTCACGTGAAACGAAGGCGTTACCAGGATGCGCACCTCGGTGCGCAAGGCCTCGGGCAGGGCATAGACGTTCGCGTGAAAGAGATCGGACGGCGCCGTGTGGGGGTCTCCGCCTGGCTCGACGTAGGTGTACGTGCAGCCGGCCGCCTCCAAACGGGCGATATCTTCTGGCCCGAACCGTTGGGTTGAGAGGACGCGCATCGGGATTCGCTCCTTCGGTCGAAAATCATTCCTCCAAGGCGAGGGAAAGGCGTTCCCCGTCAAGGGTCGAGATGGTCAACTGCCCGCCGCTGGGTTCCCCCTCCAGCGCGGATATCCATACCTCTTTGGGGGCAAGGAGCGTCAGGGTAAAGTCATTATCGCCATAGAGGAGGCGGCGGTCGGATTCGATTTCGACGAGCATCGTCGGCGCAGAGGCTTTGAGGGTCAACCGCCAGGCGCTCGGGCCGGCCGGTTCGAGGGCGGCCTGGAGGCCGGCCTTTTCTTCGCGGAACTCGGCCAAAGGGCAAAAGAGGAGGCGATCCTCGGCGAGCACCTTCCCCTCGACCACGAATTGGGCATAGGCGAACTCGCGTGTGCGATCTATGACGCGCGGATAAAAGTCGGCCACGTCGAACAGGCGTACGCTCTCGCCCCGTTCCAGGGTGGCCGGGATCTCCCAATAGCGGCGCACCTGACCCTGGGCATCCAGGTGCCATAGGCGCAGCGTGCCCTGGAGCGGACGGGCACCGGCATTGGCGCCGACCACCCGCAGGGCCTCAATATCTCGATAGAGGTGGATGGCCGCATCGGCAAAGAGGCGCCGCAGGGCGTAATAGGCCATCAGCGGCCGCTGGCCGTAGTCAATGCAGCCGAACCCAAAGAGCGGCCCGCCCTTGTTCAGCGGCCAATAGAGGATGCCCTTGCAGGAAGGGCTGCGAAATCGCAAATACGCAAGGGCTTGATAATCCGCCTCGAGTTGCTCGATTTCGAGGGCGCGCAGATAACCGCGCAGGCTGGAAACATCATAATAATGTGTGAAAGGGAACTTGGTAAAGAGCGAAAGGCCGGTGCGCTCCTTCCAACGGTGGTGCCAGCCCTTTGAGGCAAAGGCCTCCACGTCGAGGGCCATAGATTCTCGCAGCGTCTCCGGGCGCGAGTAACTATCGTAAATCCAGCACGTCTCGGTGACAAAGAGGGGGTCTTTTGTGGCGTTGTAATAGTTGCCCCAGGTATGGGTATCCCCTACCGTGGGAGATTGCCCGCCGATGCCCCCGTGCGGCGAGTTGGGGATGTAGGGGATGTGAGGGGCCTCCTCCTGGCAAACGCGCGGCAGGAGATTATGGATAAGCCGTTCGCCATAAAAGCGATCCATTTCGGCCTTCCAGTTCCACTCATCCCAACCCTGTTGCTGTTCGTTCCCGCCGCAGAGGAGGCTCAAACAGGCGTGGCGGCGCATCTTGCGGATGAGGTCGCGCGCCTCGGCCTCCGCCTCGGCCATAAAGAGGGGGTCATCATCGGGGTAGGTGCCGCTATGGTACAAGAAATCTTGCCAGACCATCACCCCCGCCTCATCGCAGAGGTCGAGAAACTCCTCGTCTTCCGGCACGCCGCCGCCCCAAAGGCGGATCATATTCATATGCGCGAGGAGCGCTAGGCGCACGATGCGGCGGTATGCCTCGGAGGTGCCCCGTCCCTTGATGGCATCGAGGGGCATCAGGTTGCCGCCGCGCGCATAAACCTCTTGGCCGTTCACGCGGAATTGAAAGATGGGCCGCCCATTGGGGAGGGATGTAACGAGTTCCACCGTCTTGATGCCGATGCGCCGCTCCAGGGTGTGGATAACCCCCTCCCTCGACGAGAGGGTTGCGCGAAGGCGGTACAAATGGGGTTCGCCGTAGCCGGCGGGCCACCACAACCGCGCCTGGGGGAGGGTGAGCGTGGCCTCAAGGCGCTCCCTCGCTACGGGGAGGCACATTTCGGCTGCCGGTTCCTCTCGGCCAGCCTCGTACAGGGCGACTGAGCAGGTGAGGGGGGCTGGCTTGCCTTTGGCCCCTTGGACCTCAAGGCCCAGCCGCACGGTCGCACGGCCATCCTCGTGAAGGGCCTCGGTGATGGCATAGGCATCGGTGATATAGGCCAATGGGTAAAAGCACAGCCGCACCGGGCCGGGGATGCCGATGCCGATGACGTTCTCGCCGAGGTTCAAGAGGCTTGTATTGTAACTGCGCTGGTAGCGGCGGATGAGGGCGCGTTCCTGATGCGCCGTGGGGTTGCTGGAGACCGCGATGCGCTCAACATCCGGGTACTGTTGCGAGACGATGCGGCGGTGCGCTTTGACCTGCACCAAAAGGGTATTTTCGCCGGGGCGCAACGGCCCTTGCCCGAGCGGAAAGGCATAGGGGCGGAACATATTGCCCGCCCTGCCAACCAAGGCGCCATTCAGCCACACCTGGGCAAAAGTATCTATGCTCTCGAACTCGAGTGCGGCCTGCGGCAGCCCCGCAGGCGGCGCCTCACAGGTGAAGCGGCAACGATAGAGCCAATCGCCCTGGGGCACCCAGGCCGCCTTGGCCGCCGCCTCCCGGCTGGCCAAGGGGTTCTCTAGCCTCCCGGCCGCCATCAGATCGTACTGCACGGCCCCCGGCACCGAGGCCGGGATCCAATCCAGGCCGTCGAGCGCCGGAGGCTCTGCGCCATCATAGGGGGGCAGGGCAGCGACTTCCCAGCCCCTTGCGAGAGGGAAGCAATATTCTTGGGGCATAACACCTCGTGCCAAAAGGACGGTATCTGGCCAGCCCTAAGGCGCCTCCAGGGCCTTTTTTTATGAACTCGCCGGCCCGCAGGTTCACTGCTGGATGGGCACGGCCCCCGCTTTTTTGTAATCGAACCCCTCGGGCCACTTGGTGGTGGCGGGGCGGTAGCGCGTGCCGAGCAGGTTTGCGCCCTCCAAGTTGGCGCCTGTAAGGTCGGCCTTATCGAGGTTGGCAAAGCGCATATCGGCCCCTCGGAGGTCGGCGTTCGTCAGGTTCGCGCCGGTCATATCGGCGTAGCACAAGATGGCGCCCTGAAGGTTCGTGTTTGTAAAGTTGACCCCCCTTAGGAAGGCGCGGGTCAGGTCGGCCTTGCTGAAATCGGCGTTGCTCAAGTCGAGGTTGTTCAGTTTGTACTGGTAAAGATACAAGCCCGAGCACTTGGGCGGGCACCCCTCCGGCAGTTTCTGCGTACCACAGCCCACCAGCGCGATGGTGAAGAGGAGAACTCCCACAAGGATAAGGATGCTCTTGCGCGTCATAGCTCACCTCCCTGGCTGCATCAACCCGTGCTCTGCGATGAATATCTCAAGCGCCGGTTCTATCCTATGGCAGACCTCCCGAGGCGTCAACTCGCCTTATGCCTCGCGCGCGGAAGGCGCACTTCAAGGCCTAGCACTGGGGGCCTTTCGCGGGCTCCGCCGTGCGCACGAGTTTCAAGGCCCAATCGTCGTCATCGGGCTTGGGGGGTAGGGCGATTTCCCCATCGGCATTGGCCCTCAGGGTAAAAGGCTCTCCCCAAGCGCCGGTGCGCGGGTCAAACCAGCGCGCCGTGTACTCGCCCAGGTGCGCGGCGCCCCGCAGGCGCACGGCGGGGCATTCCGCCTCAAAATAGACCATAAACAGGTCTCGTTCGGGCGTGCGCGCGCAATAGGCCCAGCCCACGTTCCCTTCGAGTTGATGCGTCCGGTTGGGCTCGACGAGGTCGGCGATGGGCACGAGATCCTGAAAGCGCGGCCCTTCGGACCATACGAAATCGTAAAAGTAGCGCATTTGCGTGCCAGAAGGCCACTGGAGGCTCTCCCACATCTGGTACGGCGCCTCCGGTTCGATATCGCCGCCCCACAGGCCGCCGGCGCCGTAGATGTGCCCGGCCAGCCCGCCCGAAAGAAAACTCCCGTACGCCCCCGAACGGCAGTAGCGCGCCGTCTCCGCCGTGCCGGGGATGACGCCCGGCGGCCAGCCCACGTCATAGGGGCTGCTCAACGCGTCATAATACGGTTCGCCGTTGAGGGCTGGCTTGGGCGGCTTGGATTCGAAAAAGATCTCGGTCAACAACCAGTGGCTGTTGTGGTGCCGCCGGTTGCCGATTTGGTGCAAGGTCAACCAAGGGGCCTCGTCGGAGTTGCCAAAGTTATTTAGGCTGGAGCCGGCCGCGTTGCACGAAAGGAGCGTGCCAAAGGCCGGCACGCCTTTGGCCACCACGGCGTTGGCCGCCGCGTTGAACGCCCGCGAAGGGAGGGTGGCGTGGCCGTAGTCGAAATGGATGGGGCTGAGGATGACGTTATTCGCCTGGTAACGCGCAAAGACGTACTCTACATAGCGGGCGTAGGAATCCGGCCAGCCATAGTACTTGGCCCAGACGGCCATACCGTCTCGTCGGGCGGCCTCGATGAAGGGGATGAACCCCTGGGCGTTCAGGTAATCCACCTTGCGATCCATATATTGAAAGTAGGCCGGGTTGATGCGGTTCACATCGGGGTAGACGTGTTCATAGCCCGGCACCTTGCCAGGGAAGAGGAAAGGACGGCCGCCCTCGTTATGCATATCCTTGGCGCTTTGAGTGCCAGCCTGGCGCCAGGCGGAGCGCAAAAAGGTGCCATCGGTCAGTTCGATGCGGTGGGGATGGCCGTCATTAGCCCAATTGGGGAAGGCCGCAATCATCGCGATGCAGTTGTACCCCTGGGCCTTGCGGTAGCGCACCATATCTTTGAAGCCCATCTCCGGGCCGATGGGGCGTTCGAGATCGTCGTCATCCCAGCGAAAGCGATGGGTGGGCACGGCCCACCAGGTATCGCCGAGCAGAAAGCAGGGCGTGCCATCGGCGTATTCCAGGGCGTGGCCGCTCGGCGTGGGGCGCAGGAATCCACGCCGGCAGGGATTCGCGGCGAGTTCCTCCTCGCTCCAAGGGATGGCCTCAAAGCGCCCCGATTGACCACTGAGGCCCGGGTCCTCCGTGTTCGAGCCGCTCTCCCAATGCCATTCGCCGGGAGAGGTGGCCACCAGCCGCACGCGGAAGGTTCGGCCACCATCCCAAAAGCCATACACGCGCCGTTCAAAGCCAGGTCCTTTGAGGTTTACCCACACCTCGACCTCGGTGTAGGGGTTATCGTAATTTCCCTCGGCGTTCAGGGTGATTTCGACCTTCTCCCAAGGGTGGAATAGCCCAGAAGACATAGGGTGATCCTCCTTCACGTGGCGAGCCATCCGCCATCCACCACCAAGACGTGCCCATTGACAAAGTTCGAAGCCTCCGAGGCTAAAAACACGATGGGGCCGAACAAGTCATCCAACTCGCCGATGCGCTTCATCGCGATGCGGCTCAGCACCCAATCCATCGTCTTGGGGTCATCGAGCACGGGCGCGGACATCGCCGTGCGCGTGAAGACGGGCGCCAGCGCGTTCACGTTGATGCCCCGTGGCCCCCACTCGATGGCCATCGAATGGGTCAACTGGTTCACCGCTCCTTTGCTCGGGGCATAGGCCGCGTCATGCAGGCGCCCCTGGAAGGCGCGCACGGAGGAGATATTGATGATCTTCCCCTTACCCTGTTTGAGCATCACGCGGGCCACGTGCTTGCAGCACAAAAAGACCGATTTGACATTTACGTCCATCACGCGTTCCCAGGCCGCCGTATCGAATTCCTCGATGGGCTGGAGGTGCACCACGCCTTGGCTATTCACCAAGATGTCAATACGGCCAAAGGTGTCGAGCATATAGTGCACCATCGCCTCTACCTGGGCCTCGTCCGTCACATCGGCGGCGAAAAAGGCGCCCCGGCGCCCCAGGCTTTGGATGGCCTTGGCCGTCTCTTCCAGGCCGGCCGGCCCTCGGCTCGCCACGCAGACGTCGGCCCCGGCGGCGGCCAGGGCGAGCGCCATCGCTTGGCCCAAGCCCTTCGTCCCGCCCACCACGAGCGCCACTTTGCCATCGAGGCGAAAGCGGTCCAAAGTCGAAGGGGCAAGCGCAAGGATCTTTTCCAAATCGGACATACCAACCCTCCCAAATGGTTTTGATAGAATAGGGGGCAGAGCGCCGCCCGAGCCGGACTCTGCCCCCCGAGGAGAAGGTCCCCCCTAACGCCCAGTGATGCCCGTCATCACCACGCCTTTAAGGAAATAACGTTGGCCGAAGAAGAAGATGATGATCATCGGCAGCGTGAGGTAAAAGGCGGCGGCCATATTCAGGTGATACGAGGCCAAATAGGGGTCCACAAAGGCCCGCAGGCCCAAGGCGAGCGTCTTTTTCTCTTCGGAAAAGAGGTAGATGAGCGGCCCCATAAATTCGTTCCAGTGCCCCACGAAGGAAAAGATGCCGATGGCCGTAAGGACGGGTGCGTTCAACGGGAGCATAATGCGCAACCAGATGGTCCAGTTATTCGCGCCGTCAATGCGGGCGGCGTCATCGAAATCGGTTGGGATGGTCAGGTAGAACTGCCGCACGAGGAAGATATTATACGCACCCCCGCCAAAATAGGAAGGGACGATCAGCGGGAGGAAGGTATCGAGCCAGTTAATCGTCTTGAATAGGATGAAGGTGGGGATCATCGTGACGATGCCGGGCAGCATCATCGTGGCAAGGAGCAGGCCAAAGAGAAAGCCCCGCCCAGGGAAGCGCAGGCGCGCGAACCCAAACCCCACCATCGAACTGGAGACAAGGGTGCCCAAGGTGGCGCTCACCGTGACGATGAAGGTGTTGCTCAACCAACGCAGGATGGGGGCTACGGAGAGCACCTCGATATAGTTCTGCCACATAATAGGCCGGGGAATCCATATCGGCGGGTTAGCAAACACCTGGCCCTGCGTCTTGAGGGAGGTGGAGAGCATCCAGGCGAGCGGCACCATAAAGATGGCGCTCAGTACGAGCATAATGATGTATAGGAAGAAGCGCTTGACGTAATAGGGCCAAGGCTTCAACCGCCCGCCCAACGCCCTTTTGGCGGGCTGCATTTCAGTTGCTGTGGCTGTGGCCATCCGACTCAGCCTCCTTCGTAATAGACCCAGGTTTCCGCGAGCCGCAATTGGATGATCGTAAAACCGAGGATGATAAAGAACAGCAGCCAGGCCAGCGACGAGGCATAGCCCATATTGAACTGCTCGAACGCGAGCCGGTAGAGGTAAAGGACGGTGAACAACGTCGAGTTGGCCGGCCCACCCGCCGTCATCAAGAAGGCGCCCGTGAATACTTGGAACGAGCCGATGATGCCCATCACCACGTTAAAGAGCATCACGGGCGAGAGCATCGGCATAGTCACGTGCCAGAACTGCGCCCAAGCGTTTGCCCCGTCAATCTGGGCAGCCTCATAGAGCGACTGCGGGATGTTCTGCAGCCCGGCGAGGAAGATGATCATACGGTTCCCACCTGCACCCCAGAGGCTCATCAGGACGAAGGTGGCCTTGGAGGTCTTGGCGCTCCAAATCCATTGCGAAGGCGGCAGGCCGATGGCTTTGAGGACCATATTCGCCAGGCCCACTTCAGGGTTCAGAATCCAGAACCAAACGATGGCCGAGGCCACGGCAGGGGTGAGCGAAGGCATATAGAAGAAGGTGCGGAACCAGGCCCGTCCATACATCTCTTGGACGCATAACAGCGCCAAGATGAGCGAGGCGATGATCCCCAGCGGCACGCTGAGGAAGGTATAGTAAGCCGTGTTCCACAGAGAGATGCCGACGAAACGGTCGGCAAACAGTTGGCGGATATTCTCCAGCCCCACCCATTCGGGGGGCATAAAAAGGTTCCAACGCGTGAAGGCAAGCCAAAGCGAGGCGAGCATTGGCCCGGCCGTCCAAAGGATGAACCCCAACAGCCAAGGGAAGATAAAGATGTAGCCGTCTATGGCTTCTCGGATGGCTAGTTTGGAACGGCGCCTTTTGCCCGCTGCCTTGGCCAGCATGCCGGCTTGCGGCACGCGCGTTACGGTGGCCATTCTGTCGTTCCCTCCTGATCCATTTTGCCCGGACACTAAGGCTGCAATGAGCAGAGGGGGACCGCTGCTCTGCCTCATCTGCAATCGAGGCAGAGCAGCGGGTTCCTGCGCATCTACTCGCGGTGCCCGGCCATTACCACTTGGCCTCGGCCAAGACCTTATCCGCCTCTTCCTTCATCTTGCGGGCCGCGCCGGCCACATCTTCGGATTGGCACGTGAAGACAGGATCCAGGTACGTGGAGTACAGTTGCTTGAGTTTGCCCATCCCCACGGGCGCCTTCATAGCGATCCGCTTGAGAGGGCCGGTGTAGTCGGTCTTCCACGGCTTGATGTGGACGTCCGCATAGTGCTCGGGGATGCCGTCCGTCGGCGCAATCACATCCAGGATATTCGGCCGGTTGACGCTCCAACGCTTCTGCTCGCCGATCCACTTTTGGATTTCCTCGCTGGTGAGGAACTTGACCAACCGCCAACCCTCTTCTTTGTGCGCCGCCTTGGCCGTTACGCCAAAGGCCGAGCAGGCCGCTGGCGCATACTGGCCGAAGGGGCCAGCGGGCAGAGGCGTTACGTCATACTTGAACTGCACCGCCTCTTGCTTGGCAAAGAAAGTGTTCTGCTGGTGGTCATACTTCATCGCCACGAGGCGGGCGTTGCGCCACAAGTCGCCCTGGCCCACGGCCTGCGCAGGGGTGGGCATACAGTTGATGACACAACGCAGTTTGCGGCACAGTTCCCAATACTGGATGACTGCGTCGCTATCAAAGTTGGAGGTCTTCATATCCGGCTCGAACCAGTGCTTGCCGAAGGCGTTGACGAACCCCGCCGGGATATCGGCGGCCATGGTCGGATCCACCCAGGCGCAACCGAAGACCTTGATCTTGGTCTTGTCGAACTTGGGATCATTGGCGGGGCGGCCGTTCTCGTCTCGCGTGAGGAGCGTGGCCGTCTCGACAAAGTCGTCAATCGTCCAGGTGAGCGACGGATAGGGCACGCCGTACTGATCGAACATATCCTTGTTGTAGTAGCAGCCGTACAGCGCGCTATCTTTGGGGATGAGGTACTGCTTGCCGCCGTGGGCGAACTCGTCCATCAGTTCGATAATGAAATCCTCGCGCTTGATCCCATCGCGCTCCATATACGGCATATGGTCAATGAAGGCGCCGTTGTAGATATAGTCCATCGCGATGGTCCAGTGCGCGTGGCATACGTCGGGCGTTACGCCAGCGGCGAGCACCGTCGGCAGTTTCGTCATATAGTCGCTCCAGGATTCGAAACTGACGTTCACCCGAACGTCTGGGTTCTCATCCATAAAGCGGTAGATAAAGTTCGTGTACATCGTGCGCTCGAGGCCCACGCCTGCGGGGGTGAAGAAATCAATCTGCACCTTCTCTTTGGGCGTGGCTTGCACGACCTTGGTGACCTCCACGACCTTTTCCACCACTTGGGGCGTGCCTTGGACGACGACGGTCTCTTTGACCACCTCTTGGACGACCTTGGTGACCTCGACGACCTTTTCTACCACTTTGGGCTGGCAGCCCGCCAAGACGGCTGCGCCGAGGCCAATACCGGATAGGCGTAGCAACTGTCGGCGAGAAATCTTGTCGGTGAACATACTCCTCTCCTTTACCTTCTAGGCCGTAGAGCACTCCAAACCGTTCATGAGATGAGAATTCGCTTTGCTCCACCTCCTTTCTGCTCGCGTGAGCCTGCCCGCGTTACTTGAACTGGGCGTAATAGGCCTCGACCTTTTCCACGTCCACCGTTTCATCCATCGGCAGGCCCAGGCGCTCGTACAGACGGCGGCGGCCACGCATATCGGCGAGGAGGATGGCGATGGCATGCCGCGCCACTTCTTCCGCCAAATCCGAAGGCACCACGATGACGCCGTCATCGTCGCAGCCGACGATGTCTCCAGGGCGCACCTGGGCGCCGCCGCAGGCGATGACCGTGTTCGCCTCCACCTCCATAATGCGGCCGGGGATGATGGTGCGGCCGCGCTTGCGGCAGGCGACGGGCGTCTTCTGCAGGCACACCTCGTAGGTATCGCGGCAGTAGCCATCCGTGACGATGCCCACGGCGCCGGCGGCGATCATCGCGAGCGAGTTGTTAGACCCCCAATACCCCACCTCTTTGGATTCGCCCGTATCCGTGACGATGACGCAGCCCGGGGTGATAAGTTCGCGCAGATGCACGGGGCTGGGGTACTTGGCATACCAGTGGGCATGGTCGCGGACGATATCCTCGGTCGTTTCGAGTTTCCACATCGGCCGGTTCGAGGGCACACAACGCAGGGTAACGGCTGGCCCCCAGAACTTCATACCAGACCAGAGGGGGCGGATCTCGGGGGACATCAGGCCGATGTCGAAATAGCCAATGCCGTCCATCGCGTCGGCCACGTCCACCACTCGCAAGTACTTGTACAGGTCTACGACGTTCATTCTCCACTCCTGCCTTTATAGAATAGGGGCCAGGTTTTGCGTCACGGCCCCGCGTGACCGGGGGATGTGCCCTAGGCGCCCCAAGGGCGCACGTAGACCGAAAGGCGGCCCCAAAGGCCGTTAGGCATTTTAGGGCCTTTCTCCTATAATCATTGTAGCAGGTTTTTCAATAAATGAAGCGTCAAGTTGAGGACAATTACAGGCCAAAGAGGGGACATGCTCCACGATGAGACGTTGCTCCGGGCGCTTCGCTCGGCCTTGCGCCACCTTTATGAGACGCCGGCCCTCCAGGAAAACGCCCTGGTGGAGTATTTCGGCTTGGCCGGTTCGCCCAACGCGGCGTCGGAGTTGAGGCGCATCCTCATCGAGGCCATCCGTTCGCTCCAGCCGGAGGATACGGTGCCGGCGGATGCCGAAATCTGGCGCGTGTATGAAATCCTCCAGTATCGCTATGTGCAGCAGTGTACCCAGGCCGAGGTTGCGCGCCAGTTAGGGCTGAGCATCCGGCATTTGCGGCGCGAGGAGATGCGCGCCGCCGAGGTGCTTGCCCTGGCCCTCCAAGCGCGGTGGGAGAAGGAATCCGCCCAGCAGGGCGAACCCGCCGAAGGGAGAAACGATTCCTTCGCCAAGGAGTTGGCCTGGCTAGAACAGTCGCCCGCCCACGAACAGTTCGACCTTTGCGCCCTGCTCGAGGCCCTTGGGGAACTCGTGCGACCTATGGCGCAAGCCCACCATACGCGGGTCGAGATGGCTCTCCCGGAGGCCCCTTGTGAAATCCTCTCTCAACCTGTGGGGTTGAGGCAGATCGTCCTGAGCCTCCTTACTTTGGCCATCGATCGCGCCGTAGGGGGGAGTGTACACGTGAGTGCGCAACCGCACCAAAGGCACGCACGCCTGACGCTTACGGCGGAGGGCACCGGCACAACGTGCGCTAGCAGTCCCCCCGATGCGCGAGAGCACATCGCTATGGTCGAGCGGCTGGCCCGCCTGTGCGGGGCCAAGGTGGAGGTGACCCTGAGGGATGGGGCCTTCCAGGCCGTGGTGGACCTCCCCATTCCCCAACAAATCCCCGTCCTGGTCATTGACGATAACCAAGATACCTTGCGCCTTCTGGAGCGCTACGCGGCCGACACGCCCTTTCGCCTGATGGGGGTGCGCGATGTGGAGCAGGCCTTTCAAGTGGCCGCGACTACCCCGCCGAGCATCATCGTGCTTGATGTGATGATGCCCCGCGTAGATGGTTGGGAAGTGCTGGGGCGGCTCAGGCAGCACCCCCTGACCTGCCGCACGCCGATTATTGTGTGTACGATTCTGGCCCAGGAGGAACTGGCGCGCTCTCTGGGCGCGAGCGATTATCTTCGTAAGCCACTGTCTCGAGAGGCCTTTCTGAAGGCTCTGGAGCGCCAGTGCGCTCTGGCGGGGCCAGAAGGGCCGTCAAAGCCTCTGTACAGCGCAAGAACTCCTGCAGGCTGATTCCCCCGCCGCGCGTCACGTTGAGAAAACTCGTGGCATAGCCTCCCGGCGCGGCATCGAGCGCGGAGATGGCGATGACGGGAATATCGCGGATGGCCTCCTCTTGGCGCTTTTGCCTGAGCACGGCGAACCCATCCATCCCCGGCATAATGAGGTCCAAGAGCATCACATCGGGCCGCCGCGAGCGCAAGAGCGCCAAGGCGCGTTCGCCGCTCGTGGCGCGGTAAATCTGGTAGCGGCGTTCCCCGGTCGAGAGCATACGCCCAAAGAGTTGCAGGGCCTCGGGGTTATCGTCCACCAAAAGGATGGATTTCACGCCGTTGGGGATGCGATCCAGCGCGGCCAAGAGATCCTCTTGCTGGATGGGCTTGAGCAGGTAGGCCACGACGCCGAGGTGGTCGGCGGCCTCCTGCTTTTCTGGGATGAAGCAATGGATGACCGGCGTGCCGAAGGGGAGGCGCGCGGCCGTGCTGACATCCTCTAGCCCCTCGGGGGGCAGGGCCTCGTTGATGAGGAGCGCCCGCGCCGGCACGCGCGAGACCTCCCGGATGGCCTCTTCCAGTGTGTGCACGGGGGCGACTTCTACCTCTGGCTCGTGGCGGGCCAGGATGCGCTTGAGCGTATCGGATGGCTCCAGCACCACCAGGCGGGGCCGTACGTTCGGCTGGGGCGCCTGCGAGGGCCGCGTGCGCGGCTCATAGGTTTGATAAGGGTTGAACCAGCGCATCCCCTCGCGCACGGGTAAAGGGGCGAGCACGTCGAGGGGCAGCCGAGCGTAAAAGGTGGAGCCCTTGCCGGGTTCGCTTTCCACCCACATCTTGCCGCCGTGGAGTTCCACAAAGCGCCGGCTGATGGCCAACCCCAGGCCAGACCCCCCATATAGGCGGCTGATGCTCCCATCATACTGTTCAAATGGCTCGAAGATGCGCTCCTGATCCTCTTTGGGGATGCCTGGCCCCGTATCGGCCACGCTGATGACCATCGTTTGGTCTTCTACGCGCGCGCGGACGTGGGCGCCGCCCCGTTCGGTAAAGCGCCCAGCGTTGCTCAAGAGGTTGATGATCACCTGGCGAATGCGCGTCTTGTCGCAATACACGAGGGGCAACCCTTCCGGCACGTCCATAGTCAGCGAGAGGCCTTTGGATTGGAAGAGGGGCATCACAGCGGTGAGGGCCGATTCGACGATCTCGCGCATCGAGACCTTTTCTCTCACCAAGGCCAGCCGGCCGGCCTCGGTGCGGCTCAGGTCGAGCACATCATCTACCAGGCTGGCCAGGTGCTTGCTGTTGCGCTGGATGACCTCGATATCCGCCAGGAGTTGCGGCGGCAGTTCGCGGCCGTAAAGGCGCGGGTTCTGGGTGATGATCTCGCTGAAGCCGATGATCATATTGAGGGGCGTGCGCAGTTCGTGGCTCACGTTGGCCACGAATTCCTCTTTGGCGCGGCGGGCCTCCTCGGCCACGCGGTACATCGCCCGCAGCCGATCGGAGATGCGCGCCAGTTCGGCATTGGCCTGGTTCAAATCCTGCTGGACCTCTTTGAGATGGAGCCGCTGCGTGCGCGCCTCTTCCAAGAGGGCGCGCATATAGTCAAAGTTCGCCCAAGACCATTGCGTGCTCGTCTGCGCAAAGCGGAGCGCCACCCACACCACTCCCCACGTAACCCAGACCATCTCGATGGCCACGAGGTGCGAAAAGGCCAGGTCTCGCCGCAAAAGAAAGAGGGTCAAGAGGGCAGCGAGCACCGCGCCATAGGCCGGGCCTGAGGCAAGTGCCGCCAGCCCTACGGGCAGGCCGATGAGGCCCAGGATCATCAGGCTCCCTTGCTGCCAGGCGGCCAAAGGCAAAATGGTGTAAAAGACGATGAGGAGCCATAGGCAGAGGTTGGGGTGCTGGCGCGTGAGGAGCCAAATGCCAAGCGGCACGAGGAGGATGAGCATCCCCAACGCGCTGGTGCTCGCCTCGAAGCGGCGCATCTCGGCCAAAAGGATGAGCAATTGCCCAAAGACCAGGGAACCGATCACGGCCAGGCCCAGGGCGCGCGAACGCGTTTCTTCGCGCATCTCTTGGTAGAAATCTGCCCGCGAACCCAATTCCAGCATAAGCACTCCTTGCCGGCGGCCTTGCCGATGAGGCGCCGGCGCCTCGTTGGGGCGATAGCCCTTCGCGCTTGAAACGCGCTAGGGCTGTCTCTTCAACTCGGCCTCAAAGAAGGCGACGATCTCGCGCATCCCAGGGAGCATCGCCTGGAGCATCTCGATGATGGGCAGGCCGTATGGGCAGCGCGCCTCACAGGCCCCGCAGCGCGTGCAGGCCTCGAGGGCCTCAATGCGCGCCTTGCGGTAGGCGAGGTCGGCCTCCATCCCCGCGCGGCCCCAGGGATGCGCCCGGAACCCCTCCGGCCCCATCGTGCGGTAGTGATCGTACATCATATCGGTGCCCAAGTGCATATGGATGGGGATGCCCACGGGGCAAGGGAGGCACTCGCCGCAGATGCGGCAGCGCGTGTGGTCCAATTTCTTTTGCCAGAGGGCCACCTCTTTTTCCTCGGCGGGCGTGAGGGTGGGATCGCCCTCCCCCGCGCTGAGGTCTTCATCCACCTCCGCCAGGGTGCTCACGCCGGGCACGGCCACGTCAATGGGCTGAGTGCGCAGCCACTTGAGCGCCAAACGCGCTGGGAGCAGCCCCGTGGCCACCGGTTTCATAATTGTGATGCCCACACCGTGCGCCCGGCAGTAGGGGATGAGCGCCTCCAGCGGCTGGCGCTCGACGAGGTTCATCGGCACGAGGATGAGGTCGAACGGGAAGCGCTGCAGCGCCTTGAGGAGAATATCCGCCCGGTGTGAGGTGCAGCCGATGTACTGCGTCATCTTTTCCTCGCGGGCGCGAAGCAAGGCTTGCAGGGCACCGCCTGGCCCTAGCCGCCGCGCGATATCCTCATCGGATTCCAGCGAGTGGAGGTGGATATTATTGACATAATCAAAATGTAAGCGCTCCAGCGATTCGTTGATTTGCCGCCAGGCGCCCTCTTCGGTGGGGTCGTTCGTTTTGGTCGAGATGAAAACGCGGTCACGCACATCCTGCAAGGCGAGGCCCAGTTTGATTTCCGAATCTCCATAGATGCGCGCCGTGTCGAAATAGTTCACGCCCCACTCGAGTTCGCGCCGCACAAGGCGCAACCCGTGTTCCATGCCAAAGTTACCGAGCATAGCACAGCCCATACCGATGACCGAAACCTGCCAGCCTGTGCGCCCTAGGGTGCGGTATTCCATCGTCTTCTCCTCTGGATGAACGAACGCGCTGGGCCGCCTTGGCGCGCCAGCGCGTTCGATGGTTCCTCGATGTGCCGAATCGTCGCTCAGCGTTTGGGCACCATATACTTGGAGAGGCGCGCATAAAGCGGGAGCGGCCCGCCGATCAGCGGCCGGGCATAATCCAAGAAGGCGGGCGTTACGCCGTTCCCCTCGGCATTGATGTACTCATCGGGCAGGTGCCGTTCGCGGTTGGCCACCTCCTCCAAGGGGACGAGTTTCATATCCACGGTATACACAGGCCCTGGCATACGGACGAAGGCGACCATCTTACCCGTCTCGCCGCGCAGGGCGGCGCGCACCGCCTCGCCGCCCGCCTGGTAGGCCTCGTCGCGATCCACCGGCGACTGGAGTTCGGCGAACGAACGCTGGAGGTAGCCCGGCTTATCGAACCGCGCGCGGATGCCGAGGTGTTTGCGGATGACCTCCGCTACGGCTTCCACCACGCCCAACTTGGCGCGATGGCCAAAGGCATCCACGTCGCCGGGGCCGGCCGTGCCGAAATCTTCGCCCTTTTCGTTGCGCAGGCCCTCGCTCACGCCCACCACGCAATAACCGTAGCGATTGTACACCTGCTCGACATCGGCGGCGAGTTTCTCTTCGGATACGGGCCGCTCGGGGAAGTAGAGGAGATGCGGCGCGTCCTCCTCATGGGCGCGCGCCAGCGCCGCGGCGGCCGTAAGCCAACCCGCGTTGCGCCCCATAATCTCCATCAATTTGATGGGGCCGCTATCGCCCATCGCCTCGGTATCGAAGGCCGTGTTGCGGATGGCCGAGGCCACAAAACGAGCTGCGCTCCCGTAGCCGGGACAGTGATCCGTGAGGACGAGGTCGTTATCAATCGTCTTGGGCACGCCGATGCAATAGAGTTCATACCCCACCGATTTGGCCACCGTGTCAATCTTGTGGGTGGTATCCATCGAGTCGTTCCCGCCGATGTAGAAAAAGTAGCGCACGTTGTACTTTTTCATCACTTCCACCAGGCGGGCGTAATCCTCCTCTTTGACCCTGTAACGCACAGTGCCCAAGGCCGAAGCGGGCGTGTTGCGCAGAATTTCCAGCGTGAGGGGCGCCTCGCGGCGCAGGTCATAGAACTCCTCCTGGAGCATTCCTTGGATGCCGTGGGCCATACCCCAGATGCCTTCGATTTGGTCTGAGGCCATGGCCTGGTGGATGACGCCCACGAGGCTGTTGTTGATGACGGCCGTCGGCCCGCCAGATTGCCCTACGACGAGATTACCTTTCACCATTCCATCCTCCCATATGACGCAATCTGCGCATAGTCTTATACATCATAACGCAGAAAGCACAGAAGGGCAAACTATCGCGTGCTGAGGCGTTGCCTCAGCGCACCATCGGGGGAGTGGAGACTGTGAGGCATCGGGAGTGCGGAGCAGCATGTCCGCACTCCCGAACGATCATTCCACCCAACGCGTAAAGGCCTCTACCGGCTCGCGCGGGGAGCGAAAGCGGTTGATGGGTGCAGCGGGGTCTGGGTAGCCGAGGGCGATCACGGCGGCGGGCTGCTCGTCTACGGGGATTTGGGCATATTCGCGCAAAAGGTCGCCTTGGCCCATTACAAACCCCAGCCAGCAGGTGCCTAAACCCATCTCATAGGCAGCAAGCATCAAGGTTGTAACAAAGGCAGGGATAGCCTCCGGCACGCGCGCGCCCTCTTGGCCGCGGAAGGAAAGCACCACCGCCACCGGGGCGCCGTAAAAGCGGTTACTCCCTTCCACCAGAGTCTCATAGGCGCTGCGGCCGGCCAGGCCCACGAGTTCGGCCAGGCTCCCCGTGCGCACGCGCACCTCATAGGCTCGGCGGCGCGCCTCATCCCACGGGTTCTCGGCCAGCCGGGCAAGGAGGGCCTGGCGCCAGGCCTCCAGGCGCGCCCCTTGAACGATGGTTACGCGCCAGGGCTGGCTGTTCGCGCCCGAGGGCGCCCATCGGGCGATCTCTAAAAGGTTCGCGATGACCTCGCGCGGTATGGGGTCCGCTCTAAAGGCGCGGATGCTGCGCCGCCCTTTGATGGCTTCGATTAACTCCATACGTTCTTTCCCCCAGATCATTTAGCGCCGCGCCAGGGCTACGATCCAGCCGATGAACCCCATCACGAGGATGGCGCCCAAGGCCAACACCAAGATGGGATCCGCCGGCCAATTGCGCCCGTAGTGCAGTTTCGGCGCAGGTTTGTATTTCAGAGAGGGGTCATCGGGCGATTTCAGCGAGGCCTCTTCCCCGGCCTTGACGGCGCCCTTTGGCCCCTTGGCCTCGGTGATGGTGCCCTTTTCATCAATGCGCTGATAGGTCGTCTCGAATTTTTGTGGTTTGGCCTCCGCGCGGAAGGCCGGGTTGGCCTTCAAGAACTGCTCTGTCTTGTAGGCGCTCACCTCAAAACGCACGGCCGTTCCCTCGGGGACGTAAATCCACTCCGGCGCGTCTTTGAGGTCGCCGGAAAAGACGGCCCCCGGAATCTGCGACTCGTATTCGCCCGTCTGATAGTTCAGCCCCACGTGGCGGCCTTGATCATCATAGGCGTGCAGGTCAATATCCGGCAAGGGGCCATCCACATTTGCCGTGACGGTGGGCGGCGCGGCGGGGGCGGGCACAGCGGCCGGGGCCACGACGGCGCCTACCAGGTTGGCGGGCGTGTACACGCGCGTGCTGACCACGGCCGTGTAGCCGTTGGCCGTGCTCTCGGAGTGAAGCACGAACTCTAACTTGCCCGCTGCCCATTGCATCGTTTTCGAACCCGAGTGAAATGTGGGACGACGGTACTGCCGGCCGGCCGGCCCTGTGCCGGTAGTGCCCCCCGTTTGTGGCGTGATGGCGTTCACCACATGGTGGGCATGGGTATTATCCCACGTGACCTGATAAAGGACGACGCCGCTTTCCGGGGCACCATACCAACCGCCCGCCTGGCGCGCCTCCAGAATGAAATAACGTTCCGGGTGGGCCGAGGTGGGGTCATCTATGCGCAGCACCGTGCCCCCGTAGGATTGGTTCTCCAGCGCGGTGAGCGTGTACTCTTTGCCTAATTCGGCATCTACATAGTTCAGGTATTCGGCGGCGACTTTGGTGAAGGAGGACATATGGACTGGGTTCGAGGCAGCCGGGTCCCCCCACCAGTTGCCAGAACCCATCAGGCCCCAGTTATTGATATTCCCATACTGGCCCCACGGCTGTTGATAGTTGTAACGGTCGCTGATGCGGTTCCACTTGCCCCATAGGATGTATTTGCTGTGGAGCGAGTGGCCTACCTCATGCGCCCAGAGGCCCAGGCCATCCTCCTCGGCCACGACGATGAGGCTCCCGGCGAAGACCTTGGCTCTAGCATCGGGCGGGCCTACTTCGATTTCGTGCCACATCCCGTTCGGCGGCCAAGAGCACAACGTCGAAAGCGGAGCGGGCGTTGCGGCATTATGGGCGGCCTGCTTCGAAGGCCCCGCATAGACGACGATAACCCGCGCCACGTTTATCTCCTCGCGAGGGGCGCCCGCCTCGAAGGCCTTTTTCACGGCGGCGATGGCGAAATCCCCTTCTTTGTTTTGGAAGTCGCTCAACCGCGGCCCCACGTTGTACCAATCCTGCGAACCGGTGTCGCCATCGGCATCCAGAAAGGTATAAGAGAGCACCACGCGGCCATACGAGTTCTTGCCGTAATAAGAGTTCACGTCTTGGGCGATCTTTTGAAAATGGCTGATGGGCTTGGCGCCGGGGACGTCGTCCGTCCCAGCGAGGATGACCAGCGTATCGCCCAGGTCGCACAGGCCTTGGCGCTGAGCCGCCATATAGAGCGCGGCGGCGATATCATCCTCTGCGCCCTGGCCGGTGTCATCGCGCGCTACGAAGGTATGCGAGCCACACGTCCAGGCGATGTAGCCGGCTGTGGCCGTGGGGCAAGAGTCTGAAACGGCCTCTTCGCCGAAGGTATCCGTGAAAAACTTGCGGATGGCCTCGCTAAGGTAGCCCAATAGCCCGCCTGGGTTGCAGATTTGCTCGCCCGGCCGAAGGATGACCGCCTCGCGCCCCTGGTAGGAGGAATGCGGGAAGCCGTTCTCGACCATCTTATCTATGTAAAAGCGCCCGCCCTCTTCGCCCAGGGCGAGGATGCGGGCGTACTGGATGGTCTCTTCCTCATAAGAGCCGCCGTTCGTAACCACGAATTTGCGCTTCAAGAAGTAACGTGCGGCGTTCTCCGGGGGCCAGAGCATAAAGACCGTGTCATCATCCGGGTCGAGTTGGTACAGCGGTTTGTGGGTGACGTTGTTTGGCCAGCCCAAGTTTTTGGCCACCTCGCGGAGGACGCGTTCCTCCGGCGAGCCGGGAGTTTCATCCGCTGGCCCTTGGGCCAGAGCGCCGGGCGCCACGAACACGATGATCGCCGGAATGCACAACAGGAGAAGCAAAACGGCTAGAAGAAAGCCGGGGTACCGCCTCATGGTGTAATCTCTCCTTGCACTGCGCGTCGGCGCCCCATAAGGCGCACCCAGAAAAAGAGGGATACGGCCGCTAAAATCGCGAGGCCCACATAAGCCCACACGTAACGGGGGCCAGCCCACCGATAGAGGGCATAGATGGCGCCCAACCATACGAGGTCCCACAGGAGGATGCGCAACGTTACGCCGAAGCACCCCATCCTGCGGCGCACGCGCACCCGCCCGCGGCGGCGCGCCTCACCGGCCTGCACGGGCTGAGCGGCGTAGGCTGGCGCACCGGGTGGGGCGGCGTACCCTTGGTAGGGGGCAGGCTCCACCGCCTGAGGTGGAGGCTGGGGCGCTGTGTAGGCGGGGGCCGGCGCTTGCTGGCCCGGCGGCGTGGCGGCCACCCATTGGCCTTCATAGAAAACGAACCACTGCCCCGTGCGCTCCTGGATCATCCATAGGCGGCCCCATTCGTCCGTCACTTGGAGGGCGGCCAGTTGGGCGCGGTACTCCTCTTCGGTGAGGAACCCCGTCTGGCGCAGTTCCTCAAGGCGGCGAAATTCCCGTTCGGCCCGTTTGTAATCCATAGATGACCTTCTTTCTCGAATCCATAACGCTTCTTGAACGCTATCATACTGTATTTCAAGGGGAAATGCTATGCCACGCGTTGGCGCGCCCCTCATTCCCCTTGCGTAACGCGCCCTCCGGTTACGCCGGCCAGGTCTGTTTGCCCCCATCTACGCGCAGGACTTGCCCGGTGATGTAAGAGGCAGCCGGAGAACAGAAAAAGGCCACCACGCGGGCGATCTCGATGGGGCGGCCGTAGCGCTCTAACGTGCCATCCGTTACGAGTTTTTCTTCCTCGATGGGGCGGCTGGCCACAAAGCGCGGGGTTACCGTATCTCCTGGGGCCACCACGTTCACATAGACGTTGTAAGGCCGCATATTGAGCGCGAGGCAGCGCGAGTACTCGTGCACGGCGGCCTTGGCCGTGGAATAGATGGCCGATTGGGGGTTCCCGCCCAGCCCGGCGATGCTCCCGATGTTGACGATCCACCCCCGGCGGCGGGCCATCATCTCGGGGGCCACGGCGCGGCAGCAGAGGATGCAGGTGAGCAGATTGCGGTCCAGCACGGTGCGCAGGTCTTCGATGGAGATGTGGATGGCGTCGTTCCCCTCCGGTTTGCCGGCCAGGGGGGCGTTCACGCCGCGCGCCCCCACGTCGCCCCCGGCGCAGTTGACCAGGATGTCAATCTCCCCAAGGCCGGCGTGGATTTCTTCCACCAGGCGCTCTACGACCTCCGGCTGGGTCAAGTCGCCATATACCGGGAGCACGCGCACCCCGTGGGCGGCGGCCATTTGGCGCGCCACGGCCTCGAGCGATTCTCCCTCGCCAAAGGCCCGCGGCGAGGTGGGCGTAGTGCCGTGGATGGCGACGTCGGCGCCGAGTTCCGCTAGGTGGTCGGCGATGGCCCGCCCGATGCCGCGCGAAGAGCCGGTTACCCAGGCGATGCGCCCCGTCAAAAAGCGAACGGTCTCGATCATCCGCCCTCCCCGATCTTTACAGAATGTTTCATCCCAGGGGGCCAAAGGGGGTTGCCTTGCCCCTCGGTTGATGATATAATCGCCGCACATAGGTAGAGTGTCAAGGTACCTTTTCCGCTCCCCGTAGCGATTGGAGAGACCCATGGCAGAAGAGACCGCACCTATTGAGCGTTCGACGCGCCCACAGACGCTCCTTGAGGAGGGCATTGCCTTGGCCCGCAGTGGAGATCGCGCCGGGGCGCGCGAGGTCTTTCGCGGGCTGATCCAGAAGAACCCCTACGATGAAGACGCCTGGCTGTGGCTAGCCTGGGTGGCGGAATCAAAAGAGAGCGCCCTGCGCTGTTTGGAGGAGGCCCAGCGCCTGCTGCCCGAAAGCCCCCGCGTGGCCGAGGCCATCGCCTGGGCCAAGGAGCAACTCGCCGCTGAAGCGCCGCCCCCCGCACCGAAGCCCTCGCTCAAGCCCCAAGCCAAAGTGGAGCCGCTGCTGAGCCGTTTGGATGGCGCGGCGCGATCCGTCCACGAGGCGGCTGCGCAAACGCTGGATGATCTCAAAGACCGGGTGGCCCTTTCGGCGTCGCTGGCCAAAGTGTCGCCCGGGTTGAGGGGATGGGCCGTCTCGGCCCTTTCGATGGCGGCGCTGATCTTGCTTGCCTTTTTGATCTTCCTGGCGGCCTCGCAGTTCCGGCGGAACGTGCCCGTGGTGCGTGCCCTGGAGTTGCCTCCGCCGACCCTGGTCGAGGCCACGCCCACGCCCTCTGTGGCCCAACGCACAAGCGCCCTGTGGACCAAGGTGGATGTGGCCTGGGTGCGGCAAGATTGGGAGTCGGTCATCGCCAGCCTGGAGCAGATCCGCGCCCTTGACCCGCGCAATGAGGAGGCCCGCCAACGCTTGGCGGAAGCGTATCATCAACAGGGGTTGGTGTATATCGCCAAGAACGACCTGGACGCGGCGGCGGACGTCTTGAACAAGGCCATTCGGCTGGATGCCTCTAGCCCAAGCCTGCAAAAGACGCATGCTGACCTGCAACTGTATCGCCAGGCGCTAGATGCCTATTGGGCCAAAGATTGGAGCAAGGCCGTGTCGCTCCTTCAGCAAGTGTATCAAACGGCGCCCGCCTTCCGCGATACGCGCACCCTCCTCGGCCAGGCTTACTGCTACCTGGGCGTGGAGATGATGAAAAAAGAGGAACTAGAGTCGGCGCGCAATGCCTTGCGCACCTCGGTAGAACTCTTGCCCGATTGGCCAGAGGGCCAAGCGCGCCTTACGGAGGTGGAGAACCTCATCACGCCGCCGCGCCGCATCGAAGTGGACCTTTCGGACAAGATCGTAACCGTATATGAGGATGGCAAGGTCATCAAGACCTTCCGTGCCTGCACGGGGCGCCCCTCCGCGCCCACCGTGGCTGGCCGCTACAAGGTCAAGACGAAACTCGATATGGCCTATGCCTCCCGTTGGGATCTGCAAATGCCCTACTGGCTTGGCATTTACGATGCCGGCGGGAGCGAGAACGGCTTCCACGCCCTGCCGATCTTGAGCAATGGGCAGACCCTGTGGCGCAGCGCCCTGGGCACGGGTTGTTCTTATGGGTGCATCGTCCTCGATACGCCCGATGCCAAATGGCTCTACGACTGGGCGGATATCGGCACAGTGGTCATCGTGACCAAGTGATGTTCTGAAAATATTCTATGCGACGTAAAGGGGTAGCCGAATGACTGTGGTAACCAGTGGGCCGAACCTCGCCTGGCTCGATGAGGAACTCCGCAAAGAGAAAGCCCTCGTTGAAGAACTGCGCAACCTGGTGGATAAGCAGCAGGTGATGCTCGTGGACCAAACCCAGCGCATCCTTGCGCTGGAAGATCGCCTGACGAAACTGCAAGGGCAGTTGGGGCGCATTGGCGATGTGGAAGAGGCCCTTCAGCATACGCGCGATGAGATCGTCCTGCTCGTCTCCGAGATGAAGCAGGATTTCCAAAAGCGCGAGACAGAATCTCTTCGCCTACGCCAGGCCGAGAGGGAAAAGGACCAAAAGACCATCCAGGAGATTCTGCTCGCCCTTGACCGCATCGCGCCCCTTGAACAGGCCCTGGCCGTGCGCCAGGCCGAAGATCAGCGCTTGAACGAGGCGATTTTGCGCCTCCAGCAGGACGTGCAATCCCTGGCCAAACTGCCCAGCGCGGTGGAGGAGTGGCGACGCCAGTTGGCCGATGGGATTGCAAAGAATACCGTCGAGATTCGCCAGACGCAGGGGGAGATGGCCGAACTCCGCAAGGCCCAACAGGAAAGCGCCTCGCGGTTGCTCGTGGTCAACGATGCACTGGCCAAGGTGGAGCAGGCTGTCGCCGAACTACAGGTGATGCGCCAGGAGATCGCGGCCCAGCAGGAGCAGATGGCCGAACGCCAGCGGCGCGAGGATCGTTCTCGCGCCCAGACGATGACGGAGTGGGGCCGCCGCCTGGACGGTTTTGCCCATCAGATGGAGGCCTGGGCCGATCAACTGCGCCTATTTGCCGATCAGCACGAAAAGAACCGCCGCGTGTTGAGGGATATCCAGTCCCTCGCGCAAGAGGTCAGCCAACAGCAGGATCGGCTCCAGCAGTTGCAGCGCCTGGCCGAGGAGCAACTGCGCCGCGAAATGCGCGAGATGCGCGGCGAGAATGATCGCCGTTGGGCGCAAGAGATGGAACGCCGCGAGCAGATTTTAGCGGCCCAAGCCCAGCGCGATGACGCCCAAGACCTTCGGCTGACCGATCTCGAGCAGGGCCACGAAGATCACACCGCCGCCCTGGCTAGCCTGGAGGAACGGTTGGCCGCCCTGCGCACCGAGTTGGAGGCCTTGGCCGCGCGTCAGCAGCGCTTCCACCGGCAGGTCCTGCAAGCCTTCCAAAAACAGATGGAGGCGTTCGTGGCGCAAGCCATTGCCGACCTCGGCCCGGAGGGGTAACCGTGTTCGTCATCGGCACGGCGGGGCATGTGGATCATGGCAAATCGGCGCTCGTCCGTGCTCTGAGCGGCATCAACCCAGACCGCCTGCGCGAGGAGCAAGAGCGCGGTATGACCATTGACCTGGGGTTTGCCTGGATGACCCTGCCCAGCGGCCGCGAGGTGAGCATTGTGGATGTGCCGGGCCATGAGGATTTCATCAAGAATATGCTCGCGGGCATCGGCGGCATTGACGTGGCGCTCCTGGTGGTGGCGGCCGATGAATCGGTGATGCCGCAGACGCGCGAGCATTTGGCCATCCTCGATCTCCTGGGCATCGCGCAGGGCGTGGTGGCCCTGACCAAGTGCGACCTGGTAACCGACCCCGAATGGCTT
Source organism: Chloroflexota bacterium (assembly GCA_019873625.1). Taxonomy (GTDB): domain Bacteria; phylum Chloroflexota; class Anaerolineae; order UBA1429; family UBA1429; genus JAIOAW01. Next base: position 78,419 of record JAIOAW010000003.1, read on the forward strand.
GCCCTCGTCGAAGAGGAAGTGCGAGAGACGCTGGCGGGCACCACGCTCGAGGGGGCGCCCATCATCCCCGTCTCCGCAGTGCGGGGCGATGGGCTGGAGGCGCTCTTGGCTGCGCTGGATGCGGCGCTTGATCGCGCACAGCCGCGGCCAGACCTCGGCAGGCCCCGGTTGCCCATTGACCGCGTGTTCACCATCGCCGGTTTCGGCACGGTGGTTACGGGCACCCTTTCGGATGGCTCGCTGCGGGTGGGCGAGGAGGTCGTCATCCAGCCGGGAGAGATCAAGGCGCGCATTCGCGGCTTGCAGAGCCATCGCACGCGGGTGGAGGAGGTTCACCCTGGGGCGCGCGTGGCCGCGAACCTGGTTGGCCCCAGCACGGAGGCCCTCTATCGCGGCCAAGTCCTCTCGCGGCCGGGGACCTTTCGCCCCACCCAGTGGGTAGACGCCCAGTTGCGCCTCCTGCGCGAGGTGCCGTGGCCGCTCAAGCACAACGCGCTGGTGGATTTTTACAGCGGCGCGGCGCGCGTGCCGGCGCGCCTTCGCCTGCTCGATGCGGAGGCCCTGCAGCCTGGCCAGGTGGGCTGGGCACAGTTCGTTTTGCAGGAACCCATCGTTTTGGCGCGGGGCGACCGTTTTGTCATCCGGCTCCCCTCGCCGAGTATGACGCTGGGCGGGGGCGTGGTCATCCAGCCGCACTCGGCGCGGCGCCACAAGCGCTTCCGCCCCGAGGTCATCGCGACCTTGGAGGCGCTCGCGCGGGGTAACCCGGAGGAAATCCTCCTTCACCAGGCGGGGCAGGGGGTCATCCCTTTGGGCGCTTGGCTCAAGGGTTCGGGGCTAGGCGAGGAGACGGCGAGCGCCGCCGCGAGGGCGCTCGTCGAGCGGGGCGAGATGATCCTCCTCGCCGAGGGCTGGCCCGAAAATCCCTTGCAAAGCACCGTGGGTGTCCTTTCTCGCGCTGCTTGGCAAGCGCTCACGGCCAAGGCCGAGGAGGAGTTGCGGGCTTACCATGCCCGTTACCCCCTGCGGGCGGGTATGCCCCGTGAGGAATTCAAGAGCCGCCTGGGGTTGAACGGCGCCTTTTTGGGGGCCTTTGTAGATCGCGCCGTGCGCGAAGGACTATTGGGGGCCACGCCCGGCGAAGTGCACCTGGCCTCGTTCGCCGTGCGGCTCGAGGGGGCCGCTCAAGAGGTCGTGGAACGCACTTTGGCGGCGTTCTCAGCCAACCCCGCTCAACCTCCCACGGAGGACCAAGTGCAAGCCTGGCTGGGGCCAGACCTCTTGCAGTACCTCGTCGAATCGGGGCGGCTCATCCGTTCGGGCGAGGGAGTGCTCTTTGAGCGGGAGGCCTTTCAACAGATGGTGAACGCCGTGACGGCCTATGTGCAGGAGCACGGCAAGATCACGGTGGCCGAAGCGCGAGACCTCTTGGGCACAAGCCGCAAGTACGCCTTGGCCCTCTTGGAGGAGATGGATCGCCTGCGCCTGACAAAACGTCTGGGAGATGTGCGCGTATTGCGCTAGAGCGCCCTGGGCACACGGAGCGGCTCAGGGGCACCTTTTGCATAGGTGAGGGAAGAGATGCCCGATCGAACCATACAGTTTCCGCTCGATGAGTCCATCGCCCGCCGCGCGCGGGCGCGGGCGGCCTTTTTGGGCGAGAGCCTCGACGCCATCCTACAACGGAGTGTAACCACCTGGCTAGGAGATTGGGGGCTGCGGTTCGTCGAGCATACCGTCAAGGCGGGAGAGACGCTCTCCCTCATCGCGCGGATGTACTATCAGGATGGGACGAAAGCCTCCGTCATCGCCGCCTTCAACGATATTGAGAACCCCAACCTCCTGCGCGTGGGGCAGGTGCTGCGCATCCCCGAGGCCGCGCCGCTCCAACCCCCGCCCAAGGGCGAATCGCCCTATATCTTTGGGCTGCACGATCGCGGCGGGGAGTATCTTATGGCCTGGGCGGGCCGCAAGGGGTGGGTCCTGTGCACCGAAGAGATCGGTGCCAACCGCAACGATTGGACGGGCCGTTCCTATGCCGATTTGGCCGAGGCGGGTTACGGCGTCATTGTGCGGCTGAATCACGGTTACGGCGCCAAGGGGACGCTCCCCTATTCCCAATACTATACGGATTTTGCCATACGCTGCGGCAACTTTGTGGAGCGTTCGCCGGGGTGCCACATCTGGATCATCGGCAACGAGATGAACTTGGCTGTGGAACGCCCCGGCGGCCCGGCCAACGGCGAGTGGATCACGCCGGAAAAGTACATCCGCGCCTTTCGCGCCTGCCGCCAGGAGATTCGTCGCCGCCCCGGCCACGCCAACGATCAGGTCATCCCCGGGGCGGTGGGGCCGTGGAATGTGCAAACGCCCTACCCCGCCAACCCTAGCGGCGATTGGATCATCTATTTTCGAGATATCCTCCTGGGCCTGGAGGGCGAACTGGATGGCATCGCCCTGCACACCTACGCTCGAGATAGCAACCCGGCGAACATCGTGAGCGAACTCAAGATGGACCCGCCCTTTCAGCATCGCCGCAAGATGTTCCGCACCTATATTGATTTTATGGAGGCCATCCCCACCTCTTTGCGGCATTTGCCCGTGTACATTACCGAGACGAACCAGAACATCGCCTGGGATAACGCGAACCGTGGGTGGATCCAGCAGGCCTATGCCGAGATCAACCGCTGGAACAGCGACCCCACCCGCCAAAAGATTCGGGCGCTCATCCTTTACCGCTGGGAGCAATATCCGGGGGATATTTGGTACATCCGCGGCAAGAACGGGGTCATCGAGGATTTCCGTGCGGCCCTGCAATATGACTACCGCTGGTACGGCTGATCACGAGGAGCCAACGATATGGACAAAATCAAGGATCTTTTGGGAGGAAGCGGGCGGCGAGGCGAGAAAGAGCGCGCGGCGGGAGGAGGCGTCATCAAAGAGCCGCCGATGGAGATTGATGGCCGCGTGATGACCGTGGAGGAATTCGCAGCCTATGTGGAGGGGCTGGATTTCCCGCCCCCCTTGCCTAACCGCATCTTTTTGCACCACACGTGGAAGCCTACGGTGGAGAGTTGGCGGGGGCGTTCGACCATCCTGGCGATGAAGGCCTATTACGAAAAACAACTCTGGTATGATAACCAGGGGAACCTGCACGAGGGATGGACGGCCGGGCCGCATATCTTTGTCGCGCCGGATGGCATTTGGCTCTTTAGCGATCTCCGCTATGACGGTGTGGGCGTCTACGGTAACAACTACCGCTCGCGCCATGTGGAGATGGTGGGGAACTATGACCAGGTGTTACCCAGCGGGGCGGTGCTCGAGAATACGATCGCTGTGCTCGGCATCTTGCACGACCGGCTGGGGCTGGACCCCAAGAAACTCGCCTTCCACCGCGATTTTTCGACGAAATCCTGCCCAGGGTGGGCCGTCAAGAAGGAGTGGATCATCCCCCAGGTGGAGGCCTGGATGGAGGCCTACCGGCGGGCAAAGGAGGCCGAGGAGAGCACCCTGCGCCGTGCCCTCAAGCGCTTGCTCAAGGATTGGCTCAAATCTCCCAATGGACAGGCCGCTTTAGCCCAAGAGGCGGCGCGGCGCGGCTTCTTGGGCCCGATGACGGACGAAATCCCTATGGAGATTGACGACAAGGGCTATATCGTCCAGGTGTTTGCCGAGGCACTCATCGTCCCGGCCAATGAGTGGGAACGCGTTCAGAGCCTCAAGGAATACGAAGAGGCCCAAAAGGCCGAAAAGGAGGCCCCGCCGGCCGTCTCGGGCAGTTCTGCGCCGAGTGTCGTAGCGCCGCCGACGGACCCCTATGATTTCACGGGCGAAATCCGCTAAGGGCGCCGCAGAGGCACCTTAGGCGAGGTCAATGAGGAAGCGCCACAGGGCGCGGTGGGCCGCCGCGAGGAGGAGGACTGCTGCCGCCACGAAAAGGAGCGTGTTCACCGTCCATGGGCGCACCACCAAACTGAGTGCCACCCCGGCGGCAGGGGGGTGCTCCGTATTCGTAACCACCATAGCCAAAATCGCCAGGCCGACGGCCAACCCGCCGAAAAGGATATCCTGAGCGCGGCTGGAGAGGGCGACCTGCTGGAGGGGGAGGCGGTCGGCCAGGGCACAACACGCCGCGCCGGCCACAATGCCCCAGAAATAGCCCCCCAAAAGGGCACGTGGCCTTGCCCCATGAGACGTAGGCAGGGCAAAGAGGATAAAGGTCGTGGCGCCCAGGGTGGCGATGATTTCGGTGTGCAAAAGGGCGTCGAGGAAGAGCATCGTGGCGCCGATGGTCACGGCGGCGAGGGCGCACTGGGCCACATAGCGCCAAGGGTGCGCCCTCGCTTTTGCATCGAGCAGGCCGTCTATGTGCAGCCATCGGCCAAGGGGCCGTCGAGGCCAGGTTCTCACCGCTTTCCCCATCGTGCTTTCGAGATATCGCCTATTCGCCCATCTCAGCGGGTGCGCCCCTTGCCGCTAAAGAGCATCTGCAAGAGGACGGTGAGGCATCCCTCGCCGAGGGCTGGGCCGGAACTGGGCGGCGGTTGAGGCGGCTCGACCGGCTTGGGAGAGGGTTCGCTTTGATAGGCGCGCCAGGCATCCAGCCGGCCATAGCCCTGGACGTATGGCCCATCGCCGAGATCCAAGGCGCTGCTGAGCAGGCGATCGCGGATCTCTTGAGGGGTGAGCGAGGGGTAGGCCTGGAGGAGGAGGGCCACCACGCCTGCCGCGAGCGGCGTAGCCATACTCGTCCCTTGGGCGCTGGTGTAGTAATCATCCACCACGCGGCCCATCGCGGTGCCCTTGGCGCGGGGCGCGATGATATCTACCCCTGGCACGACGAGATCCGGTTTCTGGCGGCCGTCTGCCGTGGGGCCGCGCGAGGAGAAACTGGCCACGCGGTCTTGATCATCGCAGGCGCCGATGGTGAGGGCCAGCCGAGAGGCCCCCGGCGACCCGATGGTGCGCGGGGCAGGGCCATCGTTGCCAGCCGCGACCACCACGTTGATGCCCCTTTCTACGGCGGCGTCGCACGTCTCCGAGAGGGGGTCTCGGCCATCGCTGGGGCCGGTGCTCCCCAGAGAGAGGCTGATAACCTGCACGCCCTTTTCCACCGCCCATTCGACGCCGGCGATGACGTCGCTCATCATCCCCTCGCCGTTGGCCCGCAGCACTTTGGCGCTGTACAGCGTCGCCTTGGGCGCCACGCCCCGGTAGCGCCCCCCGCTAGCCACCCCAGAGCCGGCGGCGATCCCCGCGCAGTGCGTGCCGTGGCCGTGGGCATCGCCAAGGCCCTCGCCCGAGAAATCGGCCATATCGGCCACACGCCCGGCGAAATCCGGGTGTTCGGCATCCAACCCCGTATCCACGATGGCGATAGCCACGCCTTCGCCGGTCAGGCCGTTATCCCACAAGAGGGGCACGCCCACATGGGGTAGGGCAGTATCCAGAAAGGCGCGCACGGGCACATCTTCGTAGATGCGCACCACCTCGGGGTCCAGCGCCAGGCGCTCGATGGCCTCGGGCGTGGCGCGGAGGTGCGCAAAGGGGCGCAGGCGATACAGATAACTCTCGCGCACCCCGGCGATGTGCTCGCGGTGGCGCATCATACGCCGTGAGGCGCTGTAACGCACGATGACGGAAATGGGTTGATCGCTCGGCGCTTGCTGAAGCGCCCGCATAAGGCCGTCGGTCACCTTGGGCTGGATGCTCTCCACGGTGCTTACCTCCCAAAGATGCGCAGTTTGCGATCGGCATCCACCGCTTTGACCCAAGATAGCCTAGCCACCTTGAGCGCCACGCGCGCGGGGCACGTGCCGCTGACGGAGGAGGTCAGCCGGTAGCGCCGTTTGACCTCCACCCCCATCTTTTGGAGCGCCTCTGCGCGGGCGTCCGCATCGCCTTCAAAGCGCACGATGATCGAGACGGTCTCATCGGGGTGCTCCTGCCAATATTTGCGCGTTTCGGCATCGAGCGTGGCCATCGTTCTCTCTCCTTTGCCGGTGTGGGCCTCTAGGGCACATCATAATCTCCCCGGCGCCCCTGTCAAAGGGGTTAGGGCTGCGGGCAGGCTTGGGGATCGTACGGCTGCCCCTCTTCGAGCACGCCCCGCACGATGAGCATCCATTCGCTGATGGGGATGTTCTGTGGGCATTTCGGCTCACAGGTGCGGCACTGGATGCATGCCGAGGCACGCCTCTCTTGAGAGAAAAAGCGCGCATAGAAACGCCGCGTCTCCTCGATTTGGTTGAACATCACAGCGTTGTTAAATGTCGTGAAATTCTCGGGGATATCCACGCCGTTGGGGCAGGGCATACAGTAGTGGCAGGCCGTGCACGGGATGGGGCACAGCGAACGGTAGCGGTCGCGGGCGCGATGGATCGTCTCCAGTTCCTCTGGGGTGAGCGTGCCCACGCCCGAGCGTTCGGCGCTGGCCACGTTCTCGATGACTTGTTGGAGGGTGCTCATCCCGCTCAAGACCACCGAAACCTCCGGCTGGTTCCACAGCCACTGGAGTGCCCAGTCGGCGGGCGTGCGCCGCACGGGGGCTGATTCCCACACTTCTTGGACGGCCGGCGGCGGGGTGACGAGCCTCCCGCCCAAAAGCGGCTCCATAACCACAACGCCCATCCCTTTCGAGGCGGCATAGCGCAGGCCCCGCGTGCCCGCCTGGTATTCCTCGTTCATATAGTTGTATTGGATTTGGCACATATCCCAATCGAAGGCATCCACGATCTCGCGAAAGGCCTCGAACGTATCGTGGAAGGAAAAGCCCGCCAGGCGGATGCGCCCTTCGCACCGCTTTTTATCTAAAAAGTCGAGCACGCCCAGATTGTATGCGGCCAGCCAACGTTCGCGGCGCAGGCCGTGGAGGAGATAACAGTCGAGGTGATCCGTCTGCAAGCGTTCCAACTGCTCGTTGAAGAGGCGGTCAAAATCCTCGTACGTTTGCGCGGCGGGCAGCCACAACTTGGTGGCCAGCACCACGCGGTCGCGGCGCCCTTGGAGGACGCGCCCCAGGAATCGTTCGCTATTGCCCCCATGGTAGCCGTAAGCCGTATCGAAATAGTTCACGCCGTGCTCGATGGCGTAATCCACCATACGGGTCGCCTCGGGTTCATCAATCACATCGTGCGTGCCGCGAATCGGCAAGCGCATACAGCCGAACCCCAGCGCCGAAACGCGCACTCCAGAACGCCCTAATACACGGTACTGCATCGGACACCTCCTATCGGTGATGAGTCAAAGAGCGCCCCTCTTTTATATTCCATTTTGCCCGCCTAGGCAAAGGCAAAGCGCTTGACGTTCGAACGCTTGTTCGCTATACTGCGCGCACTGATCAGGTGGAGAAATGGCCCCATTTGATGACCTGGCCCAGGAATTGACGCCCGAACAGCGGCGCGTCGTCTCTTTCGCCCGCGAGGGGGGTGCGAGCCTCTTGGTGCGGGGCCTGCCCGGCACGGGCAAGACGACGGCCCTGGTGCGCCGCTTGGCCGCGATGGTGAGCGAGGGGCGCCGGCCGTATGAAATCCTCGTCTTGGTACCCCAACGCGCCCCTGGAGACCGCTTCGAGCGCGCCCTCTCGGTGCTGCAAGCGCCCACGCGCGGCGGCGCCGAAATCGTTACATTCTACAGCCTCTCGCGCCGGGGCGTGGCCCTCTTTTGGCCGCTGGTGGCCGCTCAGGCGGGTTTTGCCCACCCGGAGCGCGAACCCGTCTTCCTCACGTTGGAGACGGCCCAATATTATATGTGGCGCATCGTCGAGCCGCTCATCCGTGAACAGGGCTATTTTAACGATTTGGCCATCCCACGGGGGCGGCTCCTTTCGCAACTCATTGATAACTTGAACAAGTCGGCGCTCGTCGGGTTTGACCATACGGATATCTATGCCCGGCTGCGGGGGGCTTGGGTGGGCGCCCAAGATCGCCTCCATCGCTTTTGGCAGGCCCAAGATTGCGCGACGCGCTTTCGCGCCTTTTGCTTGGAGCACAATCTGCTCGATTTCTCGCTGACGACGGAGGTCTATTGCCGTTACCTCCTGGCGAACCTCGTCTATCGGCGCTACGTGCAGGCGCGCTATCGCCACCTCATCGTAGATAACCTGGAAGAAAACGTCCCCGTGGCCCAAGATTTCATCGCTTGGATGCTCACCTGGTGCCAGTCGGCCGTGCTGGCCCTCGACGAGCGGGGCGGGCATCGCATCTTCTTGGGGGCCGATGCCGAGGGCGCCCTGGAGGTGGGGCAGCGCTGCCAAGAGACCCTCTCCCTATCGCGCCTCCTGAAGCCTACCGAGCACCTGCTGGCCTTTGTGGATGCGGTGAACGCCAATATCGGCGCGCGCGCCGCGCCGGCTGCGCCCCAAGGCGAGGCGCACCGCGCCACGGTGGTGAGCGGCGGCGGAGAGACGCGCTATTGGATCAGTATGCTCCGTTGGGTGGCCGAGCAAGTGGCCGCTTTGGTGGCCCAGGGCACGGCCCCTGGCGAGATCGCCCTCATCGCGCCCTATGTGAGCGATGTGATGCGCTTTGCCGTGGAAGAAGAACTCGCCCGTTACGATATCCCCGTGCACCTTCTGCGCCCGGCCACCCCTTTGCGCGATGACCCCATCGTCCGCGGACTCCTCATTCTCCTCTGCCTGGCGCACCCCCATTGGGCGCTAGAGTTCGGCGGGGAACCGTATGCCCTCTCTGAGGAGGACGTGGCGCTCGCCCTCAAGGTGGCGCTCGCCGGCCTGGACCCCCTCCGCGCGCGCTATCTGGCGCTGGAGGCCTGGCGCGGCGAAGGCCTTCTTCCCTTGGCCGATTCGGCCCCAGCCCGTTTGTGGGAGCGCGTGGGCTTTCAGGTGCGCGAGCCTTACGAGACCTTGCGCTCGTGGTTAGAGACGTACCGCCAAGGCCCGCCAGAACCGCTGGATATCCTCCTCAGCCGCCTGTTCGGCGATCTCCTTTCGCGGCCGGGGTTCGGCTTCTATCAGCAGCCGGAAGCGGCGCGCGCCTACGGCCGGCTGGTCGAATCCACGCGCAAATTCCGCGAGGCGGTAATGAGCGATGGCGAGGACCCCACGCGCGTGGCGCGCGAGTACGTTCAACTCGTCCTGCGGGGGGTAGCGAGCGCCGAATACCTTCTGGATTGGCCTCGCCCGCCTCGCCCCGATGCGGTCATCCTTGGGCCAGCCTATGCCTACATCACGCGCGATATGCGCTCCGAGTACCAATTTTGGCTCGACCTCGGCTCCGATGGCTGGCTGAACCGCCCCAATCAGCCGCTGACGCACCCTTACGTCCTCTCGCGGCGCTGGCCCATTGGCCGGCCCTGGCGAGATGTGGAGGAAGAGGAGGCGCGCCGCGAAACCTTGGCCCGCGTCCTCACGGGGTTGGCGGCGCGCTGTAACCGAGGGCTGTATTTGGCCTTCAGCGAACTCGGCCTGGACGGTGCGGAGCAGCGCGGGCGCTTGCAAATGGCCATCGTAACCGTCTTGGCGAGGATAAAGCGCTATGCCTGAAACCCTCTTTGGCTATCGGCTGAGGCGCGCGCAAGAGGCGGTGATGCGCTACGAAGGGGGGCGCATGGCCATCTCGGCGGTGCCCGGCAGCGGCAAGACCCTGACCTTGGCGCTCTTGGCGGCCAAGTTGATCATCGAGGGGAAGGTCGGCCCTGCGAGCGAGGTCTTGGTGGTTACGGTACAAAATTCGGCGGTGGATAACATCTCTCAGCGCATCCGCCGCCTATTGACGGAACAAAAACTGCCGCCGGTGGGCTACCGCGTGTGTACGTTGCACAAATTGGCGAGCGACATCCTACGCCGGCGGATGGATTTGGCGGGTGTGGCCGATGACCTCGTCATCGTGGATGATGCGGAATCCGACCGGATGATGCGCAACGCCGCTGAGGTGTGGCGGCTCAACCACGCGGCCCTGTGGGCGAGTTTCCTCCCGGTGGATTGGCAAGGGGGGCGCGATCGGCTGGAAAAGGAGTGGCTTGAGGAGATGGTGCGCATCGGCAAGGAGGTGACAAAACTCTGCAAGCACCTGCGCTTTACCCCGGAACGGGCACGGGAGTTTGTCGAGGCGCACCTTGCCGATGCCGAGATGACGCGCCTGGGCGTGGCCTTGTATGACCATTACGATCGCACGCTTAGGGCGAGGGGGGGCTTGGATTTCGACGACCTCATCTGGCGGGCGATTGACGCGCTGGAGCAAGACCCCTCCTTTGCCGAAAACTTGCGCCAGCGCTGGCCGTACATCCTGGAAGATGAGGCGCAGGATAGTTCCCCCTTGCAGGAAAGCATCTTGCGCCTCCTTTGCGGCGCAGATGGCCACTGGGTGCGGATGGGCGACCCGAACCAGGCCATCAACGCCACCTTCACCGCCGCCGACCCGCGCTTCTTCCGGCGCTTTCTCGAAGAGCCGCACGTGCGGCGGCTGACCCTCCCCGAATCGGGCCGCTGCGCCCGGCCCATCCTAGAGATGGCCAATGCGCTCGTCCGTTGGGCGAGCCGCGAGCACCCCGAGAGGGCCATCCGTGAGATGGCCTTCGAACCGCAGGAGATCATCCCCACCACGCCAGAAGATGCCCAGCAAAATCCGCCAGCCGAGGAGTGCCGCATCTATTTTCGGGCCGAGCCGTTCGACAAGGTGGATGAGGAGGCCCAGTTTGTGGCCAGGGCGGCGGCGAATTACATCAAGCGATATCCCCATCACGCTGTGGCCGTCCTGTGCCCGGCGGCGTGGCAGGGCGCCAAGGTGGTGGAGGAGTTCAAGCGCCTGCCCAAGGTGCCCTATGAGGACCTTTTGCGCACCACGCCCGAGGCGCGCAACGTCGCCCGGCTCTTGGCTGCCGCCTGCCGTTACGTCGGAGACCCCACCCAAACGCGCCCTTTGGTGGCGCTCTGGCGCGAGTTGGCGTTAGCGGGCCTCTGGGGAGAGGTGCCTGCGAGCCGAGTGCGAGACGTTTCGACCATCTTGCGCAGTGTAGCGTTCCCCGAGTTCTTTTTCCCTAGGGCGACGTTAACGCTCGCCGAACGCTTGCCCGAGAACGTCTCCCTCTCGCCGGAGGATGAGGCGCTCTTGGGGCGCTTTACCGCCTTAGTGGGGCGCTGGCTGAGGGCCGCCGATTTGCCCATAGACCAGATGCTCCTCGCGATGGGGCAAGACCTCTTTGGCGAGCGCGATGAGGACCTGGGGGCGCTGGCCATCTGCCACACCCTGGCGCTCAAGATGCGCACCCTCGCGCAGATTCACCCCGAAATGCGCCCCCACGAGTATGCCAGCGAGTTGGAGGCCATCGCCCAGAACCGCCGCACCCTGCAAGAACTTGCCCTGCCCGATGCGGCCTACCTGACCAAGCCGGGCGTCATCGTGGTAACCACGATGCACAAGGCCAAGGGGTTGGAGTGGGATGCGGTGTACCTGATGTGCGTGGATAGCCTGGAATTCCCCGCCACGGTGGATGACCCCTCGCGCGACGAACCGTACTATATGCCGGGCCGGGCGCCCGCCCTGGAGGCGCGCAAACGCCTGGAACGGGCCGCTGAAGAGGGAGTCTACACGGAAGGGACGGATGAGGTGATCGCCCAGGGGCGGTTAGAGACGATCGCCGAGCGCCTTAGGCTGCTCTACGTTGCCATCACGCGGGCGCGGCGCAACCTGGCCTTCACCTGGAGCCGGCACAATGGGAGCCGCCCCGTGGAGCCAGCCCTGGCGCTGAGCGTGCTACGCGCTTGGGCGGAGACAGCCCGTGCGGAGGAGGGGCTATGGCCTTGATCGAAGCGGGGCACCTTTTCAGCCAGCACAGCCTCAACACCTATCTGCGGTGCAAGCGCCGTTTTTGGCTGAAATACATCGCACAACAACCCTGGCCTATGCCCGAGCAGGAAAATCTCTCGGAATATCAGGCGCACCTGGCACGGGGGCGCACCTTTCATCAATGGGTGGCGCGGGCGCTCTTGGGCGTGGATGCCGATCTCCTGGGCCAAGCGGCCGCCGCCTGCGGCGATGAGGCGCTCCTTGCGTGGTGGCTGGCCTTTGGGCGGTTTGACCTTTCGATTGTGCCGGAGGGCCTGCGCGAAGTGGAGTTGCCGCTCATCGTGCCCTTGGGGGAATATCGCCTCTATGCCCGTTATGACCTCGTGGCCTTTTCGCCTTCGGGCGAGGCCGTCATCGTAGATTGGAAAACCTTGGAACGCCTGCCCTCTTGGCGAGTGATGCGGGAGCGCGTGCAGACGCGCGTTTACCTTTACGTGCTCGCTTCAGCCGGGCACATCGTAACCGGCGGCGCACCGCTGGACCCCTCCCGCCTGGAGATGATTTACTGGTTCGCCCCCTTTGAAGAGATGTTTCGCATTCCCTATTCGCGGCGCGAGTTTCAAGCGCATCGGCAGGCCCTGCTACGCCTGGTGGAAGAGATCGCGGCCTCGCCGCCGGAGGCCTTTGTTCCCACCGAAAACCCACGCGAATGCGCCTTCTGCAACTACCGCAGCCTGTGCGGGCGCCAAGAGGCCCCCAGAGACCCCTCTCTCAACTGGCTCGACGAGGAGATAGATTTCGCCCTCGATCTCGACGAGGCCATCGAGATGACCTACTAATCCCCTTGGGCGGCCGTGCCCCGCGGCGCTCAGATGAGGAGGTCTTGTAGGCGATTAGCGCGTTTGATGAACGTGCCGGCCTCCACTTGTTCGCAGCCCCGTGCGAGGTAGGTTTGGGCATCTATATGGCCGCAGGTGCGGATCTCTTGCGTGTAGGGCGGCCCCGCGATGACGAAAGGCGCGACCTCGCGATAGTGCGCGGTGGCCTCCGCGGCCACATCGCGGATGAGGTCGCGGGCATCTTCCGGGGCCAAGTGAAGGGCCACCTGCGCCCCCAGGCCGATCTTGACCTGCGCGCCATAGATGCCTGGGATGAGGGCACGCGCCTCGGCCATCATCTTGTCATCGCCGCTCACAAAGACGGTGGGCACGCCGAAACTCCCCGCCAGGGCCGCACGGCAGCCGAATTCGCCCAACTCTAACCCATTGATGCGGTACCAGAGGATGGTCGTGGAGGAGTAGGTGTGGGCCAGGTTTGCGCCGGGCGTGCCGGCCTTGGCGTGCTGGCCGAGGAAAAAGAGGGCGTCAAAAGTCTCATCCAAAAAGGCGGGCGGGGAGACGGGGCCGTTGTTGATGAGTTTGGCGCCCCGTGGGAAGCGCTCGAAATCTATCGAGCCGCAGCCGTGGGCATCCCACACCCAGATTTCGCCGGATGGCTCCACGGCCTGAATGCCCGCGACGCAGGCGCGGAGTTCCTCCGTCATAAGGCGCACGGCCTGCGGGTAACCGGGGGTATCTCGCCCGGTTTGATCCCAGCGGGCCACACCGGCTACCCCTTCGAGATCGGTGAGGATATAGATTTTCATCTCGCGCACTCCTTGGCGTTTTGCCCTATTCTACCAGCGAACGGCTCGCCCGTCAGCCACGAAAACTCGTGCGCCCCCAGCGCATCGCCGGTGGTCAATAGGGGCTTCTTTCGACAAAATGCGGCGCCTATGCTACCCTACGGGGCAAACGCCTGAGGAGTTCGGAAAATGGGCGAGGTCATCGAACCGAGGCGATCGCTCGAGGGGTTGGAACTCTATCACCTCCGCCAGCGTTGGGCACAGCCCGATATTGCCGATATCCCCCGCGCCACGTGGGAGGCGTTAGCCCGCACGGGGGCGCTGGAGCGCATCTCGCCGGGCGATGAAATTGCCATCACCGCGGGGAGCCGAGGCATCGCCTCGATGCCCACCGTGCTCAAGACGGTGGTGGCCGCCGTGCGCGCCGCAGGCGGCCGGCCGTTCATCTTCCCGGCGATGGGCAGCCACGGCGGCGGCACGGCAGAGGGCCAGCGCGCCCTCCTGGCCAGCCTCGGCATTGACGAGGCCTCGATGGGGGCGCCCATCCGCGCCACGATGGAGGTCATCCTCATCGGTGAGACGCCCGAGGGCCTGCCCGTGTATTTGGATGCCTATGCGGCGCGCGCTCAAGGGATCATCCTCGTCAACCGCATCAAAAAACATACGAATTTCGACGGCCCTTATGAGAGCGGCCTGGCCAAGATGGCCGTCATCGGTATGGGCAAGCACCGCCAGGCCGTGGCCATACACCAATATGGCAATGAGGGCCTGCGCACGCTCATCCCCAGCGCGGCCGGGGTCGTATTCGCCAAGGCGCCCATCCTCGCGGGGCTGGGGATCATCGAGAACGCCTGGGGCGGCGTGGCGGAACTCGTGGGCCTGCGCGCCGATGAGATTTTGGCCAAAGAGCCGGCCCTCCTCCAAAAGGCCAAGGCGTGGAGCGCCAAAATCCCTTTCCATACGCTCGATATCTGCATCGTCGAGCGGATGGGCAAGGAAATCAGCGGCACGGGGATGGATTGCTACGTCATCGGGCGGCGGCGCATCATCGGCGAGCCGGAATGGCCCGAAGCGCCAGTCATCCGTTCGCTCGTGCTCCTTGACTTGACGGAGGCCAGCCATGGCAACGGCCTGGGCGTGGGGCTGGCCGATTTCGTTTCAGAGCGGCTCGTGCGCAAGATAGACTGGCGCGTTACGCGGGCGAATATCCTGACCTCCGGCAACCTGGAGCGCGGCAAACTCCCCCTCGTATACGCCACTGACCGCGAGGCCCTAGAGGCGGCCGCCTTCCGAGAGCGCCACACGCCCGTGCCGCAACTGCGCCTGGCCTGCATCCGCGATACGCTTCACCTGCGAGATTTGCTCGTCTCCGCGCCGCTGGCTCAGGAGGCGCGCGAACGCGAGGATCTCGAGGTGTTGGAGGGGCCGTTCCCGCCGCCCTTTGACGCGGAAGGCAACTGGCATTCGCGCTTTCAGTAGTGCGCGAAAAGGTCCGTGTTAAGGACGAACACCGTCGCCCGATGGGGCGGATGGGTGGGCGGGGCCAGGGAGGGATCGAGCGGTGGGCCGGCGTTCTTGTCGATGATATCGAGCGCCTGAGTCACCCGGTGATCATCCAGCCCGATGAGAAGGGTTACGTATCCCCTTCGCCAGAACCCCCCTGTGGAACTGATGCGAGTTACGCTAAACCCCTCTTGGTTCAGCGCAGAAGTCACGTCGGCCGCATAATCATCGCGTACGATGGCAAGGATGAGTTTCATGCTGACCCCCTTCTTTGGTTGGGCAGTATTCGGTTTTACGGCATTGTTCCGGCGTGGCTCGCGTATCAACTCGGGGAGGATGCGACGATAACAGGTATAAAGAACACCTCCTCACCGCATTGCAGGCCCAGGCGGCACGGTTCGGTTGGGGGGTAAGGGCCATTCCACTGCACGGCCAGGCGCACGCTCTTGCCGGGTTTGATATCCACCCGATCGCGCGGCAAGGCAAGGTAGGGCGGTTCGGCCCACAAGGTGATATGCGCGGCGGCCAAACCTCGGTTGTGAAGCACCAGCCGCCCTTGCGGGGCAGCACCCGGCTCGGGCGCCGTTAAGCGCAGTTCTTGAGGAACCTCGAGTTCGGGGGAGCGTTCGACGCTCAGTGCGGCCTCGATGTTCAGGTCTCCGCCGTTACTTTCCACCGTGATGAGCGCCACGTCATGAGGGGCTTCGGCGGGGAATTCCTCCATATCGCTCCTCACGTGGATTTCGACGGAGCGCCCTGTGGGGCACTCGAAAGAAACGCGGTCGAGCACCAGCCAGAGGCGGTCGGCGCGGAGGGTGCCTTTGAGCGTGCCCAGCCCATAATTGAAGAGGCGGAAGGAGCCGCTCACCGGCGCCAGGTTGCGCGAGGTGCCCAAATCCAGCCGAGGCGTGTCGGTCGAGAGGCGCGGCGAGGCGATGCCGGCCCGCAGGGGGATTTTGGCCCGGCCGCCGTCGCTCGTGATAATAAGCGCCCCTTGGGCGCCCTCGGCGCCCGGTTCGATGGCCAGAGCGTAGGCCGTCAGCGTGAGAGGGGCGGCCTCTCCCGGCGCGCAGGTGCCTTCGCGGGGAGAGATTTCCAGCCAGAGGGCGTCCGTCTGGGCGACCCAGGCAAGAGGCCCTGTGCCCTCGTTGGCGAGGGTGACGATCCGCGTGGCCGGCTCGACGGGGTCGAGATAGCCGAAATCCACCGCTTCGGGTTCCACGTGCAGGGCCGGCTGTTCGACCAGGAGCGAGGCGCTCACTTCAAAGGTGCGCGGCCCCGCCGCGATGCGCAGGGCTGCGGGCACCTCTAACGCCTGGCCGCGCGCGAAAAAGGCCGTGTTCGCCCGGATGGAAAGGGTTACACTCCCCTGGGGCGGGCAATGCACCCACTCCCGTTCGGGGGAGAGCCACTCCACTTGCGGCTGAAGGTGCGCATCGAACGGGGCGGAGCCTTCGTTCCGCAAAGTCAAGGGGCGCGTCGCGCTCTCGCCGAGGGGCACGGTGCCAAAATCGAGGTGCCGCGTCTCCAAAATGGGGAGAGGGTTCACCACCTGGGCGCGCAGAGAAAGGGTGGCCGTGCCGCCGTTCGTTTGCACGCGCACGGCCTGCGGCACTTCGAGGAGGCCATCTCGCACCGCAGAGGCATCCAAGGTGACGGAGCACGGCACGAGTTCCCCTGGCGGGCAGCGGAACTCTTGCGGCGAGACCGCTAGCCAGGGCACCAGGCTGCGGCAGGTGCCCACAAGCGGGGCATCTCCGGTGTTGCCGATGAAGAGGAGCCGTTCGGCCGCCTCGCCGCCCCGCACGGTGCCGAAATCCATATGCAGGGCGCCCAGGTCCAATTCGGCCACCTGCCGCCAGGCGCGCACGGCGATGCGCGCTTGGCCGCCATCCGTATCGAGCAGGAGGCCCTCTTCGACGGCTTGCTGCCCGCGCGGCATTTTGGCCGCCTCGGCGTGCACCTGCAGGCGCAAAGCGCTGCCCGGCGGGCAGCGGAAGGCCATCGGCTCTGGGCGCAGCCAGGGGAGCCGGGAGACGGCCTGGCCCGTCAGCATCTGCCGGCCGATGTTCTTGACCGTCAAGGCGAGCGTGCCGCGCCCTTCCCCTTGGAAGGTGCCGAAATCGAGCGCCAACGGTTCCACCTCGAGCACTGGCCCGACGTAGGTCTCCGCCGTAACGCCCACCCATTGACGGCCGGCGTTGCCCTCGACGGAGAGGGCCTGCGGTTCGATGGTGCGGCCGGGGGTAAGGCCGTCAGCCAAGAGGGTAACGATGACTTGGGCCTGTTTGCCCGGCGCTAGGCGAAAGGCCTGGGTGGGCGCGCGCAGCCAGGGGACGTGGCTCACGATATGCCCGGCCCATTCCCCTTCGCCGGCGTTATGCAATTTGAGCACGAGCCGGCGTTTTTCGCCCATCTTGAGGTCTGTGGCCTTGAGCGCCAGGGGTTGGATGGATAGCCGGGGCAGGGGTTGCGGTTCCGCTTCGATAGCCGTCTTGATCGGCGGCGGCGCGGGCTGAACCCCATAGCGCGGGTCTGGGATGAAGCCCAAATCCACCATCGAGGGGATGTCTCCGGCAGTTGCCGAGGGTGCGAGCACTGGGCGCACGTTGGCGCCGGCCGATGAGGCTTGCGCGAACCAATCGGCCACCGGCGTGAGCGGCCCACGGGGCGGCTCCCAAAGGGCGTCTCGCAATTCGGCCAGGGAGGCGAAGCGTTGGGCGCTATCGCGCTCGGCGGCGCGGGCGATGGTGCGCACCAGTTGCGCCGAGATGCCCGGCACGGCCTGCCGCAAGGGAATGGGGCGGGCCAGGCCCCTTTCCAAGGGATATTGGATGAGCAGGGCATAGAGGGTGCGCCCTAGGGCAAAGCCATCGGTGAGCGGGCTAGGGGGCGTGCGGCCCAATTCGGGGGCCGCATAGCCCGGGAGGCTCCCATAGGGGCCATATGCCGTGGGGTTAAAGAACTGCCCCAGGCCAAAGCCCACGATTTTCACCACGCCCTCCGTGCTCACGATAAAGTGGGCCGGCGCCAGGAATGGCGCATAGAGGGGAGGGTTCTGGCTATGCAAGGTGTGGAGCGCATCCGCCAACTGGGCGCCCCAATTGCGCGCCAGGTCTGGCGTAACGCGCAGGCCGCTCTCTTCGATGAGGCGCTGGCCGCTCCAGCCGTTCACAAATTCCAAGATGACATAATATCGGTCGCGTTCGGCGAACCAATCCAAGATGCGCGCGAGGCCCGCGTGCTCTACGCGCCCCCAACGTTCCAGGGCGGTATAGAGGGCGCGCTCTGCCTCACGGCGCTCATCGGGCCGGAACATAGCGACGGCCGAAATCTCTTTGACGCAGACCGTTTGGCCCGTTCGGCCATCGGTGGCGCGATAGACGGCCGTTACGCGGCCAGAGGCGAGGGGTTCGCGGAGGATGTATCGGTCGCGCAGCGTGCGCTGTTCGGGGGCACCGCGAAAGAGGTCTGCAAACGAACGCGCATCCGCAGAGGCGGCGTCACAGCGGGCGCAGCGGGGCACATACCACGGCCGGGGCGTTCCGCAAATGGGGCAGTATTGGACGAGGGGCGCGCGGCAATAGGCGCAGGCCGTAGCCCCTGGGTCGTTGAGTTGATTGCACTTGGGGCATCGGAGTTTCGTCGCCATCGCCCTTGATCCCGTAACTGCCTTCTCGTGGAGACGTCCTCACGGGGCACATCACGCGGCATCGCCTCCGCTGAGATCACCGAAAAATAAAGGGAACAGCCTTTTTCGAGGCTCGCCTGTATTATAGCGATGGATGGGGTTGTGTCAAAGCACCCCGGTAAGGGGCTGCCGAAGGGGAAATCGGCAGCCCCAGGCCAATGGAGGAACGTCAGGCGCCCGGCACGGCGAAAGTGCCAAGGATTTCGCCATAGTAGAGGCGGTGGTAGTCTTTCCCGCCGTAGGAGGTGGCCTCGACGGCAGGATCCAGGTGGGCGGGGATGACATCGTTGTAATGGATCACGCGGCACTCGTACACGATGGGGCAGGCATCAATCGTGACGGCCTCGACGAGTTGCCCACGGCTTATGGAGATGTTGTAGGCCGCGAATTTATCCACCGTGCGGCCGCTGCGGCTGCCGCAAAAGCCCACCCATTCGCGGAGCGCCTCGGAGGGCACGTTGACGGTGAACACCTTGGAATCTTCGATGAATTCGTAGGTATAGCGAGAAGGGCGCACGAGCACCACGAAGCAGGGCCTGCCCCAGATGATGCCCACTGTGCCCCAGCCGATGGTCATCACGTTCGAGGCGCCCGAGCGCTTTGTCGAGGCCAGGAGAAGGCCGGGGTTGCTCAATAGCGAAAGCGTCTTATCCAATTGGAAGGTAAAGGGCACGCGCGTGCGTTCCATAGAATCTCCTTTCTATACTGGTCGTTCGAGGTGTGCGAAAGAGGCGTTGACAACCCTATGGGCGCTATTATAATCACGCTGAGTAGGGTTCACAACAAGGGTGTGCGATGGCGTATTCAGAGGCTGCCTATTGGCTGGCGGCGCTTTCGGCGCAAGCGCCCCCTCGGCGCGTGGTCAAACGAGCGCTCTATGCCTGGTGCATCGAGGGAGGGCGGTCAGCGGCGGACCTTTTCGGGGCTTCCGCTGAGGATATCGCGCAAGAGTGCGCCATACAGCCGGACGAGGCGCGGGCCATCCTAGCGGCGGGTGCTTTATTAGAACGCGCCCAAAGGTCGCTGGACGAGTTGGCCCGGCGGGGGGCGCGCGTGGTTACGCGGGCCGATGAGGCTTACCCGGACGATTGGGCGCGCCTCGGCGAGGAATGGCAACCCTATTATGCCGTTTGCCGGGGCGATTTGGCCATCTTGACCGAGCCGGGGGTGGCCGTGCTGGGCGCAACCCACCCCGATGCGGAGACGGCCAGCCTGGCCCAGGCGCTCGCGCAGTGGCTCGCCGCAGAGGGGCACTACCTCGTGGGCGGGTATGACGAGGGCGTAGACCGCCTCGCCCTCGAGGCCGCCGCGCAGGCCGGCGGCGCTACGGTGCTCGTCTTGGCGGAGGGGTTGCTGCAGAATCGGCCCCTCCTCGAGGCGGAAGGGGCGCGCCCAGGGGCCTTGCGGCTTGTGCTCAGCCCATTCGCGCCCGAGGCGCCTCGGCGAGAAAATCAGGCCGTGGCACGGCGGGCGCTCATCTTGGCCCTGTGCGGGGCTGCCTTTTTCCTGGCGCCCGATGAGGGGCCGGAGCGCTGGCCGCTCATCGGCGAACTTGCGCGCGGGGGGCTGGGCCTTTTTCTGTGGCAAAGGGGTGAGGAGCCGCTCCCGCCCGAATGGGCTGCGCTCGGCGCGCGGCCCTTCAGGGGGCTGGGGGACCTGCGCTATGCCCCGCCCACGGAGGCGGCGCCCCTCTTGCGCCTGGGAGAAGCGGAGGCCGAAGGCCCTGAAGCGCCGCCCATCGCCTTTCGAGATGCTCAAGAGGCCATTGCCCGCCTGGGCCAAACGGGCAAGGTGCCCGAGAAACTGGCCAAACGCCTGCGCGCGACGCTGCCCAAAGGCTCGGCGGAATGATCGGGTTGGGCCGACCTAGGGATCTGCCCACCACACTGCTCAAAAGGGGTGACGATGAACTTTCCCGATCGCCTTGATTTGAGCCAGGCCCTTCCGCCCTGGCTGCGGAGTTTGCTTTCGCTGGGGTTGACCATCAGCGCGGCGGTGCTCTATGCGGGGGTGCTCGGCATCGCCATCGTGCGCACCTGGCAAGAGCCAGACCCAGCCTTCTCTTCGACGATGGTGCGCGCTGCGAGCGTGCTCAGCGGGTTAGTGGGGGGCGTGGTGGCCGCCGGGTTCTCGCAGAGCCGCCGGCAGGTGCCCATCCAGGTGAAGGCGCAGGCGCCCGATGACCCCTCTCAAGAGGTCACTTGGACCACATATCGCCCCGTATCCCTCTTTAAGCGCAATTTTCTGGGCCTGGGGCGAACCCTCGGTATGCCGGTGTTCTCGCTTGGCCTCCAATTCTCCTCGGATGACGAGGAACCCGCCCTTCCCCCGGAGGAGGCCATCCGCGAGCCGGCAGCCAACAAACTTGTGATGGGGGTGGCCCTCCTCTATTTCGTGATCTATTTCGTGGTGGGGGTGGCCGCTTTTGCCCTCACCCTTTTGCGCCCCACCGTGCCCGAGATCATCTCCAACGCGGGTTGGGTGTGGCTGGGCACGGTGGCTACGGCGGGCTACTCGTTCTTTGCGCTGGATAGCCAGGCCTAGGCCGCCTCGGAGGCGGGGGATTTGCCCTGGGCAAGGAGGCGCAGGCCGTTCAGCGTCACCAAGATGGCTGCACCCGTATCGGCCAAAACGGCCATCCATAGCGTGGAATAGCCCGCGATGGCCAACCCTAAGAAGAGGGCCTTGATGACCAGGGCAAAGGCCACGTTCGCACGGACGATGCGCATAGCCCTTTGGCTAAGGCCCACGGCGAACGGCAAGGCGCGCAGATCGTTTTGCATCAGGGTGATATCAGCCGTCTCCAGGGCGGCGTCGGCGCCCGTCTTGCCCATCGCGATGCCCACGGAGGCTTTGGCGAGGGCCGGCGCGTCATTGATGCCATCTCCCACCATAGCCAGGGATCCCCATTCCTCCTCTAGGCGAGAGACGAGGCCCTGTTTTTCCTCGGGCAACAGGCCCGCATAGACGGCATCCGCCCGGATGGCCTCGGCCACGTGGCGGGCCGCCTGGGCGTGATCTCCGGTGAGGATGGCGACGTGCCGAACGCCCAAGCGCCGCAGGGCGGCGATGCTTTCCGCCGCTTGGGGGCGCACGGCATCGGCCACGGCCCAATAGCACCGTTCGCCACAACAGGCATCGTGGGCCACGAGGACCGTGTAACCCTGCCTCTCGGCCTCTTTTACCTGCGAGCAAAGGGCGTCTTCGCCTTCAACGCCCAAGCACGCGTGGTAGAAGGCGTGGCTGCCGATGGCCACCTCGTGCCCCTGCACGCGCCCCGTTACACCCAGGCCGGGGTGGGCCATTACCCCTTCTGGGGCGAGATATTGGCCGCGCACCCCTTGGGCCTCCGCATAGGCGACCACGGCCTGCGCCACCAGGTGGCCGGATTGCTCTTCGATGGCGGCGGCCTTGGCGAGCATATCGCGGCAGAGGGCGCAGTGCGGGTCCGTCTCGCTGTGGAGGGTGCAGGCCCCCCCAACGATTTCTAAGTTTCCTTCGGTGAGGGTGCCCGTCTTATCGAAGGCGATGGCCTTGACGCGTGCCAGGGCCTCGAGGTAGCGCCCCCCTTTGATGAGCACCCCCGAGCGCGCCGCGCGCGCCAGGGCGCTGACCAGCGTAACGGGCGTGGAGATGACCAGCGCGCAGGGGCAGGCGATGACCAGGAGCACCAACCCTCGGTAGAACCAGGTGGCCCAATCTCCCAGGCCGAGAAGGGGCGGCACGCAGGCTACGAGGAGCGCCGCCGCCATCACGGCGGGGGTGTAACGCTGTGCAAAACGGTCTACAAAGCGCTGGGCGGGGGCGCGTTCGCTTTGGGCCTGTTCCACCAGGCGCAGGATGCGCGCCAGGGTGCTTTCTTGGGCCAGGCGCGTCACGCGGATCGTCAGCGCGCCGTTGCCGTTGATCGTCCCAGCGTAGACGGCTTCCCCCGGCCCCTTTTCCACAGGCACAGATTCTCCCGTGATGGGCGCCTGGTTGACGGCGGAATGCCCCTCGACGATCGTGCCATCCATCGCGATGCGCTCGCCGGGCTGGGTGAGGATGAGGTCGCCGACGCGGAGTTCAGCCACCGGCACGCGCTCTCGCGTTTCGCCATTGAGGCGCGTGGCCTCATCCGGCGCGACGGCCATCAAGGTTCGGATGGCTCGGCGCGCCCGGTCGGCGCTGTAATGCTCGAGGAGTTCGCCCACCGTAAAGAGGAACATCGTCACGGCGCCTTCGGCATAGTCTCCCAAGGCCACCGCGCCGATGACGGCTACGGTCATCAGGGCGTTCATATCGAGGCTGTGGGCCGAGCGCAGAGTGGCCCAGGCGGCCTTGGCCACGGGCAGGCCCGCAAGCAGGATAGATGCCCCCAGGAGAAGGCGCGAAAGGAAGAGCGGCGCGCCTAGCCACTGGGCGGCGAGGCCCGCCGCGAGGGCTACCGCCGCGGCGATGACCCAAAAGGTGTGAGGCGCGTGCTCCGAATCGCCCCCGTGATGATGGGCTTCGTGGGCGGCGTGCTCATCCGTGAGAGGCTCGATGATGTAGCCCATCTCCTTGCCGAGGCGCTGAACCGACTCGACGAGGGAGGGGGTATCCCCTTGGGGCCAGATGCGCAGTTGCCCGGCCATAAAGGCGAGTTCGGCGCGGCGCACGCCAGGGAGGGCGGCTACAGCCGCCTCTAGGCGGCGGGCGCAATCGGGGCAATCTAGGTGGTGGATGGTGAAGGTGAGTGCGGTGGAATCTGTGGTCATCATCCCTCGGCAATCTAGGAATGCTCGACGTGGCGAAGCGCATCGCGAAAGATCACGGCGATGTGCTCATCATCCAAACGGTAATAGACGCGCTGGCCCTCTCGGCGCCCGCGCACGATGCGCATACGCCGCAAAATCCCCAGTTGATGCGAGATGGCCGATAGGCTCATCTTCAGCGCCTCCGCGAGGTCGCCCACGCTTTGCTCCTTTTCGGCTAAACAGGCGATGAGCCTCAGGCGCGTGGGGTCCCCTAAGGCGCGAAAGAGTTCGGCAAGGGTTGCGGAGGTTTGCTCATCCAACATCGTATGGGCCAACCATTGAATAATTGAACATATCTTCAACTATTCAAAGGATAGCACGGCGCCGCCTTTTTGTCAACTCGAACGTATGGGGCCATTCCCCATACTTTAAAAGCGCGGTCTCAACGCTCCGGCTGGGAGGCGCTTTCGGCTTTGGCCATCTGGATGGCGCTCGCGCTGAGGCCGGCTGTCATCCACAAAAGGACGGTGGCGTGGGGGAAGGCCAAGTTGAAGAGATAATGGTCGAACAATCCCCCCACCATACCCCCCAAGATGGCCAGCGAGGTGCCATAAAGGATCGGCTCCAAAGGCGAATCGGCCGGGAGGCGGCGCCGAATGGCGAAAAAGGAGCCGAGGAGCGCCCCGAAGGTGGCCCAAAAAAGCGCCACGCCGATGATGCCCATCTCCTCGGCGATGAGGAGGTAGACGTTGGAAACGCCCAGATAGGTATCCACCTCCGGCGTGCCGGCGAACCCCACGCCCAACCACGGGTGCCGGGAGATGAGGATGAGCGCATCCTTGTACTCGCCGAAGCGCATTTGGGTGGCCAGGTCCTCGCCGCGCACGCCGGCGAGAAAATGCTCGATGTACACCCGCGTGGGCGGGAGAAGGGCCATTATCCCCAGGGCCAGGAGGCCGATCCACAGGAGCCGCCGATGCCGCAGAAGGCCGAGCATCCCCAGGGCGACGGCCAGGCCCACGAAAGAACCGCGCGAAAAGGTCAGGATAAGGCAGGCCCCCATAAGCAGCGAACCGAGGGCCAGCCAGGGCCGGGGGAGCACGGGCCGGCGCCCCATCCACTGTGCCACGGTGATGGTGGTGGCAAAGATCAGAGCGCCCCCCAAGACGTTCGGATCTATGGAGGTGGAGATGGCGCGCAGGGGCAACTCGGGGTTATCTTCGATGAAGCGCAAGACGTCTGGCCCGGAGGGATAGCGAACCACCCGCAAGGCCGAAAGGAGGCGGATGGCCACATTCTGCGGCAGGACGTACAGGACGATGCCGATGGCCGCCGAGGCGGAGGCGGCAAGGATGATGGCGAGGATGATGGCGCGCAAGGCTTGGGGCGTGCGCACCGTGTTCACCACGACGAAAAAGAACGAGATGCCGAGCACCACCTCAAAGAAGCGGCGCAGGATGTTCGCCGTGAGCGGCGCATGGCCCAGCCCCGCCACGAAGGCGACGACGGCCATCATCGCGAAGGCAAATACCCCAAGGGAGGGCGAGGGCGCGATGAAACGCTCCTCGCGGTGAGAGGCGATGCGGCTGATCCACACGAAATAGACGCCAAGGAGCGCCAAATCCAAAAAGGTGGGCGAAAAGCCGATATCTATGGGAAAGGCGGCGAAGGGTAGGAGGAAGATAATCCCCACGAGCAGCCAAAACCCCACGTGCAGATGGCGCAGCGCGGCATAGGCTAACGCGAGGCCCACGAGGAGCGCGCTCCCGAGGAGGGCGCCCAAAGCGCCCGTTATGAAGCCGATGGGCGCGGCGATGGCCAAGCACAAGAGGCCCACCGTGAGAAGGCGCACCTCACGCCGGGGATGAAAGAGACATCCCTGCCAGAACGCGCGGTCAAATAGTCGAATCTTGGCCATATGACAGGGTTCTCAGGCCCGTAGGCCCCTGAAGATGAGCCATCTCCCAGCCCCTTTCCACACGCCGTCCCCCATCTTCCTCACGGTGCGCCGATGACGAGGGCCAACGAGACCTTTTCTCGCGGCGTGCCATTATGCAGGTTGCGGCTCCAGATGGCGAGGGTAATCGGGCCGGCCTCGTACGGGCGCAGATCGAGTTTCGCCGAAAAGCGCCCGGGCTGGCCGATTTCGGCCCACACGGGCGCCCAGGTTTCAAAAAGGGTGCGGCCTTGCGCGTCCGTTGCGGAGATGAGGACGACGTTATCGGGGCTAGCGCCCATCCCTTGCAAGGTTATCTCGCCCCGCACGATGCTCCCCGGCAAGGGGGCAAGGATGCGCAAGGCCCTCGCGGCCAATCCCTCAAAGGCCGGGTTCACGGCGGGGATGAGCAACACCTGGCCGACCTCGATGCGGTCGGCCTGCCAAAGGCCGTTGTGGTGGGCGATGAGGTCTGGGGAAAGGCCGTACTGGGCGGCGATATCGGCCAGCGTCTCGCCGGGGCGCACGACATATTCGGCCGCCGTCCACCGCGTGGGGAGGATGAGTTCGTCGCCGGGGTGAAGAATGGCGTCGTTCGGCAGGCCATTGGCGGCGAGGAGTTGCTCGACGGTGAGGCCGTACCGTTCGGCGATGCGCGCCGGCGTATCGCCAAAGGTTACGATGTAGCGGCGAAAGCCTTGGGCAGCGCTCCCCCAGGGGATGGTGAGGCATAGGACGAGGAGGAACACCCCGCCCAGGGCGGATAAGCGCCGCTGAGGGAACCGGATCATTCTCTGCGCCTCCCCAAGAATCTCTGCAAGAAGAGGATCACCGCGAGCACGGCGAACAGGGTGAGCGTTTGCGCCGAAGGTTTGGCCAAGACGATCCATGCCAAGACTGCGGCCAGGGCGAGGCCGATGATCAGATAGCGCCCCCAATCGCGCAGCCAGATCGTCTGCCAAAGGGCGATGTAGCGGCTCAGCCCGCCCAGGCCCCGTTGAAGGGCCGTTTGATAGGCGGCGAGAGCCTTTTCCCTCTCACCGCTCTTGGCGAGGGCCAGGCCATAGGCATAGTACACGTCCGCAGAGGCCCCTGGGCTGGCCGCGGTCATCCCCAGCACTTGGGCGGCCCGCGCATAGTGCCGCTGGACGAGCAAAAGCCTCCCCAGGGCAGAGGCCGCGCGGTGAAAATGCGGGTTCATCGCGTAAGCGCGCTCCAAATAGGCGATGGCTTCCTCGTAGCGGCGCGCCTTGGCCTCGAGAATGCCCAGGTTGGAATAGGCCAAACAGGCGGCGTAGGGGTTCGCCTCTTGGCGGGCGATAACCTCCTGGGCCGCATTCATCGCCGCCGCGTTATCGCCCTGGGTCAGGCGGAGATAGGTTTCGACGTGCCAGGCGAGCGCCTCGAGTTCCTCCCGCAAGGGGGCCTCTTCCAGGCGCTCGATGAGCGCCCGCGCCTCGCGGAGCGCCTCCTCGGCCTCTTCGAAGCGCTGCTCGTCGGCCAGCACCTGCACCATCGTCAGACGCGGCTCGGGGTCTTGCGGCGCGAGGGCGATGGCCCGCTGAAGCGCCTCCTCGGCGGAAGATAGTTCGTCCGTGAGGAAATAGAGCATACCCAGGGTCGCATAGCCCTCCGGCCGTTCGGGGGCAAATTCCGTACACCGTTTGGCCAGTTCCAGGGCCTCGTTCTGCTCGCGCATACGCGCCAGGGTGCGCGCCAGCCCTACCATCGCGTCATAGTGATTGGGGGCCGCCTCGAGCGCGGCGCGGTAGGCCGCGGCTGCCTCCTCAAGGCGCAGGGCGTGGTATGCCTCTCGGCCTTGGGCAAGGAGAGCCTCTAGGGAGGATGGTGCTTGTTGGGTCATCTCGTTTTCCTTTTGCAAAAGGTCGCCGCAGGGCGTTCGCTAAGGTTTGGCCCACAGGCGGTCGTAAAGCCGAGCGGTGCTCCCTTGGAGGTGGGCCAATCCCTCCCGCGCGGCCATATCCCCCTCTAGGTAGCGGAGCATCAAGGCCCCCTGGCGCGCGGCAAGGGCGTCATGCTCGGGGAACACCTCGCGCATCAAGAACAAGGCATATTTGACGAGGCGGAACGGCCCGTAGGCGCGCGGCGTCTCGCCGGCTACGGCCTCCACCGCCACGGAGCGCAACCCTTTGATCGCCTCGATAATAGCCTCAAGGGTCAACTGGGGCGCCCAAACGATGGAGTAGTACCAGCCAAACAGTTCGCCATTGTGGCAACCGTGCGCGTCGCTCACGCCGACGATGGGGATGCGCTTGCCTCGCTTTTGTTCCTCGTGGTAGCGGGCCACTTGCAAGGTGTTCGAATCGATCTCGTCGCGGTGAAAGCCGCCGATCACCTCAAAGGCATCGAAGGGCTGGCGGTCAAACAGATAACTCGTCAGCGCGCCGGAAGGCGTGTAGCGATGGTTCGTGAACCAATAGGGGTGGCAAAAGATGCCCAAGCCCCCCGCCTCACGGATGGCCTCAAAGCACCAAAGGCAGGATGCGGCCTGATACCGATTTACGCCGGCGGGCACGGCCCCTAAATTGGCCATCATCTGCTCCACGCCTTTTGGGTAGGCCTCTGTGCCAAAGAGCGCGTTCAGGCTAAAACGCCCGCCAAAGTTGATGATGTGCACGGGGTTATCGGGCGGATGCACTTCTTCGCCGGGCACGAGGAGGAGGTCCGTGGGCACGCCCTCGAAGGCGCGGATCGCTTCCAGCGACGGTTCGTAAAGGCGGTGGTCGGTGATGGCTACGAAATCCATACCGATTTCTCGGCAGGCGGCGGCCACATAGGCCGGCTCCTCGCGCCCATCGGAACGGTTTGAGTGGATATGGAGGTCACCCTTATAAGGGCGCAGGGCGAAAAGGTCCGGCTGGAGGGAATAGACCCGCGCCTCCGCGATGGGGAAGCGTTCGCCGGCGCGCTCTTCCTCCACCCAAAAGACGTGCTCTTGCTCGCCCTCGAACAAGACGTCTAGGCTCAAAGCGCCCTCTCTCGACCGCACGCGCCAGGCGCAGCCGGGGCGCCAGCCGCTCCGTTCGGCAAATTCCTCCGTAGGATAGTATGAGACGATGTACTCCTGCCCATCCTGAAAAAGGCCCTCGCCTCCTTGGGCCGAGAGGCGAATGGGAACCGTGGAATCGGCCAGGACGATCCGAGGGAGAACGTGCGCACGGCGTGGTATGGGGTTCAACGGCGCTCCTTGGATTCGCATTTTGCCGGGCGTTCGCCGGCCACTTACGGGCGAGATTATCCCTCAAAACGCCCTGTTTGGCAAGGCAGGGGCCACGCCCAAAGGGGGCGCCTAGTTGACCCTCCCCTTGGGGGATGCTATAATCCCCGCGAGCCTTAGGTGGGGAACCCATTTTGAAGAATCGCCTCATCAATCTCCTCAAATTGCTCGTGAGCCTCGGCCTTTTAGCGCTCCTCTCGCGGCTGGTGGATTGGCGCGCCGCCTGGGAAGTGCTCAAGGCGATGCATTGGGGCTACCTGGGCCTGGCCTTCTTGCTCTTTCAGGTTACGTTCCTGTTGCGTTCGTATCGCTGGCGCGCTTTGCTCGACGCGCTCGACACCCATGTGCCCATCCCTCGCCTCTTGTACCTGTATTATGTGGGCGGATTCTTTAATACCTTTCTCCCCTCGGGGTTTGGCGGTGATGCCATCAAGATGTACGAGTTGGGCCGCTACAGCCACCGCCCCTCTGAGGCCGTTGGCACCGTCTTGGTGGATCGCCTGGCGGGCATCATCGTCCTTTTGGCGATGGGGATTCTGGCATGGCCGTTTGTTTACCGCGACCTTCCGGCTCGGGAGGCGACCTTCGTCCTCGGCGTATCCTGCGCGGGGTTGGTGGCCTCTTGGGTGCTCTTTCAACGGCGCTTGGTGGAATGGCTTCTCAAGTTCCTCCCCAAGCGGGTGGGCGCGCCCTTGGGGCGCCTGTATACGGCCATTCACACCTGCGGAACGCGGGCCTTGTGGAAATCCCTTGCGATATCCGTGCTCTTTAACCTAGTCCTGTTCACGATGACCTTCGTCATCGCCATTGCCCTGGGGCAGCGGATACCTTTCATCTATTTCGTGGCTTTTATGCCCATCATCTCGCTTTCGATGCTCATCCCCTCGGTGGGGGCGCTGGGCACGCGCGAAGGGGCCTATGTGCTCCTCTTTGGCCTGGCGAATGTGCCGCAGCACGTGGCCATGGCGATGTCTTTGGGGTTTTACCTCGTCAACGTCCTCACCGGGGTCATCGGGGCCGTGCTGTATGCCATCGCCGCGGCGAAGGGGATGGGCGTGCCACGCGGCAAGGAGGCTGTGGATGGATCTGTCGATCGTCGTGCCCGTATACAATGAAGAGGAAAATATCCAGGCCCTGTATGATCAACTGACGGCCGTGCTCGACCCTCTCGGCCTGACGTATGAGATCATTTGCACCGATGATGGGAGCACCGACCGCTCTTTTGAGAAACTCAAGGCCCTCGCCGAACGGGACCCGCGGCTTAAGGTCATCCGCTTTCGGCGCAACTTTGGGCAGACGGCCGGCTTCAGCGCCGGGTTTGACTATGCCAGCGGCGATATCGTCATCACCATTGACGCCGATTTGCAGAACGATCCCGCGAGCATCCCCGCCCTTTTGGAAAAGATGGCTGAAGGCTACGATGTGGTGAGCGGCTGGCGTGTGAACCGCCAAGACCCCTTTTTGACGCGCCGGCTCCCTTCGCGCCTGGCGAATTGGCTCATCTCGCGCACTACGGGCGTGCCCGTGCACGATCGGGGGTGCTCGCTGCGGGCGCACCGCCGTGAAATCGTCAAAGAGATGCGGCTATATGGCGAACTGCACCGCTTCATCCCCGATATTGCCGCGTGGATCGGCGCGCGTATGGCCGAGGTGCCCGTGGGGCACCGGCCGCGGCGCTTTGGCAAATCGAAATACGGGCTGGGGCGCACCGTGCGCGTCATCCTGGATCTCATCACCGTGCGTTTTTTGCAGGGCTACTCCACGCGCCCCATCCAGATCTTTGGCCGCTGGGGGCTGATTATGGCCTTCGTGGGGTTCCTGCTGGGGTTATGGCTCTCGTTCGAAAAGTTGGTTTTGGGCCATTCCATCGGCAACCGGCCGGCGCTCGTCCTTTCGCTCCTTTTGATGCTGATGGGCGTGCAACTCGTCTCCATCGGCCTCTTGGGCGAGATGATCGTGCGCACCTATTACGAGGGCCAAAAGAAACCCATCTATCGCATCCGCGAGATTGTGGATTACTCACGGGCGCAGCCTATCACCACGCCCGATGCGGGTGAGTGCGAGAGCGCAGTATGAAGGCCCTCTTATGGCGCCGCTGGCTATGGCTCATAGGGGCCTGGCTGGGCGCGAACCTCCTCGCCTGGGTGCCTGGAGACCCCACCTGGCGTTCGGCGGGCCTTCTTCTCTTGGGGATGGCCCTGCCGGGCTGGCTGGCCTTTGAGGCCCTATGCGGCCGCGAGGCACGTCCCTGGCCAGAGGCCGTCCTACTCGCCGGGGGGTTGGGCTATGCGGGCTTGATCCTCATCGGTTGGGCGCTCTATGCCCTGCCGGGGCCGATCTCTCGCTGGGGCGTGGCCGGAGCGTTCAACCTCCTCATCGCGGCCCTCCTGATATGGCGGCTGAAAAGGCCTGGCCCAACGCTTGACGGCCTCCCCAAAGGGGCCGTGTGGGGGCTGGCCCTCGTGTTGGTGGCGGCCGCCGCCTTTCGCCTGCCGAACCTGGGCTATGCCGAATTCCAGGGCGATGAGGTCAACGTCGTCCACCTGGCGGCCTCGGCCATCCAGGGGCGAGAAGATGCCCTCTTTTACCACAAGAAAGGCCCTGGCGAGGTTCTCGTAACGACCGCGATCTATGCCGGGGCGCGCGCTTTGAGCGAAGGGGGCGCACGCCTCCCCTTTGCGGTGGCGAACCTCCTCTTTGTGCTGGGCCTATACAGCGTGGCCTACCGCTTTCTAGGGCGGCAGGCTGCCTTTTGGGCGGGGCTTCTTGCGGCGCTGAACGGCTTTTTCGTGGCCTTTGGGCGCATCGTGCAATATCAGAGCCTCGTGCTCCTTTTCAGCGTGCTCGCGCTCGATAGCGCCTTGGCCTATGCAGAGCGCCGACACGGGCGCGATCTGTGGCTCTGTGCGCTCTGGGGGGCCGTGGGCCTTTGGGCGCATACAGATGCGCTGTTCGCCGGCCTCGCGGCGGCCGCGGTGATTGTCGCGGCGCTCTACCGAGAGAAACCGACTTGGGCGCAGGTGGCGAAGCGCTTGGCAGGGCCGGTGGGCCTGGGGGCGCTGCTTTTGGGCGCGTTTTACATCCCCTATGTTCGCCACCCCTTTTTTCAGGTGGCGCGCGCCTACGTGGCCAAACGCAAAGGGCTTATCCCTGCCGATAACCTCAACCATCTCATCCTCATCGGTGCGGTGTATAACGCCATTTACTATCTCGGCTTCGTCGGCCTGGGCCTGCTCGGCGTAGTGGGCGAGGGCCTTTGCCGCTTTAGAAAATGGGGAGTCGTGCTCCTTACCGTGGCGGCGACTTGGCTCCTTTCGGCCTGGCTTATGCCGGAACGCTGGCAGGCCGGCGGGCGCAGTTACGTCGTTTTGGCGTATCTCGCGGCGTTGCTTCCTCTGGGGTGGGCGCCCCGGCGCGGGCTGGGTTGGCGTTCGGCATTCATCTGGTTCGCTGTGCCGCTGGTGATCTATCTCTTCTTTTTTGCTGACCCGCGCACGCACCTGTATATTGCCTTCCCAGGGGCATGTTTGCTCCTTGGTGTGGGGTTCGGGGAACTCGAGAGGAGTTTGGGGCGTCTTCGGTGGGCGTGGTATCTCGTTTCAGGAGGGGTGCTCGCGCTTTCGGCGGTTTATCTCGCCATCCTTTTTGTGAGCCACCATCCGGAGTACAAGCGCACCTACCCGGAGCACCGTTTGCCCATTTTCTGGGCGCCCTATGGAGACAAAATGCCCACGCAAGGGCTGTTTGGCTTCCCGTACCGCGCGGGGTGGAAGGTGGTCGGCGCCCTCTATGCCCAAGGCACCCTGCACGGCGATTATGGCACGAACGAGGAGGAGCACATCACCCATTGGTATACGCGGGGCGCGCCGGCCTGCGGGAGCCAGCCGCGCTATTACTTTATCGCCGACTATGTGCAGGATGTGCAGCCCGTGCCGATGGAAGAAATCGCGCGGGATTACACCCTCGTGGGGCGCGTGTGGGTTGGGGGGGCGCCCAAAATGGCGATTTATGAGCGCACCCCTGCCGCACTGCCTTATCGGGATTATCGCGTGGAGGATTATATCTCTGTGTTCGATCGGCATCTCTCTGGGCCAGACTATTTGCCTCTTCTCTGGGAGGCGAGGGGCCTAACAAGGTAGGCACTTTGCGGTGGGCCTTATGAACTCATTTTCGACCAAACGAGGTCTTCACTCCACATTCTGGCTAGGGGCCGTGTTGGGCATCGTCCTCCTGACCTTGGCCGTGCGCCTGCCCCGCTTGGATGCGTTCATCACGCCCGATGAGATGAAATGGGTCTGCCGGAGCATCAATTTTTACCGGGGTCTACGCACCGGGAATTTGGCGGAGACCTTCCAAACGGGGCACCCCGGCGTCATCACGATGTGGCTCGGCGTGCCCTTTATGCAGGCCAACCTCGAGGCCCCCTGGCTAGAGGCTTGCCGCGTTCCGGCGATCGCCCGCATCATCGAGGAAAATCCGCCCGAACTGCCCAACGAACTCGCCGCCTTGCTTTTTCGGGCGCGGCGCGGCGTGGCCCTGTGGACGAGCGCTTTCTTGGGGCTTGCCGTGTGGCTGCTCGCACACCGTGCGGGTTGGCCTTTGGCCCTTATCGCGGGCCTCTTGATCGCCCTCGATCCGTTCTATACCGCCCATTCGCGCTTCTTGCACCTCGATGCCATCGAGACGAGCCTCCTCTTCCCCGGCGTGCTCAGCCTGCTCGAGGGCTTGGCTTCCGGCCGTAAGCGGTTTTTCGCCCTTTCGGGAATCTTCCTGGGGCTGGCTATGCTGAACAAATCTCCCGCGATGTTCGGTATCGGCTTCGCTGGGTTGATCACGCTACTCTACGGCCTCTATGGGAAGCGGCCCTTCTCTTGGATGGTGCGGTGCGTCGTGGCTTGGCTCCTACCGGCGCTCGTAACCTATGTCGCCCTCTGGCCGGCCCTGTGGGTTCAGCCCGTTCAAACGGTGCAGAACGTCCTGAATACGGCGCTCTTTTACGCCTCACGCCCCCATGTGAACTCGAACTATTTCTGGGGAGCGCCTCGGCCCGACCCCGGCTGGGCGTTCTATCCGGTGGCCCTGGCCTTTCGGCTCACGCCGTGGGCGATGATAGGCGCGCTCGGAGGGGCCACCTTGGCGGCGCGCCGCCGCGAGAACAAGGCCTTTTGGGGGGCGTTGGGACTATTCATCGCCCTGTATGGCCTGTTTATGACGCTTGGCGAAAAAAAGTTCGACCGCTATCTCTTGCCCGTTTTCCCGTTCGTGCAGGTTTTTGCGGCGTATGGGATTTTGGCCTTTTTGGAATGGGGGATGCGGCGTATGCGGCGCGCCTCGCTCGCGCCCATCCTAGCGGGGGGCCTCGCGCTCGGCTTGGGGATGACGGTCATCTCCGAGGCGCCCTATTACCTGACCTATTATAACCCCCTGGTGGGTGGCAAACGCGCCGCTGTGCATACGCTCCTCGTGGGGTGGGGCGAGGGCCTCGACCAGGCGGCAGCCTACCTGAACAGCCTGCCGGGGAGCGAGGCGGAGATCGTGGCTTCGCGCTCGTTGCCGGGGCTGGCGCCCTTCTATCGGGGACGCGCCATCCACCAAACGAACTATGACCCTGCCGTGGTGCGTTACGTGGTCTTTTACCTCAACGAGGTCCAGCGGCGCCTTGAGCCGGAACTCCTCGAAACCTATTATGACCGCCAAGAGCCGCTTTACGTGGTGCACGTCAAGGGGATAGAGTATGCCTGGATTTATGAGAACAAGACGCATGAGGCCGCCTGGGCCGAGATCGCCTCGCGTGCTCAGCCCGGCGATGCGCTCGTGGTGGGCAAGCCCTCGCTGATCGCTAGGATGTATCGCGGGCCGCTAGAGGTCGTGACGTTGGATCCTACCGCCCGCCGGGAGGAGAGTTTGGCGGCGCTGCAACGGGTCGCCGAACAACACGAACGGGTGTGGTACGCCCTCTATGCCGAAAAGAACCCCAATCCCTTCCAAGAGTGGCTCCTTTACCAATGGCGTACGCATGCCCGGTTGCTTGAGCGCCGCGAATTCCCGCAGATTACGCTCTACCTTTGGGATACGACGCAGGGCATCCCCTTTACGCCTTCCTCCAAGCGGTGGGTTCCGCTCGATATGCGTTTCGGCGAGGAACTCGCTCTGCGCGGCTACACGCTGGAGGAACCGGCGCGCTGGGATCACGCGGTGGGCTTGACGCTCACGTGGGAGGTGCTGCAGCGGCCTGCGCAGTACTATGCGCTCTACATCCACGTGCTGGATGAGGCCGGCCACCGCGTGGGCCAGGGGGATGCTTGGATGACGGATGCCTCGCTAAGGCCCACGGTGGATTGGGAGGCCGGCGCGCTCGCCCAAGAGGACGTCGCACTCGACCTTCTGCCGGGCCTCGCGCCGGGCACCTACCGCCTCCTGATGGGCGTGTACGATCGCCTGAGTGGCGCGCCCCTTCTCGCCAAGGCCCCTGATGGGCAAACCCTGCGCGAGGTGATGATCGGGACGTTGGAGGTCAAGCCCTCGGCGGCGCCTTGGTCGCTCAAACAGGCGGGCCTAGCCCCTGCCGATCTTCCCTTGGCGCCGGGGGTGCGCCTGGTGGGATACAACAAATCTCCCCAGGAGCCTGCCTTTGGCGAGATCCTGACGCTAAAATTGGCCTGGGAGGCCCCCGATGCCGCCTTGAGGGGATACTCGCTCGCCCTGGAGGTGGTGCAAGGGGGCCAAACCCTCTCGCGCAAGGAGTATCCTTTCCTCGCCTCCATCTCTTCCGCGCCGCTGCCGGAGGGCCTGGGGACATTCTGGCGATTCTATGATCTGCCCATTTCGGAGGAGGCCCTTTGGGGAGAGGCCGATCTCCGCTTGACCGTGCGAGACGCCCAAGGGCAGGCTATGGGCGAGCCGATGACGCTCACGCGCCTTTTTGTGCGGGGGCACCGCTTTGAGGAACCGCCTTTGGCCTATCGGCAAGAGGCTTCGCTGGGGGAAGGTCTTCGTTTTGTGGGGTATGATGTGGCCCCCCAGGATGTGCACCCCGGCGGGGCGATCACCCTGACGTTGTGTTGGCAGGCGACGGGGCCTATCACCCGTTCGCTCACGGTCTTTACCCACCTCCTCGATGAGGGGGGCGCGGTTCGCGGCCAAAAAGACGGCCTGCCTATGGGCGGGCGCTACCCCACGGACGCCTGGCGCGAGGGGGAATACATCGTGGAGGAATACCTCATCCCAGTGGAGGCTGAGGCGCCGCCGGGCGTCTATCGCATCGAGATCGGTATGTACGATGCAGCCCTATCCGGCGCGCCGAGAGTCCCGCTCTTTGTAGGGGGCGTGCGCCAGGCGGATGATCGGCTCATCCTCGAGCATACGGTGAACGTGGTGCCGTAGGAGCGTTCTATGCGCGAGCCTGCTCGTGAGCGCCTATTTTGGGGAATTCTCGCCGGCGAAATCGCCCTTTTCGTGGGGTGGCATTGGGCGCATCTGGGGGGTTTTCAGTGGGGCACCGACGAGGGCACCTACCTGATGCGCGTGCGCCTGATGCAACAAGGGTATGCCCTCTATCGGGATATTTGGACGGATCAACTCCCCGGCCTCATCGTGCTCCTGCGGGGGACGTTCGCCCTTTTGGGGACCTCCGTCGAGGCCGGGCGGGGTTTGATCGTCTGCCTGGCGGCCTGCGGTTTGGTGGGGGTGGCGATTCTGGGGTGGGCCTTCCGGGCGCGGGCGGGCGCACTCGTCATCGTGCCCATATGGGCCTTGGCGCCGACCGTCTTCTGGCTCTCGCGCGCCATCATCTCGCCAGATTGGCCATCCATCAGCCTAGGGGCGCTCGGCTTGGCCCTGGTGGCCGCCTATGGGCGTACGCGCCGGTGGGGTTGGCTTGTGGCTTCAGGCCTCGTCTTTGCCTTGGCGCTCTACATCAAGGCGACGGCGGCCCTCGCCTGGGTGCCGGCGGTGTGGCTCCTTTGGCAAAGTACCCGGCGAGAAGCGAATGGCCGCCGGCGCGTGCTCCTGTGGGGCGCGTGGCTCGCCGGGCTGGGTGTGCCCTTGATGGTGGGCCTCTTGGCGCACGACGTGGGCGCGATGTATGCCCAGTTCGTGGGCACCCAGGTGTCGAGCGGGCAGATGGCCCTCAAAATCGGCCCCCATGCCGCCAAAATCGCCGATTACCTCCGCCAGGATAACTGGGGGTTGGTGGCCCTCGGCGCGGCCGGGGGAATCGTCAGCCTCTGGCGCCGGCGGGAACTGGCTGCCCTGGTGGGCATCTGGCTGGGGCTTTCCCTCGCCGTGCTTCTCGTCCGTTCGCCGATGTGGCCCAGCCATCATCTCGTGGTGCTCCTCGCGCCCCTGGCTGTGGCGGGGGCGGTGGCCGTTTCCTCCGTATGGGCTGTTTTCTGGGAGAAGCGGCCCACGCCCGCGGACCGTTCGGCCTTTGCCATAGGGCTGGTCGCGCTTATGGTCTATGCCTTCAGCCTGCCCAGCGTTTTGCGAGGGGATGCCCAACTCCTCTCGGCCCCCTCGTGGCGCAGTGGCGAGGAGGCGATTCGGTTCCTCCAAGAGCGCTTCCCCGAGGGGGCGGTCGTCATCAGCGATTATCAGATGATCCCCTTCCGAGCGGGGTGCAGTGTGCCGCCGCCCCTCGCCACGGTCACGAAAAAGCGCCTCCAATTGGGGCTGCTCACGACGGAACACCTCGTGCGCCTTGCGGAGGCATATCGGCCGGCGGCGATCCTGTTGTGGGATGAGCAGTTGACGGCCTTGCCCGATTTTGTCGCGTGGGTCAAAGCGCATTATGACCTGGCCTTCCAGTGGGATTATCATGAGATTTATGTCTTGCCCAGTACAGCGCCCGTGGGCGAGGAGGGGGCGCGATGAACGCCCCGCGTCGCCTTGCTGCGCGCCCTTTGGCCCTGGCCGTGAGCGCCTATGCGCTCCTTGCGGTGCTCCTCACCTGGCCGGCCGCCGCCCGGTTGGGGCGCGCTGTGATGGGGCTGGAAGCGCGAGATAATCTCCAGTACACATGGCTCCTGTGGTGGACGGGCTACGCCTGGGAGCACGGGCAAAGCCCCGCCCAGGTGAGCCTGCTGAATCACCCTTGGCAGGTGGAGCATCCCCTTCTCGACGTGACGCTCGAGTTGGAGGCGTTGGCCTACCCTTTACAGAAGGCCTTCGGGCCGACGGCGGCCTATAATTTGCTCGTCCTTTCCTCGTTTGTGCTCTGTGGCCTCGCGATGTACCTTTTGGCGTACGACCTCACGGGCCAACCCTGGGCGGCCTTTGCTGGGGGGCTGATCTTTGCCTTCTTCCCGCACCGGATGGGGCACGCCTTGGCCGGGCACCTTTCTCAGATGGCTTTGTGGTGGGGGCCGCTCTATCTGAGGCATCTCCTGCGGCTCTTTCAGGTGCCGCGCTGGCGCGACGCCCTCTGGATGGGCCTATGGCTTGGTTTGGCCCTTTCGGTAGGGCTGGTGGTGAGCGCCTACTATGCCCT
This sequence comes from Chloroflexota bacterium, assembly GCA_019873625.1. Lineage (GTDB taxonomy): Bacteria > Chloroflexota > Anaerolineae > UBA1429 > UBA1429 > JAIOAW01. Next base: position 116,360 of record JAIOAW010000003.1, read on the forward strand.
GCCGCTTGCCGCCTTGAGCGCCGTCTATCTCCTCATCGCCAACCGCAAGAGGGTAAACCGCGCTCTGGTGGGGTGCCTCGTCGTGGGGTGGGGGCTGGCCCTTCTCCTCATCGCACCCAAATGGGCGCCCTTTTTGCTCCGCGTATGGCGCGAGGGGGCAGATTACCGCGTGGCGGGCTTTACGCCGCTCTCGGTGGATGGGCTAGCCCTCATCCTCCCCTCGCCCTTTCACCCCCTGTGGGGCAACCTAATCTATCGCCTGGAGGGGATGCAGCGCGTCTTCCCAAGCGTCTCTGAGGTCGAACGGACGGCCTATCTGGGCCTCATCGCGTTGGGCCTGGCCGTTTGGGGGATGGTGCGCATTCGGCGGCAAGGCGGGCTGTGGGCCTTTATTGGGGGCGTGGCGCTCCTCTTGGCCTTAGGGCCGAGCCTTTCCGTAGGGGGTGCCAACGTGGGCCTCCCCTTGCCCTATGCCTTGATGGAAAAGGTCCCTATCCTTTCTTGGGGGCGTACGCCGGAGCGGTTCTTGGCGCTCACTATGCTTGCCCTCGCCGCGCTCGCCGCGCAAGGGTTCACAGCCTTGCCCGCGCGGCGCACCGTGCGGGGGGCGATCCTCCTCGGCCTTGTGGTGGATATGCTCGTCCTTTGGCCGTGGCCCCAGGGGACGCCGACTCCGCCGGCTGAAGTGAGCGCTTGGCGCGGTGGGGGTGGGGCCGTCCTTCACCTGCCGGCGAGCAAGCGGCAAATCAGCAATATGGCGATGTACTATCAGACGGCGCACCATCTCCCCATCGTGGGGGGATACATCCACCGTGACCTGCCCGGTATGCGCGAATACGCCAAGGCGCTCGACGCGGCCTGCACGGAGCAATCGGGGCGGGCCGAGCGACCGCTGACCCCTGCCGAACTGCGCGGGCTGATCCAGGGGCTGGATATCCGGCACATCGTGGTGGATCGGACGTGGGTTTCGGCGCGGCAATCCTCGGAGACCGTTCGGCGATTAGAGGCGGCTTTTGGCCCTGCTGTGAGGGATTGGGGTGCGGCCGCCCTGTTCGAGGTCGCGCCGCGCGAGGAGGCCGGCCCAGCGCTCGCCGCTTGGGAGAACGCCTCGTTACTTCGCATCGAGGTTATGCCAGCCCCAGCGCAGGCCGGCCAAACGATCGTGGTGCGCACGGTGTGGCGTTCCGAGCGCCCTACGCGTAGCCCGATGACCCTCTATATCCATGTTTTGGATGAAAGGTTGGAACGCGTAGCCCAGAAAGATGGCCCGCCCCTAGGGGGGAACTGGCCGACGACGCTTTGGGCGCCCGGCACGACCGTTCTCGACGAGCGGGAAATCGCCCTGCCGGCTGGCCTGCCCCCTGGGGAGTATGCCTTAGGCATCGGCTGGTATGATGCGCTCACGGGGCAGGGCGCGCGGTTGGCGAACGCACCCCGTGCCTTGGGCGATATGCTCATCCTCGACGAGGGGGTCAGCGTCCGATGAGGCGGCCAAGTGGGCAATGCGTTCGCCAGAGTAGCGTTGAGGGGGCCTCGGGCCTCCCTGCGTGGGCCTATTGGGCGGCGGGGCTGGCGGTGGCCGCCCTTTCGGCGGCGCTCTTTGCGTCGCGAAGGGATTACCTCGTCTGGCGAGATGATGAGGCCGTCTTCTTCCTGACGGCCCGCGCGGTGGCGCGAGGACACGCGCTCTATCGGGAGGTATGGTACAACTACCCGCCGGGGTTCATCCTCTATTTGAGCGCTGTTCTGCGTTTCGTTAGGGATTCGTTGGCTATCGGGCGGGCGGCTGTTTTCGCCTGGGGGCTGGTGGCTTTAGGCGCGGTGGCCGGTTTGGGGTGGTTCCTGCGAGGGCGCGTCGGTGCCCTTGGGGCGCTCGGCCTGTTGGCCGTGGCGCCGCTTTTCGTTATGCTCTCTTCGGCCGTTATGGCGGAGATCCCGGCCTTTACCCTGGCAAGCGCCGGAGTACTCGCCGCACTCCTCTATCGCACCTGTGGCAAGGTGTTCTACCTGGCGATAAGCGGCGCTCTATGCGCCCTATCCATCTGCGTCAAGCCGACGACCTTCCCCGCGCTCATCGTGCCCGCCTTGGCTGCCGCGTGGGTGCCGGAGGGTTGGCCCCAGCGCTGGCGGGCCTGGGGCGCTTTGGCCTTGGGGGGTGTTTTGCCTGCGGCGCTCGTCATCTTGCCCTACCACCCTCGAGAGTTCTTGGCCCAATTCCTGGGCACCTATGCGCGGAGCCGCGAGGCCTTTACGCCGGATGTGTGGGGCAACCTGTGGCAAATCGGGCGCTTCTTCTATCATCATTCATACGGCCTCAGCCAGGTGAGCCTCTTGGCCCTGGCCGCCTATGGGGGAGTGCGCGCGCGGCCGCTCCAAAAGGGGCCTTTCCTCCTCGTCGCACTTTGGTTTGGGGGGGCGTTCTTCCAACTCGCTTTCCATACGCCGCTCTACCGCCACCACCTCATCGCCCTTGTGTTCCCTCTCGTGGCGATGGCGGGGGCTGGATTGGGGTATCTTTTGGAGGATTTGACGACCTGGCGTGGCTGGAAGCGCCTACCCTTGGCGCTCCTCCTGGCCTGGGCCGTGTTCGAGGCGCGCGAGGCGGCCTGGGTGAGCGCGGTGACGCTCCCCGCGGTAGAGGCCGATCAGCCGGAGATAATGCAAGAGGCCATCCGCTGGGTGGAAGAGAATACCTCACCCACGGCGCGCATCGTGACGGATGCGCACATCATCGCCATCCGCGCCGGCCGCGAGGTCCCTTTGGAGACGATCAACGTCTCGCGGATGCGCATCCGCACGGGCGGCCTAGAGAACGCCTGGCTCATCGAGGCCGCCCGCCGCGAGGCGCCGGAGGCGATCATCTTTTGGGAAAAGAAATTGAGTTCCCTTGACGACTTTGCCACCTGGGTGCGTTGCCACTATAACCTCGCGCGGGCCTTTGACGAGCGCCACCGCATCTACCAAGCACGCCCACCCGTCAACCCGCCCCCCGAGGTGACCGTGCGCCAGGCGGATTTTGGCGCGATAGGCCTTTTGGGGTATATGCTATCGGCAACCGAGGTGCGCCCCGGCATGCCCCTCACCGTGACGCTTTACTGGGAGGCCAAGGCCCCCGTAGAGGGCGATTGGACCGTCTTTGTGCATCTGCTCGATAGCCAAGGGGAGCGCATCGCCCAGCATGACGGGAAGCCGGCCTTCGGCGCTTGCCCCACGTGGGTTTGGCAGGAGGGGGAGCGCTTCGAAGATGTGCACCCCATCGCGATAGACCGCCTGGGGGCCGGGGGGCCTTATCAGATCGTCGTCGGCTGGTACGATGCGGTGAGCGGAAGGCGTTTGCGCGAAGGGGCCTTCTCTCTGGCGACCTTGGATGAGTCGTTGGTGCTTCCCCATAAGGCGGGTGTGAGATGACGCCATCAGCAGGCAAGATCCCATTTCGGCGGGCCGCCCTTTTCGGCGCGGTGTTGCTCTTGGCCCTTGCGCTTGCCGCGTACACGTGGCGGCTCACGGCCTGGCTGGCCTATGACGACGAGGGGGGCTACCTTTACGCCGCCTGGCGGATTACGCTCGGCGAATTGCCCTACCGAGATTTCCTCACACCGCAACTCCCCGTCTTTTTGTACCCCGGCGCGGCCGTCCTAGCGCTCACACACCGTTCGGTGTGGGCTATGCGCTTCTCGATGACGCTCTTCACCCTAGGGGCGGCGGCCTTTTGCTTTGGGGCCATCCGCCGCGTGTGGGGAGAGGGGCCGGCCCTCGCCGCGCTGATCCTCCTCCTCGTGCACCGCGAGATGTTCTGGGCAGCGCGTTTCTTTCGCCCCGAGGCGCCTATGCTCTTTTGGGGTATGTTGGGCTTGTGGGCCTTTGTAAGGGGGTACCGCACCGCGAAGCGCCCCTGGCTCATCGCGAGCGGCGTGGCCTTGGGGCTTTCGATGATGTCCAAATTGTTCGGTGCCCTATGGATGGCCGGCGTGGGCCTGTTCATCCTCGCCGAAGGGGTGCGCACGCGCCGCTGGCGCGAGATGTGGGCGCGCGGCCTGGCGGTGGGGGTGCCTTTCGCCCTCGTGGTAGGGGGGATGACCCTCGCCTTTTGTAAGGCGGCGCCCGGGTTCATCGCGGCCGTGTTGGAACATCACCTGCGCCAGGGGAGCGGCACGCCGCTTCCGCAGGTCATCCTCAAGGGGCTGGTCCTTTTTCGGGATTTCGTCAAAGCCCAACCTGCCTACATCGCCCTGGCCGCGTTGGGTGTGTATGTCGCCTGGCGCCGGCCCGATCCTTTAGGGCGGCTTTTCGTTTGCCAGTTGCCCACGGCGATCGTCTTTCTCTTTATGACTCGCGAACTCCAAGAGCGCCACTTGACCTACCTGGCGCCCAGCCTGGCGGCCCTCGGCGGCTTGACCCTGGCGGAGGGTTGGCAGCGTTTGGCGGGGAGCGCCGGCCGGAGGGCCTGGTGGCGTGGGGTTTTGGCCACCCTATGCGCCCTCGCGGCGCTTGCGGCGGCCCTTTGGCCCCATAGCGCGTTTGACGCCTGGGTGGCCCGTTGGGAAGAGCACACCACGGCCTCTTGGGAGGCCTTTTTGCAACAACGCACGTCTCCAACCGAGTATGTTATGTCTGACTACCCGGGCCTGAACTTTTACGCCCAACGCCCCACGACGCCGATCGCAGCGGGCATCTCTCGCGGGGCGGCCAAGAGCGGGCAGATTATGGGCCAAGACCTCATCCGAGAGATCGAGACGTACAACGTGCGAATGGTGCTCTTGAACGTGGCCCAAGGGGCACACCAGTTCGTCCTGCTCCGCGATTATGACGTCTTCAAGCGCTACGTCCAGACCCATTTCTATCTCCTCGAGCGGCGCGTGTATGATTACCGCCTCATCGAGGTGTATGACCGCCTCGACCGCTGGGAGGGGGAGCGACGAGACGACCTCTTTGGCGGGCAGATCGCCCTCACGGGCCTGCGTTGGGAGGCGAACGCCGCCGAACCGGGGCAAGACCTGCACATTATGATGCGCTGGCAAAAGCGCGGCACAGCCCCCGTTCCGGGCGATTTTTCGGTCGCCTTGCGCCTGATGGATGAAGAGGGCCACGTGCGGGGCCTGGGCGATAAACGGTTGATGGATATTGACCGCGAGACCTATTGGGATGAACGCGGCCTAGAGCAGCCCGTGCTCATCCCCACATCCCAATGGCCGGATGGCGAAACAACCATTGACTTGTTTCAACTCCCCGTCTGGCCGGCCACGCCGCCGGGGCGATATCGCGTCCTCCTGCGGCTGCACCGCGAGGGTGCGTGGGATGGCTTCCCCCTTTTGGGCGCGGATGGCGAACCGCAGGGGTATGACCTTTTCATCGGCTATGCCACGGTGCTCCCCGCCTCCCATCCGCCGGAAGTTGCGGACCTCCCGATGCAGAAGCACGTGGATTTGGACCTCACGGAGGACCTTCGCCTGGAGGGATACACCCTGCCGGAGGGCGATGTGCGCCCGGGAGATCGCCTCACGGCCTCCGTCTTTTGGTCGGCGCGGCGCAAGCCCTCGCGCGATTATACGCTCCGGTTGAGCTTGCGGGGCGAAGACCATCTTTGGGCCGAGGCGGAAGGCCCCCTTGCAGGGGCGGATTACCCCACCTCCGCGTGGCGCGAGGGAGAAGTGCTTTTGGGCTTGCATGACGTGGTGGTGGACCCCGAAACGCCCACCGGCACCTATCGCCTTGTACTCGAACTGCTCGATGGCCAACAGGCCGTTGCCAGCCACACGATGGGCGAGGTGCGCGTAGCCGGGCGCGAACGCGTGTACGCCGTGCCGCATTTCGCGGTGGCCGATGACGCCCATTGGGGCGGGGCCGTCTCGCTCCTAGGGCATGACCTTGCCCTTGGCCAAGGCGAGGGCGGAGCCTATGTGGATCTCACCCTCCATTGGCAGACCCAAGAGCGGATGGAGACCTCCTACACGGTGTTCATCCACCTGGTGGATGACCAAGAGCGCATCTGGGGGCAGGTGGACCGCATCCCCCTCGAGGGCACCTACCCCACGAGCGCCTGGCTGCCCGGCGAGATCGTCAGCGATCGGTACATCATCCCATGGCGAGAGGATGCCCCCGCCGGCGAATACCGCATAGCCGTGGGCCTGTATGATTTGGAAAGCGGCCGCCGGCTGGCCCTCTATGTGCAGGGCGAGCGCGTGCCCGATGATCGCTACATCCTCGGCCGGGTGATGCTCCACCGCTAGTTACCACAAAAAGGCCCCTTGGCGCCGCAATTCGGCGCGCACAAGGTTCACATCGAGCGCCCTGGGGAGCGCGCCCTGTTGCGCAGAGAGCGCCGCGGCCACCCCGGCGGCTTGACCGATGGCCATCATCGGCACCATCGCGCGGTGCGACTCGTAGGGTTGCTGCTCGCTGGAGATGCACCGCCCCGCCACCAAAAGGCCCTCGACGCGCTTGGGCACGAGGCAGCGATAGGGGATGTCATACCCCTCGTGCTCGAGGTAGCGGCGGTACCCGTAGTAACTGATGATGGGGCAGGGGCTGATGGCGATGGCATCGGCAAAGCGGCGGCCGGTGAGGGCGTCTTCGGCGGTGAGGGTGTATTCCCCTTCGATGAAGCGCGTCTGGCGGATGCCCAAGGCCGGGGGCGTCTCGACGATGCGGGCCTGAGCAAGGCCGGGCATTTGGGCCTGTTTGGCGGCGAAATCGTCATACAGTTTCAGGCGCGCCTCGATTTCCCCTTGGGTCAATTGTTCCGCGTCCGTCCCATCGAGCGGGCCAACCGTCGGCCCCCAGAGGACGGCGGTACTGCCGAAATCGCAGGCGTGGAGCGCCTCGGGCCGCACCGTGCCCAGGGCGACCCGATACATCAGCGTGTCATTCAGACGGGGGGCCTCGGCGCCCTTAGTCTGCCAATAAGGGGCGCCGGCGCGGGCGGCCACGTCGCCGTCGCCGGAAGCATCCACCACCACGCGGCCCAGCAAGGCCTGCCGCCCTGACTTGTTCTCGACGATCACCCCCGTAATGCGGTTCCCCTCCAAAATTGGCTGGGCAAACCAGGTATGCAGCAGGAGGTCCACGCCGGCCTCTATGCACATCGAAAGGACCACGAACTTGAAACGCTCGGTATCAATGGCGTAACTGTACTCGAGTTGGCCTGGTAAGGTGGGGTAGGGTTTCTGCGGATAGGGGCTTTTGCCCAGGCCGCCCAGGGCCTTGAGGCGGAGGACGATCTCCTCCGCAATGCCCCGCACCACCTGGGTATAATCCGGCTCCACCTGGTTGCGAAAGCCGTTGATGCAGGCCATCAGAGAGGCGGTGGCCGTGCCGCCCAGGTAGCCGAAGCGCTCGACGAGGGTTACCCGTGCGCCGGCCCGCGCCGCCCCAATGGCCGCGGCCAGCCCCGAAGGGCCGCCCCCTACGACGAGAACATCCACATCGCGCACGATGGGGACCTCACGGCTTGGCTCGTGAAACGTCTTCATCCTTCCCTTCTCCCTTTTTGGAATGCCCTAATGGGGTAGGCGCCGCGCCACGACGATGGTGGCCCTGCGGCCTAGGATTTCCACGGGGAGCGTCCTCTCGATGGCAAATTCCCCTTGGGCCTTGAGGAGTTCGCCGAGCAGGTTCCCCTGGCCGCTGAGGAGCGCCGCCCGCCCACGGGGGCTGAGGACGCGCGCCATCTCGCGCACGAACGATCGGTACAGCGTGGGCATCTCGCGCGGGCTGCCGATTTGCACGCCAAAGGGCAAGTTCGAGGCCATAGCGTCTATGCTATCCGCCGCCAGGGGGAGGCGCGTCGCATCCCACTGGAAGAGTTGGCGGGGCTTGTGCCGAGGGCCGATGTTTTCCATCGCGGCGGCCAGGGCCTGTTCGTCGCGATCTCCACCCAAGAGGAGGCGATGGCGCGCCGCCAGGGCGCGTTCGATGAGCACCGTGCCCGCGCCGCAAAAGGGGTCAAGGAAGGCATCCTCGGCGCGAGGCGCCGTCAGCCATACCAGGGCCGCCGCCACGGAGGGGCGTAGGGAGGCCGGTAGGTGCTCCTGCTTGTATTCGCGGTGGCGCAGGGCATCGGAAGAAAGGCGCACGCCGCAGATAAAGTCGAACCCGATGAGGTTTGCCCAAACCTCCACCAACCCCTCCTCGCGGTCGGCGCGCCATTTGCCCCGCGTGTGGCGCTCGATGGCCTTTTCGATGCTCTGTTGGAAATCCAAACGGCGATATGGCGGATTTTTGGTGATGAGGCGCGCGATGACGCGAAAGGTCGGCGCCAAAGGGCGCCCTTTTGGGGGGCGAGGGAGGGCCATCGTCAGCGCCCCGAGGAGATCATCCGCTTTAGAAAGGCCCTCGTAGATGGCCGAAAGGCCCTCGTGGCCCCAAGGCACTTTGGGGAAGCGGGCCGCCACGACAAAGAGATCCTCGATGGTGCGCAGGGCGAGGAGGTCCGCCGCATCGCCCGCGTACGTAAAGAGGGCCAGCCCGTTGCGCTCGGGGATGCGCTTATAGCTCTCGATGGTTGCCTCTGGGAAGCGTGCTTTGAGTTCCTCGCCGGCTACACTCTCTAAACCCGGCATCGTGTGAACGTAATATCTGTGCGGTGTGGGCATCATCGGCCTTCGGGCTTCCAAAAGGAGAGTTGTTGTTCATCCGGCGACTCTTGCGAGCCGCGGTAGAGGCGCGTCTCGTGCATCAGGCTGTGGCGGGTAAAACTGCCCGTTTCGCCCTGCGAGCGCTCGAACTGGTCTATGGCCCCGCGCGCATCGCCATCCAACTGGTCGGCGGCGTGGAGCACAATGGCTTCCAGCGTCATCGGGAGGACGGGCGAGCCGTGCTCCAACTTGCCGTGATGGGCAAGGATGGCATGGACGATGCGCAACCCCAATTCCTTATCGAACCCGTCGAGCGAGGCGATGGCGTGTTCCACCTGAGAGGCGCCCATATAGAGGTGCCCCCACACGGCTCCCTCGTCCGTCATCTCGAAGGTGCGAGGGTTGTAGGCGCGCACCTTGCCGATATCGTGCAGGAGCGCGACGGTGAGGGCCAGGTCGCGATCTAACTCGGGGTAGAGGGTGCAGGCCGTCTCGACCAGGCGCGCCACGCAAAGGGTGTGCTCCAAAAGGCCGCCTAGGCAGGCGTGATGGAACGTCTTGGCGGCCGGCGCTTGAGAGAAGGCCTTCATAAAGGCCGCGTCGTCAAAGAGGGCCTCGAGCAAGCGCGCCAGGTCCGGCTGGCGGATGCTCGAACGGAGGGCGGCGAACTCGGCGAGCATCTCCGGGATGGGCCGGCGCGCCGTGGGCAAGAACTCGCTGAGGTCGTCGAGTTCCACGGGCGTGATGCGGTCAATGGCCACCTGGAGTTCATCTCGATACTCGCTGACGCGCCCCGTAACCTCCACGCCGGTGCCCGGCGTGAGCATCTCGACGATGTGGCTGGGCACGTCGAACTGCACGCCGGGGATGGTGCCGCTGCGATCGGCGAGGGTTACGCGGAGCATCGTGCTGCCGCCCCGCGTGGTGATGAGGTTCGCCTCTCGCAAAAGGAAGGGATGCCTGCGCAGGGGCATATTCACGCGAAACTGGGCAATGGGCACTCGAGGCATAGCGATCCTTTACATCCTAGAAATGGGGCCAAGGGCCTTACTCCAGCCCATACCAGCGGCACATTTGAGAGACGTAGGCGGAAATATCCGTTTCGCTTTCCTGCGCCGGGCCAAGCGGGTCATCGTAGGGGAGGTCGAGAAGGCTGGCAAAGGTCGTGGCCACGCAATGTTTGAAGGCCTCGAGGCCGTAACCCCCTTCCAGCATCAAGGCCAGGCGGCCGCCGCAAAGGGCGCGAGCCGCGGTATGGAGGATATCCATAATCTGCCGAAAGCCGTTCACCGAGAGGAGCATCCAGGCGAGCGGATCGGACCAGTGGGCGTCATACCCCGCCGAGACGAGGATGATCTCCGGCTCAAAGCGCTCCAACGTGGGCTGGATGAGGCGCGTGAACACCTCGGTATAGCCCGCATCGCCCGTGCCAGCGGGGAGGGGGATATCCATAATATTGGGGATGCCCACCTGCACGCCGGCCTGCCGCCAGTGCCCCGTGCCGGGGTAAAAGGGGTATTGGTGCGTCGAGATATAGAGCACGCGCGGGTCGGGCCGAAAGACTGTTTCGGTGCCGTTGCCGTGGTGCACGTCGAAATCCACAATGGCGATGCGGCGCACCTCCCTTTCGGCGAGCGCCCACGTGGCGGCGATGGCGATATTGTTAAAGAGGCAGAACCCCATCGCGGCGGAGGGGGTGGCATGGTGGCCGGGCGGCCGCACGAGCGCAAAGGCCGATTCCACCGTGCCCTCGAGCACGTGCCGCACGGCGGCAATGCTCGCGCCGGCTGCGGCAAGGGCGGCGTCGAACGAATCGGGGCTGACGACCGTATCCGGCCCGATGGAACCACCTCCGCTTTGGGCGAGGTCGCGGAGTTCCTCGATCATCTCGGGCGTGTGCACGCGGGCGATATCCTCGAGCGAGGCGGGTTCGCTGGGCAAAGCGACGAGGCGTTCCAGCAGCCCGCAGGCCGCCAAATGGCGCATCGCGTGTTCCAGGCGCTGTTTGCGCTCGGGGTGGATGCCCGTCTCGTGCTTGAGAAAGATGGGGTCATAGAGATAGCCAACGGCCATATCGTGTTTCTCCTAACTTGGCAGGCCGATCGTTACCCCTATTATACACCCCAACGCCCAGGGTAAAAGTGCCCGTGCGAGGGAGAACGGTAGGCTCGGAGAGGCAAATAGGGCGCCCGTTTGACAAACCTCCGCCCTTGCTTATAATAGTCTAAAATCCTATCGGGATGGTATGATTTATGCGCCTCAGCACGCGGATGCGTTACGGTACCAGGGCTTTGCTCGATCTGGCGCTCCATGAGGAGCAAGGGCCTCGCTCAGTGGGAGAAATGGCCGAGGCCCTCGGCGTTTCGGCCAAATATCTGGAAGCCTTGCTGAATGCCCTCCGCCGGGCCGGCTTGGTGCAGAGCCTGCGCGGCGCGGGGGGCGGCTACCGGCTGGCACGCCTGGCGGACGAGATCACCCTGCGAGACGTCTTTTGGGCCCTCGAGGGGGTAGAGGGGTTTGTGCCCTGCACGGCCTCGCCGGAGGTGTGCGCGCAGGCCGAGATGTGCGTGATGCAAGAGGTGTGGGCGGCGCTCTATGCAACCTGTTTGGATTTTTTAGCCTCTTATACATTGGCCGATTTGGCACGCCGCGCCCGCGAACGGCAGGCCGGCCAGGCGCTGATGTACTATCTGTAGGAGGGGATATGCGCATCTATGGCGATATAACCCAGACCATCGGCCACACTCCGCTCGTGCGGTTGAATCGCGTGGGGGCGGGCCTGCCCGGCCAGATCGTGGCCAAGGTGGAGGCCTTCAATCCCCTTGGCTCCGTCAAAGATCGCATCGCCTTGAGTATGATCGAGGCGGCGGAGCGCGAGGGGCGCATTGGCCCCGGCATCACGGTGATCGAGCCGACGAGCGGCAACACGGGCATCGGCCTGGCCATGGTCTGCGCCGTGCGCGGCTACCGGCTCATCCTCACCATGCCCGAGACGGTGAGCCGGGAGCGAATGAAACTCGTGCGCGCCCTAGGGGCGGAACTCGTCCTCACGCCCGGCGTTGAGGGGATGGCCGGCGCTGTGCGGCGGGCGGAAGAGTTAGCCCGCACCATCCCCAACGCGTGGGTCCCTCAGCAATTCGAAAATCCCGCCAACCCGCGTATCCATCGGGAGACGACGGCCGAGGAAATCTGGGCGGATACGGATGGGCAGGTGGATGCCCTGGTGGCGGGCATCGGCACCGGGGGCACCATCACGGGCCTGGCGGAGGCGCTCAAGCCGCGCAAGCAGGGCCTGCGCGTGGTGGGCGTGGAGCCGGCGCGGAGCGCCGTCCTTGCGGGCCAAAAGCCAGGGCCGCATGCCATTCAGGGGATCGGCGCGGGGTTCATCCCGGCGGTCCTCAAGCGAGATCTGCTCGATGAGGTCATCGCGGTGGAAGATCACGATGCGTTGGAGACGGCCAGGCGCCTCGCCCGCGAGGAGGGTCTCCTTGTGGGCATCTCTTCTGGGGCGGCGGCCTGGGCGGCGCTCCAAGTGGCTGCGCGGCCCGAAAGCGCAGGGCGGATGATCGTGGTGATCTTGCCCGATACGGGCGAGCGATACCTGAGCACCGAACTATTCCAAGGATGATGTGCGGAGGCAAAATGGCTGAAAAGACGTCTTACGGGTTCGATACGTTAGCGCTCCACGCGGGCTATACGCCCGATGCCACCGGCGCCCGCGCTGTGCCCATTTGGCAGACGACGAGTTACGTCTTTCGGGATACGGAACACGCGGCGCGCCTTTTTGCCTTGGAAGAGGCGGGCAACATCTACACGCGGATGATGAACCCCACGACGGCCGTCTTGGAGGAGCGCGTAGCGGCCCTAGAAGGGGGGGCAGCGGGGCTGGCCTTTGCCAGTGGGATGGCGGCCATTTCGGCCACGCTCCTCACGCTCTGCGCAGAGGGGGATGAGGTCGTCGCCAGCACGCGCCTTTACGGGGGCACGGTCACCCTCCTCAAGGCGACGCTCTCGCGCCTGGGCATCCGCACGGTAGACGTGAACAGCGATGAGCCGGAGGATTTTGCGGCGGCCATCACGCCGCGCACCAAGGCCGTTTTCCTCGAGACGATCGGCAACCCCAAATTGACCATCCCCGAGTTGGCGGGAATCGCCCAGGTGGCCCATGCGCAGGGCGTGCCCGTGGTGGTGGATAACACGACGGCCTCCCCCGCGCTGTGCCGGCCGCTCGAGCACGGCGCGGATATCGTCATCCACAGCCTCACGAAATACCTCGGCGGGCACGGCAATTCCATCGGTGGCATCGTGGTGGATGGCGGGCGCTTCCCGTGGGATAGCGGCCGCTTTGCCGAGTTCGTCGAGCCGGATATGAGTTACCACGGCCTGCGCTTTTACGAGGCGTTCGGCCCCACCACCTTTGCCGTGCGCACACGGGTGCGCACCCTGCGCGATTTGGGGGCCTGCCTCAGCCCCTTCAACGCCTTTCTCATCCTGCAAGGCATCGAGACGCTCAGCCTGCGGATGGCGCGGCATTCGGAAAACGCCCTGGCCGTGGCGCGGTTTTTGAGCGGGCACCCCAAAGTAGCCTGGGTGCTCTATCCCGGCCTGGAGAGCCACCCCTCCTATGAGCGAGCGCGACGCTATTTGCCCCAAGGGTGCAGTGGGCTGGTGGGCTTTGGTGTGAAGGGGGGCCGCGAGGCGGGGCGGCGGTTCATCGAGAGTTTGCGCCTCTTTAGCCACTTGGCGAACATCGGCGACGCGCGGAGTTTGGCCATTCATCCCGCCTCGACCACGCACCAACAGTTGAGCGATGAAGAGCAGATCGCCGCCGGCGTCACGCCCGATTTCATCCGCCTTTCGGTGGGCATCGAGACGATTGACGATATCTTGGCTGATCTCGACCAGGCGCTCGGCAAGGTCTAGCGGCCTGGCGCGATTTTGGCGGCGCGCGCGGCTGTGGGTAAACTAATATAATGTCATCATCACCTAACGCCGGGCCTCGTTCTACCGGCGGTAAGGCGAGGGAGTAGGCACCTTGGCTACGGATGAAGAACTGGAAATCGCCGAAGATTCGCGCTTGGGCGGGGCGCGCAGCGTCGGCTTGGTGGAGACCCAATATTGGACCTCCGACGAGCCGTTGGATCTGGAATGCGGCGCCGTCTTGCCTCAGATCACCCAGGCCTACGAGACCTATGGCGAACTGACGCCCGAACGCGATAATGCCATCCTCATCTTCCACGCCCTGTCGGGGGATGCGCACGTGGCGGGCTACCACTCGCCGGAGGATCGGAAACCCGGCTGGTGGGATATTATGGTCGGCCCGAACAAACCCTTCGATACAAACCGCTACTTTGTGGTGTGCGCCAACGTCTTGGGCGGGTGTAAGGGGAGCACGGGGCCATCCAGCATAGACCCGGAGACGGGCCGGCCATATGGCCTGCGCTTCCCGATGGTGACGATCGGCGATATGGTGCGCGCTCAGGCGCGCTTGATGGATCATTTGGGCATCGAACGCCTTTTGGCTGTGGCGGGCGGCAGCATGGGGGGGATGTTGGCCTTAGATTGGGCGGTGCGCTTCCCCGAGCGCACGGCGTCGGTCATCGCCATCGCCACCACGGCCCGTTTGAGCGCCCAAGGGATCGCCTTCAACGAGGTGGGCCGCCAGGCCATTATGGCGGACCCCAACTGGCGCCAGGGGAACTATTACGAGGATGGCGAACAGCCCCAGGCCGGCCTGGCCATCGCCCGTATGATTGGGCACATTACCTACCTTTCCGATCAGCAGATGCGCGCCAAGTTTGGCCGTCGCCTGCAGAACCGCGATACGCTCGGGTACGAGTTCGGCACCGAGTTCCAGGTGGAGAGTTATCTCCGTTACCAGGGGAATAGTTTCGTGCGGCGCTTTGACGCAAACTCGTACCTTTATATCACCAAGGCCATTGACTATTTCGACCTCTCGGCGGGGCACCGCTCGCTGGTGGAGGCTTTGGAACGCGTGCAGGCCTCTTTCCTCGTCATCTCGTTCACCAGCGATTGGCTTTTCCCCACCTATCAATCGAAGGAACTCGTGCGGGCCTTGCAGGCGGTGGGCGCGCCGGTGACGTTCTTGGAGATCACCAGCGAATATGGGCACGATGCTTTCCTTTTGCCCAATGAGGAACTGGAGAGTGCCATCAGCGACTTTTTGGCAAACGTGTATCGGCGCATCCGGGGGCAGCACGGCCGGGCGCTGAGCGAGGAGGCGGCTTTATGAGCGAGGCCGAGCCAAAGCGCCCTAAACGCCGGCTGGATCATCGCCTCATTGTGGCCCTCGTGCCCCCACGCAGCAATGTGCTCGATTTGGGCTGCGGCGATGGTTGGCTTTTGGAGGAGCTCATCTTACAGAAGGGCTGCCGGGGGCGGGGCATTGATATTGACGAGCAGGCCGTGCGGGCCTGCATCCGCCGGGGGGTGCCCGTCTACCACGGCGATATGATGGAGGGGATGGCCCACTACCGCGATGGGACGTTCGATGTGGTCATCCTCAGCCAAACGCTCCAGCAGACCCACCGGCCGGTGGAGGTCATCCACGAGATGCTCCGCGTGGGGCGTACGGCGATCATCTCCTTCCCCAATTTCGGCTATTGGCAAGTGCGGCTGCAACTCCTCCTCACGGGGCGTATGCCGCGCACCGACCTTTTGCCCTACGCTTGGTATGATACGCCCAACGTGCACCTGTGCACCATCACCGATTTTCGTGAGATGTGCGACCGCGAGGGGCTGATCCGCGTCCGCGAGATCTTTGTCAAGGCTCCGGCGCATCGCATCGGCCCCTGGGGGGCCAACTGGCGGGCGAATTTGGCCATTTTTCAGGTTTGCAAGGCTTAGGCCGAACACTTACGGAGCATTGACAGGCCGGCGCGCCGCGTGGATAATGCGGGTGTCGGCCTGTTTTCTTGCCTTTTTGAAAGGAGTCTGCGATGAAGCGCGTTTGGCCTTGGGTGAATTTGGGAGCTTTTCTCGTCGTCGTCATCGTGAATGCCTTGGCGAACATCCTCCCCTTGAACAACCTTTCTACCGGGGAAATTTCGGATCGGTTTCAGGTGTATTTCGTGCCAGCGGGATATGTCTTTTCCATCTGGGGGCTGATCTATCTCCTCTTGGCGATCTATGTGATCTATGGCCTCACGCCTACGGGGCGCGAAGCGGCCGATGTGGGGCCGCTCTTTGCCTTGAGTTGCCTGGCGAACGTCGTTTGGCTCTTCCTGTGGCACTATGAGCAGTTCGGCTGGACGATCCTCGCGATGCTCGTGCTCCTCGGGTCGCTCATCGCCATCTATCTGCGCCTGGGGGTGCACTATCCTCCGGCGGAAAAGCGCCGGTGGCTGGTGCAGTTGCCCTTTAGCGTGTATCTGGGGTGGGTCTCTGTGGCGACGATCGCGAATGCCAGCGATGTGCTCTACCTCGTGGGGTGGGGAAGGAGCGGGATTCTTCCGCAGGTGTGGGCTGTGGTGATGATGGTCGCGGCCTTCCTCCTGGCCTTGGCGATGGCCCACTTTCGGCGAGATTGGGCTTATGGCGCCGTCATCGTCTGGGCGCTGGTGGGCATCGGCATCAAACAGAGCGGCTCGGCCCTTGCTGCGCCGGCGGCCTGGGTGCTGGCCACGCTCACGGCGGTGGGAGTTATCGCGCGAGTGGCGTTTGGGGGAGGCCGCAAGCCGGCTAGGGCATAACGCAAGGCCCCTCCGCGCTCTATGCGTTCGTAAAGGAAACCTCCCGCAGGCCTAAAACCTGCGGGAGGTTACTCTGTTCAGTGCAGGTAGCCCAGATACTCCGCCTGGCGCTCAAGGATCGTCTCCAGCGTTTGTTCGGCGGCGCGTGCGCTATGCACCACGGGGTCCACCAAGAGCGCTTGCAGGGCGGCCTCTTTGGAGCCGGTGAGCACGGCCTCGGCGGTGAGATCGTGCACGGCCACCTGGTTGCGCAAGAGGCCCGCGATCCCCTTGGGCAGGGGCGGCAGTTTGTGCGGGTGGATGCCCTTTCCATCCACCGTGGCGGGCACCTCGACGACGATATCGTTCGGCAGTTCGGCGATGTAGCCCGCGTTCATCACGTTCACGGCCAGTTCCTCGCTCGGCTTGCCCGTAACGATGGCCTCGATCATCGGGACGACGCGCTCATGGCTCGGCTCGCCGATGGTAAAGACCTTCTCTGCGCAGTAACGCTTGTACCAGGCGTAAAAGTCGAGGATGCCCTTGTGATCCACCACATCCCAGGCCCACTGGACGTATTCGCCGGTGTGGCTATCCGTGGTGATGGGGAGATAGCCAAAGCGCTCAAAGAGCATACGGAAGAGGCCCCGCTCCGGTTTGCCCTCGAAATAGGCCGGCGCCTTGGCGCGGATTTCGGGGTAGAGGTCCTTCGCCGTCGCGCGTTCGCGCGCCTCGAGGAGGAAGGAGAAATGGTTCAGCCCACCGGCCACGATTTGGATTTCTTCGAAGGGCCTATCGAGGATGTATGGCAAATGGCGCTCCATTGAGGCGATCTCGTGGCAGAGGCCCGTCAGCCTCAGTTCGGGGTATTTGCGCTTGACCGTGGTGCAGATGCGGCTCATCGGGTTCGAAAAGTTGAACACATAGGCCTCCGGGCAGAGGCGCATCACGTCGCCGCAAATCTCCAGAATGGGCGGGATGATGCGCAGCGAGTGGAATAGCCCGCCGGGGCCGCCGTTTTCGCCGTACACTTGGCGAATCCCGTATTGCAGGGGGATGAACCAATCCTGTTCCCACAGCAAGAAGCGGTTGCCCACCTCGATGGAGATGATGCAGAAATCCGCGCCTTGGAGCGCCTCGGCGCGAGAGGTGGTCGCCTCCAACGTGTAGGGGAGGTTGTGTGCCTGGGCGTATTCCCGCCCCATTTTCAAGACGCGCTCCAGCGCTTGGGGGTTGATGTCATGAAGGACGATCGTGCTCCCCCGGAGCGGCTCGCTTTGAAAGAGGTCTGTCAGGGTGCCCAGCCCGAACTGGGCGCTCCCCGCGCCGATGAGGACGATGCGCTTGGACATAACCTTTCTCCTTTCTTTTGATGATGCAACGCGCACCCTTGTGATGCGCCTATTCTATAATACAAAACGCCCGCCGCAAACCACGCGCCGGGCGTTTTGCCAAGGGGATACCCTTAGATGGTTGGCATCATCTCGCCGCCCATACCGCCGCCTCCGCCGCCAAAGCCACGCCTCGGCACGGCGAGCGCCTCTTCCTCCTCGGGGGGCGTTTCCCGGTCGCGGAACTGCATCGCATGCAGTTTGGCATAGAGGCCCCCTTGGGCCAGCAGTTCCTCATGCGTGCCCACCTCCACCACCTCGCCCTGGTCAAACACGTAGATGCGGTTGGCGCGCCGCACGGTGGAAAGGCGGTGGGCGATGACGATGCTCGTGCGATCCTCAAAAAGTTTCAGGAGCGCCCTTTGAATGATCAGTTCGGTGTAGGGGTCAATGCTGGAGGTGGCCTCATCCAGGATGAGGATGCGTGGGTTGGCGATGAGGGCGCGCGCCAGGCAGATGAGTTGCCGCTCGCCCATAGAGAGTTTCTCGCCGCGTTCGCGCACCTGGGTGTCATAGCCATCGGAGAGGCGCATAATGAACTCGTGGGCGCCCACGATTTTGGCGGCCTCTTCGATCTCCTCATCGGTGGCATCCAGCCGGCCATAGCGGATGTTTTCGCGCACCGTATCGGAAAAGAGGAACCCGGCCTGGAGCACTACGCCGATTTGCGTGCGGAGCGTGGCCAAATCGAGATCGCGCAGGTCGTGGCCATCTATGCAGATGGCGCCGCCCGTTACATCGTAAAAGCGCGTGAGGAGGCTGATGGTGGTCGTTTTGCCGGCGCCCGTGGCCCCCACGATGGCGATCATCTCTCCGGGGCGCGCCACCAAGTTCACCCCTTTGAGCACGGGCTGCTCCGGCTTGTAATGGAAGTGGACATCTTTGAACTCGACTAACCCCTCGATGCGCGGCAGGATGAGGGGGTTGGGCGGGTTTTGGATTTCGGGGCGGGTATCGAGGAGTTCGAAGATGCGTTCCGCCGCCGCCATCGCCGCGAGCACGCTATCGTACAACACGCTCAAGTTGCGGATGGGCTGGAAGAAGCGCATCAGGTAACTGATAAAGGCCACCATCACGCCCACCGAAAGGTCGCCGCGCAAGATGGCCGCCCCTCCGAAAAAGACCACGATGGCCATCCCCAGCGATCCCGTCACATCAATCATAGGGAAGTAGAAGGAGCGCACCGCCGCCGCCTCGAGGTTCACGTCGCGGCTGGCGGCGTTCACCTCTTTAAAGACGCCCATATCGCGATCCTCTTGGGCAAAGGCCTGGATGATGCGCACGCCCGAGACGGCCTCTTCGATGTGCGCGGTGACGGCGGCGATTTTTTCTCGCGTGGCGCGGTAGGCCGACCCCACCCACTTGCGAAAGACGGTCGTTACAATGTAGAGGAGCGGCATCACCGAAAAGGCCAAGAAGGAAAGGCGCGCGTTCATCGCGATCATCACGACGATGACGCCCCCTAGGCTGAAAATGGTGTTCACCAACGTCACCAACCCGTTGGAGAGGAGTTCGTTGAGGAGGTCAATATCGTTCGTGATGCGTGAAATGATATCGCCCATCTCGTGGTCGTCATAAAAGCGGAGGGAAAGGGTTTGGAGATGGTCGAATACGGCAGCGCGCAGGTCCATAATCACCTGCTGGCCCAGCCAGCCGGTGATATACGTCTGCCCAGATTGCATTGCACTGTTCAGGAGGATGGTAAAGAGGTACAAAAGAAGGGTGCTCACCAGGCCAGACCAGGACCCCGCCGCCAGGTCGCGGTCAATGGCGCGGCGCAGGAGCGCCGGCCCAGCGAGGTCGCTCGCGGTAACGGCGAGAACCGCCGCGATGGACCCGGCCAGGGCGATTTTGTACGGCGCCATAAAGCCAAACGCCCGCCAGAGAAGTTTCGGGTCGAACTTGCGCTTATCCAAGCCCGCCAGGTCAAACCGCATCGGCCCCATTAGGCCACCTCCTTCTCTTCCTGTTGGGCTAGGGTCGTCTCGTAAATGCGGCGGTAGTGGCCGCCGAGGGCCAGGAGTTCCTCATGGGTGCCCTCTTCGACGATGCGCCCCCGATCCAGCACGATGATACGGTCGGCGTTTTTGACGGTGGAAAGGCGGTGCGCGATGACCACCGCCGTGCGGTTCCTCATACTGGCGTTGAGGGCCTGCTGGATTTGATATTCCGTCTCGATATCCACGCTGGAGGTGGAGTCATCCATAATCAAGATGGGCGGGTTCAAAAGGATGGCGCGGGCGATGGTGATGCGCTGCCGTTGACCGCCCGAAAGCGTTACGCCGCGCTCGCCCACGCGCGTTTGGTAGCCATCGGGGAAGCTCATAATGAAATCATGCGCTTGGGCGATCTTGGCGGCGGCGATGATCTCGTCCATCGTCGCATCGGGGCGGCCGTAGGCGATGTTTTCGGCGATGGTGCCCGAAAAGAGCACGGCCTCCTGGAAGATGGTGCCGATTTGGCGGCGCAAAGATTTGAGCGTGACGTCGCGCACATCATAGCCGTCTATCGTCACGCGGCCCGAGGTGACGTCGTAAAAGCGCGGGATGAGGTTGATGATGGACGTCTTGCCGGAGCCGGTAGCGCCCATAATGGCCACCGTCTCGCGCGGGTGGATGACGAAACTGCAATCGTGCAGGACTTCTGTATCCTGTTCGTAGGCAAAGGAGACGTGCTCGAAGCGAATCTCCCCTTTGACGGGCGGGAGTTCGATGGCATCGGGCTTTTCTTTGACCTCGGGCTGGGTGTCGAAAATCTCGAACATCCGCTGGCCGGAGGCGATCGCCTCTTGAGACATAATCATCAACCAACCGATCATACGGATGGGGCCAAAGAGCATCATCATATAGCCCTGCGAGGCCACGAGTTGCCCTAACGTCAACTTTCCTTGGAGGACGGCGTGCCCCCCCACGGCCAAAAGGAGCACCAAGCCGAGGTTCGTGAGGAAGGACATACTCGGTTGGAGCAAGGCAAAGATCTTGATGACGCCCATCCGCCGCCGGTTGAATTCCTGCAACTCGCGGCGGAATTTCGAGATTTCCAGTTGTTCCCGCGCAAAGGCCTTGACCACGCGCACCCCGGCATAGTTCTCTTGAATTTGCGCCGTGATGCGCCCGAACTGCTGGCGCAGGCCGTAAAAGCGCGGCCCCAACTCTTGCGAACCGCGCAGGGCGATCCAAATCATCGGGGGTAGGATCGTCCAGCCCAAGAGGCCCAATTGCACGGACATTCGAAAGAGCATAATGCTCGCGCTGAGGAAGGTCAACGTTACGCTGGCGAGTTCGGCGATGCCGAACCCAAGAAAGCGCGAGATGCGGTCAATATCGCTCGTTAGGCGCGAGATCAACTGCCCCGTGCGGCTACGATCGTGAAAGCCAAAGGGCATGCGGATGATCCACTCGTAAAGGCGGTTGCGAATGTCATAGACCGCGTTTTCGACGCTGTAGGCCAGGCTGTAACGTTGAATGGTATGTAAGGCGGCGTTGGTCAGCGAGAGGGCGACAATGCCCAGGGCATAGAGCGCCACCACGGGCAAGTTGCCCAAGGTCAGGGCTTTATCAATCACCTGTTGTATAAGGTAGGGCGTCGCCATGCCCAAGAGCGCCGTCGCAAACAGGAGAAGGATGACTTGGATGACCACGCGACGGTATGGCGCGAGGAAACCAAGCAACCTCCGCACCGATTCCATCGGCGTGATGGAGGAACGGCTTACGATGCCGAACCCCTCGCCCTCTCGTTCGGCGCCCGGTGGGCGCCGCGGTGCGCCGGGGCGCGCCGCTTGGCCCGCCTCAGGCGGCCGCTGACCAGGCCTTACTTGGGAACGCGTTTCTACTACCACAGCCTTGGCTCCACCTGAACGTGAATCTCGGCGCTCATCCCGGGGTAGAGGCGGTAGCCCCGCGTATCCACCGAGATGCGCACCGGCACTTCGACCGGGTTACTGCTCGCGGCACCCAGGCCGGTGGCCCCCAAGGCCACCGTGGTCGCCTGGCTAATCTGCTCCACCCGGCCGGGGAAACTCATCTTGAGCGCGCGGATGCGCACCCTCACGGGCTGGCCCACTTTGACGCGGGCGATGCGCGACTCATGGATAGTCGCCTCAACCCAGATATCGTTGGGGTCCACGATGGTGAGGATGGTTTGCCCGGCCGTCCGCGCGTCCCCCTCGTTCGCTGGGCGCGTGACTACGATGCCCGAAATGGGCGAACGGATGGGCAGTAGGACGCGCTGGCTCCCTTGAGACGTGGAGGCGAGCGCCTCGAGGACGGCGATCTCTTCATCCTGCGCGACGTAATCGCCCACTTCGACGGGCAGTTCCACAAGGCGCCCGTTCGTGGGGCTGGCCACGGTAACCACGTGCCCCGCCACACGGGCATGGAACGTCTCGATTTGGGCAATGCTGCGCAACCCGAAATATCCCACCAAGCCGATGATGATGAGAAAGGCGATAATGGCGATGCTCGCGACCAGGCGCAGGCGTTTGGCCGTCGTAGTGCTCATAGATGTTCCTGTCGTCATCGGTTAGTCAGCCCTCCACATAATGCCGAGCGGCAGCCAAACATAGTCCCCGCGCTCGGTGCCCAAAGCGGTCGTTGCGGTAACCACCCGTTCGCCTTCCTGAAGCCCGTCTTTCACCTCGATGAGGCGCCCCTGGCGCAGGCCCGTCTCCACCGGGACGGTGGCGATTTGCCCTTGACGTAGGACGCGCACCGCCCAGGTGCCCCCTTCGACGATGAGCGCCTCGCGCGGGATGAGGAGGGCATCAGCCTTTTCGGTGGCGATGATCTGCACCTCGGCGGTCATCCCCGGCCGAAGCCTCTCCGTGGAGGGGATATCTATTTGGACGTCATAATTCGCCAGGCCGGCCGTGAGGCTGGGGAGCGGGGCGACCTGGCGGACGCTCCCCTCCACCGTGCGGGAGAGGTCTGCCTCTAGCCGCACGAGCACCCTCTGCCCCGGCTGAACCTGAGAGATGTACAATTCATTGACCAGCGCCCGCACATAGAGGGCGTTTAGGTCCTGCAACGTCGCGATGGGCGTCGCCATCGAAACGGCCTGCCCAATGCTCGCCTGCACGTTGGTGACCGTGCCGTCTATCGGCGCGGTAATTTGCGCCGCTGCTAACCGTCGCTTGGCCTCTTCGAAGGCCACACGGGCCGCGTCCACCTGGGCTTCGGCCACGGCGATTTCCTCCTTGGTTGGCCCGGCCTTGGCGCGCTCCAGTTCCGCCTCCGCCTGGGCCACTTGGGCCTCGGCCGTTTTCAGTTGGCCCAGGGCGGCATTCAATTGCGACTGGGCCGAGAGGATGGTCGTTTCGTCCACGCCGGCCTTCAATTGTTGCAGTTGCAGTTCGGCGATGCGCACGTTCTCTTCGGCGCGCAAGGCGGAGGCCTGAGCGCCATCGCATTCGGCCTGGCCGGCGCCATCTCGCACGCGGCCACAGATCGCGTCTCGCTGGGCCTGGGCGCCCCATAGGGCGTTCTTGGCTTCTTCGATGCGCCGCTCGGCGATGGCGATCTCCTCGGCCGTTGGCCCCTTGCGTACGCCCGCGAGGTAGGCACGCGCGCCATCCACCGTGGCCTGCGCCGTAAGGAGCCGCGCTTGCGCCACGGCCACGCCCGCTTCTAACACGCGGAGATATTCCGGCGAAGACCCCGCGCGCGTGCGGGCCAACTGCGCCTCGGCGGTGCGCAGGGCCATCTCAGCCTGGCGCACGGCCGCTTCGAGGTCATCCGTCTCCAGCCGCGCTAAAACGTCCCCTGCACGGACGGTATCTCCCACCTTGACGAGTATTTCGCGAACCCGGCCCGAGATGGCGGGGTTCACCACCACGGCATCGGGCGCGGCAACTTGCCCATAGGCGCGCACCACTTGGCGAATGGTGCTCCGGACAACGGGGGCAGTCTGCCCTTCGGCCACCTGGCGGATCGGTTGAGCCAGCCACCAGTTGTAGGCCGTCAAGAGGCCTAACACGGCGATGACGATCGCGACCAAAAGGGTAATCCAGAATCTCAGCCGTTTCACACGCGATCTCCTTCCTACAAGAAAATCCTGGCTCGGCCAGCAGAGAGCATCGGGCCAAAGGGGCTGCCCCACACGGTGACGGGCGCCCGAGGCAAGATACAAAGGCTATTGTAGAAGCATCCGCGAGGGCATGTCAAGCCGATTTTTCGCCCTCGAAAGATTTTGAGGGGCACGAACGGCATAGCGAGAGGGTTGTGATAGGGCATATCGTCCTTTCAAAGGTTTACAACGTATACTCTATACAGTGTACACAATTTGTCAAACGCCGCGTTTCAGCACAGGCGAAAGCGGGATCCCCACTCCAAATGGGTCCTGAAGGCGTATTCGGCAAGGCCCTGCCCCCCAAGAAGAGATGCGCGAGTAGAGCAACGTGCCTATAATAGGGGGGTGTGCTATCTTGACGAATGAGGGGAACGATGGAAGAAAGGGTCTTGTATGCTGAATTGACGCCGCAGGCCTTTCGCGAGCGCTTGGCGAAAGCGCCCATCGCCTATCTCCCTTTGGGGACGCTCGAATGGCACGGCGAACATCTGCCTTTGGGGGCAGATGGCCTACAATCTCAAGGGTTCTTCGAACGGCTGGCTCGCCAGGTAGGGGGAATCGTCCTCCCTATGCTTTTTATGGGGCCGGATCGGCGGCGCGCAGTGGGAGAGATGGAACTCTACGGTATGGACTTGTGCCTTGGCGCGCCGCCCGAAAAGGCGTACCCCGATCAGCAATTGGCCGGCAGCGCCTATTGGGTGCCGGAGGACCTCTTTGGCGCGTGGGTGGAGGCCATCCTCAAGCAGTTGCGCCGCGCGGGGTTCCGCATCGTGGTGGCGCATGGCCATGGCCCCTCGACGGGCTATGTGCAAAATCACGCCGCCGAATGGGCTGAGCGGTATGGGCTGGCCATTCTCACCTGCTGGGGCAGCCCGCTGGATCGGGAGGGTTTGGGCATTCAGGTGGACCACGCGGCGATGAACGAGACCTCGCTGGTGATGGCCCTGCGGCCCGATTTGGTGGAGATGGAACGCCTGCCCAAAGACCCGAACGAATGGCCCGTGGGCATCGGCGGCCAAGACCCGCGCCTGTACGCGAGCGCAGAGTTGGGCGAGCGCATCTTGGCGATGAACGCCGAGCGGATGGCAGGGATCTTGCGAGAGTTGCTAGAGCGTGTGAAGGCATAAGATCACGCGATAAACAAACCTCATACCACGGAAAGGGAGGGTGAGGCTATGATCGTTCGCGATGGACCGGCTCATCGTGGCTTTCGGCCTTTGGCCCTGGAAGGCCCTTGGCAAGGGGCGGAGGCCGTGAAGGGGTGTACGGCGTTCAGCGCCGAACTCCGTTCGGCCCTCGAACACGCCCCGTTGGGCGCCTGTGTGGGTTGGGGCATCCCCTTTGACATCAAGGGATTCCTCCCCCTCCACGAGGGGGCGCCCATCACCCTGCGGTGTGCGCCCAACACGGCGCGCTGGCTCGTCTTCCAGCATACGTCGGATATTCGGCCTCCTCAGCCCAACCGATATGGGTTTATCTCGCCCAGCCGGGGTTGGGGCCAACTGGGAGAATTGGCCGCGCGCTACACGGTGCTCTATGCGGATGGCTCGGAAGAGGAGATTCCCATCCGCCGGCGCCACGAAATCGGCACGTTTCAGCGCCCCTGGGGAGAGAATTGCTTCCAGGCCGTGGCGCACTGCAAACCCAGGCCCCAGCGGCCTCATCATGAGCAGACGGCGTTCTCTTGGGGCACCTCGCAGACGCGCGTAGATGCCGCCGATGACGGCCCTTGGGTGAACTGGCTCTATGCGTGGAATAACCCACACCCTGAGAAGGCCATTGTGGGCCTGCGTTGTGAGCCTGTCGAGGGGGCTGTACTCCTTATGGCGGTGAGCCTTGGCAATGTGCAGGAGCATCCTTTGCGTTGGCGTCCGCGCCGCAAGGCCGTGCTGACCCTGCCGGAGGGCCTTTCTTTTGACCCCACGCTCGATGAGATGGGCCTTCTCAGCCAGATACGGCTCGATATGGGGCAGATCATCTCCGCCCAATGGCGGCCCATCTACCTCACGCGCGCCTGGAGCGATAGTTACAACAACCAACTGCCCGTCATCAGCCGGCGCGAGGTCATCTTGGAATATACGTCTCACCCGGAGGCCGCCTTCCACCTGTGGGACGGGGAGCAGGTGCCCGTCTCTCGCGTAGAAGAGGCCCAGGCGGTGCACCTCAAACCCGTGCCGCCGGCCAACCAGCGCGTTCTCTTGCGCGTGGTCGAAAAGGGCAGCCGCAAGCCCGTGGCCGTCAAACTCCATGTGCACGGCCAGGCAGGGGAATACCTCGCCCCCGTGGATCGGCACCGCATCCCCAACCCCGCCTGGTTCGAGGATTACTCGGTGGATTTCACCCATCGGGGCCAACATCATTGCACCTACATCCCCGGCGAGGCGGTCATTGACCTGCCCCTTGGCCCGGTGTATTTGGAGATTTCCAAAGGGTTTGAGATCAAGCCACTCCGCCTGGTCAAAGAGATCACGCCAGAAACCCGCGAGATCTTCATCGAGTTGGACAAGGTTCTCCCCTGGCGCGAGCGCGGCTGGGTGAGCGCGGATACCCACGTGCACTTTCTCACGCCGATGTCCGCCCTGTTGGAGGGGTCGGCGGAGGGCGTCAACGTGGTGAACCTCCTGGCCAGCCAATGGGGCGAGTTGATGACCAACGTGGGCGATTTCGACGGCAAAACGACCTGGGGTTCGGTGGAGGCGGGCGGTGACGGGGAATATCTCGTCCGCGTGGGGACGGAGAACCGCCAGCACGTGCTGGGGCACATCTCGCTCTTGGGGTACGAGGGGCGCATCATCGCACCGATGACGACGGGCGGTCCCGATGAATCGGCCCTGGGCGACCCCATCGAGATTCTCCTGACGGAGTGGGCGCGGCAGTGCCGCCAGCAAGGCGGTTTGGTCATCCTCCCGCACTTTCCCAACCCACGGGCCGAAAATGCCGCCGCCATCGTCGAAGGCGTGGTGGATGGCGTGGAGATGACCGCGTGGGACGATCTTTACAGCGGCATCAACCCTTATTCCCTCTCCGATTGGTACCGCTACCTCAACAATGGCTATATGGTGGCCGCCGTGGGTGGGACGGACAAGATGACGGCGCGCACGGCCGTGGGCACGGTGCGCACCTATGCCCGGTTGCGCGAGGGGGAACCCTTTACCTATCGCGCCTGGATGGAGGCCATCCGCCGGGCCGAGACGTTTGTTACGTATGGCCCCTTGATGGAGATGACCGTGGATGGCCGGCCGATGGGCGCGCGCATCCATATGACCTCGAGCGGCGGCACGGTGGACGTGGCCTGGGAGTTGGCCAGTGTTACGGTGCCGATGTCGCGCATCGAACTCATCGTGAACGGCGAGATTCGCGAGAGCCTGGCCATTGACCCCTGGGCGGCGAGGGGGTCGTTCCGCGTGCCCGTTACGCGCTCTTCGTGGATCGCCCTCCTCGTGCGCGGCCACTATACCGATAAGCCGGAGATCATCGCCGCCCATTCCACGCCCGTGATGGTGGAGGTGGAGGGGTCGCCTTTCTATGCCGCCGCCGATGCGGTCACCATCCTTGAGCAAATCGAGGGGGCCTTGGCCTATCTCGATACGGTGGGCACCCGCGCCGAGACGCGTGCCTACAAGCGGATGCGCCTAATCCTCGAAGGGGCGCACCGGCGCTTGCACAACCGTATGCACCAAATGGGGTATTACCACGAGCACACCCCGCCGCACGACCACGCGGCGCATCACTGAGGGCGCTTTCAAACGAGCGAGGGCGCGCTGGCGAAAACGCGCCCTCGCATTGTTTAGGGCTGGTAGTAAAAGAGGATAGTATCTACCTCTTCGAGATCAGGGAGGTCGGCCAATTCGCGGTGGAAGAAGCGCGCCTCCCAATCGGCAATGGTCCCGCCTTCGCGGATAATCCATTCCTGGAAGGCCTTGACCAGCCCTTGAAACACGTTTTCGCCCGGCTCAAAGCGGTAGAACGATTCGTGGAGGCGCGAAAAGTCGCTCAGGATGGTGGCGTGCACCCATTGGAGCGCCGGCGCCTGTTCGCCGAGTTCCGTCAGGGCCTGGTGGGCGATTTCGCTCCATTCGTCGGGCGGCAGGTCTCGCGGGCTGCACACCATCACATAGAGGTGCGCGGTGCGCGGCGGGGCCGAAAGCGCGATGGGGTCGAACACGCCGAGCCGTTGCAGCGCGCCAAAGGCCGCCGCGCGGATGGCTTGGTCTCCATCCCAAAGGAGCGAGAGGAGCGGTTCTTCGGCGCGGCGGTCGCGCATATCTCCCAGGGCGGTAATGGCCTTCTGGCGCGTTTCCGCGTCGGGGTCATAGAGCATCGCGATAAAGGCCTCCACGGAGGCCGCCTGGAGGCGTTTGAGCGCTTCGAGTGCGGCGTTGCGCACGTTGCGCTCGGGGTCCTTGCGAAAGACCGGCAGGAGGATCTCCGTGGCCTGCCCAAGGCCCGAGTAGCCCAAGGCCATCACCGCGCCTTGGCGAGTGTGCCAGTCTTCGGCCTCGAGGAGGGGCAGGACGCTCGGCAAGGCCTGCTCGCTAAAAGGGCTTAAGGCCTTGGCGGCGGCCTCTTGCACGTTGAGTTCCCAATCCTTCAGGGCCTCCACCAGGGCAGGGATGGCTCGCGGATCTTTGATCTCGCCCAGGGCGGCCGCAGCTGCCTCGCGCACGGAACGTTCGGGGTCTTTGAGGGCCTGCAAGAGCGGCTCGAGCGCCTCTTGCCCTGCGATGCGCGCCAAGAGGCCCGCGGCCTCGGCCCGGAGGGCCTTTTGAGGGGCCTGCAAGGCCCCCAAGAGGTGGGGTACCGCCACAGACCCAATGCGCTCGAGGGCGTTGCGGATGAGGCGCTGTTCGGAGGAGGTGGCCTCCGGTAGGTAATCTAAAAGGACGACCACGGCCGGCTCGCCGATCTGCACGCACCGCTCCCAGCGCCCTTGGCTGGCCCAATAGCGCGCGGCCGTCTCCGAGCGGTCTGGCTCCCAACCTAAGGCCTTGATGGCCTCGGCCGCCTTCTGGCGTACGGCATAGTCGCGGTCGCTCAGGGCGCGCACAAAGGCCTCGAGCGAAGAGGGATCGCGCAGGCGCGCCAGGACCTCGACCACGGCGCGCCGCACCATCGTGTCGTCATCGTTCACCAAGAGGTTGTTCAAGGCCTGGATGGCCCGTGGGTCCCCCGTTTTGCTCAGGGCCTGCGCGGCCAGGCGGCGCAGGTTGGCCTGGACGGCCCCCAAGGCGGTGAGGAGGGGCACGACGACGGCCGGCGTGCCGATGCGATCCAAGATAGTGATGGCCGCCTCGCGGAGCGAGACGCTCTCGAGGCGCAAGAGATCGGCCACGGCGGGAATGCTGCTTTCCCCTCGGACGGCCAAGGCGGCGATGGCCGCCTCGCGCACGTAATAGTCGCGATCTTGCAGGGCCTCTATGAGGAAAGCGGTGGCGGCCTCGCCTTCGATTTCGCCCACTACCTCCACCAGGCGCCAGCGAAGGTCGCGGTTTTCGTCGTTCAGGTAGGGGCGCAGGGTCGGGATGGCCGCTGCACCCATCCGCTTGAGGATGGCCCGCCCCGCCTCGCGCGCGGCGGCATCTTGATGGTAGAGGAGGGGCACGGCCGCCCGGGCCGCCGCCGCGCCAATGGTGCTCAAAGCGTCCAGCGCGGCCTCGCGCAGATAAGGGCGTTTGCCGCTGCGCACAATCTGGACGAGCGGAGGGACGGCGCGCGGATCTTTGACAGCGGCCAGGCTCATCGCCGCCTCTTGGGCGACGGCGTCATCTTGGTCATCGAGTTTGGCGATGAGCGCTTCGGTCGCCTGGAATTTGCCCACCGCCGCGAGCGATCGCACGGCGGCCTGGCGCACCTCCGGCGCGGGGTCCTCGAGGGTCTCGCGCAAAGCCTTGAGCACCTCGGGAGAGGAAAAGGCCGCGAGGGCCTGGGCGGCCGCCGCACGGATGGCGGGATCTCGATCGTAACCCAGGGCCTTGATCAACCCGTCTACATCGGCCCTTTCGGCCAACCTTTCGACGTTGGGGGGTCTCAAGCCCAGCATAGGCGGTATTCCCTCCACACCTTAATGAGATGGTGTTTCAACGCTTGGCAGCATAGTCGAGAAACTGCTTGAGCGCGTCCGCAGGGATCTTGAACGAGTGCTCTGGGCCAGGGTAAGTGCGATCTTTGATTTCGCGGTGAAAGGCCTCCATCGCCTCACGCAAGGCAGCGCCTACATCGGCATACTTTTTGGCGTGGCGCGGCGTAAAGGCCTCGAACATACCCACCACGTCATGAAAGATCTGGCAATGACCCGAGCAGCCCGCCCCCGACCCGATGCTGATGGTGGGGATGCTCAACTTCTCGGTGATGACCTCGGCCACGCGGGCCGGCACGAGTTCGAGGAGGATGCTCCAGACGCCGGCGTCTTGCAGGGCAAGGGCGTCCTCCAAGAGGGCAATGGCCGCATCGGCTGTGCGCCCTTGGACGCGATACCCCCCGATGGCCGAGGCCGATTGCGGCGTCAGGCCCAAGTGCCCCATCACGGGGATGCCGGCCTTGACGATGCCCCGCACGGCCTCCACCATATTGCGGCCCCCTTCGAGTTTGACGCCATCCACCCCCGCCTCGGCCATAAAGCGCCCGGCGTTGTGAATCGCCTCGCTCACCGAGGCCTGGTAACTCATATAGGGCATATCGCCGATGACAAAGGCGCTTTCACACCCTTTCGCTACGGCGCGCGCAAAGATGATCATCATATCCATCGTGGCGGGGAGGGTGGTGGGGTTGCCCAGCACGGTCATCGCCACCGAATCTCCCACGAGGACGATATCCACCCCCGCACGGTCAATAATGCGGGCCGAGGGATAATCATAGCAGGTGATCATACTGAGCGGTTCGCCGCGCTCGACCATCGCATAGAGATCGGGGATCGTTTTCTTGGGCATTGGGAACTCCTTAAAGTGTGATGGCTTATTCTCAACTCCACGCCGCGTACACCTTGCGCGCCGCGGTGACGATATCCTCCATATCTTCGCGGCTCCCCAGGAGCACGCGCTGGGGCATCCAAAGGCCGCGAGCACAGACCTCTTCGCAGGCCGGCGTGGGATCGGGCGCTTGCTGGGGCAGGCCCAACCGCTCGCGGATGAAGCGGCTGCGTTTCACGATGACCTCCTGCTGGCTGAGCGGCTCGGGGTAGCCCAAGGCGATGGGGATGCCCTCCGCACGCATAGCCCGCGCGAACTCGCCGGCCGGGCGCCCGCCAAAGGCCTCCGGCTCATACAGCATGCGGTAGATGTGGTAGGCGCAGAGGGTTGTGCGCGGGTCGCTCCGTACAGGATTTAGGCCGGGGATTTCGCTGAGCGCTTCGTCGAGGTAAGCGGCGTTCGCCGCGCGCCGTTCGGTCTGTTCTTGGAGGCGTGTCAACTGCACGCGGAGCACCGCGGCGCTCCACTCCACCATACGATAGTTGGAGGCGAGGCCGATGTGCTCGTAAAAGGCGCCGCCGCGGCCGCGCCCCACGTTGACCACCGACCAGCATTTGTCGGCCCACTCTGCCGAGTTCGTGAGGACTATGCCCCCTTCGCCGGCCGTGATGTTCTTGCTGTTCTGAAAACTGAAACAGCCCATATCGCCCAAGGCGCCCACTTTGCGGCCCTTCCACATAGCGCCGTGGGCTTGACAGGCATCTTCGATGACGAGGAGGCCGTGCCGCGCGGCGATGGCGCAGATGGCGTCCATATCGGCGGGTTCCCCGCCCAAGTGCACGGGCAGGATGGCCTTGGTGCGCGGCGTGATGAGGGCCTCGATGCGCTCGGGGTCGAGGTTCCAGGTGGATAGCGAAATATCCGCAAAACGGGGGATGGCCCCGACCAAAAGGCAGGCGTTCGCCGTGGCGATGAACGTGTAGGGCGTGGTGATGACCTCATCTCCCCAGTCAATGCCGGCCGCCCGTAGGCACACCTCCAACGCCGCCGAGCCGTTCGTACAGGCCACGCCATAGGCTGCATCGTGATAGGCGGCAAACTCCTCTTCAAAAGCCTTCACCTGGGATCCCTCATAGGACCACCATACCCCCGAACGCAAGGTCTCGAGCAGGGCGCGCTCTTCGGCCTCCGTCCACTGGGGCCAAGCGGGGAAAGGCGCCGTGCGAACGGGCCTGCCTCCTTCGATCGCTAGCCTTTCGCGCATTGGGCACCTCCTTGTGCAATCTGCGCCCAAATGTAAGCGGGAGGGCGCTTCTTGTCAAGGAAAGAGGGGTATGGGAAAAGGGCGGGGCCTCCAAGAGGCTTGGCCTATAGAGGCCCCGCGCCGAGCCTCGAGGGATTTAGGTGCTAAAGAAGAACATCGTGACCGTGGCGATGCTCACTAGGATGGCTAGAATCGTGGCAAAGATATTCGTGCCGCGGCCGTTGCGCCAATCTCCCATAATGCGGGGGTTGTTGGCCAGTTTGAGCATAAAGATGAGCACAAAGGGCAGGAGCACCGAGTTCGCCACCTGCGAGAGCCACATCAGGGGGAAGAGCGGGATGCCCGGGATGAGCACGAGGAGCGTGCTTAGGACGATTTGCGCCGTGTACAAGTTGTAAAAGATGGGCGCCTCGCGGTAACTGCGGTTGATGCCGCGTTCCCAGCCAAAGGCCTCGCACACGGCGTAAGTGGTGGAAAGGGGCAGCACAGAGGCCGCAAGAAGCGAGGCCCCCAAGAGGCCGATGGAAAAGAGGAATTCGGCCCATTCGCCAGCGAGGGGGGCCAGGGCGCGGGCGGCCTCCTCGGCGGAATCCACAGCGATGCCGGCCTTGTAAAGCGTGGCGGCCGTGGCGATGATGATGAACGCCGAGACGATGTTCCCAATGACGGCGCCGACGGAGACATCTAGCCGGGTGTAGGCGAATTCCTCCTTGCGGACGCCCTTGTCAGCCACGGTGGCCTGCATATAGGCGCATCCCCAGGGCGTGATCGTCGTGCCCACAGTGGCCAGGAGGGCGATGAGGTACTGCCGATCTCGCGAAAAGGTGGGGATGATGAAATTGTGGGCGATGGCTCCCCAGTCGGGCTTCACGAGGATGGCCGAGGCGATGTAACAGATGGCGTAACTCGCCAAGACGAGGAGCACTTTTTCGACATAGCGATAGGACCCCCTCAATACCAGGAACCAGATCATCGCGGCGGCGATGGGCACGGCGATGTACCGCGAGACGCCGAGGAGTTCCGAGGCCGCCGCGATGCCCGCGAATTGGGCCGCCGTGGTGCCGAAATTGGCGATCATCAACCCCAGCATAATGAGGAACGTCTCGCGAACGCCATACTCCTCGCGCACGAGGTCAGAAAAGCCCTTGCCCGTTACCGCGCCCATCCGGGCGGCCATCTCCAAAATCACCACTTCACCGAAGGTGATCCACAAAATGACCCATAGGAAGCGGAAGCCAAAGACGGACCCCGCCATCGAGTAGGTGGCGATGCCAGGGGCGTCATTATCGGCGCTGGAGGTGATCAGCCCTGGCCCCAGGATGGCGAGAAACATCAAGATACGTTGTCCAATCAACCCAAGCCGCGTGCGCCAGCGCATCGTGTCATTTCTCCTCTCGCGTGGGGTTCGTCGAAAGATCAGAAGAAGCGCGGGAGGCGTTTCTTCCAAGCGGTGGGGATGAAGGCATCAATGGCATCATCCACGGTGACGATGCCATGGAGGACGTTCTCCTCATCCACCACAGGGATGGCTAATAAGTCATACTTGGCCACCAGGCGGGCTACCTCCTCTTGGGGCGTGGACAACTTGACGCGGATGGGGCGCGTGCCGATGAGCCGATCAATGGGCGTATCCGGGTCCGCCATAACGAGGTCGCGCAGGGTGATGACGCCCTCCAGGTGCCCTTCGTCGTCTATCACATAGACGTAATACATCGTCTCATCCTCGCGGGCCTCTTCGGAGCGACGCAGGGCCTCCAGGGCCTGGCCGGCCGTCAGGCCGCGGCGGATGGTCGTGTATTCGGTGGTCATAATGCCGCCGGCCGTATCGGGCGGGTGGGCGAGGAGTTTTTGGACCTCCTCGGCGTCTTCCGCCTCCATATGATCGAGGATTTCCTCGCGGTCGTCCGGCTCCAGAGTGGCCAAGAGGTCGGCGGCCTCGTCGGGGTCCATCTCCTCCACCACATCGGCGGCGCGGTCGGGGCCGAGGGTTTCAAGGACGGAGGCCTGGAGGGCCGGCTCGATCTCCTGCATCGCATCGGCCACGACGGAGGTATCCAGCGAAGAAAGGAGGGCCTGGCCGGCGGGATAGTCCAACTCATTCACGATGTTGGCCAAATCTGCCGGGTGCAAGCGGCTGAGGCGGTCTCGCGAGATGCGCAGGCGGATGGGCGCCCCGCTTTCCACAGGGGCCACATCGCGCCAAGGGATGACCACGCCGGGCACCGGCCGGCCCAACGTGGTGGCCACGCGCTCGACGATCCGTTCGGCCCCCATGCGGCGCGCCAGGCCGAGCGACCCCACATCAACCGCGGCCAGGCAGTAATGCCCATTGGGCCGGATGATCTGCAAGTCGTTCACGCGCACCACACGGCGGCCCTCGGTATCCACAATTTGGCGATCCAGCACCTGGCGGCGCAGATAGAGTTCATCCCCCTTGGGGATGTAGGGGATGGGCTTGGTCACTTTGAGGATGATGGATGGGGTGAGCCAAGCGACGTCTGCCGCGGAGACGAGCAGCGTCTCTTGCTTTTCGCGCGCCACCGCCAAGGCGCGCAGGGGCGGCAGGGCCTTTTCGGTCTCTGCCACGAGGACGTCCACACATCGGCCAAGGCGTTCGCCTTGAGCATCCCAAACGGGGCGGTCGAGAATACGGCTTAACCACATCGCCATAGGGCACCTCCTTCCGCGCAGAGGTTTAGGCGGTCCCAGGGGCCACGGAATGCCCATACAAAAAGGCCGCAGCAGCAAGCTGCGGCCTTGAACACGCGTCGGAGGCGCCGACGTGGTCAGCGCGGCTTGACTGCTTTAGGGAGGTAGGTTTTTCCGTGAACCCGCAAGGCCGTCGGTACTATCTACGTTCGGACTTGAACTTTCGGCTTCCATCGCTCTTTCGTCACCGTGCATCGCGCCAGGTTGGGTGAGTAGGCGCGGCTCGCAGGCATTATAGGCCAAATGAACAAGCGGTCAAGTCAGCAAGTTTCACCGAGGGTGCCCTGGTGTGTCAACTCAAATGATCATTGTACCGGGGAAGGAAGGTTCACTCAATGGATCATAATACTGGGCTGAAGGGGCCTGAGAGGGGCGATTTGTGCATTCGGTGCAATCGCGGTATACTGGGCAGTGTTCGGGGCGTAGCGCAGCCCGGTAGCGCGCACGGTTCGGGTCCGTGAGGTCGACGGTTCAAGTCCGCCCGCCCCGACAGGCGCCGAAGGCTTTTAGAGGCCTTCGGCGCTTTTTGATGTTCTCCGGAAGCGCTCCCCTAGGTGCAAAAGGGCACAGACCCCAAGCGCGGCGCTGGAATACAGGAGGTAGAGAAAGTGCAAACCCGCCGCCCCCACGGCAAAGCGCCAGCCGCCGTGCCGGGCGAGAAAGCGGTAGAGGTCGGCATTGAGCCAGACCAGCGCGGCCAGCGCGATGCCCGCACCGATCCCTGCCCAGGGCCAAAAGGGGATGGCGAGAAGGCTCAATAAAACCCCAATGGCCAGCCCGGCCCCCAGGCGGTTATGCCAATCGAGGTTGAGGTCGTTGGCCAAATGCCCCTCGCGGAGCATCAACCGCCCCCAGGGCAAGGCGCGTTGCAGGATATCCGTGCGAAGCATATTCCAGAATGTCCAACGTTTGAGGTGGGTGCCTTGGATTTCTGGGCAAAGCCAGATGCGCTGCCCTAGGCGCCGTAGGCGCATCCCTAAGGCGATATCCTCGATGGAGGGCTGGGCGAAATCCTCTGGGAACCCCCCGGCCTGTACAAAGGCCCCCCGGCGGATGGCGCCGCACCCCGCCCAGAAGGTGGAAGCCTCGCGCCGGCCGTGCTGGTGGGTGTAGTGATGGAATAGGTTCTTGTAGCGGCTCACCAGGCCGGGAGCCGCGGGCGCGTCATCATACGAGCCAAAGAGGGCCGAGACCTCGGCGTGGGCCTCAAAGCGGGCTTCCATCTGCGCGAGCGCCTCGGCGTGGAGGGCGACGTCCGCATCCACAAAGACGAGGACATCCCCTTGTGCAAGAGCCGCCGCCCGATTGCGGGCCACGGCGGGGCCTTGAGGGGCCTCTCCCACGCGTAGGACGCGCGCGCCCATCTCACGCGCGAGCGCCCCCGAGCCATCCGTCGAGGCGTCATCCGCCACGATGACCTCATCGGGCATCCGGGTGGAGCGCCAAATGGCCTCTAAACATTGGGCAAGGTGCTCCCTGCCGTTATACACGGGGATGATGACACTCAGTCGCACGCCAACCCCTTTCGGATATAGCGCGAGGCCAAAGGCGAGACGAGGGCGCGGGGGACCCACCCCCGGCGATATAGGGCGAGCGCCGCGGTCAACACCTTTTGCCGAACGGGGTGGCACTGGGCGGCGCGGCATAGCCTCTCGCGGTTGGCCAGGGCGAGCGCCTCGGCCACCTCTCGCGGGGTTCGGTCTTGCGCCTCGGCCTTGCGGAGGATATCTCGCATCCGGCGGCCGATCTCCCGATGGATGAAGGCCTCGATGGCGGCCCTCGGGCACCCGGCGAACTCCAGAGTGCCGCCGAGCACACCCCCGCAGTTCGATACAAAATCGGGGATCACGAGCACCCGCCGCCCTTGCAGGATGCGTTCCGCCTCCGGCGAGACGGGATTATTCGCGCCGGGGCAGATGAGGCGGGCCTGCACGTGAGCCGCATTCCCCGTGTGGATGCTGTGGTGCCGCGCGCAAGGAGAGAGGATATCCACCGGCAAAGTGAGGAGATCGGGGAGGGCGATGCGTTCCGCCATGCCGTAGTGCAGGATGGCGGCGCTGCCGTGCGCCTCGCGCAGGCGAAGGAGAGAAGGGATATCCAGCCCTTGGGGGGCGTAGATGGCCCCTGCCGAGGTAGAAACGGCTACCACGTTCGCCCCCTGCTCGTAGAGGAATTTGGCGAGCGCCCCGCCCACGTGCCCAAACCCTTCGATGGCGACCGAGGCGCCGCGAAGGCCAAACCCTAGATGCGCCGCCGCCTCTAGGGTGCAGGCCAGGGTCGAACAGGCCGTGTAATATCCCGAATCGCTGCGGCGCGTGTCGTGCGGGTTCGGGCGCAGGCCCAGGCTCCTCAGAAGGAAACGAATATCCTCATGCGTGGTGCCCATATCGGCATTGGGGATGTACACGCGAGAGCGGAGTAAGGGGGCAGCGACCTGGGCAAAGCGTCGTAGGGCGGCCTGGCGTGCCTCGAGGGGGGCCTCAGGATCAAAGCGGAGGCCGGCCTTGGCGCCCCCTTGCGGGAGGCCCAAGAAGGCATACTTTAAGGTCATCGAACGGGCCAGGAGGCGCAGTTCCTCGACGGTTACGTCGGGGAGCATCCGCAGGCCGCCCATTGAGCGCCCTCTGAACGTAGAGTCTATCACGATATATCCTAGGTCGCTCGAGGCATCCGCAAGTTGGCAGGCGATCTCGAGGCCGAGTGGGCTGCACACCTCATCCGCAAGGCGCGGCATCAATCCCCCTCCTTGATGGCCAGGATGGCGATGAAGTACCCCGTGAGCCAGCGGCTGGGTGGGCGCTGGAGGATTTCCCAGCGCGCCAGGCTCCGTAAAAAGCGCTCCTGCCCAAGGGGCGGCGCGTTTTTTAGCCGCCGCGCGCGGCGCACCGCCCAATAGCGCGGGCAATGCAGGATGGGAGACATCTCCACAATCCGAAGGGCAAGGGCGCGGAGCATCGCCTTGAGGCGATTTGGGCCTACGGTGCGGCCCACCGCATAGGGCGTGATGCCTAGGCGATACAAGAGGCCTTTCGGTAGGGCCTGACGCAGGGCGATGACGGGGTTGGCGGCGTTATCGAGCGTCAAAAGAAGCCGGCCGCCCGGCCGAAGGACGCGACGCAGTTCCTCGAGTGCCCCACTTATGTCGCCGATGGCCTCGAAATGGTCGAGCGTCGAGTTGGAAAGGATGGCGCCAAAGGCGCCATCGGCAAAGGGGAGGTGCCGCACGTCGGCGACGATCACATTCCAACCTGGGTGGCGGCGGCGTGCCGCTAGGGCCACCTCCTCCGAAATATCCACCCCCACGGCGAGGCTGGATTCAGCCCCAAG
This sequence comes from Chloroflexota bacterium, assembly GCA_019873625.1. GTDB lineage: Bacteria > Chloroflexota > Anaerolineae > UBA1429 > UBA1429 > JAIOAW01. The sequence goes on from JAIOAW010000003.1 coordinate 154,286, forward strand.
GGCGCTCATCCCTTCGCTCACCGCTTCATCGAAGAGGTCCGTCTTGAGCAAGCGCCCCCCAGGGCGTTTGCCCAGCCACCGGCGAAAGAGGGCGGTGTGCAAGGCATCGCTGTAGCGCCTCCACAGGGCGTCGCGATCCTCGGCCAGCCACTCTTGGAGGATGCCATCCCAATAGCGGCCGTTTTTCACGGTGAACCTTCTTCCCCGTCTTCCTCTGGGCAAGGCAAGATGATGCGCGGCTTGCCGCCCGGGGGCCTGGGGATCTCGCGCACGTAATGGATGTGGCGCAGGCGTAGGGCCTCGCCGAACCTTTGCTGCCAATCGGCGCGCAAAGAGCGCTCCAGGGCCTCGCGATCGCAGCCCGGCCGCACGATGAGGCGCACATCGCAGGTGTAACGCGGTAGAATGAGGACCTGGAATTGGCAGATTTCGGGGTGGATGATGAGCAGGGTGCGCACGGTCGTGGGGTGGGCGCGCCCGCCGGAGGCTAGGGGGATGAACTCATCATTTCGGCCCTCGATGCACGCCAAGAGGGGCAGGTTGCGGCCGCAGGGGCAAGGCTCCGTCGAGAGCACGGCCAGGTCGCGCAGGCGGTAGTTCAAGAGCACCGTGCCCCGGTTGACGAGGTTGGAGATAACGACCTCGCCCGTCTCGCCGGGCGGCACGGTGCGGCCGGCTTCATCTACGATGCGCAGGGGGTATAGGTCTATATTGAGGTGATACCCCCGCTTCGCTTCGCATTCGAAACCGATTTGAAAGGCCTCAATGGTCTGATAGGTGCCGAATACCGGCAGACCGAATTCCTCCTCGATGAGGCGACGCGCGCCGGGGAAAAGATTATCGGATGAAAAGGTCACGAGTTTGAGCGAGGGGAAGGTGATGCCATGGGCATAGAGATACGGAAAGAACGCGTTGAGATAGGAGCCATGGCTGTGCAGAACGTGGGGCCGAAACCGCTGGATTTCGCGCACGTTATGCTCGAAGGAATCGGCCATTTTGAGGTATTGGCGCTGGATGCGCAGAGCGCGCGGGAGCGCTAGGCGCGAGGCGACGAGGCCCTGCGTATCCCCGGCGACGCTCGCGATGGAGATGAGCACCGTCTCGCGGTAACCGAGGGCTTGCCCGATGAAGCGGGTGTAGATGGCGCGTTGGCGTTCCCCGTGGGAGGCGTTTTCGAGGACGGCCCGGTGATCGTGCCACACCTCGATGGGGATGCCCATACTGCCGCTCGAGTGGGTGTAGAGCAGGCGATCTTGTGGGATGATCTCGGAGCGAAACCGTTCAGGCGCCTCCTGCACTGCGCTGCGTTCGATGATCGGCAGGCGTTCCAGGGCCTCTACCGTGTAAAAGTCATCCGGCGTGAGGCCACGGGCCCTCATCGTCTCTCGATAATAGGGGACGTGCCGATAGGCGTAGGCGACCATCTCGTGCAGGCGTTTGCGCTGGCGGCGGATGATCTCCTCCTGAGGGAGGAAGGGCACGCGCGCCTGCTGCCGCGCGCGGTAGGCAAGGTAAGCCGTCCAATAGAGGTTTTCTAGGAACATTTCAAAGGGCCTCGCCATAGGTCGAATCGGCATTCACGGCCCAAATGTCATATCGGGCGCCGAGCACGTTCCGTGCGGCCAAAAGGCCGGTCAGCATCGCGTGATCGAGGTTGTTGTAGCGGTGCATCCCATTGCGCCCGATGGTCTGCACATTCTGGAACCCCGCCAGGTAATTGCGCAGGCGCGCCACGTGGGTGCGATATTCCGCATTATAGACGGGGTAAGCGCGCGCTTGGCGGATCACGACGCCATCTACTATGCGAGAGCCATCGGCCAGCCCCAATTGTTCCAGTTCTTGGGCGGCCAGGGCGATGAGATCTCGATCCGGTTGGCTCCAGAGGGTATCCCCCTCGTCGCAAAAATACTCCATCCCCAGGCTGGTGTGTTCGCTTGAGGGGACGAGCGCCTCGCTCCAATTGCGAAAGTTTTGGATGCGCCCCACCGCGACCTCTGGGCTGTGGACGTAAATCCAATTATCGGGGAAGAGGTCTCGCCCCTCGAGGATGAGGCCCACGAGGAGAAAGGCGCGGTGGCGCAGGGCGCGGGCCGAGGCGAGGATCTCCTCGGGGGGCGGCGGGTCAAGGCGCTGAACCAACTCGCCAAGCGGCATACTGGAGATGACGTGGTCGCAGGGGATGAGGGCGGTCGCCCCCTGGTGAGAGGCCTCCACATAGGTGATGCGGCCGCCTTCGCGCTTGAGGCCCGTTACAGGAGCGTTCACGCGGACCTCCGAACCGTTCCGGAGGATTGCTTCGCGCATACGCTCCCAGAGGAGGCCGGGGCCGAGGCGGGGGTAGTGAAAGGTGCGAATCAACGTTTTGGCGCGGCTCTTACCGCCCAGGGCCGAAAGGATGGCGCCGGCCAAAGTCAGGTCTTGGATGCGCTGCGCCGCCCAATCGGCGCCGAGTGTGTGGCAAGGCATACCCCACACCTTTTCCGTATACGTCTTGAAAAAGATGCGGTAGAGCCGGGAGCCGAAGCGGTTTGTCAGCCATTCTTCGAGGTTTGTTTCGTGCCTGTGGGGGAAGAGCCTGGCCCGGAGGTAACTCGCCATGACCGCGATGCTTTCGCCGAGGCCTAGGTTTGAGAGGGCATTCCCAAAGGAGAGGGGATACTCGAAGAATTTGCCCTGGTAATAGATGCGCGAGAGGCGGCGCACCTGGATGAGGTCCGGCCCAAGGAGTTCCTCCCAAAGGCGTTGGATCTCGCTGAGGCGCGTGTAGAAGCGATGCCCGCCGATGTCAAAACGATACCCTTGATACGTCTCGGTGCGGGCCAGGCCCCCCAGGTGAGGCGTCGCTTCTAAGACGAGCACCCGTTGAGCGTGGCGGGCGAGTTCGTAGGCGGCGGCTAGGCCGGCCGGCCCCCCGCCGATGATGACGTGGCCGTTTTTCGCCTGCAAGGTGCGGCTCCTCGGGCGTTAGGATGTGTGTTCACTATGCTATAAGGCTTTGAGGCCTTCGTCAAGGCGCCTTGACGAAGGGCGTCACTTCAGGTAGGCTCTGGCCGCTATGTTGCAGCATAGGATGGGGCAGGCTGGGATGCGTTGGACATCGCGCTTGGGGCATTGGGCCTCTCGAGGCGCCCGATGGAGCAATTCGCCCTGGGTGGCGCTCCTTCTCACCCTCGTGCTGTACGGCGCCTTTGCGAGGGGATACCTCCGTGCTCAAGGCGGCGATATCACGGCCTTTATCTTGCTGGGGGTGCGCACGAACCTCGCGCGCCTGCTCACGCCGGGGGTAGGCGTGGGATGGATGCTCCTGGCCCTCGATGTGCTCAAGCGGTAAGGCTTGCGAAGGGCGGCTCCCTTGGCGATAATAGTCGCGGACGAACCTTGCGGCATAAGGAGAGAAGATGAACAACGCGCTCGTCAACGAGTTGTATGAACGCCTCGACAGCCTACCCATCTTAGATATCCACACCCACGTGAATTGGAAGACGGGCACGGCCCGCAACATCGGCGAGATCTTGAGTTACCACTATTACACGGAACTGGCCAATTCCGCCGAATTCCAGCGGGGAGATTTCCCCTTTGAGGACCCCGAAGAACTGACGCGACTGATGCTCCCCAAACTGCGCTTTTTGCGCCACACGGTGCAATACGATTGGCTGATGATGATTTCGCGCGAGTATCTCGGCTTGGAGGCGGAAGATTGGGCACCCGAGAACTGGAAGATGATCTTTGACCGTTCGGTGGAGGTGATGGATCGCCCCGAATGGAAGGACGAGTTGGTGGCCCAGGCCGGCATCGAACGCGTCTTCCTCACGAACCAATACGATGACGACCTCGACGGGCTGGATGAGGATTTCTACACGCCCTGTTTGCGCGCGGAACCGTTCGTCTTGTGGATGGATCGCCCGCAGGAACGGCAGAAGATGGAGGCCTTCTTTCGGCGGCCCATCCGTTCGGTGCGGGATTTCAGGGCCATCATCGAGGCGACCTTTGAACGCTTTATGGCGCATGGGATGGGTTATGCGGCGATGTCCATTCCCGCGAATTTCAAGACCTTCCCCGTCTCTGACGAGGAGGCCCAGCGGCTGCTGGATAGGGCCATCGCCGGCGAGGTATGGGGGCCTTCCGAACGGGAGGTGTGGGGGGCGTATGCCATCGCGCGCCTAGGCGATGCCTGCCGCCGCTACGGGCGCCCCTTCCACCTGATGATCGGCGTAGATCGCGAGGTGTATGCCCAGGGCGTGCCCGGCGGAATGGACCTCTTTACCTCCGTCAATTCCCTGAGAGGGTATGACTATCTTCTGAACACCTATTGGGATGTGCCCTTCCCCACGGCGGTGCTCGCCGATACGAGCGGGCTGGAACTCGTCGCCTCGGCCTGGATTCGCCATAACGTCTATCCCTCCGGCCATTGGTGGTACACCAACCAGCCCACCGATATCGCCCGCGAGATACGCCGCCGGCTGGATACGGTGCCCTCGAACAAGATCATTGGCTATTTTTCCGATGCGTACTATCTCGAATTCATCCTGCCCAAGTTCCGTATGTACAAATTCGAACTGGCCGTAGCCTTGGCCGAACGGATGGAGCGCAGCCTCATCCACCCCAATATGGAGCCGTTCACCCTGGAGGATGCGCTAGAGTTGGCCGAGGATCTTCTCATTCGCAACCCGGCGCGGATTATCGGCATTCCGAACCTCATCTAACCTCAAGAAGGAGGTGTGCGATGGCCAAAGTGCGTTTGGGGCCGACGACGAACCTTTTGCCGATGCCCACAATCCTCGTCGCCGTCAAGACGGGCGAGGGGCGGGCGAACGTGCTCACCGTGGCCTGGGCGGGCATCGTGGCGGGGCGGCCGCCGATGCTCGCTGTGGAAATCGGCCAGCACTATTCGACGCCCTTTTTGGAGCGCGAAAAGTGCTTTACGGCAAACATCCCCTCGACGAAACTGATGGTCCAGGCCGATTACTGCGGGATGGTGAGCGGGAGCGAAGACCCCGATAAGCCCAAGACCTGCGGTTTCACGCTTTTGCCCGCGACCAAAGTCAGCGCGCCCATCATCGCCGAGTGCCCACTCAACTTTGAGTGCCGCATCGTGCGCGAGGTGCCGGCAGGGTCGAGCAAGTTCTATCTGGCCGAGATCGTCGAGACGCATCTTGACGAAGAGGCTATGGAGGGCAACGACATCTCGCCCCTCAAGGTAGACCCGCTCATCTTTACGCCGGATGGTTTCTATCACGCCCTGGGCGCGCGGCTAGGGCAGGCCTGGAATGTAGGCGCAGCGCTCAAGAAGGGCTAAGTGCCGTACGGCAATATCACAGCCCGCCCTCGGCGCGCCGAGGGCGGGCTGTGCCTTGTTACGCGGGGCGCGCGGCCTTGCGGTATGGGTCGAACTCCATAAAGGCGTCGAACATCACTTGTTTTTTCCACAAGGGGACCCCGATGGCCGCGCCGTCGCCGTAATCTGAAAGGATGAACCCCCCTTGCGGTGTGGCCCAGTATTCCAAGAGGAGTTTGGCCTCCTCGCGGATGGCCTCGGCGTCTTTGAAGGGGAGGGTGGCCTGGATGTCGCAGAGCGACTCAAAGCAGATGCGCCCGGCAAAACGCTTGCCGATCTCCTCGATGCCCAAGGCACGCGGCTGTTGGAGGTTGATGACGTCGCAACCGATCTCGATGAGCGGTTCGATGATGGCGTTCACCTTGCCGCAGGAGTGCATCCAAACGTCCCACCCTTGGGCGTGCATCGCCTCGAAAATCCGCGCGTAGCGCGGTTGGAAAAAGTCGCACCACATCTTGGGGCTGACGAAGGTGGCCAGTTCCGTGCCCCAATCGTCGGAAAAGTGCATCCCGTGGATGCGCCCTGGGAAGCGCGCCCCGATGTTGCGGATGACGGCCAAATCGAACTCGACGATGCGATCCGCCAAGTATTCCATCCGCCCGCGATCGGTATAGAGTTCGGTGAGGACGTTCTGCATACCGCGCAGGGCGTGCATCCGTTCAAAGAGGAGCATAAAGATGCCCGTGGTGACGTATTTGCCCTCCGAGCCGGCAAAACGTTCCTCCATACCGGCATAATAGGCGGGGTCATCGGGGTCTGGCCAGCGGTAGGTTTTGATGTTTTCCCAATCCTCCAAGGGGTGCCCCTTGACTTGGCCCATATTGGCCATCTCACTGCGCACCCAAAGGCAACCCCACTCGTCATAGGTCTCGCGGTAGGCGTGGTTCCCCGTGCCGATGGCATTCGTGGGCACGTTGTGCGTATCGCTGATGCCTAGGCTCTCGAATTTGACGGGCAAGCGATCGGGCGTTTGGAAGTGGATGGCCCGTTTCACGACCTCGTAAGAAGACATTGCCATACGTGCTTTTTCTCCTTTCAGGCAAGGGCGTTCTGTAAGGCAAAACAGGCCGCGCCGAACAAGCCCACCTTGGGCCGCATGATGACGTAGAGGGGAATCTTTTCCACCAAGAAGCGCAGCCGTCCCTTGCTCAAGAAGGCCCCCAGAAGCCGGCCATCCCCAAGGATGGGGAGGAGATGCCCCGAAAGGCCGCCGGCGAGGTAAACGCCCCCTGTGGCCAAATAGCGCAAGCCCAGGTTCCCGGCCTCGGCGCCGAGGATGCGCACAAAGAGGTCCAGCACCGCCGCGCATAGGGGGCAGGGGCGGCCGGCCTCCAGCCCGGCCTGCACGATCGTCGCCGTCATATCGGGCGAGGAGGCCAGTGCCTCGCGGAGCCAAACCGGCTCTTCTAAGCCTTCGCGATCTCGCAAAAAGCGGTAGAGATAGGGCACCCCCAGCCCAGAGCAGACGCGCTCGTAACTCACATGGTCGAACGCCTCCAGAAGGTAGGTGAGCAGGCGCGTCTGGAGGGCGTCGGTCGGGGCGAAATCGGCATGGCCCCCTTCGGAAGGATGGGGCAGGTAGCGCTGCCCATCCCACGTGAGGTAGGCCTCTCCCAGGCCCGTGCCGGGCGCGATGACGGCCTTGGCGCCGTGCGCATCCGGCGCGCCGGGGTGAAGCGTCAAAAGGTCTTCGGCGCCCAAGGCGGGGATGGCGTTCGCCACGGCCTCCAAGTCATTCAAGAGCCGTATGGGCATCCCCAGCGTCTGGCTGAGTTGCGCCTGTTCCACGGGCCAGGGCACGTTCACGCCCACGGCGCGGCCCTCCACCACCGGCCCCGCCGAGGCGAGCACGCCCTGCCTCACCTGGCCCCGCTGGGGGCCAAGGAACTCGCCCACCAGGGTGGCGAGATCACAATAGTCTGCACTGCGAAAGGTCCCCTCTTTGAGGGGCACCTTTGGCCCTTGGGCCGGATCGTACAAGGCGAGGTCCACCTTGGTGCCGCCGATATCTCCCGCTAGGATCATCTGCCTCCTTCCTCCCAAAGATCGTTCGTTTTTTACAGAGGGAATATCCGGGCGATGTTGCCGCCGAGCACCTTGGCCTTGTCATCCGCGCTCAAATCTTGATAGATGACCTGCCTTAGGCCCCACTCGAAGCGCATCGGGCAAAACGGCGTATCGCTCCCATAGCAAACGCGGTCGGCCCCCAATACGGCGAGCGCCTTGTGAACCTTGCGGTAGTCGGCCTCCGAATCCACCAAGTACCAGGAGGGGTAGCGAGCGGCCAGGTCAATCACCGCATCGTGCAGGTTGGGCTGGCCGGCCCCGCCCATATGGACGATGAGGATGGGCACCTGTGGGTAGCGGTCAGAGATTTTCGCGATGCGGTAGGGGTGGGTGCGCTCGAAATCGTTCGCGCCGCAGTGAAAGGCGAGCACCAGCCCTGCTTGGACGGCTATCTCGATGAGGGGCAGGCTGAGGGCGGGGTCATCCACATAGTAGAGGTCTCGCGCGCCGTTCAATTTCACACCCTTGACGCCGTACACTTCGATACAGCGCCTCAGTTCATCTTTGGCTTCCTCCAACCCCAGCCGTGGGTTCACGCCACAAAAGGGGATGATGCGATCGGGGTGGGCCTTGTAGCCCGCGTAAATGGCCGCGTTATCGGGCGCGATGTCGCGCGTATAAGAGACCATCGGCCAGCAGATGGCCCTCTCCACGCCGACGGCATCCAGTTGGCGCAGGAGGTCATCCACGCCGATTTCCGAAGGGGCCTTGCGCGATGAGATGTGGCAATCCGCGTCAATGTAAGCCATCACATCCTCCGATGCTTGCCGGTTTCGCGGCTATTCTAGCATTGGCCTGGGCGCGCGGCAAGCCGCTCTTATGCTGGACAATTCCATCAACCTTCTCTAAAATAGGGCCATCCCACAAGGAAGATCCTTGCGGATACGACGCAGAAAGGGGATATAACAAATGGCTTATCCACCGCTCGGTGTGCAGTTGATCGTCTTTAGCGCGCAGGCCGATCTCGTAACCAATGCGGCGGAGGTGTTGGATGCCGTCAAGGCCGCGGGGTTTGATGCGATCGAATGCGGTGTGACGATGTATGCCCATGCCCCCGAGGTGTTCAAGGCGATGCTCGAGGCGCGCCAATTGAGGGTGGCGGGGTTTCACGGCGGCCTCGACCAAGACCTGGACCAGACCTTGCGCCTTATGGAACTGTACGGCGCGCAAGACTTGTGCATCTCGAACCTCGGCGGCTGGGAAAACACCCTGGCCGAAAATTACCGCCGAGACCTGGAGCGGTTGAACGAGATGGCACGCCTTTGCGCCGCACACGGCGTGCGCGTGCACTATCACAACCACGCCTATGAGTTCAACCCGACGGATGAGGGCTGCTTGGGCATCGAACTCATCTTGGCGGAGATGGATCGCAGTGTGGTGGATTTGTGCGTGGACGTGGCCTGGGTGCACATCGCCGCGCATGACCCGGCGCTCTTTTTGCGGCGCGTGGGAGACCTGGTGGGTTACGTCCACCTCAAAGATTACACGGGCGACCGTAGATGGGTGGAGTTGGGTTACGGCGTCGTGCCGCTGGATAGCGTGATGCGGGCCATCGGCGAACTCAAGCGCGTGCGTTGGGTCGTCTATGAGCAGGATACGAGCGATCGGCCCGCCGCCGAGAGTTGTGCCATCAGTCGGCAGTACCTGCGCAGTACGTACGGCTACTAGACGCTGGGGCATAGCCCCTCCGTTTTTACAGATGCGATCGAATCAGGAGGTGTGCGATGAAAGCCGTCGTGATGGCAGGGGGAGCGGGTTCCAGGTTGAGGCCGCTGACTATTAATCGGCCCAAGCCCATGGTGCCGATGGTGAACAAGCCGGTCATCGGCCATATCTTGGATCTCCTGAAGCGCCATGGGATCACCGAGGTGGTTATCACGCTCCAGTTTATGGCCGAGGCCGTGCAAGATTACTTTGGCGATGGCCAAAACCTGGGGATGACCATCCATTACTCCATCGAAGAGACGCCGCTCGGCACGGCGGGGAGCGTGAAGCAGGCCCAGCACCTCTTGGATGACACCTTTATCGTCATCAGCGGAGATGCCGTAACCGACTTTGATTTGGGGGCTATCTTGGCCTATCACCGCGCCAAGCAGGCCCTCGCGACGATCACCCTCTATCGGGTGCCCAACCCGTTGGAGTACGGCGTGGTGATCGTTGACGAGCAAGGGCGCGTCCAGCAATTTTTAGAGAAGCCGAGTTGGGGCGAGGTCATCTCCGATACGGTCAATACGGGTATTTACGTCCTAGAGCCTCGCGTTTTGGATTATTTCGAGCCAGAAACGCCGTTTGACTTTAGCAAAGACCTTTTCCCCATCCTCCTTTCGCGCCAAGATCCGATGTATGGCTACATCGCCCAGGGGTATTGGTGCGATGTGGGCAATATCGCCGAGTATATGCGCGCCACGGCGGATATGCTTCAGCACCGCGTGCAGGTGGAGCCGTTTGGCGCGCACTTGGGCGGGGATGTGTGGGTGGGCGAGGGCGTGGAGATCGCGCCGGATGCCCAACTGTACGGCCCCATCTATCTGGGCGATGGCGTCAAGATCAAGCAGGGGGTTGTCATCCACGGGCCAACCGTGGTGCGCGATTACACCGTGGTGGATCGCTTTGCCCACCTCGATCGGAGCATCGTCTGGCGCAACTGCTACATCGGCGAGAGCACGGAACTGCGCGGGGCCATCATCGGGCGCCAATCGAGCCTCAAGAGCAAGGCCGTGGTGTTCGAAGGGGCCGTCGTCTCGGATGGCTGTGTGGTGGGCGAGGGGGCCATCATCCAACCGGGCGTGAAAATCTGGCCAGATAAAGAAATCGAGGCGGGCGCCACGGTGAACACGAGCCTCATTTGGGGGGCGCAGGGGCGGCACGTCCTCTTTGGCCGCTACGGCGTAACGGGCCTGGTCAATGTGGACCTTACCCCTGAGTTTGCCGCGCGCCTAGGGGCCACCTTCGGGGCCACCCTTCCCAAGGGGGCTATTGTAACCATCAACCGAGACCCGCACCGCAGCCCGCGTATGCTCAAGCGGGGCATCATCTCCGGTTTGCCCTCGGCGGGCGTCAACGTGCTGGATTTGCGGTCGGTGCCCATCCCCGTGGCGCGGTATTACACGCGCACCAGCCCGGCGGCAGGGGGCGTGCACGTGCGCCTTTCCCCTTACGATAACCGCGTGGTGGATATCAAGTTCTTCGATGCCAACGGGCAAGACCTGCGGCGCGACGACGAGCGGAATATGGAGCGCGTCTTCTTCCGAGAGGATTGGCGGCGCGTTTACCTCGATGAAATCGGCACGATTGACTATGCCGATCACGTCGTCGAGCGCTATACCGAGGCCTTTATGGCGGCCATTGATGTGGAGGCCATCCGTGCGGCGAACCCCTATCTCGTGGTGGATTTTGCCAATGCGCCCACGGCCCAGGTCTTGGCGCCCATCCTCACCGCGCTCAATTGCCAGGTGGTGGCCTTGAACGAGGCCGTGGATGAGAACAAGATGTCCATCCCCACGGTCGAATTTCAACAGTCGCTTCAGCAATTGGGCAAGATCTGCGGCGCCTTGCAGACGACCCTCGGCGTGCGCCTTGATGTGGGCGGAGAGCGCATCTTTGTGGCCGATTGTGGCGGCAACTTGCTCAATGGGGTAGACCTAGCCGCCGCCATTGCGATGATGGCCTTGCGCGCTCACCCCGGGGGCACGGTGGCCGTGCCCGTCTCGATGCCGAACGTCTTTGAGAAACTGGCCGAACGCTACGGCGGCTCTATATTGCGCACCCGCGTCAGTATGCGCGGCTTGATGGAGGCGGCCAATCAGCCAGGGGTCATTTTGGCGGCAGATGGCAACGGGTCATTCATCTGGCCCGACTTTCAACCCGTGGTGGATGGGATGATGACCGTGGCCAAGATCCTGGAGATGACCGCCCTGCAAAAGATTTCCCTCAGCCAGGCCATCGCCAGCCTGCCCGTTTACCATCTCGCCCACGGCGAGGTCAGTTGCCCGTGGGAGCACAAGGGCACGGTGATGAGGCTCCTCAACCAGCAGTACAAGGGGCGGCTTGGCCCGCAGATTGACGGCGTGCGCATCAACCTCGGCGCCGACGAATGGGTGCTCATCCTGCCAGACCCCGACCGGCCGGTTTTTCAGATCTTTGCCGAGGCTGACAGCGACGAGCAGGCCCAAAGCCTTTTGGCGCGCTATCAGCGCATCGTCGAGGGGTTCCAAGAGGGGGCCTCATAGGGCGGCTGGGGATTCTGCCAAGTCGAAGCGCGCCCCGCGAATGCTCGCGGGGCGCGACCTATTTGGATGCCCTCACCCTTGGTCAACGAAGGCGCCGCCGACCATCGTCGCTTCTACCCGCGCTTCGAGGAGGACTTCCGGCGGGCCTTGGGTGATATCTTCCGAGAGGATGACGAGATCCGCCGCCATACCGGGCGTGAGCCTTCCTTTGAACCCTTCTTCATACGAGGCATACGCGCTGCCGGCCGTGTAGGCCTCCAGCGCCTCGGCGAGGGTCAGGCGCTCTTCGGGGAACCATCCATCGGTGGGGGTGCCGTCGGCGCGGCGGCGGGTGATGGCGGCGTAAAGGTTCAACAGGGGGTTGAGGGATTCCACGGGGCAATCGGTGCCCAGGGCCAAGCGCGCCCCTTGCCGAAGGAGGCTGCGCCACGCATAGCCCCAGCGGCAGCGCGGCCCCCATTTGCGCTCGGCCATCTCCATATCCTGCGTGGCGTGAATGGGCTGCATCGAGGCGATGACGCCCAGGCGCGCAAAGCGGGGCATATCCTCTGGGGAGACGAGTTGAGCATGCTCGATGCGTTGCCGTAACCCAAGGGGGCCGAGTTCTTGGCTCACGCGCTCGTATACGTCCAACACGCGGCGGTTGGCCGCATCGCCAATGGCATGGATGGCCGAGGCGATGCCTCCTTGAGCGGCGCGGCGCACAGCATCGTATATCTCCTCGGTGCTCATCGCGGCCACGCCATAATCGTCAGGGCGCCCCTCGTAGGGGGCGAGCATCTCCGCCGTGGCCGAACCGAGGGCGCCATCGGCAAAGAGTTTGAGATGGCCGATCTTGAGCCACTCATTGCCAAAACCGGTGCGCAGCCCCAATGCCAAGGCAGGCTCCAGCGCCTCGCGGGGCAGCATATGCCATACGCGGAGCGTCAAACCGCCTTCGGCCTCCAGGCACGCCAAGGCGGCAAAGCGATCCATCCCCTCGCAATTGTGGACGCTCGTTACGCCCAGGCGCGCCGCCTCGGCGAGGGCGCGGCGGGCCGCGGCCTCCAAGGCCTCCGCCCCCGGTTGGGGGAGGACGCGCGCGATGAGCGCCTGCGCATTCTCGGTGAGGATGCCCGTGGGTTCGCCCTCTGCATCGCGGAGGATTTGGCCGCCCGGCGGATCCGGCGTGTGGCGGTCAATCTCGGCGAGGCGCAAAGCAAGCGTGTTGACCCACAGGGAATGGCCGTCTTTGGAGGCGAGGCAAACGGGCACCTGCGGCACCACGCGGTCAAGGTCGTGCCGCGTGGGGCGCTGGGCGCCCGGCCAGAGGTTGTCATCCCACCCGCGGCCCTGCAGCCAATCTCCAGGGCGCAGGCCTTGCGCCCCTTGGCGGAGGCGCGTAAGGGCCTCTTCGAGCGAACGAGCGCCCTCTAGAGAGACGGCCATCAATGCCAGGCCGAATGTCGTGAGATGCACGTGGGCATCTTGAAAGCCAGGCAAGACGCAGCGGCCTGCGAGATCCACCTTGTGGGCTTGGGGATGGGCCGCGCGGAGCATATCGGCCGAGTCTCCAGCGGCCGCGATGCGTCCGTTGCGAATCAAAAGGGCCTGCACCTTGGGCTGATGGGGTGCCAACGTATAGATGGCGCCGTGATAGAGCACGCACTCGCCCCAAGCGGAGGCCCTCACCCGTTCAGCGCGTTGAAGGGGCGCGATGTGTGGCGTTGTTCCGTTCATACGCGCCCGTCAGAAGGGGATTTCCTCTTCATCAATGGCCGTGATCTCTTCTTCGCCAGGGGCGCCCGGCGCGGCCGCGCCTTCACCGCGCCCGCCAAGGAATTGGACGGTGCGCGCCGTCACATCGAGCGAGGCGCGCCACTCGCCATCTCGCCCTTGGAAGGGCTTTGGCTCGTTCAACTCCCCCTCGACGAAGACCAGCCGCCCTTTGGCGAGGTATTGGTTGCAGATTTCGGCCAGCCGCCGCCACGCTGTAACACGGAACCAGATGGTGCGCTGCTGCTGTTGGCCGTTGGCGTCGGTCCAGCGGCGGTCTGTGGCCACCGTAAAAGACGTGACCGGCGTGCCATCCGGCGTGAAGCGCATCTCCGGGTCTCGCCCCAGGCGGCCAATGATCATAATTCGCTGAAACATCGTGCCCTCCTTCTTTCGCACTTGGCCCATTCTAGCATACCCCTCACGCTTGCGCAATCTTGGCGGTTCCGTTTAGGGCGCCACCCGCCCTATGGTAAAATGCCCCTGGGAGGTGGTGTGATGATCCGCCTTGGTGATCTCCTCCAGGCGACCGGGGGGCGCCTCATCGCCCAGGGGCCGGAGGAAGAGTTTTCCAGTTTTGCCTTTGATTCGCGCGCCACCCAGCCAGGCCAACTCTTTGTGGCCGTGGTTACGGAGACGGGCGATGGGCACGATTACATCCCGCAGGCCTGCGCCGCTGGGGCGAAGGGCATCCTATGTGAACGCCTGCCCAGGGAGGATTGCGGGGCCGTGACGATCGTGCAGGTGGCAAGCACGCGCGAGGCCCTGCTTGCCTATGCACGTCATATCTTGGCCAAGCGGCGCGTGGAGGTGATCGGCGTCACCGGCAGTGTGGGGAAGACGACCACCAAAGAGGCCATCGCCTCGGTGCTGAGCCAAGAGCGAGCCGTCTTTCGCAACCCCGCGAGTTATAACGGGCGGTTCGGCCTGCCCATCGCCCTGGGAGGCCTAGAACCCGGCCAGGATATCGCCGTTTTGGAGATGGCCTGCGACGCCCTCGATGAGATTCGTTACCTTGCCGAGATCACCCGCCCACGCGTTGCCGTCGTTACGCGCCTTGGCCACAGCCATCTCGACGTCTTTGGCTCGCTGGAGGCCATCGCCCGCGAGAAGGGGCGCTTGGTGGAGGCGCTCCCGGAAGATGGTCTGGCCATCTTGAACGCCGATGACCCGTGGGCAGCCTCGATGGCCGCGCGCACGCCTGCTCGGGTCGTTACGATGGGTCTGTGGGCCGCGGCAGACTATACGGCGCGGGTCCTTTCCATTTCGCCGGAGGGGACGCATCTCCTTTTGCGGTGCGGCGCCGACGAGGTAGAGGTCCTTCTGCCCCTCATTGGGGCGCACTTTGCTTATAGCGCCCTCGCTGCGGCCGCCGTGGGGCGGCATTTCGGCCTTTCTTGGGAAACGATTGCCCGAGGGCTATCCCACGTGCCGCGCCTTCCTGGGCGGATGGCTTGGGCGCCGGCCCTCGATGGGGCCGCTCTCCTCGATGATAGCCACAGCGCCAGCCCCGAATCCACCTTGGCCGCCCTCGAGACCTTGGCCGCCCTTGAGGCGAAGAGGCGCCTCGTCTTCCTCGGAGATATGGACGGGCTGGGCGCCGAAAGGGAAGAGATGCACCGCGCCGTAGGCCTCCGCGCGGCGGAGGTGGCCGATTTCCTCATCGCCAAAGGGGAAGGGGGGCGATGGGCGGCCCAAGCGGCCCTCGCAGCGGGGATGCCTGCCGAAAGGGTGCGCCTCACCTATGCCGATGAGGATGCCGTTCGCCTCCTGCGCGAAACCTTGCAGGAAGGCGATCTCCTCCTTATCAAAGGGGGGGCCTCGGCGCGCCTGGAACGCGTTACCCAAGCCCTCTTGCGAGATCCCTCCGGAGCGGCGCGCATCCTGCCTCGCCAAGAAGGAGGATGGCGCCAGGTGCGCCTGCAACGCCCCGGCCGCCCCACCTGGGTGGAGGTGGATCTCGATGCTATCGCGGGCAACGTACGCCGCCTAAGGCAGATCGTGCAGCCTCAGGCGCGGATTTTGGCCGTCCTCAAGGCCGATGCTTATGGCCACGGCGCCCCCAAGGTGGCGCAGGTGGTGCTCAATAACGGGGCAGCCTGGCTGGGCGTAGCCTGTTTGGGCGAGGCTTTGACTTTGCGTGAGGCGGGCATCGAGGCGCCCATCTTGATTTTGGGGTTCACGCCGGCCTGGCAGGCGCGGCAGGTGGTTCAGCACGGCATTGCGGCCACGGTGTTTTCGGTGCCCGTGGCCGAGGCCCTTGCGCAGGCGGCGCGCGACCTGGGCCGCCCGGCGCGTGTGCACGTCAAGGTGGATACGGGGATGGGGCGTTTAGGCCTTTTGCCCGAAGAGGTTCTGCCCTTTGTGCACGAGATCGCCCGCTTGCCGGGGCTGGAGATCGAGGGCCTCTTTAGCCACTTGGCGGCTGCCGATGAGGAAGACCTGGCCTATACCCATTGGCAAATCGCGCGCTTTGAAGAGGTGTTGCGCGCCCTGGAACGCGAGGGATTGCGCCCGCCCCTGGCGCATATTGCCAATAGCGCCGCCGCTCTGCGCCTGCGCGAGGCCCATTACGATATGGTGCGCATCGGCATCGCCCTTTATGGCCTCAGCCCCTCGGCGCACGTCCCTTTGCCGGAGGGGTTTCGGCCGGCGCTTTCCTTCAAATGCCAAGTGGCTCAGGTGAAGACGCTCCCGGCGGGGAGTTTCGTGGGGTATGGGTGCGCCTTCCGCACGAGCCGCCCCTCGCGCATCGCCGTCATCCCCGTGGGGTATGCAGATGGGTTCCGTCGTGCGCCGCAGAACTGGGGCGAGGTGCTCGTGCGCGGCCGGCGCGCGCCGCTCGTGGGGCGCGTGAGTATGGATCAAGCCACCATTGATGTGACGGATATCCCCGACGTGCGCCAGGGAGACGAGGTGGTGCTCATCGGCGAGCAGGGAGGGGAGCGCATCACCGTAGAAGAGGTGGCCTCGCGCCTCGGCACCATCCACTATGAGGTCATCTCGGCCATCCTGGCGCGCGTGCCGCGCGTGGTGTGATGCCCTGGGGCGAGGGCTTGGGGGCGGTAGATTCAGATGGGGGTGCCCTCCTTAGGGGTTTGCGCTCGCGGGCCAGTTCGAGTATCTTGGGGCTATCTTATCGCAAGGGGGAACCGATGCCAGCCATTGCCATCAAACCCGGTATCTATTGGATTGGCGTAAACGACCGCACCACGGACCTGTTTGAGGGGATGTGGCCCATCCAAAGGGAGGGCGTCTCGTACAACAGTTACCTCGTGTTGGATGAGAAAAAGGCCCTCATTGACCTGGCCAGCGGCCGCCAAGAGGCGCCCTATCTCCAACAGATTCTCGACCTGATCAACCCCGCCGAACTGGATTATATCGTCCTCAACCATATGGAGCCAGATCACACCGGCGCGGCGCGCCTGCTCTACCACCTGGCGCCCAATGCGCAGTTCCTGGTGACGGCCAAGGGCAAGCCGATGCTCGAGGCCTTTTATGGCATCACCGAGCGCGTGCGCGTGGTGGGGGATGGCGAGGTCGTTTCGTTGGGGCAAAAGGCGCTGCAGTTTTTCGCCGTGCCCTTCGTCCACTGGCCCGAAACGATGGTAACCTACGAGCCGACCACGGGGGTGCTCTTTTCGTGCGATGCCTTTGGCGGGTATGGCGCGCTCGTGGGGGCCATCTTCGATGATGAGTACCCCGATATGGATTTCTACATCCGCGAATCTCTGCGCTACTATGTGAACATCGTAGCGCGCTTTAGCGGGCCTGTGCTCAACGCCATCGCCAAGTTGGGGGGCCTACCCATCTCGGTGGTGGCGCCCTCGCACGGCCTCATCTGGCGCAAGAACCCGATGCACATCGTACAACTCTACCGCGAGTGGGCCACCTTGGCGAGCGAACCGGGTAAACCGGGCGTCACGCTGATTTATGGCTCGATGTACGGCAACACCGAGGTGATGATGAACGCCGTAGCCGCCGGCGTGGCCCACGCCGGGGTGCCTTTGGCGATTTTCGATGCGGCGCGAACGCACGTCAGTTACATCCTCCCCTCGGTGTGGGTGCACAAGGGCGTCTTGATCGGGGCGCCGACGTATGAGGTCTCGCTCTTCCCGCCGGTGGCCCAGGCCTTGGGGATGATCGCCCATAAGCGGGTGATGAACAAGAAAGCGGCCTACTTTGGGAGTTATGGCTGGTCGCGGGGGGCGGCCCGCGAGTGCCTGGAGATCACCGCTAAACTGAACTGGCAGTGGCAGGAGCCGCTCGAGTTCAACGGCGCCCCCACCACGGAGGACCTGCACCGCGGAGAGGCCTTTGGCGAGGCCTTCGCCCGATCGCTGCTCGAGGCGTAGGCGCCGTGGCCGATTTCCTCGAGCGCGTGGGGAACGTGCACGTCCATTCCACCCTTTCCGATGGGAGCGGCACCCCGGAGGAGATTGCCCAGGCCGCCGGCGAGGCGGGGCTGGATTTCCTCATCCTCACCGATCATAACGCCTATGCGCCCGAAAAGGAAGGCTGGTACGGCCGGGTGCTCCTCCTGGTGGGCGAAGAAATTCACGACCCGGCTAACCCCCACCGCAACCATCTCCTCGTCTTTCGCGCGGGAAGGGATATGAGCGCCTACGGCGCGGATCCCCTAGCCCTCTGTGGGGCGGTGGCGGCGCGAGGCGGGTTGAGTTTTCTCGCGCACCCCTTCGAAAGGAGCGGTGCGTTCGCGGGCGAGCCGGAGATCAACTGGGAGGCGTGGGAGGCGCAGGGCTACACGGGCTTGGAACTATGGAACTATATGTCCGAGTTCAAGGCCCACCTGGCCACGCCCGGGCGCACGCTCCTGGCCGCCTTTTGGCCCAAAGCGTTCATCCAGGGGCCGTTTGCGGAGACGCTTGCCCAGTGGGATGCCCTCCTTGCCGAACGCCCGGTGTACGCCGTGGGCGGGGCTGACGCGCATGCGCTCGTCTACCGGAGGGGGCCTTTTGCCAAGCGCCTCTTTTCATATCGGCACCTGTTTGGCGCGGTGAACACCCACATTTTGGCCTCGGCGCCGTGGCAGGGCGACGTGGCGCGCGATGCCGCCACCGTCTATGATGCGCTGGAGCATGGCCGCGCCTTTGTGGGCTATGACGCCTTGGGAGCGACGCGCGGGTTTCGCTTCGAGGCCGCCGATGGGCAAGGTGTGCACACGATGGGGGAGGCCTTTAGGCCCCAAGGGGCCGTTCGCTGGCAGGTTTGGGCGCCACGGCGGGCCCTTTTACGGCTCATCCATAACGGCCGGGTGATCGCCCAAGGCGTTGGGCGATCGCTCGCGGGTGAATCCGCCGAGCCGGGGGCCTACCGCGCTGAGGTCTATCGCCGCTACGCGGGCCAATGGCGAGGCTGGATCTTTGCTAACCCGATCATCCTTCAGGGGGAAAGGGGGGAACGCGATGGCTGAGGCAAGGCAACCGAATATCCTCGTCTTTTTCACCGATCAGCAGCGCGCCGATACGGTGGGCTGCTATGGGAACCGCCTGGGGCTGACGCCCAACCTCGATGCGATGGCCCAGGAGGGCGTGCGTTTTGACTTGGCCTTTACCGCGCAGCCAGTGTGCGGGCCGGCGCGCGCCCTATTGCAGACCGGCCTGTACCCCACCGTCACGGGGTGCTTCCGCAACGGCATTCCTCTGCCGTTGGATGCTTATACCCTGGCTTATGCGTTGCGCGGGGTGGGTTATGAGGTGGGGTACATCGGCAAGTGGCACCTGGCCGGCAAGACGCGCAATGATTGCCAGGCCGTGCCGCCCGAACGGCGGGGCGGGTATGTGGATTTCTGGCTGGGGGCTGACCTTTTGGAGTTCAGTTCTTCGCCCTATGGGGGCGGGTATTACGATGCGGGGGGGCGGTTTGTGCCCTTTACCAAATACCGTGTGGAGGCGCAGACGGACCATGTGCTGGAATACCTGCGCACGCGGGATGGGCGGCGGCCGTTCTTCCTCTTTGTCTCGTATCTCGAACCGCACCACCAGAATGACCTAAACCGCTACGTGGCCCCCACGGGGTATGCCGAACGATACCAGAATTACGATGTGCCGGGCGACCTCGTAGGGCAAGAAGGGGATTGGCGAGAGAACCTGCCGGATTACTATGGCATCTGCGCCAGTTTGGATGAGAACCTGGGGCGCATCCGCGAGGAACTGGAACGGTTGGGGCTAGCCAAAGATACCATCGTCATCTATACGAGCGACCATGGCAGCCATTTCCGCACGCGCAACAAGGAATACAAGCGCTCCTGCCATGAGGCGTCCATCCGCATTCCGATGGTCATCTCCGGCCCAGGCTACAGAGGGGGCCAGGTGGTGCACGAACTCGTGAGCCTCATTGACCTGCCGCCGACCATCTTGGAGATGGCTGGCGCGCCGCTGCCCGAGGCGTGGCAGGGGCGCAGCCTGAACCCGCTCATCCGCGGCGAGGCGCGCGATTGGCCACAAGAGGTGTTTGTGCAGATCAGCGAATCTCAGGTGGGCAGGGCCATCCGCACCAAGCGCTGGAAGTACGGCGTGGACGCCCCCGACCGCGATGGCTGGAACGACCCGGCCAGCCCCGTGTACGTCGAGCAATACCTGTACGATTTGGAAAACGACCCCTACGAACGGACGAACCTCGTAGGAGACCCGGCCTACCGCGCCGTGGCCGACGAATTGATGGCCCTCCTCCTGCGGCGGATGGCCGAGGCCGGCGAAGGGCCGGCGCGCATCCTGCCGAGATAGTCCCTCAGCGAAATGAGAGAGGGGCGGCCTTCATCAGGCCGCCCCTCTTGTGTTGGGGCAAACGCCCTATTCGCCGATTTGGAAGGCGCTCCCTGCCGAGCGACCAAAGACGTCCGGCTCGTACATCTCGAAGGCCGTAGCGGGGAGCACTTTGAACTCTCCCGGCGTGGTGCAGCGCACCTGGTAGGTGTATTCGTAGGCCCCGCGCGCCAGTTGCGTTACGAACAGGGCTACCTTTTCGTCGCGCAGTTCGGCATGGCTGGGCCACAAACCCCACCACCAGGGGCCTTTGCCCTTGGCCTCCACGTTGACCAGGCCCTGGCTTTCCTCAACCGTGCGCGTGGTCGCCAGGCTCGTATCGAGCGCCTCGCAGCCGGCGGGCAGGGGGTCTTCGATGACGAGGTAGTACAGGTCGGTGGGCGCGATGAGGGTCAATTTCACGGTCAGGATGTCATTCACCTTGGCGCTCGTTACCGGCTTTGTCGGGTCGCTTGCCAGGGCGTACTCCCTCTGGATATACACGCCCCGCCCCAAGGGTTGCAGTTCCTCGGCCGGCAGGTAGTAGCGCAGGAAGGCGCTGTAGTACATCCTCCCCGTGCCTTCGCGCGCCATAGTGACGGCGTTATCGGCGCCAAAGAGCAAGCGCCCCACGGGCACGCGGACGAGGACGGGTTCATCGAGCGTTTCTTTCGTCACGCGGCCTTTGGCCCAGTTCACGTCGTTGACCGAGAGTTCATAGGCGTAATCTGCCTGGAACTCGCCCGTGGCCACCATATAGTCCGTCAACGCCCAGATGGCCCACACGTTCTCCTGCGTCGTCTCCCAGCGGCCGGTGCTGCGGGCGGTCATCAGCCAGCGCACCACCTGCGGCAGGAGCGGATTCTTGGGGGCTATCTGCACCAAGGCCCGCAGGATGATGGCCGTCGTACGCGTATCGGTATTCATAGCCCATTTGGCGCGCAGTTTCTCCTGCCAGTAAGCCCCTGTGGCCGAAAGTTGCGCGGCGTTGATGAGTTCGTTGGAGAGCGTAGTCAGCCGCGTGGTGCCCTGGGGATCCAGGATGTTGAGCGTCATCGCCAGGTAGGCCTTGGCATAGAGCGACATATCGGCGCGCTTGTCATACAAGAGCACCGTGCGCCCCATATCCCCTTGGCCCGCCTCAGCGAGGGCATAGAGCACAAAGGCCCTCTCATCGCGGCTGGCGGAGTCGTCTCCCTTGGCGAATTCCAGCCACTGCTGGAGGAAAGCGACGGCCAGGTCTATCGTGCGGCTATCCACGGCAAAGTCGGCCCGGCGCGCCTCCACCAATCCCAAGAGGACGTAGGCCGTCAACGAGGGATGACTCGCCTCGTTGGGCCACCAACCCCAGCCGCCATCCAAGTTCTGGAGGGCATAAAGGCGCTGGAGGCCCACGCCCACCTGCTGAGGCAGGCGGGTGGCCAACTGGGGCTTTTCGAGGCCCAGCGCCTTGAGCGCCCGGTAGGTCAAGACGTTCGGCAAAAAGCGGCTCACCGTCTGCTCGATGCAGTCATAGGGGTAGGCTTCGAGGTAACGCAAGCCCTCCTGCATCCCTGCGGCGAGGGAAGGTTCAAGCGTCACGGAGAGTTCGCCCAGGGTCGGTTCGGCATTCTCCGGCAGGCGCACCCATTCCGTAACACGCCCCTCAACCTGCCCAGAGGTGCCCACCGTCTCGGCGGAGGCCGGGTAGTACACCGGCACCCTCAAGAGGACGGCGTCGGAGAGAGCGCCCGCTTTGGCCTCGAAACGCAGGGTGGCCTCGTAGGTGGCCACCACCGAGGCCGGCCAGTAGAGGCGCTCCCGCCCGCCGGCGGCGATGTGCACTTGGCGCGCGCCATCTTGGATGCGCATCCCCTCCGCGGTGAGGCTCACGGCCACATCGAGCGGCTTATCCGTATTGTTGTGGACGACGGCGCCCAGGGTGGGCTGGTCGCCGATGACGGCGAAGCGCGGCACCATCGGGCGGATCATCAAATCCAGGTTGGTGATGACGTCGGCCGTGGCCTGCCCCACACGCGTATCGGCCGTAACGGCCTGGGCGGTCATCCGCCAGGTGGTGAGGTTATCGGGCAGGGTAACGGTTACCTTGGCCTTGCCGGAGGCATCCGTCTGCACAGAGGGCGCCCAGAAGGCCACATCGGGGAAGACCTCCCGCACCATACCCTCGGCACCGCCGCCACCGCCCTTGCCCTCCCGCGCGACGCTGATGTTCACGCGTTCCACCAGTTTCACAAGGGATGCGCTCGTCCACACGTTCAGGCCGCGTTGGCGGTAGAAGGTATCTACGATGTTCGGCCGAGAGGCGCCCGTCAGTTTTTCCACGGCCAAATCTACGAGTTGCAGCGTGACCTCGGCGGGAACGCCCTTGCCGTCATAGGTTTGCGTCGAGATTTCATAAGTCGCCGTGTCGCGTGGGCGGTAGATCGCCTTATCGGGCGTGATGGTCACCTTGAGTTGCTGCCGCTCGGTGGAGACGGGCAGCATCACGTACCCCAGTTTGAAACTCGGCACTTGGCTGGCCGATGGGGCGCCCTGCACGAGGAGCACGGAGACAAAGATGTTCGGTGCATACTCCTCGCGGATGGGAATCTCGAGGATATCGCTGTTCGTCTTGAGGGTGATCACCTGATACTGGATGACCTTCCCTCGCTCGATGGTGAGGAGCGCGTTGACTTGCCCCTGGTAAGGGGAGGGCACCATCACTTTGGCCGTCTCGCCGGGCCGGTAGGACTTTTTATCGGCCACGAGGGTGATGCGGTCGTGATTTTCTTGCCCCCAGTTGATATATTCCGTGCCGCTGCTCACCCAGAGGTAAAGGGAACTGCGCACCTCGTTTTCGTATTCATCCAAGCCTGTGGCCACCACCTTGTAGGTGCCGCCTTCCTTGGGCGTGAAGGTGGCCCAGGCCATACCGCGAGCATCGGTCTTGACCGTCTGCGTGGCGACGGCCGTCTGGCGGATTTTGTTCGTCCAGTAATAGTTCTCACTCCCGTCGGAGGCCTTTTCTTTGACGCTATACCACTCTTGCTTGTAGAAGGTTACGGTCAAGGCCTGCTGGGTGCGCGTGAGACCCTGCGTATCCACCGTGATGGCCTGGACGGTGAGTTTTTGCCCCACCGTGCCGACGTACTGCTCGCTGCGCAGGCCGATGTAGAACGTGCCCTTGTGGATAACGGCGCCAGCGCGGGCGCTCACCTCTTGGTTGTTCACGTCAATGACCGAGGCTTCGAGGGTGTAGAGTTGGCTTTGCTTTTGCTGCGAGATATCCGCCGGCACCTCGAAGGTGAACTGGCCGAGGGCATCCGTCTTGCCGGTGCCCTCCGTCACGAACCCGCCAAAGTCGTAGGGCGGCTCGTCGGGGAAATCTTGGAAGCTGTACCATCCCTCGCCCTGCCAGCGGTCAAAATAGTAGGGCGAGCGCAGCACGCGCCACTGGACGGTCGCATCCTGCACGGGGCCGCCAAAGAAGTAACTGGCCTCCACCGTGGCGCGGATTTTATCTCCTTGGACGTAATCGCCCTTGTCGAGCGTTACGCTCACTTGGAACTCGGGCTTGCGGTACTCGGCCACTTGGAAGTAGGTTTCGAAAGGTTGTTTCTCGGCGCCTTCCATCACGGCCGTTACGGCGTATTGGCCCAGGGGCGCGCTCTCGGCGAGGAGGATTTCCGTGTCGAAACTGCCCACCGCGCTGAGCGAGACCGTCTTTTGCCAGAACTCGCGGCCGGAGGCATCCATAGCGGAGAGGCGCACGGTCTGCCCCTCGCGCGGCAGGGTGTAGCGGCCATCATCGTCGAGGCGGACGATCCCCTTGAGGTAGACCGTCTGCCCGGGGCGATAGATTTGCCGTTCCGTAAAAAGATGGGCGCGGATCGGCGGCTGCCCCCAGGTCATCTCTAGGCCATATTCCCAAGGGGAAATGCCGTCATTCCAACCACGGAACACCGCCGCGATGTTCGTGCCGTCGCTCCCCACCACCATCAGCGGAGACCAAGATTCCTGCTGGAGGAATTCCGTGCGGGCGATGCCCTGGGTATCCGTCGTGGCGCGGCTCAACAGGCGGCCATCTTGCCCATAGAATTCCAGGTCTATCCCTTCTACGCCCTGGCCAGTGCGCAGGTCAGTGGCCCACACCAGGGCCTCTCGCTCCGTGCTCTTGAGCGCCAGGTTATAGGGCGAAACGACGAGGAGGTGTCCCTCCTCTCGGCCGACTTCTGGGGCCGTGGCCGCGAGGTAGTAAAAGCCAGAGGGGAGGGGCTTGCCGGCCTCCGTAGTCAGCGTGACGGAGATGAACTTTTGCACATCCTGCGGGGCTTGGGCCGGAATGGACCAACTCCGCACCAGGGTTTCGAGTTTGCCCGTCTTGCCGAAATCGGGCCAGCCATCGGGCGAGTTGATGGCGATAACCTCTTTTGGCGTGAGGGCATAAAGCCTCAGGTTGATTTTTGAGATGTTGCGGTAGGCGATATACAAACGCGTGGGCGCATTGCTGTTATAGAGGCCAATGGGGCCGGGCGTCTGCAAACTGACGCTGGGAGGGTAGGGCGCCGTGCGAAAACTCCACACCTTGCCCTCAGCGAGTTTATCGCCATAGCGCCCCGGCGCGCCGGCCGATATCGTGACGGTGTAGCGCGTGGAGGGGCGTAGGTAGGCATAGAAACGCGCCAGGGTATCTTCCTCGTCGAACCACGGCCAGATATCTGCCGACGGCGTGATGGTGATGAATTCGCGGAAGGCGACGGGGTCCATCGGGCTGTTGAAACGAATCTCGACGGGCTTGCCCGGTTCCACGTTCGTGGCCCCGGCCCTCGGGGTGACGGAGAGAACCTTGGGGATGGGCGCCACGGTGAACTGCCAAATAACGGCGCTCGCCAGAGAGGTCTGGCCGTCCTCGGCCAAGGCGCCCGCTTGCACCTCGGCGCGGTAGGTGGCGCCAGGCTCCAAAGAGGCCGTGGGCGTGAACACGAGGGTATTCTCCACCCAAGTGAATTGCCCGCTCACGGCAGGGCCTTGGCCCTCCTTGCTCAGGCGGAAACGCTTTTGCACATCGGCGCGATCCATCGCCGTGTTGAAGGTGACGCGCACCCCCGCCTTGGGCGAGGCGTACTTGGCCCCATCGGCCGGCTCGACGCTCACCACAGCGGGCCGCTGAGTGGTGAACGACCACGTGTAATCCTCCGCCAGCACGCCGCCCGTGGCATCGGCTAGGCCGGCGGGCACCCGAACGCGATAGATCGTGGCCGGGCGCAACCCCTTGGTTGGCTGAAAACTGTATGTGGCTGTGTTGATCCATTCGCCCTTGCCCTCGACGGTGGGCGTGATGGTAAAGGCTGGCGCCAGGTTTGCTTGTTCGGCAATGCCCGTGAGCGGCACGACGGGCCGATTGAACACCACGCGAATGGCGGAGGTCGTCTCGACGTCTTCGCTATCGGGCGCGGGGAAGGCCCCGGCCACCTCCAGATAGCCCACCGTGCGGAAGGAAAACTCGATAGGCTCCGCGAGGGCCAGCCCTACGGCGCTGCGGGCGCCCGTCCCTATCGTAACGCGGTACGTCGCGTCGCGCGCGAACCCCGATGCGCCGGGCCGGAACTGCAAGGTTTGCGCATCGGGCCAGGAAAAGGCGCCCTCCACGGCCGGTGCGATGGCGAAGGCCTGTTCGACGGAGGCGCGATCCATCGCCTGGTCGAACTGGAGCACGATGGGGGCATCCACCAACTGTTCTTGACCCCGTTCCGGCAGGCGCGAGAGGAGCCTTGGCTCATGCGGCGGCACGGGCGTGGGGCTGGCGGCCGGCGTCGACGAGGCCTTTGGGGTGGGCGAGGGCATACTCATCGCCGTGGCCGAGGGCACAGCCGTGCTCGGCGCCGTGGGAGGCGGGGAAGGCGGCTTGAGCGCACTGCACCCCGTGAGGAGGAGACTGAAGATGAGAAAAAGCGAAAGCGGCCGGAGCATTATCCTTTTCATAGTTATCCTTTCTCCACATACGGCAGGCTGACGCGGATGGGCACGGGCGAACTCTGAAACGTCTGACCGTTTACGTCTTCGCCCACGGCGGTTAGAACATAGTCTCCCTCTTGAAGCGGCCACAGGAGGCGATACGGCGGAGCCTCCCAACGGTGCCACTCTTGGCCGTTGATGAGTAAGGCGATGTAACGCCAGCGCAGGCTCGCCGAGGCGAGCACGGCGATTTCCAGTTTCTGGGCATCTTTTGGGATATCTTCCGATAGAATGAATATACTGTATGGATCGGGGCTGGTCAACCGCAAGGGGGGTTGTGCCTGGGCCAGGGGCCGCTCTGGGCTAGGCCCGGCGGCAGTTGGCGCTTCGCTCGTTTCGGTGAGGGCATACTCCTCCCATGGGGAAAGGAGGCCGTTCTCTTCGGCCCAGGGGCGCAGTTCGTCGGGCCAAAGGGTCACGCGCCGCAGGAGGCGTCGCTCAGGGGGCGTTTCGGGGCCAGCGGGCGCGCCGCTTGCGGCGTCGAAGGCGACGAAGCGGTGCATCGTGCACACCTTATGAGGGGCATTTTCGGCCAAAAAGATCTCCTCGCGTATATGAGGGCAAGCGCTGCTCGGCAGAAGGCCCGATTCCGTGCAGACCGCAACGTGCACGAGGCCCTCTGGCTCGACGAAAGGCGCAGGCGGCTGGGCGTGCGCGCTCTGCATTATGGCATTCCAGATGGGCGCGGCGCCCGTCACGCCCGAGACGTTGCGCATCGAGGTGTTATCGGCGTTCCCCACCCACACGCCCACTACGCGCTCGCGGGTGTAGCCCACAGTCCAGTTGTCGCGCCAGGCGCTCGTGGTGCCCGTCTTGACGGCGGCGGGGAAGGGCAACTCCAGCGCGCTCCCCTCGCCAAAACCGGGGATGCGCGCCTGCTTATCGGCGAGGATGTTCGTGATGAGGTAGGCGATGCGCGCGTCGAGCACTTGGCGTTCGGGCGGGGCGGGCGCGGTATAAAGGCGCTGGCCCCGGTCATCTTCGATAAAGGCGATGGTCTGAGGCTCGACCCAGCGCCCACCCGCGGCCAAAACGGCGTAGGCGCGCGTCAATTCCCAAAGCGAAACTTCCACACCGCCCAACGTCATAGCCAAACCGAGGCGATCCGCGTCGTTCAGGCTGGTGATGCCCACGCGGCGGGTCATCTCGGGCAGGCGCTCGACGCCGATATGATCCAACAGTTTGACGGCGACCACGTTGTACGAACTCGCCAAGGCCTCCCGCAAGGATACGGGGCCATGATAGCGCCGGTCGTAATTCACGGGCACGTAGGGGGCGCCCTCTTTGGTGAAAAAGACGGTGCGCACGTCGGCCAAAACGGAGCCTGGCGAATAGCCGGCCTCGAAGGCGGCGGCATAGGTGAACGGCTTGAGCGCTGAGCCGGGCTGGCGCAAGGCGAACACGGCATTGACGGCCCCATCAATGGAGGCGTCAAAGTAATCGGGGCTGCCCACCATCGCCAGCACCGCGCCATCGCGCGGGTCCAGCACGAGCGCGGCGGCGTTGCGGGCGTTGTGCCCTTCGCTCCGGCTGGAGGGCTTGTTCAGCGCGGCCAAATGGCGGCGAAGGTGCGCTTCGGCCTGGCGCTGAAGGTCGAGATCCAGCGTGGTATGGATGCGCAACCCCCCGCGCTCCAGGGCCTCCTGGCCAAGGATCTGGGCCGTTTGCTCGCGCACGAGCATCGCAAAGTGGGGGGCCTCGATAGGGAAGGGGGTGCTGGCAAAGTGCAGTGGTTCCTGATAGGCGAGTTCGGCCTCTTGCGGGGTGATGTAGCCCGCCTTCACCATAAGGCCCAGCACCGTCTCTTGGCGGGCCTTGGCGGCCTCCCAATTCACGAGGGGATTGTAGGCGCCAGGGGCTTGGGGCAAGCCCGCCAGGAGGGCGCACTCGGCCAAATCCAACTGGGAAGCGGGTTTGCCAAAGTAGGCGCGCGCCGCCGCTTCGGCGCCGTAGGCCATATTGCCAAAATAAATCGTGTTCAGGTAACGCTCCAAGATGGTCTCTTTGCCCAAAGAGCGCGTCAGGTAATAGGCTAAGACGGCCTCTTGGGCCTTGCGCCAGAACGACTGGCGCGCGCGCTCCTCCGGCGAGAGAAAGAGACTGCGCGCGAGTTGCTGAGTGATCGTGCTCCCGCCGGAGACGACCTTTCGATACCGCAGGTTGATCCAGGCGGCGCGCAGGATGCCGCGCAGGTCCAGCCCGGGGTTTTGGTAGAAGGACGCATCTTCCGTGGCGATGACGGCTTGTTGCAGGGCGAGGGGAATCTCGCTCAGCGGAACGGGGCGGTGCATCCCCTCTTGGGGGGAGATGATTTCGTAAATGAGGCGCCCTTGGCGATCGAGGATGAGGCTGGAAGGGGCGGCGCGGAACGCCTCGTGGCCCTGGATGGGCGGCAAGGGCAAGGCATACGAAGGGCGCCATAAAAAGACGCCTACCCAGAGGGCAAACGCCAAGGCCACGCTTGCCGCGGCCCATCCGATCACGCGACGCCTTATGCCCGAAGACATCCTTTCAGCCCCTTACGCATACCTATTGGATAGGACGCTGGGCCTCGCGGCCAAGTTCCCGATTCGGGGGCGAGTTTGGCGATCACAACCCCTAAAAGGCGCGGTCGGTGATGGCAAGGGCGAGGGAGGCCAAGGCCCGCCGCGCGGGGGAATCTGCCGCAGCCCTTTCCAGGGCCGCGATGGCCTGTTTGATGGAGAGGGTGGCCATCTCTTGGGTGCGCTCGCGGGCCTGGGCGCGTTCGAGCAAGGCGAGGATTTCTTCGATATCGCGCGGCGTGAGCGAGGCCTGGCGGTATAGGTCGGCCAAGGCGTGCTCGCCGCGGGCCGCTTCCCAATCGAGGGCAAGGATGATGGGAAGGGTCTTTTTGTGCGCCCAAAGGTCGCTCGCCACGGGCTTGCCCGTCACGGCGGGGTCTCCCCACAGGCCCAGGAGGTCATCCGTCATCTGGAAAGCCAACCCCAGGGAACGGCCGAAGGAGGCCATCTCGCGGGTGGCGTCATCATTTGCCCCGGCCAAGGTGGCGCCGATGGCCGTGGAGGCCTCGAGAAGGGCCGCCGTCTTGCCAGAGATCATCTCCAGATAGGCCTCGAGAGAGACCTCCCCTTGGGATTCAAAGGCCATATCGAGATATTGGCCCGTGCAGAGGGCCAGGCCGGCGCGGTCGAACCAGGCGAGCGCCTTCAGGCACACCTCCGGCTCGAGGCCGCGCTCCAAAAGGCCGTGAAAGGCGCAACGCGCCAAGGCCCAGAGGGCGTCTCCGGTGTTGATGCCCTGCGCCTGGCCCCACAGACGCCATACGGTGGGGCGGTGGTGGCGCACGGCGTCGCCATCTTCGATGTCATCGTGGATTAGTGAGAAATTGTGCACGAGTTCGATGGCCACGGCGGCCGGAAGGGCCAAGCGCCAGTTGCCCCCCGTGGCCTCACAGGCGAGGAGGCAGAGGAGGGGGCGCAGGCGTTTGCCCGAGGCGGGCGTTTCGAGGGGTGCTAGGGTCGCATCCAGCCAGCCCAGGTGGTACTGCATCATCTGGTAGAGGGGGGCCGCGTACGCGTTCGGGGGTTGCACGCTGGCGCGCAGGGCCTCTTCGATCGCCTCGCGATACGGGGTCAAGAAATCGGCCTCAGGGGGTGCCATAGGCATCTCGCTTGGCCAAATGGGTCGGGTTGAGGTCTGCCACGGTGCGGGCGCCCGTGCAGAACATCGCGATGCGCACCTGACGGAGGATGATGCGCAGGCGCGAGCAGAGCGCCTCGTAGGATTCCGCCGCCGCCTGCAAGAGGGGGCGGGCCATCCCCACGAGGTTCGCGCCGAGGGCTAGGCAGATGACCACCTCAACCCCATTGCGGATGCCGCCGCTGGCGATGAGCGGCCAATCGGGCCAGGCGGCGCGCAGGGTCACCAGGGCCTCTGCCGTGGGGATGCCCCAATCTGTAAAGGCAGCGGCCACCTCCGCCTCCTCGCGGGTGCGGGCGCGGTACGCCTCGACCTTGCTCCACGAGGTGCCGCCGGCGCCGGCGATATCCAGCCCCCACACGCCGGCCCGGTAGAGCCTTTGCGCCGCCGAGAGGGATAGGCCGTAGCCCACCTCTTTGACGAGGATGGGCACGGCAAGAGATTGACATAATTGTTCGATCTTTTCGGCCAGACCGCAAAAGTTCGTATCGCCTTCGGCCTGCAAGGCCTCTTGAAGGGGGTTCAGGTGAAGGACGAGCGCATCGGCGCGGACGCTTTCTACAGCGCGGCGGCAGGTCTCGGCGTCATACCCCTCGTTCAATTGCACAGCGCCGAGGTTCGCGAGGAGGAGGATATCCGGCGCGACGTCGCGCACGTGGTAGGTGCTCATCAGGGCGGGGGTTTCCAAGGCGGCGCGTTGCGAGCCGAGCGCCATAGCCAGCCCAAATTCCTGCGCGGCGCGCGCCAGGCGGCGGTTGATCTCGCGGGCCTCGGCTGCGCCGCCCGTCATCGCCGAAATGAGCAAAGGGGCCTGCAAGCGCCGCCCCAGAAACTCGGTGCTCAAATCCACATCGGCCAGGGCCATTTCGGGCAAGGCCTCGTGGATTAGGCGGTATCGTTCCAGGCCCGTCGTCGCGGCAGAGGAGACGTCCTTTTCGAGGCAGATTTTCAGATGTTCTGACTTGCGCGCAGAAAGCACAGAGGCCCCCGTGGAGAATCCTACCGGAACTCTACAAAGAGCACGCGATCCTGTCAAGAGGGCGCCTTGCAAAGGGTGAAGGCTGTGATTTGACCAGGGCGCAGGGATATAGTTCAACCCACGTTGAACTTTTTCGAAGGAGGGAACGTTGGAGACCATCAACGGGCCGCCGGTCGATGTGGGGTGGCTTGCGCAGCAAATCCGCGTGCTCGCCGAGCCGAGGCGATTGCAGATTCTCCACCTTTTGATGGAGGGCGTCCAATGCAATTGCGACCTCGGCGAGGCGCTCGGTATGGCCCCGAACCTGGTTTCCCATCATCTGCGGGTTTTGCAGAAGGCGGGGCTTATCCATATGGAACGGGATGCCCTCGATGCACGCTGGGTCTATTATTCGCCGAACCCAGTGGCGCTTGAGGCGTTATGCCGAGGCATCGGGGCCTTTTTGGATCCCTCGCGGATCAAGCCGCGCCGCCATACGTGTGGGCCGCAGGATCGAACAGTTTCCTAAAAACGCGATTTCGTGCTCGGTTGCACACCGAACATCCTCATTTCAAAGGAGATCCGCTGATATGGCAGTCCAAGCAACCGCCCAAGTCCGTCCGCGCCCGGCTGCGGCCAGCCGGCTTTCTTGGCTCGATCGGTATTTGACCCTTTGGATTTTTGCGGCGATGGCCCTCGGCGTGGGGCTGGGATATTTCGTGCCCGGCGTCAAGAGTTTTGTGAACCGGTTTCAAGTGGGCACGACGAATATCCCTATTGCCGTCGGCCTCGTCTTGATGATGTATCCGCCCTTTGCCAAGGTCCGCTACGAGGAGTTGGGCAAGGCCTTTCGTAACACGCGGGTGCTCGCGCTCTCGCTGGTGCAGAACTGGGTCATCGGCCCCCTGTTGATGTTCGTGTTGGCCGTCTTGTTCTTGCGCAAAATGCCCGATTATATGACGGGGCTGATTATGATTGGCCTGGCGCGTTGCATCGCGATGGTCATCGTATGGAATGACCTTGCGGGCGGCGACCGCGAATATGCCGCGGGGCTGGTGGCGTTCAATAGCGTGTTCCAGGTGCTCTTCTATAGCGTGTATGCCTGGTTCTTCATTGGCCTGTTGCCCTCTCTCGTGGGCCTGCAAGGGGCGAAGGTGCAAATCGGCATCGGTGAAATCGCCAAGAGCGTGCTCATTTACCTAGGGATCCCGATGGTCGCCGGGTTTGCGACCCGTTTCGCCCTGCGCCGGCTGAAGGGGCAGGCCTGGTATGAGGGGCAGTTCGTCCGCCGCATCAGCCCTTTGACCTTGGTGGCCCTGCTGTTCACCATCGTGGTTATGTTCAGCCTGAAAGGGGATCTCATCGTCCAGATTCCTTTGGACGTGGTGCGCATCGCCATCCCACTTTTAGGCTATTTTGTGCTGATGTTCCTAATCAGTTTCTGGATGGGGCGCCGAGCGGGGGCCAACTATGCCCAGACGACGACCATCGCCTTCACTGCGGCGAGCAACAACTTTGAGTTGGCCATCGCAGTGGCCGTGGCGGTGTTCGGCATTAACTCGGGGCAAGCCTTCGCCGCGGTGATCGGCCCCTTGGTCGAGGTGCCCGTGATGATCAGCCTGGTGAACGTGGCCCTTTCGTTTCGCAAGCGGTATTTCCCGCGAGAGGAGGAGGCGGCCTACGGCGAAGCGTCTTCTAGCGGGGAATAACGGGCGCGTTCTCCCTCCGAATGGGTGGGCAAGGCGCACTGCCGGTGCATCGCATATAGACGAACGCACTGTTCTGTGCTAGGATAGGGGCGTCTCATTTTGACAGTGCCCTGTGGGGGGTATATCATTATGTGATGGCTCGCGGGGCAGCCCCATAGGGCAACGGCAGGAGCGCCTTGCTCCAGGGAGAGTGGGCAATGAACTGGTTGGGCCGTGTGACGGGCGTGGCCATGCAGTTGGGCCTGAGCATCGGCCTGACGGCGGCCGTCCTCGTGGGGGGCGGCATCTGGCTAGGGCGTTGGCTGGATAAGCGGTACGGCAGCGAACCCATCGCCACGGTAACCTTGCTCCTGACCGGGTTGGTGGTGAGCCAAGTGGCCGTATTCCGCCTGGCCGCCGAGGCCTATCAAGAACTTTCCACCGATGCCGACCGTACCTGGAGTATGCGCAGCGCCGGCCGGTCGTTAGGGCTGGCGCTGCGGTGGCTGGCTCTCATCGCTTTGCCGGGCTGTTTGGGCCTTTTCATCGGCCTGCAACTGACCAAACATTTCGGGGCGCCTTTGTGGGTTACTATGGGCCTTGTGCTCGGTTTGAGCATTGCGGGGTTCATCATCGCCGGCCGCTTGGCGGATAAGGGAGGGCAAAAGTAAGGTACGCGATGACTGCAAAACCTGCGAAACACCGCACCTCGCTCCTCACGTGGATCGCGGTCGTGGTCCTTGCGGCGCTGCTCGCCGATCTCTTTTCGCCCTTCCGCGCCAAGTTGGCGGAGATCGAACTAGCCCCCAAGATCTTTTGGCACCTGGGGCCTTTGCCCATCAGCAATACGCTCCTGTGTTCTTGGTTGGCGATGATCTTGCTGGCCGTCTTTTCGTGGTGTGCCACGCGGCATTTGACCGATGTGCCGGCACCCCGTTCGCTCCAGAATGTCGCTGAGATCGTCATCGAGGCGCTCTACAAGTTCACAGAGGGGTTCGCAGGGCCGTTGGCGAAGGCCTTTTTCCCCGTCACGGCGACCTTTTTCCTGTACATCCTCACGGCGAACTGGGTGGGCCTTCTCCCCGGCATCGGGAGCATCGGCTTTTGGTATACGCAGGGCGAGGCACAGACCTTCGTGCCGCTCTTGCGGGGCGCCACGGCTGACCTGAACACCACAGTAGCCCTGGCCATCTGTTCCGTCCTCCTGAGCCAGGCGTATGGCATTCGCTATCAGGGCATCGTCGGCTACCTGTCGCGTTTTCTCAATTTGGGGAGTTTCTTTGCCTTTTTCCGCGCCCTCTTTCGCGAAGGAGAGATTCGCCCCGGTTTGCTCTTCCGAGGGTTGCTCGATCTCTTTATCGGGCCATTGGAACTCCTCGAGGAATTGACCAAGGTTCTCTCTTTCTCCTTCCGTCTTTTTGGGAATATCTTTGGCGGGGAAGTGCTCCTCGCTGTGATCGCCTTTTTGGCGCCTTTTTTGGCTCCCTTGCCCTTTATGGCTCTTGAGATGCTGGCAGGGTTCATTCAGGCGCTTGTTTTTGCTGCGTTGAGCACGGCCTTTTTCGCTCGCGCCGCTACGCCGGAATCTCCCGATGAGGAGGGGCCGAAGCCGCGTCGCCGGCGCCGGGCTAACAAAAAACACGTCATCACAAGCGGGAGTGCAGAAGATGAACATCAGTAAAGATCTCGTTGCCGGTTTGACGATCGCCATTGGGGCCATTGGGCCGGCCTTGGCCATTGGGCGCTTTACCGCCGCTGCTATGGAGGCCCTGGGGCGCAACCCGGAGGCCGAAAATGCCATCCGCACAAACCTCATCGTGGGTCTGGCCTTTGCCGAGGCCATCGCCATCTATGCTTTGGTCATCGCGTTGGCTGTGAAATTCGTGGGCTAGATTCTCGTCTCTTGGGGGAGTAAGGGCCGTGCAAAAATTAGGAATTGACTTGGGGCTGCTGCTTTCCCAGATCGTCAACTTTGGGTTGGTGGTCGTCCTCTTGTATTTTGTGTTGTACAAGCCCATCCTCGCGCGCCTGCAGGCGAGGTCTCAGCGCATCCAGCAGGGGCTGGAAGATGCAGAGCGCGCCAAACAGATGCTCGCTGAGGCAGAGGCGAAGGCGCAAGAGGAACTCGAGCGCGCCCGCAAAGAGGCGCATGAGATCGTCGAGCAGGCCACGCGCACGGGTGAGCAGCAGCGCCAGGAGATCTTGGCGCAGGCTCGGCAGGAGGCGCACGTCTTGATTCAGCGCGCGCAACAGCAGGCCCAGCGTGAACTCTTGGAGGGCCAAGTGGCCTTGCGGCAAGACGTGGTGAACCTTTCCATCGCGGCGGCTATGCGCCTTCTCCAAGCCGAGTTGGACGACGAAAAGCACCACGCATTGGTTCAGAAATTCATCGAAGAGGCGGAACAACTCAGGGGAGCCTAATGGACGATGCGTTTTCTCGCGTAGCGATATCAAACCTGCCTATGGGGGCGGCGGAAGGTTCCGAGGAGGCAACCTTCCCCGTTCCGGCCCTCGTGCGGGTGGCCGTACCGCTCAGGCCAGAGGAGAAAGAGGCGCTGACGCGGGTGCTGAGCCGTTTGGCGGGAGGGCCGGTCGAACTCAAGGTCGAGGTAACCCCTGAGATCATCGGAGGCGTGTGGGTGCGCGTAGGAGATAAGGTGATTGATGGCACCCTGCGCCGCCGCCTGGAGGCGCTTCGTCAACATCTCATCGTGCAGTGCCGCACCTTGGTTGCCGAACGTCTTCTCAATGAGGCATCTCATCCCACGGAGGATCAAGTATGACGCGCACACGGACGCTCTCTCCGCAACCGCGCGATGCCGTGGTGGATGCCCTTCTGGAAGAAATCCAATCCTTCCAATTCCCCCTGCGCCCCGTCTCGATGGGCGTGGTCGCCGAGGTGAGCGACGGCATCGTGCGCCTTTCTGGCCTGGCCGATGTGATGATGGGCGAGATGGTGCGCTTTGAGGATGGCACACTGGGTATGACGCTCAACCTCGAACAGAGGGGGGTGGGCGCTATCGTGCTGGGCGACCATCGTGGCATCGTCGAGGGGAGTATGGTCGAGGCCTTGGGCACAGTGGTCTCTGTGCCCGTGGGAGAGGCGCTCTTGGGTCGCGTGATAGACCCGTTAGGGCGCCCGCTCGATCGGCAAGATCCCTTGGAGGCCCTGCAAATGCGGCCTGTGGAACGCGTGGCCCCAGGGATCGCCGACCGTGCGCCGGTGAACGTCCCCTTGCAGACGGGCATCAAGGCCATTGATGCCCTCGTGCCCATCGGCCGAGGCCAGCGCGAACTCATCATCGGAGACCGCCAGACCGGCAAGACGACCTTGGCCGTGGATGCCATCCTGAATCAGCATCGGGATGACGTCCTCTGCGTGTATGTGGCCATTGGCCAAAAGTTGTCGAGCATCGCCCAAGTGGTGCGCACGCTCGAGGTGGCCGGCGCGATGGAGCACACCGTGGTGGTGGCGGCGGAGGCCGGCGCGCCGGCTTCTTTGCAGTATTTGGCGCCTTACTCTGGGTGCACCATCGCCGAGGCCTTTATGGAACGAGGCCGCGATGTGCTCATCGTGTATGATGATCTCACCAAACACGCCTGGGCTTATCGGCAGATTTCGCTCCTTTTGCGGCGCCCGCCGGGGCGCGAGGCCTTCCCTGGCGACATCTTTTACCTCCATGCGCGGCTCTTGGAGCGCGCTGGCCGCTTGACGCCCGAAAAGGGCGGCGGCTCGATGACGGCCTTGCCCATCGTCGAGACGCAATTGGGAGACCTGACTGCCTACATCCCCACGAACATCATTTCCATCACCGATGGGCAGATTTATCTCGAATCGGGCCTGTTCAATGCGGGCGTGCGGCCGGCCATCAACGCGGGCCTTTCCGTCTCGCGGGTGGGGGGCGCGGCGCAATCTCCGGCGATGAAAGCCGTGGCTGGGCAAATGCGCTTGGAACTGGCCCAATACCGCGAATTGGCCGCCTTTGCGCAGTTTGGCACCGAGTTGGATCGCACCACGCAAGCGGCCTTGGAACGCGGGGCCAGGCTGGTGGAGGTGCTCAAACAGCCTCAACACACGCCTATACCCCTTGAGGACCAAGTGGCTCTGTTCTACGCGGCCACGCGCGGGTACCTGGATGATATCCCCGTGGAGGCCATCGGGGCCTTTGAACAGCAGTTCATCGCCTTCTTGCGGAGCAGCCGTCAGCGCCTGCGCAATGCCATCACCTTGCAGAATGCGCTCACGCCCGAAATCGAGCAGATGCTCACCGAGGCCCTCGAGGAATTCAAGCGCAACGAATTCCTTTGGGGAAAGTAGTCTGACCCTATGCCGAACCTGCGCGACATCCGCAATCATATCACAAGCGTTCAGAGCATTTCCAAAGTGACGCGCGCTTTGGAGGTCGTATCGGGCGTCAAAGGGCACCGCCTGCAAGCCCGCGTGGAGGGCACCTACGGCTTTGCGGACCGTTCTTGGCAGGTGCTGAACCATCTGGCGGCCTGCGCCGGCGAGGCGGTGCGCGAAAACCCTTTCTTTCGGGCGCGCGAGGTGCATAGCCTGGGGATGCTCCTCATCACGAGCGACCGGGGAATGGTCGGCCCGGCGGACGAGAACGTTTTTCTCGCGGCGATGCAGCACATAACCGCCCGAGGCGTGGAGGGCAAGTGGATTACCATCGGCCGCATTGGGCGGGCTAACCTCTTGCAGAGGGGGCAGACCATCTATGCGGATTTTCCGCATAACGATCGGGCCGGTATCGCCGACTTAGCGCCGGTGGCGCGCGTCCTGATGGATGGGTTTGCCGACGGGGCGTTCGACGAGGCCTGGATCGCCTATACGCAGTTCAGGCCGGGGGCGCGCTTGAAACCGACGGTGAGGCGCCTTCTGCCCGTCCAGGCCGATGTGCCCAGTGCGCCGCGTTTTTACGTGTTTGAACCCAGCCCCGAGGCGATTCTGGACGAGTTGATCCCTCGGATTGTGCTTTTTCAGATTTATGAGGCCTTTTTAGAGGCCCTGACCTCGGAGCACGTGGCGCGCAATGCCGCGATGCATGCCGCCACCAAGAATGCGAATGAACTCCTTCAACACCTGCGCCTGACCTATAACAAGACGCGCCAACAGCAGATTACGGCCGAAATTCTCGACATCCTCGGAGGCAGTTTGGGCGTCAAGGGAGAGAACGTATGACGGACCCCCATGCCGTGGGCCGTGTGGTTCAGATTATCGGCCCGGTGATTGATATCGTGTTCCCAGAAGGGCACCTGCCCGCCGTGCACAATGCGGTGGATATCCTCATCCCCAATCAGGAGAGCCTTGTGGCCGAGGTGCAGCAGCAACTGCCCAATAACTGGGTGCGTTGTGTGGCGATGGGGCCGACGGAGGGCCTGCGCCGGGGCCTGGCCGCGATAGATCGCGGCAGCCCCATTCGCACGCCGGTGGGAGAAGCCGTGTTGGGGAGGATGCTGAACGTGCTCGGCGAGCCGATTGACGGCCTTGGCCCCATCGAGGCCGAACGCACCCTGCCTATTCACCGTCTGCCGCCCTCGTATGCCGAACAATCGGTGGATATCGAGGTCTTTGAGACGGGCATCAAGGCCCTTGACCTCCTCACCCCCTTCCTCAAGGGAGGGAAGGTGGGCATCTTTGGGGGCGCCGGCGTAGGCAAGACGGTGATCATCTACGAGTTGATCCGCAACATTGCCTACGAATACGGGGGCTATTCCGTGTTCTGTGGTGTGGGCGAGCGCAGCCGCGAGGGGAACGACCTCTGGCGAGACGCTCACGATGCCGGCGTGCTCGATAAAGTGGCGCTCGTCTTTGGGCAGATGAACGAGCCGCCCGGCGTGCGGGCGCGCGTGGCCCTGACCGGCCTCACCATCGCCGAGGGGTTCCGGGATGAGGGGCGGGATGTGCTCCTCTTTATTGATAACGTGTACCGCTTTGTGCTGGCGGGGACGGAGGTATCGGCCTTGCTGGGGCGTATGCCCTCGGCGGTGGGCTATCAACCGACCCTTGCGGCGGAGGTGGGCGCGCTGGAGGAACGGATTACCTCGACCTCGCGCGGATCCATCACCTCGGTGCAGGCGGTGTATGTGCCGGCCGACGATTATAGCGACCCCGGACCGGTGGCCGTGTTCGCGCACTTGGATGCGACCATCGCGCTGGAGCGTTCCATCGCCGAGTTGGGCATCTACCCGGCGATGGACCCCTTGGCCTCGCACTCGCGCATTTTGGACCCGGCAGTGGTGGGGCAGGAGCACTATCGCACAGCGCGCGATGTGCAGGCCATCCTCCAGCGCTATAATGACCTGCAGGATATCATCGCCATCTTGGGGATGGAGGAACTCAGCCCCGAAGATCGCCTCATCGTATCGCGCGCCCGCAAGGTGCAGCGTTTCCTCTCGCAGCCGATGTTCGTGGCGGCGCAATTCACCAACCGCGAGGGGCGCTATGTGCATATCCGCGATACGGTGCGCGGTTTTCGTGCCATCCTCGATGGCGAGGTGGATCACATCCCCGAGCAGGCCTTTTATATGCAAGGCACTCTGGAAGACGTCCTTGAGGCGGCCCGGAGGATCACCGTATGACGGAAGGGAGACCTTCGCGGCGGGTGGAGCGGCCTACTCTGCGCGTCACCATTGTCACCGATGACCGAGTGGTGTATGATGGCCTCGCTGAAAGCGTGAGCGCGCCGGCCACGTTGGGGATGGTTACCATCTTGCCGCTCCACGTATGCTTTATCACGACGCTTGAGCCGGGCGAATTGACCGTCAGATGGCAGGGCGAGGCCAGTTATTACGCCATCAGCGGTGGTTTTTTAGAAGTGCGCGATAATGAGGTAACCATCTTGGGCGATACCGTAGAGCGCGCCGAGGAAATTGATGTGGCCCGCGCGGAAGCCGCCCGCCAGCGCGCTGAGGTCTTGGTGCACACGGCGCGAGGGCGACCCGAATATCTGGCGGGCCTACAGGCCTTGCGGCGGTCTCGGGCGCGCCTCAGGGTGGCCCAAAGGGTGAGGCGTTAGCAGGGCTTGCATTTCGCCTGCAATGGGGGGGAATGGTAGGCGCAAGATGACGATCGTAATCGAAGGAAAACGGCCTCTTTTCGGGCACGTTCAGATTGGGGGAGCCAAGAACGCCGCGCTACCCATCATCGCCGCTACACTCCTTACTGCCGATGACTGCCTGATCGAGAACGTTCCCTATATCGAAGACATCCGCAATATGGTGCGCGTCCTTCATCATTTGGGGGTAGCGGCGCGTTTTGAAGCGCCCAATGTGTTGCGCATCAAGGCCACGCGCATCAACCGCGCCATCTTGCCGCTCGATTTGGCCCGCAAGATGCGCGCCAGTTTTCTCATCGTGGGGCCGCTTCTCGCGCGCTTTGGCCAGGCAGACGCGCCCCATCCCGGCGGCTGCGCCATCGGCACGCGCCCCGTCAGCGTGGACCTCAAGGCCTTCCAGACCTTGGGCGCTGAGGTGGGTATGGATGCCGACTATTATATCATCAAGGCGCCCCGCCTGAAGGGCCAACGTATCTTTCTCGATTACCCCAGCCATACCGGCACCGAGAATGTGCTGATGGCCGCTTGCCTGGCCGAGGGGACGACCATCATCGAGAATGCCTCCATCGAACCGGAGGTGGTGGACTTGGCGGGGTTCCTTTCGGCGATGGGCGCGCGCATCTATGGCGCGGGGACGAGCGTCATCCGCGTGGATGGCGTGCCGCGCTTGCACGGCGCCGTGTACCGCGTGATGCCCGACCGTATGGAGGCGGGCACCTTTGCCTTGGCGGCGCTCATCACGGGGGGCCGCGTGAGTATGGAGGGCGCAGTGGCCCAATGGTTGGGGGCGCTGACCGGCAAGATGCGAGAGGCGGGCGCCACCGTTACGGTCAAAGGGGGCCTTTATGAAGTGCAAGCGCCGGACGTCCTGCGCCCCACGGATATTCAGACCTATCCATATCCCGGCTTCCCCACCGATCTTCAGGCGCCTTACACCACGACGATGACCCAGGCTAACGGCAATTCCTCGGTGCACGAGACGATGTACGACGACCGCCTGCGCTATGCCTACGAACTGCAAAAGATGGGCGCGCAGATAGACGTCTCCGGTTCGGGGCGCACGGCTATGGTGCACGGGCCGACCCCCCTCTATGGCGCGACCGTCTCGGCGCTGGATATCCGCTCGGGGGCGGCGCTTGTCTTGGCGGGGCTGGCTGCAGAAGGGGTTACCGAGGTAACCAACGCCGTGTATATTGACCGGGGCTATGAGGATTTCGTGGGTAAACTGCGGGGCCTGGGGGCGGCCATCGAGCGGCGAGATTCCTCGGTAGATGCTTGCCCCGTGGAACGCGGCGAGGAGCCGATTGACTGGGGTGTGGTGCCCTACCGCATGGAGACGAGCGTCTGACGGGGAGAGGAGTTGGGGTTTGGGCGTTATAGATACCATTACGGCGGGGTTTCGCACCCTCAGCCGCCGCGTGTGGATCATCCTCCTGCCGGTTGCCCTGGACTTGTGGCTGTGGCGCGGCCCGAAATTGAGCATCGCGCCGCTCGTTGAGGACCTCATCGCGTGGGTGGAGGGGATGTTCCAGGCAATGCCTGCCGAGAGCGGGGCGGTGCCCGCCCTCTTGGATATGCAGGCGATGGCCCAACTCCTGCGCGAGATGGTAGGGGCGCGGAACATTTTCGGTCTCCTCGTTTGGGGGCGGTTGGGGTTCCCTAGCGTCGCGGCGGCCCTGCCCATCAATGCCGCCACCGACCGCGTCATCGCCCTGAGTCAGGTGGGCGTGGCGCTCCTCGCCCAAATCGCCCTGTGGGGGTGGGGGCTTTTTCTGGCGAGCGTGTTCCTGCTCCTTGTGAGTTATAGTGTGATGGACGAACGGCCGCGCCTGGAGCGATTCTGGCGGCAGGCCCTGGTCTCTTTTGTCGGGCTGGTTGTGGTGTTTGTGCCCCTTTCCTTTATGGCGACGATGGCCCTTTCGTTCGGTGCCTTGCTGGGGCCGCTGGTCGTCTTTGTGGCGGTGGGCATCCTGTGGGTGGCGGTGTTCATCGCCTTTGTGCCGCAGGCCATCACCCTGGCCCATGAGCCGCCCTGGCGCGCCATCGTGAGTAGTTTTGTGGTGGTGCGCTTCAACCTGTGGAGGACGATCGCCCTTCTCGTGTTGACGAATATCCTCTCCACGGGGCTAGGGCTGATCTTTGTGCGCCTTTTGCAGAGAGGCCCGTTCTTGGTTGGGGTGCTGGCCATCGTGGCGAACGCCTATGTGGGCACAGCGCTCACGGCGGCGCTCTTTATCTTCTATCGAGATCGGCTGGCGATGCTGCGCGAAATGGCCGAACGCGAAAGGATGGCTCGGCTATGACCGATTCGGTGCCTCGGTACACGGCGGAGGACATTCAGGTTCTAGAGGGGCTTCAGGCCGTCCGCCGGCGCCCCGGTATGTACATCGGCAGCACCGATGTCCGCGGGTTGCATCACCTCGTGTTCGAAGTGGTGGATAACTCGGTGGACGAGGCCCTGGCCGGCGCCTGCGACCGCATCCGCGTAACGATCCATGCCAATGGCTCGGTTACGGTGGAGGATAACGGCCGCGGCATCCCCGTAGGCATCGAAAAGACGACCGGCCGCAATACGCTGGAGGTCGTTCATACGGTGCTCCACGCGGGGGGCAAATTCGGCGGCGGTGGATACAAGGTCGCCAGTGGCCTACACGGCGTAGGCGTCTCGGCGGTGAACGCTCTTTCGGCCTGGCTCGAAGTGCGCGTGCGCTACCAAGGGAGGCTTTACTCCCAACGCTATGAACGGGGCGTGCCCGTTACGGA
This sequence comes from Chloroflexota bacterium, assembly GCA_019873625.1. Taxonomy (GTDB): domain Bacteria; phylum Chloroflexota; class Anaerolineae; order UBA1429; family UBA1429; genus JAIOAW01. Next base: position 196,584 of record JAIOAW010000003.1, read on the forward strand.
GGTGATAGACCACGGCCCCACGGAGGGCCACGGCACCACCACGACCTTCTTGCCCGATACCGAGATTATGCGCACGCTCGATTACCGCTTTCGTACGCTTGCCCAGCGCTTCCGCGAGATGGCCTTTCTCACGCGTGGGCTGACCATTCACTTCCGCGATGAGCGCGATGGCAGCGAGCAAACCTTTTATTTCGAGGGGGGCATCCGCTCCTTTTTGCACTATCTCAACCGCCATCGCAAGGTCCTGCACGAGCCGTTCTACGTGGAGGGCAAAGTAGAAGATACGCAGATCGAGATCGCCCTCCAATATACGGATGGCTATGCCGAATCCGTCTTTTCGTTTGCCAACAACATCAATACCGTGGATGGCGGCACGCACCTCACGGGGTTCCGCAGCGCGCTCACCCGCACGCTGAATGACTATGCCCGCGCCAAGAACCTCCTCAAAGAAAAGGACGAGAACCTTAGCGGCGAGGACGTGCGCGAGGGGCTGACGGCCATCGTCAGCGTGAAACTGCCCGAGCCGCAGTTCGAAAGCCAAACGAAGGCCAAACTGGGCAATGCGGAGGTGGCCGGCCAAGTGGCCAGCCTCTTTGGAGAGGCCTTTAGCAAGTGGCTAGAAGAAGAGCGCACGGCGACGAACATCATCGAAAAGGCCATCTTGGCGAGGCGGGCGCGCGTGGCCGCCCGCCAGGCGCGGGAACTCGTCATTCGCAAGTCGGCCATCGAGACGGATACGCTCCCCGGCAAACTAGCCGATTGCTCCGAACGCAACCCATCGCGCACCGAACTCTTTATCGTGGAGGGGGATTCGGCCGGCGGCTCGGCCAAACAGGGGCGCGATCGGCGCTTTCAGGCCGTCTTGCCCCTGAGGGGCAAGATCCTCAACGTGGAAAAGGCGCGGATGGACCACGCCTTGAACAGTAACGAGATCAAGGCGCTCATCCAGGCCCTAGGCACGGGCATCGGCGACCAGTTCGACCTTTCGGGCCTGCGTTATGGCAAGATCATCATTATGACCGATGCCGATGTGGATGGCGCCCACATCACCACGCTCCTTTTGACCTTTTTCTTCCGCTATATGGAGCCGCTCATCCTGAATGGCCACCTCTTTTTGGCGCGGCCCCCTTTGTATCGCATTGCCACGCCCAAAGAGACCTATTACGTCTATACCGAAGAGGAAAAAGACGCCCTCGTGGCAAAATTGGATGGCAGCCGCGTGACCATTCAGCGCTACAAGGGGCTGGGAGAGATGAACCCCGAGCAACTGTGGGAGACGACAATGGACCCCGAGCGACGTTCGCTCATCCAACTGACCATCGAAGATGCGGCGGCCGCCGATCAGACATTCGATATGCTTATGGGGAGCGAAGTGCCCCCTCGGCGCAAGTTCATCCAAACTCACGCCAAAGAGGTGGAGAATTTGGATATATAGGCGGTGGCTATGCAATATCGTACATTAGGGCGCACGGGCCTGCGCGTCTCGGAGATTGGGATGGGCGGCGCGCAGTTCGGCATCAAAGACTATATGGGGCGGTGGGACCCGGATTCCCCCGAGGCGCAGCGCGCTGTGGAAGAGACCATCCACCGCGCCCTGGAGTTGGGGTACAACTATTTCGACACGGCCCCTGCCTACGGCGAGGGGCGCAGCGAAGAGATGATGGGCCGCGCCCTACGCGGCCACCGCGATGAGGTCATCCTCGCCACTAAGGTCAGCGCGCAGCACTGGGGGGCGCCGAAGGAGATTCGCCAAAGCGTGGAGGCCAGCCTCAAACGCCTGAGGGTGGATGTGATTGACGTCATCCAGTTCCACGGCGGGTGGTATAACCAGGGCGAGGACGAGATCATCCTCCACGGAGGGGGATTGGAGGCCTTCCAGGCCCTGCGGGAGGAGGGCAAAGTGCGCTTCTTGGGGTTTACGGCGGAGGGGCCTTCGGGCGGCGTAGAGCGGCTCATCGCCTCGGGCGCGTTCGACGTGATGCAGATTCGCTACAACATTATGTATCAGCACCCCTCCGATTGGGAAAACAACCAGGGCGTCATCCGCCAGGCCGATGCGCTGGGGATGGGCATCGTCCTGATGAGGCCGCTGACGAGCGGCGTCTTTCAACGGTTGATGAGCCGCGCCTTCCCGCACCTTTCCAAGGCAGATCTTTCGCGCTTTTGCCTGAATTACGTCCTTTCGGACCCCTATGTGGATGTGGCCCTGGTGGGCGTACGCGACCCGCGCTTGGTGGAGGTGAACAATGCCATTTCCGATGACCTCTCCAGCCGCCTAGACCTGGCCGAGGTGCACTATCGCTTCGCGCGGCCGCGCGACCAAGAGAAACCCGAGCGCCTCAAGAAGCGCTGACCCACCCCAGCCTTGAGGAGGAGCATGGAGTACGAAGCGGTCATCGGGATGGAAGTCCATGCGCAGGTGATCACGGCCTCCAAGATGTTCTGCGGCTGTTCGGCGGACTATGCCTCAGCGCCGCCCAACACGCACACCTGCCCCGTTTGCTTGGGGATGCCGGGGGTCTTGCCCGTGGCCAACCAGGCCGCCATCGAGGCGACCATACTCACCGGTTTGGCGCTGAACTGCGAAATCCCGCCCTTTAGCAAGTTCGACCGCAAGAACTACCCCTATCCCGATCTGCCCAAGGGTTACCAAATCTCCCAATATGACTATCCCTTGTGCATCAACGGCTATTTGGATATCTCCGTCGGCGGCCAACAGCGCCGCATTCGCATCCGCCGCGTGCACCTGGAGGAAGATACGGCCAAACTGATGCACGTGCCGGGCGGTAGTTTGATTGACTTCAACCGCGCGGGCGTGCCCTTGATGGAGATCGTAACCGAGGCCGATATCCGTTCGGCAGAAGAGGCCTATGCCTACCTCGTCGAACTGCGCTCGATCCTGCGCTACCTTGGTGTGAACACCGGGAATATGGAAGAGGGCGCTATGCGCTGCGAGGCGAACGTCTCGGTGCGGCCCAAGGGCGCCCAGGAATTCGGCACCAAGGTGGAGGTGAAGAACCTCAACTCCTTCCGGTCAGTGCGGTTGGCCATCGCCTACGAAATCGAGCGGCAAACGCGCCTTTTGGAACGGGGCGAGCGCGTCCACCAGGTTACGATGGGCTGGGATGAGGAGCGGCTGCAGACCGTCTTCCAGCGTTCGAAGGAATACGCGGAAGATTACCGCTACTTCCCCGAGCCGGACCTGCCGCCCCTGGAACTTTCCCGCGAGTGGGTGGAGGTGATCCGCCGCAGGCTGCCGGAACTCCCGGCGGCCAAACGCGCCCGGTTCATCGCACAGTGGGGCATCAAACCAGAGGATGCCGAAATCCTCGCGGCCGACCGCGCCGTGGCGGAGTATTTCGAGGCCGCAGTGGGGGCGGCAAACGGCGTTGTGGCGCCCCAGACGGTGGCCAATTGGATGGTGGTAGAGGTGCTCCGCCTTGCCCGGGAGGCCGAAGGCGGTCTTGAGGCCGCCCGCGTTTTGCCCAAAGATCTGGTGGCGCTCATCCAGATGGTCGCCGAAGGGGCCATTACGCAGACGGTGGGCAAAGAGGTGCTTGCCGAGATGTTCGCCACGGGCGCCAAGGCGGAGGAGATCGTCGAGCGGCGCGGCCTGCGGCAGATCAGCGATGCCGATGCGCTCCGCCGGATGGTCGAGGAGGTGCTCGCCCAGAACCCCGGCCCCCTCCAGCAGTATTTGGAGGGCAAGCAGACGGTGTTTGCCTTTTTCGTGGGGCAGATTATGCGCGCCACGCGCGGCAAGGCGAACCCGCACATCGTCTCTGCCCTGTTGCGTGAAGAGTTGGAGAAAAGGGGAGGCCCGGCCGCCCCAACACCATAGAGGAAAGGATTGAAGAGGATGCGTAAGCCGATTTTGGCGGGCAACTGGAAGATGAACAAGACGGTGGCCGAAGCGGCGGCCTTGGTCACGGCGATGCGCGAAGGGCTGGTCGCGATCCCTGGGGTGGAGAAGGTCCTGTGCCCACCTTTTATGGCCATCCCGGAGGTGGCGCGCCTTGTGGCGGGCACGGAGATTCGCGTGGGCGCGCAGGATATGTATTGGGAGCCGAGCGGCGCCTATACGGGCGAGGTCTCGCCCGTGATGGTCAAAGAGTTTTGCGATTACGTGATCATCGGCCACTCGGAGCGCCGCGAGCATTTCGGCGAGACGGATGCCACCGTCAACCGCAAGATCAAGGCGGCCTTTGCCCATGGCCTCACGCCCATCGTCTGCGTGGGAGAGAGCCTGGCCTTGCGCCGTGAGGGGCGCACCGAAACCTGGGTGAGCGATCAGGTCAAAGCGGCGCTAGAGGGCCTTTCGGCCGAGCAAGTGGCGAGCCTGGTCATTGCCTACGAACCGATTTGGGCCATTGGCACGGGGTTGGCTGCCACGGCGGAGGAGGCGGAGCGCGTTTGTGGGCAGGTGGTGCGCGCCACCGTGGCCGAATTGTACGGCGCTGCGGTGGCCGAGGCCGTGCGCATCCAGTATGGGGGCAGTGTAAAGGCCTCCAACATTGCCGAGTTGATGCGCCAGCCGAATATTGACGGCGCCCTCGTGGGCGGTGCAAGCCTTTCGGCGGAGGAATTTGTGGCCATCGTGCGCTACAGCGCGGAGGCCAAGGGGTTGGCCTGAGCCTTTTGAGGACGTTTTCCTATGGGGGCCGGGGCCGAGAGGCTCTGGCCCCTTTTTCTTTGCCCACGGTGGAACGTTTGGGCGCATCAAAACGTCTACTTTGCAGGAACAGGGCCGATTCCTCAAGGGTTGGAGCGCATATCAGGCCCTGTGAAGCGGACCCCTCCCAGGAGGTGAGGCGATGCGAAGGTATCTCACGTGGGCGATGACCATCTTGCTCATCGCGGTGGCCCTCGCCGTGGCGCGGCCGGCGCGAGCCGATGGCATCATTATCCCCATTCCCATCCCGCCTCGGCCGCCCGAGCCGATGCCCATCAAGAGCCTGGCCATCAAGTATCACGAGGTAGACGTCCGTATCGAAGGGCAGGTGGCCACGACGCATATTGACCAGGTGTTTGTAAACGAACTGCCCTATGACATCGAGGGGGACTATATCTTCCCCTTGCCGGAAGGGGCGAGCATCTCACAGTTTGCAATGTGGGTGGACGGCCAGCGCCTAGAGGCTCAGGTGCTCGAGAAGGACGAGGCCCGGCGCATCTATGAAGACATCGTGCGCGAGCGGCGCGACCCGGCCCTGCTGGAATATGTGGGGCGCAACGCCTTTCGGGCGCGTATTTTTCCCATCCCCGCGCGCGGTGAAAAGCGCGTCGAGTTGGAATATACGGAGGTCTTGCCGCGCGATGGGAACCTGGTGCGCTACGCCTACCCGCTCAATACGGAAAAGTTTTCCACCCAGCCTTTGGAACGCGTGCGCGTGACAGTGCGCATCACGGCCTCCGAGGGGCTGGGGGCCATCTATTCGCCGAGCCACGAGGTCAACGTGGTGCGCGAAGATGGCGCCTCGGCCACGGTGACCTATGAGGCCCAGCGCACGCGCCCCGATCGGGATTTCCTTCTCTATTACGCCCTCCAAGGCGGCGAAGTCGGCCTGAGCGTGCTCAGTTACAAGGCGCCGGGCGAAGATGGGTTCTTTCTCCTCCTCCTCACGCCCCCGGCCCAGGTGGCGCCGGAGCGCGCCGTGCCCAAAGATGTGTACTTTGTGCTGGACGTCTCGGGGAGTATGCGCGGAGAGAAACTGGCGCAGGCCAAAGAGGCGGCCCGCTACATCTTAGAGCACCTCAACGCCGAAGACCGCTTCAATATCATCGCCTTCAGCAGCGGGCTGCGCACCTTTGCGCCCAAGCCCCAGCCGCTTGAGGCGCGCGAACGGGCCTATGCCTTTGTGAACGAACTCCAGGCCGGCGGCGGCACGAACATTGCCCGCGCCCTGGAGGAAGCCCTGCGCCAGACGACCCCCGGCCGCCCGCAGATGATCCTCTTCTTGACGGATGGCCTCCCCACCGAGGGTGAGACGAACTCGGGCAAGATCGTGGCGCGCGCCGAGGAACTCGCCTCAGAGGAGGTGCGCCTGTTCGCCTTCGGCGTGGGCTATGATGTGAACACGGCCCTTTTGGACCTCTTGGCGCAAACCCTGCAC
>JAIOAW010000004.1 GCA_019873625.1 Chloroflexota bacterium
CCAGCGTCTTCCCCACACGCGTGGGGGTGAACCTCCCGCGCAAACCGCTCCGCCTTCGCGCTGGAGGTCTTCCCCACACGCGTGGGGGTGAACCGTTATCATACGCAGCCTCGCGGGTCGAACTACTGTCTTCCCCACACGCGTGGGGGTGAACCTCGCCGAATGATTATTCTGGACAACCGCAACTAGTCTTCCCCACACGCGTGGGGGTGAACCCATGACGGCAGTCTATGCCCATGGCGTGTGGCGGTCTTCCCCACACGCGTGGGGGTGAACCTGGGGCTGTTGCTGCGGCTCCGCCACGGCAATTGTCTTCCCCACACGCGTGGGGGTGAACCGAACGCATAGAGGCCATATACGTTGAAGTATATGTCTTCCCCACACGCGTGGGGGTGAACCGCCGTTGTAATCCAACCGCTCGCCTTTTCTATCGTCTTCCCCACACGCGTGGGGGTGAACCGACCCGCTATCGCTGGCGCTGGGTGAGGCCCGAGTCTTCCCCACACGCGTGGGGGTGAACCGCCGATAAAAATCACCCTCATAGGCACCGATCCGTCTTCCCCACACGCGTGGGGGTGAACCTTTTCGATGAATGAACACGCCCCCCGCGCCTTAGGCCCTTGACGCAGCGGGGGAAAAAGGGTAAAGGGAGAGCACCTGCCTTGGGAGGTGCGCGATGAGCGAGCAGGATCGGTTCCGTGGATGCCTCCTCGGCCTGGCCGTGGGAGATGCCCTCGGTACCACCGTCGAGTTTCGCCCGAGGGGGAGTTTCCCACCGTTAACGGATATGGTCGGGGGTGGGCCGTTCTACCTCCAGCCGGGGCAGTGGACGGACGATACCTCTATGGCCCTCTGCCTGGCCACGAGCCTGCTGGAGTGCGGAGGCTTTGACGCGCGCGACCAAATGGAACGCTACTGCCGCTGGGCCGAGACGGGCTACCTTTCTAGCACGGGCACTTGTTTCGACATCGGCGGCACGGTCGCCTCTGCGCTGAACCGCTATCGGTGCACGGGCGACCCCTACGCCGGCTCCACGGACCCTTACACCGCGGGGAATGGCTGTATAATGCGCCTGGCGCCCATCCCGATGTTCTTTTTCCCCGATGTGGAGGCTGTGGGGCGGATGGCCGCGGAGAGTTCACGCCTGACGCACGGCGCCCAGGAATGCCTAGACGCCTGCCGCCTTTTCGGGCGGATGATCTGCCGCGCCCTCTTGGGCGAGCCGAAGGAGCGCGTCCTCTTGGCGGATGGCGCCTCGTTCCAAGGCGCCCCCAAGGTCGTCGCCATCGCCCAAGGGGCTTACCGGAACAAGCCGGAGGCGCACATCCACGGTACGGGCTACGTGGTGGCCAGCCTAGAGGCCGCCCTGTGGTGCTTTTGGCAGGCCTCGAGTTTTGCGGAGGCCGTGCTTATGGCCGCCAACCTAGGGGATGATGCCGATACGACGGCGGCCGTCTGCGGGCAGATCGCCGGGGCCTTTTACGGGGCTGCGGACATCCCGGCGCACTGGCTGGAGAAGTTGGCGATGCGCGAGGAGATCGCCGCCCTGGCCGACCGCCTGTGGGCAAGGTGCCGACATTAGGCCATCTGGCGCTGCGGGGGCCTCGCTTCCGCGGATGCTCTAGAGGATGGAGAGGGCACGATGCTGGGCGAGAACACGCCCCCTTACCCCGTGCCCATCGCGGTGTATGACGCGTTGGAGAAGGCCACGCCCGCGGAGCGCCGGGAGATCGTCCTGCGGCTCATCGCAGCGCACCCCAAAGGGCGTTTGGAACTGCTTGAACGCGAGGAGAGACGGGCGAAGCGGTTAGGGTTCGTGGCGGGCAATCGCATCCGCCGCTCGTAAAAAGGTGGAGGCGCGGCGTGCCGCGCCCCCACGAACCTATACTCACTGAGGGGCTTCCCTCAATTTTCGCGATAGTGGCAGCCTCGGCTCTCGCGATTTTCCCAGGCGGCCCGGGCGACGATGTTCGCAGCCAGGGCGGCGTTGCGCAGGCTAAGGATATCCGGGTCAAGCCGCGTGGTGCGATAAAAGGCGTCAATATCCTGCTGGAGGTTGCTCAAATCCCGCAGGGCGCGCTCCAGCCGCTTGCGGCTGCGCACCAGGCCCACGTAATACCACATCGTATGCTTGATGGTGGCCATATCGTGCTTGACGAGCGCGGGGTCGGCCGTCTCGGTAACGCCCTCCTCCTCCCACGGGGGGATGGTGTGCGGGTCGGGCGAGGGGAAATCGGGCAGGCGCCGCAGGATGTCTTTCGCGGCGCGCATCCCCCATACGAGGCCCTCCAAGAGCGAGGCGCTCCCCAGGCGGTTCGCGCCGTGCACCCCCGTGCAAGAGACCTCCCCTGCCGCATAGAGCCGTTCCAGGTTCGTGCGGCCCCAGGCATCCACCCACACGCCACCGCAGAAATAGTGCGCCGCCGGCACCACGGGGATCGGCTCCCGCGTGGGGTCCACATCGTATTCCAGGCACTTGTGGTAGATGGTGGGGAAGCGCTCGATGATCTTGTGGGCCGGCATCACCGAGGCGATATCGAGATAGACGTGGGGGGCGTTGGTGCGCAGCATCTCCAGGTGGATGGAGCGGGCCACCACGTCTCGCGGGGCCAAATCGCCCCATTCGGGGTCGTAGCGGTGCATAAAGGGCTGGCCCTGGTAGTTCAAGAGCCGCGCCCCTTCGCCACGGCAGGCCTCGGTGATGAGAAAGTGCGCCTGCCCCTGATGGTAGAACGTGGTGGGGTGGAATTGGACGTATTCGGCGTTGATGATCCGCGCCCCGGCGCGGTAGGCCATCGCCAGGCCGTCTCCGGTGGCACCAGGGGGGTTCGTGGTGTGCAAAAAGATCTGCCCCAAGCCCCCGCTCGCCAAAAGGGTGGCCTTGGCGAGGTAGGGGAGCACCTGGCCGCTCGCGTGGTCCAGCACATAGGCCCCGACGCAGGAAAGCGGCTCATAGATGGAAAGGCGGTTCAGCGAGTGGTGCGCGGGGGTCAGGAGGTCCACCGCGGAATGGCTCGTCAGAATCTCGATATTGGGGTGAGCGCGCAGGGCCGCCACGAGTTTCTCTTGGATGGCCATCCCCGTCGCATCGGAGACGTGTAGGATGCGGCTGGTGGAATGGGCCGCCTCGCGCGTCCGCTCGAGGTGCTGGTTGGCATCCAACGTGAAGGGCACCTGGTACTTTTCGATGAGCAGTTCGCGCACTAACTGCGGCCCTTCCACCGCCAGAATCTCCACGGCCTGGCGGTTGTTCATATAGTCGCCGGCGCGCAGGAGGTCCTCGGCGAGTTGTTCGGGCGAATCCTCATCGCCGCGATAGATGATGCCCCCCTGGGCGTAGTAGGTGTTCGATTCGAGGGGGCTTTCGGCCTTGGTGATGAGGATAATGCGCAGATCGGGGTTCTCTTCCGCCAGGTGGAGCGCGGCCGTGGCGCCAGCGATGCCGCAGCCGATGATCAACACATCGCAAAGGACGGCTTCAGAAGGGTCTACCATATCAACCTGCCTCAAGCATACGTTCGAGCGCTAGGCGCGCCCAATGTGCGGTGTCAGGATCCACCGTCACGCGGTGGCGCACCTCGCCATCGAGCAAGCCATCCAACACGTACAGAAGGTCGTTCATACGGGTCATCCCCATCGTGGCACAGGCGCGCCGCGCCAAGGGGAGCACCGTGCGGTCGGGGAATTCCTTTTGCAAGCGGTTCACCAAGTGCCATTCCGTGCCCACGGCGATGGTCGAGCCAGGGGGCGCCTGCGCCACAAAGTCAATGATCCCTGTGGTGGAGCCGAGGGCGTCGGCCAAGGCCGCCACCTGGCGCGGGCATTCGGGGTGCACCACGATGAGCGCCCCCGGATGCTGGGCGCGGACGCGCTGGACGTCTTCCACGGTGAACTCGGCGTGCACGTAGCAGAACCCCTTCCACACCACCACGCGGCAATGGGCCAAGGAGCAGGGGTCGGGCGAATCCGCCCAATCCCACAGGCCGATCTCCTCGAGGGGGATGCCCATACCCAGGGCGGTGTTCGTGCCCAGGTGCTCATCGGGCATAAAGAGGATATGCCCCCTACGCCGAAAGGCCCACTCGAAAATCTGCTGCGCGTTGGCTGAGGTGCACACCGCGCCGCCCCTTTCTCCCACAAAAGCCTTGACTTCCGCCGTGGAGTTCTGATAGGTGATGGGGATGACATCCTCTCCCCACACGCTCGCCAGGGCTTGCCAGGCGCGCTCGGCCTCGCGGCGGTTGGCCATCCGCGCCATAGGGCAGAGGGCCTCCGGCACGGGTTGAGAGACGGCCTGGTGCGGCTTGCAGAGGATGGCGGCCGTCTCGGCCATAAAATAGACGCCGCAAAAGACGATGTATTCGGCCTTTTCGGCCTTGGCCGCCTGGCGCGACAGGCCGAGCGAATCGCCCCGATGGTCGGCGAATTGGATGACCTCATCGCGCTGGTAATGGTGGCCCAAGATAACCAGCCTCTCGCCGAGCGCCTCTTTGGCGCGCCAGATGGCCTCCTCTAGGGCCGCGTCAGACATCGCTTCATACTGGGCAGGCAAGGGCATATTCTCCCTCCCTAGCGCCCGGGGCGCTCTAGGGTGATCTCCAGGCTGATATCCAGCGCCTTGACCGAATGGGTCAGCGCGCCCACGGAGATGAGGTCCACCCCCGTGGCCGCCACCTGGGCGACGTTCTCTAAGGTGATGCCCCCCGACGCTTCCAGTTCCACGCGCCCCGCCACATAACGGACGGCCTCGCGCATCTCTTCGAGGGACATATTGTCGAGCATAATGCGATCTACCCCCAAGCCAAGGGCCTCTTCGAGTTGGGCCCAGGTGGTAACTTCCACCTCGATGGGCAGGCCCTGATGCGCCCGGCGCACGCGCTCCACCGCCGCGGTGATGCCCCCCGCCGCCTCGATATGGTTATCTTTGATGAGGACCATATCGTAGAGGCCCTTGCGGTGGTTGTGCCCGCCGCCCAGGGTAACGGCCCATTTATCGAGCACGCGCAGGCCGGGGGCCGTCTTGCGGGTATCGAGGATCTTGGCGCGGGTGCCCGCCACGGCCTCGACGTACTCGCGCGTGAGGGTGGCGATGCCCGACATCCGCTGGAGAAAGTTGAGCGCCACCCGTTCGGCCATCAAAAGGCCAGGGCCGTAGCCCTCGACGTGGGCCACTCGGTCGCCCCTTTTCACGGGGGAGCCATCGCTCACCCAGGGGGTATAGGCGATTTGGGGGTCCACCTGGCGAAAGACCTCTCCTGCCACCTCTAGGCCGGCGATGATCCCTTGGGGGGCTTTGACCAAGAAAACCCCCGTGAGGTGCGCCTCGGGTGGGATGATGGGCACGCTCGTGACGTCTCCAGGGCCGATATCCTCTTCGAGTGCGTTGCGCACGATGCGCCGAATCTCTTCTGTGATCATCTCTCTCCCTGCGCAAAGGCTTATTCTCTATTTTACACCCTGCGCCCTGGGGCACAAAGCGCGCAGATGCAGGCCTAGCGCAGATAGGCCCGCAGGGTGCGCGTCAACTCCAAGAACTGCGGCGAATAGAGATCGTCCAGCGATCGGGGGCGCGGGATTTCGATGGGCACCTTGTGCTCGATGCGCCCCGGCCGGGGCGACATCACCAAGACGTGATCCGAAAGAAAGATCGCCTCTTGGATGTTGTGCGTGACCATTACCACCGTCTTGCGGCGCGCCTGCCAAATGCGCAACAGTTCCCAGTTCAACTGCTCGCGCGTGAGGGCATCCAGCGCGGCGAACGGCTCATCCAACAGGAGCACGTCGGGGTCATAGACGAGGGCGCGGGCCAAGGCCACGCGGTGGCTCATACCGCCCGAGAGATCGCGGGGCAGGGCCTGGGCAAACTCCTCCAACCCCACCAGGCGCAGGAACTCGAGCGCCCGCGCCTCGGCCTGGGCGCGGGGCACGCCCTCGATTTCTAGAGGGAGCGCCACATTGCGGAGCGCCGTGCGCCACGGCATCAATGTGGCGCGCTGAAAGAGAAAGCCAATCCGCCGCAGGGGGTGGGTGAGGGGCCGCCCCTCGAAAAGGACCCGGCCACTCGTGGGGCGCACCAAGCCCCCCAGGATGCGCAAGAGGGTGGATTTGCCACACCCCGATGGGCCGATGAGGCACACGAACTCGTTGGGCATCACAGAGAAGGTCGCCTCCGCCAGGGCCTCCAGGCGGCTATCGGCGGAGGCGAAGGTCATTTGTACCCTATCGGCCACAAGGATTGGCGTCGCGTTTGGCTCGTTCATTGCGGGATGAATTGGTTGGTGTAAAGCGTCTCGGGGTCGAGATCGGTGGTGATCAGCCCCAGTTTCTTGAGAAAGGCTACCGATTCGGCCCACGCCTGCGGGTCGCTCGCGCCGAGCGGCTCGCCCTTCCAAAAGGCCAGGCATTCCTGCAAGACGGCGCGCTGCAGTTTCGCCGTGGTTTCGTCCATCTCTGGGATGGCCTTGCGCGCGATGGCAAAGGCCGCATCGGGGTCGGCGAGGGTATCCTTCAGCCCTTGCAAGAAGGCGCGCGTAACGGCCTGCACCAACTTGGGGTTCTTGCGGATGGTCTCATCGTTCGTGATGAGGCCGTTCGAGATGAGATGGGTGTATTCATCCAAGTAGAAGGCGTTGATGGCATAGCCCGATTCTTTGAGTTGCACTGGCTCGTTGAGGGCGTAGCACACGGCGGCATCCACCCGCTTTTCCACCAGGCTGGCCACCTGCGTATAGCCGATGACTTGCAGGTTCACCTGGCTGGGCGAGATGCCCACCTCATCCAAAAAAGCCAGCCAGCCGATGTAACTGGCCCCCTCCGTCACGGGGATGCCCACCGTCTTGCCGATGAGGTCTTGCGGGGAGTTGATGCCCTTTTCCGCAAGGGAAACGACGCATACCGGAAAGCGGCGGTACCAATTCAGCACATAGCGGACGGGCAGCCCATTGGCCCGCGCCAGGATGACCTGGTCGCCGCTGGCGATAGCGAACTGGAGTTGGTTCGTGCCCACGCGCTGAAGGAGGTCGGTCTCCATGCCGTAGTCGAGTTCCACCTCCACCCCCTCGCGGGCAAAGTAGCCCCGTTCGATGGCCACGTACATCGGCGCAAACTGCACGTTGGGGATGTACCCCATCGCGATGGTTACCTTCTGCGGGGTCTTATGCCCCCCAAAGGCCTGGCAACCGCCGAGCGCAAGGCCGATGAGGGCTAGAGCCAACAAGAACATCCAAACCCTTCTCACCGAACACCTCCCCATTCCCAAAGCATAGGTTTCCTCCGCGTTCGGCGCCGCTCATTCTTCGGGCCAGCGCCAACGCAAGAGGAGCGACTCAAGGAGCGAAACCAGAAAATAGAGGCCGAGGGCGATGGCCATTAGCGTAAAGAGCGCCACGAACATCAGAGGCGTATCGAACAGCCCCCGCGCCAGGTTGACCAGGAACCCCAGCCCGCGGTCGGCGCCCACGAACTCGCTCACCACGGCGCCGATGACGGAAAGCGCCACGCCGATCTTTAAGCCGCCAAACAAGACGGGCAGCGCCGCCGGCAGTTCGAGGTAGCGAAAGGTCTGCCAGCGCGTGGCCTGAAGAGAACGCATCAAATCCATCAGGTCGGCCTCGACGCTGCGAATGCCCACAATCGTGTTGATGAGGACGGGGAAAAAGAGGGTGAGGGCGCACACCAAGATTTTGGAGAGCGCCCCCGTGCCGAACCAGATGACGAGGAGCGGCGCCAGGGCCACAATGGGGATGGCTTGGCTGGCCACGAGGTACGGCGCGAGGATGCGCTCTAGCGTGCGCGATTTGGCAAGGGCGTACCCCAAGAGGATAGCCACGCTCAGGCCCAAGGCCAGCCCGCCGAACACTTCCCGCAGGGTAACCAGGGTGTGCAGGCGAAGGCTGCCATCTCGCACTGCCACGAGGAAGCGCGCCGCGACCCGGGCCGGCGAGGGCAGGAGGAAGGCCGGGTAGCCCCGCCAGCGCACGAGGAGGTCCCAGAAAAAGATCACGGCCACCAACACGGCCGGAATAAGGACGTACTCCCAGTTGAAGCGAGGCACCCGGCCGCGCTTGCGTTGAAGCGCCGAGACGAGTTCGCCCAAACGCTGCATAAAAACACCCCGTGCGAATAGCAACGGGGCGTGAGATGCCGCGACTTTGCAAACGCCTTCTCCCATCCGGACTATACCGTCGGCCCCGGCATCTCACCGGGTCTGCCGCTTGAGGAGCGGCTCGCGGGCTTGGCGGCCTAGGCCGCCATACCGCCGGTCGGGAATTGACCCACGTCTTACCCTGCCCCGAAGGCTATTCGTATGTGATTTGCGTCTATTCTACTCCACGCTACACCGCAAGTCAAAAAGGCGCGTCTTTGCGCGGTGGGTTGCGCAAGCCCCCAATGCGCACCCTCTCGCCGGTTCAAAACCTGCGGGAGGGTATCTCGCCCTCACCCAAACCCCTCTCCCGCGTTGACGCGGGAGAGGGAAAAAGGGGCGCGAGGCATACTATACGGCGTTCCCTCTCCCACTTAGTGGGAGAGGGTCAGGGTGAGGGGGCGCGAGGTAGGAGCCTCGCTAGCCGCCTTGTCTTCTGCCGGCGTCATAGTAATATAAGAATCTGCGAATCCCCTTCTCGAGGGTGCGGCGTATGGGGCACCAAGGCAAGCATATCGCCATCGTGGGCGCAGGGCCGGCGGGCATCTTGGCGGCGCTCGAGGCCAGGCGGCGGGGCGCGCGCGTCTCGCTTTTTGATACGAACGAGATGGTGGGGCGCAAACTGCTGGTTACGGGCAACGGCCGCTGCAACATCACGAATGTGCACGCCGCCCCGGAGCGCTACACCTGCCCGGACCCCTCTTTCGTAAGAGAGGCACTGGGGCGCTTTGGCTATGCCGAGACCGTGCAGCGCCTGCGGGAGTGCGCCATCTTGATCTATGCCACGCCGGATGGCTGGTGCTATCCCCTTTCCGAATCGGCGGCGACGGTGGCGGCGGCCTTTGACGCAGCCCTGCGGCTCGCCGGCGTGGAACTGCACCTCAAGACCAAGATTAGCGACCTAGCGCCCGCCGGGGCCAAGTGGCGGTTGACCCTCGGCGGCGGCCCGCATACGCTGGAGGCAGACCGCGTCATCGTCGCGGGCGGCGGCAAGGCCTACCCGGCGCTCGGCTCGAAGGGGGATTTGTTCCCCATCCTCGAGAGGCTGGGGCACCGCGTTGTGCCCATCTATCCGGCGCTTGTGCCCCTCACGGCGCAGATGCGTCCCTTTCACCGCTGGCAGGGGGTGCGGCTCGATGCTGGCGTGCGGCTGTATGAGGGCGATCGCCTTTTGGGGGAGGCCGTGGGGAACCTCTTGTTTACCGATACGGGGTTCAGCGGGCCGGCGGTGATGGACCTCAGCCACCTGGTGAGCACGCGGCCAGAGGCGGCCCGCGCCGGCGCCCTGCGGCTGGAGATAGACCTTCTCGCCTGCCACGGCGAGGCGCTCGAGGCGCTCGTCGCCGAGCAGCGCGGGCGCGCCGTGCCACTTGCGGTCCTCTTGGGGGCCGTGCTTCCGGCCAAGGCCCCGCCGCTCCTTCTGGAGATGGCCGGCCTCCCGCCCGAGGCAACGCTGGGCGACCTCCCGGAGGAGCGCTTGAGGCACCTCCTGCAGGTGGCGCGGCGCCTCACGGCCCGCATCACGGGGACGAAGGGCTTCCAGTTTGCCCAAGTTTCCACCGGCGGCGTGGACGTGCGCGAGGTGGACCCGCGCACGATGGCCTCGCGCGTGCGCCAGGGCCTCTATTTCGCCGGCGAGGTGCTCGATGTCATCGGCCCGTGCGGGGGGTTCAACTTACAGTGGGCCTTTACAAGCGGCGCCCTCGCGGGCGCTGCCGCGGCGGAGGGATAGGCATCCGTTTTGATCATCCGGAGAAAGGAGAAAAGAGGTTATGGAAACGCTCGAAACCATTATGGCACGGCGCAGCGTTCGGCGGTACAAGCGTGAGCCGATCCCGCCGGAGCACCTCAAGCAGATTTTGGAGGCCGCCCGGCAGGCCCCTTCGGCGGCCAACCGCCAACCCATTCACTTTGTGGTGGTGGGCGACCCCGCCCAACGGGAGCGCGTGGCCCAGGCCTGCAACGGGCAAATGTGGATGGCCGACGCCGCTTACATCATCGTGGCGGCGGGCCTGCCGCAAGTTAGCGCCAAGTGGTACAAGGTGGATGTGGCCATCGCCCTAGAGAACCTCGTCTTGGCAGCGCGCAGTTTGGGCTACGGCACCTGCTGGATCGGCGCCTTTGACGGGGCCAAAGTGGCGGAGGTGTGCGGCCTCCCCGCCGAGATGGAGGTGGTGGCTTGTACGCCCCTCGGCGTGCCCGATGCCTCGCCCGAACCCAGGCCGCGCAAGGGGTGGGATCAACTCTTTAGCGCTGATCGCTACGGCCAGCCGCTCAAGTTGTGACGAGGAGGCCTCTCGCGGGCTTCAAGCCTGCGGGAGGGTCGCGCGCTTCCGCACTTGGGAGGCGCGAGGCTACCGCCTCGCGTGCGGGCCGGGAGGCCCGCGCTCCTGTCTCGTAGGAGGCCTCTCGCGGGCTTCAAGCCTGCGGGAGGGTCGCACGCTTCCGCACTTGGGGGGCGCGAGGCTACCGCCTCGCGTGCGGGCCGGGAGGCCCGCGCTCCTGTCTCGTAGGAGGCCTCTCGCAGGCTTCAAGCCTGCGGGAGGGTTGCGCGCTTCCGCACTTGGGAGGCGCGAGGCTGGTGCCTCGCGTGGGGCCAGGAGGCCCGCGCTCCTGATCTCGTAAAACCCTCCCGCAGGTTCCAAGCCCGCGGGAGGGTATCGTGCCGAAACGAATGATACGCCTCTTTGACGCCTCTTCGAAAGGGGGTTATTATAGGTCCTGTAAAGTGCGAGGCATAGAGGCCCCATCACTTGCCGCGAATGCGCAGCAGGCGATGGGGTTTTGTGTGTGCATTGGGGTGGTTATGCCATCGCGGGAGTGAAGAGGAGGGGCGGAGGGGCATGCGCATCGGTATTGACGCGCGCTTGGTGGACTATCGCCAGGCAGGGATCACCCAATATACGATGCAGCTCATCAAGGGGCTGGCCGAGTGCGGCGCACCGGATGAGTTTGTCATTTTGCAGAGTCGGCGTCGGCGCCAGCCGCTGGCCCCCTATGCCGGCTTTATACCCCGCCGCATCTTGACGCCTCCGCATCATACATTGGAGCAAATTACCCTGCCGCTGGAGATCTCGCCCCTGCGGCTGGACGTGCTCCATAGCCCCGATTTCATCCCGCCCTTTCGGCGCAATTGCCGCTCGGTCATCACGATTCACGACCTGAATTTCGTGCTCTACCCGCACTTTCTCACGAAATCGGCCGCGCGCTACTATGGGCAGATTGACGAAGCCGTGCGCCATACCGATGCGATTATCGCCGTGTCGCAGGCCACCAAAGAGGATATCGTGCGGCTTTTGGGCGTGCCCGAACGCAAAATCCGCGTCATTTATGAGGCGGCCAGCCCCGTGTTCCGCCGCCTGGAGGATAGCGACCTTCTGGCTAAAGTGCGCGGGCGCTTTGGCATCCGCCAGGATTTCATCCTCTTTGTGAGCACCATTGAGCCGCGCAAGAACGTGCCCACGCTCTTGCGGGCCTACAAACGGCTGCGCGAGAGTTACCGGGTGGAGACGATGCTCGTCTTGGCAGGGGAACGCGGTTGGCTGTATGAAGAGGTGTTCCAACTGGTGGGCGAGTTGGGTTTGCAGGATCATGTACTCTTTTTGGGGCGCGTGAGCACCGAGGAACTCGTATGGCTCTATAACACGGCGCGCCTCTTGGTGGCCCCGTCGTTCTATGAGGGCTTTGGGCTGACGCCCCTGGAGGCCATGGCCTGTGGCACGCCCGTGGTCGCCTCGAACACTTCGTCGTTCCCAGAGGTCGTGGGAGATGCGGGGCTTTTGGTGGACCCTTATGAGATTGAAGACCTCACGGTGGCGATGTGGCGCCTTTTGAGCGATGAGGACCTGCGCGCCAGCCTCATCGAAAAGGGGTTCAAGCGGGCGGCCCTCTTTTCTTGGGAAAAGACGGCCCGCGAAACGCTTGACCTCTATCACAGCCTGGCCTGATGCGGACGGGCCTCCAAGGGGGACGATGGTGTCATCTCACAGGGCCAAAGGGCTGAAACTCCTCTTCCTCACGCCGCAACTGCCCTATCCTCCGGAACAGGGGGCGGCCATCCGCAACTATAACCTCATCCTCGAGGCCGCCAAGCGGCACGAGGTGGACCTCCTCTCCTTCGCCCCCGTAGGGGCGGACACCCGGCCTATGGAGGCGGTCTGCCGCGCCGTGCGCGCCGTGCCGGCGCCCTCCCGATCGCGGCGCGAGCGCCTGATGGCCCTCCTCACGAGTTCCCTGCCCGATATGGCCTGGCGACTGCGTTCCGAGGCCTTTGCGCGTGCCTTGGAGGAGATGCTTGCCGAAGGCGCGTATGACCTCGTGCAGGTGGAAGGCATCGAGATGGCCCCCTACGGCCTGATGGCCCTTGCCCATCGCAAAGGGAGCCGCCCCAAGATGATTTATGATGCGCACAATGCCGAGTATCTTCTCCAGCGCCGCGCCTTTGAGACGGACCTTCGCCACCCCAAGCGATGGCCTTCGGCGTTGTATTCCCTCATCCAGTGGCGGCGCTTGGCGCGCTTTGAGCGCTGCGTCTGCCGCCTGGCCGATGCGGTGGTGGCCGTCTCTGAGGCGGATGCCGCGGCCCTGCGCGCCTGGTGCCGCGAGGTACCCCTCGTGGTGCCCAACGGTGTGGACGTGGCGCGCTACCACCCCGGCCTGGGCGATACGCTCCCCTTGGAGCACCCGGCCATCGTCTTCACAGGCAAGATGGACTTTCGCCCCAATGTGGATGCCATACTCTGGTTTTATGATTCCGTGTGGCCCCTCGTGCGGCGCGAGGCGCCGGGGGCGGTTTTTTACGTCGTGGGCAGTTCGCCGCATAGGGCGCTGGATCGCCTGCGCGCCGACCCCTCCGTGCGCGTGACGGGCTATGTGGCGGATATCCTGCCTTACTTTGGCGGGGCGGACGTCTACGTGGTGCCGATGCGCATCGGCGGGGGGACGCGCCTCAAGGTGTTGGAGGCGATGGCAGCCGGCTTGCCCTTGGTGAGCACGCGCCTCGGTGCCGAGGGAATCCGCCTCCTGGAGGGCGAGCATGCCCTTTTGGCCGATGACCCCAAGGCCTTTGCCGAGGCCATCCTATGCCTTTTGCGCGACCGAGCGCGCGCGGCCGCTTTGGGCCGCGCGGCACGGGCCTTTGTTATGGCCCATTACGCGTGGGAGCACCTTACCCCTGCGTTCGAGGCCCTCTACGAACGCCTGATGTGAACGTTCGCATCGCCTTTTTGACAGAGCGTGTGTTTTGGCGCACAATCGCGCATTAGTTAGCATCCCTTACCTCCCCCAAGGGGTGCCCAATGCTTCGGTTCAACGGCCAAAATCGCCTGAAGAGCCATTCGATTCCTCTTAACGGCGCGGCATAAGGAGTGCGGCGGTGATCCACGTTCAGGAGTTGACCAAACGCTACGGCGATAAACTCGCCTTGGATCACGTGAGTTTTGATGTGCAGCAGGGCGAGGTACTCGGCCTTTTGGGGCTGAACGGCGCCGGCAAAACGACCACGATGAACATCCTCACCGGCTACATCAGCGCCACGAGCGGCCGGGCCATCGTAGATGGCCACGACGTGGCCCGCGAGCCGATCGAGGCCAAGCGGGTCATCGGTTATTTGCCGGAGCAGTTGGCTTTTTACACCGATATGCGCGTGCGCGAGTATCTCGATTTCGTGTGCGACCTCAAAGGCGTGAAAAAGGGGCGCCAAGAGCACGTGGCCGAGATTTGCGAACGCGTGGGCATCGCCCATATGACGAGCCGGCTCATTCGCAACCTTTCGCGCGGCTATCGCCAGCGCTTGGGGTTCGCCCAGGCCCTTGTGGGCAACCCCAAGGTGCTCATCTTGGATGAGCCGACGGCGGGCCTGGACCCCTCGCAGGTGATCGAGATTCGTTCGCTCATCCAGGAACTGGGCAAGACGCGCACGGTGATCTTTTCTTCGCACGTCCTTTCGGAGGTGCAGGCCGTCTGCACGCGCGTGGTGGTGTTGCATAACGGCCGCCTGCTGGCCGATGATACGCCCGAAAACCTAGGCCGGGCGCTGAGATCCACGCACCGCATGGTGGCGCGCATCCAAGGGGAGCCGGCCCAAGTGCGGGCTGCCCTGGCCCCCTATGAGGGGCTGACCATCGAGGTGTTGGGGCAAAAGGAGCCTACGGCGTATGACTATGTCATCGAGGGCGCCGAAGGGGAGGATATCCGTGCGGACGTCTTCCGGGCCTTGGCCAGGGCCGATTTGCCCCTTTTGAGCACGTACGGCAACGAGACTTCCTTGGAGGATATCTTTCTCCATCTCGTGGCGGCACAACGATACAGCGCATAGCGGTGAGGCGATAGCGATATGTGGGCGATCCTCAAACGCGAGTTCCGGGCCTATTTTCAATCTCCTTTGGGCTATGTGTTCATCTCGGCCCTGTTTTTCTTCTCTGGTTTTTACTTTTTTACCTACAACCTCTATAGCGGCACCACGAATATGAGCACCCTGTTCGACCTGCTCTTCCCCGTGGTGCTCTTTTTGGTGCCCGTGCTCACGATGCGCCTTATGAGTGAAGATAAGCGTTTGCGAACGGATCAACTCTTGCTGACGGCCCCGGTCTCGCGGTTGGGGATCGTCTTGGGCAAGTATTGCGCGGCAGCGGCGGTCTTTATCATCGCCGTGTCGTCCACCCTCCTAGAGGCTATCGTGATGTCCTTTTTCGGCCGGCCCCATTGGCCCGTGATCATCGGCCACTTTGTGGGGATCCTTCTTTTGGGGCTGACCCTGATCGCCATCTGTATGTTCCTTTCGGCCCTCACGGAAAGCCAAGTCATCGCGGCCGTCTCGGGCTTTGTGGTGAGCCTTTTCTTGATGCTCGTGGATGCGCTGGCCTTGGTGGTCAACAATCGCTTTTTGCAGGTGGTGTTTCGCAACCTCTCGTTCAACGATCGCTACAAGCCCTTCACCGTGGGGATATTCGACCTGCCAAGCGTCGTGTTTTTCATCAGCATCGGCGCGCTGTTCCTGTTCCTGACTTTGGCCGTGCTCGATAAAGACCGATGGCGTTGAGGAGAAGCGGATGATGCAGGTGCACGTGGAAGAAGCACACCGCCCTATGGAGAGTGAGACGAGCGCCCAATCGCGCCAGCGGAAGGTGCTCTTTTGGGCCTGGCTCATCCTTTGGGTGGCCGGCGTGTTCTTGGTGAATGTGGTGGCCTTGCAGTTGGGGGAGCGCTTGGGGCTGAGCCTCGACCTCACGGCCAACGCCGCCTACAAGGTGGGCGAAGAGACCAAGGCCGTCTTGCGGAACTTGCAAAAAGACGTCCACATTTACGTGTTGGGAACGCCGGATCGCTTTCAGGGGTCGGCGTATTTGGTGCAGGCCCAGCGCATTATGGATCAGTACCCTCGGTATTCCAACCGGGTTCGGCTGACCTATGTGGATTACGTGCTCGACCCGACCTTTACCTCGCGCTACCCGAACCTGAATCTCTCGCAGGGCGATATCCTTGTCGAGTGCGGTGAGCGCCTCAAGCAGGTGCGCCTTGCGGATTTGTTCAACTATACCTACACGCCGGCGGGCGTGCTCGCCGTGGAATCCTCTCGCGCCGAAGAGGCCCTGACTTCGGCCATCCTATACGTTACGAGCGAGGATCACGTGCGCGTGGCCATCCTCAAGGGGAATGGAACGGCGGATAAACCCGCGTTTACCAGCCTCCTCACCGATAACAACTATGAGGTGGCGGAGGTCAACCTGAGCCTGGACGAACTGGATAGTTCCTATGATTTGGCCGTGCTCTTGGCCCCTCAGGTGGACCTCTCGGAAGAGGCCCTCCGCAAATTGGATGCCTTCCTCGATAATAATGGCGCCTACGGCAAGACGCTCCTTTACACCGCCGATGTGACCCAACCTCCTCTTCCCAACCTGGAGATGTTCCTCAAAGAGTGGGGCATCATCGTGGGAGATGGCGCCGTGTTTGAGACGACCGCGTCGCGCACGTATCGCTACCAGCCTTACTATCCGGCGGCGGAATATGTGAGCGAAACCTATCGAGATAAGTTGAGGGACCCCTCGTCTCCCGTGTTGATGCCTTTGGCGCGGCCGCTGGAACTCGCCTTCAAGGCTAGGGATCGCATCACGAACGAGGTCCTTTTGCAGTTTTCGGCGACGAGCGCCGTGCGCCCTTCCGACGCGGGCCAGGATTTTTCTCCCAGCCAGGCCAAACAGCGCGGGCCGTTCCCTTCGCTTGTGCTTTCGAGCAAGCGCCTTTACAGCAGTACGGGGTTCACCCAGGCCCGTTCGAACCTCGTCGTATCGGCTTCCAGCGCGATGTTGGACGAATTTTCCATCCAGAATACGTCGCTTGCTAACAGCGAGTACCTCATCAAGATGCTCAACGATCTTTGCGAGCGCAAAGACGTGGTGAGCATCCCGCCCAAGTCTCTGGCGGGCAAAGCGCTCTCCATCTCCACGGCCCAGGCGAGCATCTTGGGCATCCTGCTCGCGGCAGTGCTGCCGTTGGCCATCTTGGCGGCGGGCATTGTCATCTGGCTGGTGAGGAGGTACCAGTGAGATGAGCCGAGAGGCCCGTCTCGTCCTCATCATCGCCCTCGCTGTGCTCGTGCTGGGCGCGGCGGCCGCCGTGCTCCTCCTCAACCCGGCCAAGCCGAAGGAAAAGACGTTGACCCTCAAGGCCGCCTCCCCTGGAGATATCGTGCGCATCGCCATCCAGAACGCGCAGGGCGCGTTTGCCGTGGTGGCCGCGGGCGAAGGGTACCAGGTGGCCGATATCCCCAATGCCTTGGTGGATAAGGACAAGTTTGCATCTCTGTTAGAGGCGGCGAGCAAGGTAACGGCCGTGCGGTTGGTGGTGGCCGAGCCGCGAGATCTCCAGCCCTATGGCTTGGTGGACCCGACGGCGCGCGTGGAGATTGCCTATCGGGATGGGAGCACCTTGCGCCTCGCCATTGGCCAAACGGAACGTGTTACGGGGCACTGCTATTTCCGCGCCGAGGGCGATAAGGCGGTGTATCTGATGGAGGCGGCACGCTGCGCCGGTTTTCTGCTGCCCGCCAAAGGGTATATCGAGGATCTGATCACGCCGCATTTGGCCCTTTCTTCCCCCCTTTCTGCCGTTCTCGATGCGACCTTTACAGGCGGCCCTTTGGTGGAACCCGTCAGCCTCAAGGCCACAGCTTCGGGAGACCCGGCCGTTCGGCGGGCGGCGATGTCTTTCGGAACGGCCACGCACATCGTCGTGAGCGAAGGGCACGGCGTGTACGAATTGGACCAGACCTACGGCATCGAAATCACGAGTTCGCTCTTGGGCATAACGGCCAAAGAGATTGTCGCGTATAACCTCTCTCCTGAGGAGATGAAGGCCTTTGGGTTTGACCACCCCACGATGCGCGTCGCGTTCGACCTGAAAAATGGCCTCGACGCCCCCGTTGAGCACTATGTGTTGACCTTTTTGAAGAAGGGCGACGCGCTATACCTGACGCGCAACGATGAAGGCGTGATTTACGTGGTGGATGAGCCTTCGTGCTTGCAGATAGATTATGAGAAACTCCTCGTGCGCTGGTTCCTTTCGCCCCTATTGATGGACTTGCGCGCCGTGCGCATCTCTACGGCGGGGCAAGAGTATGAGTTCGTCTTGACGGGCCAGACGAACGCCGACAAGCGCGTCACCTGCAATGGTCGCGAGTTGGATATCGAGAGGTTTCGCACCTTTTATAAACTCCTCACAAGCGTCGCCCATGATGGGCGGATCCTCAAAGGCATTTCCCCGCAGGGTGAGCCTCTCCTGCGGTTGACCTACATCTATCAAGATGAGGCCAAATCTCCTGATGTGATGGAACTCTACCCGGGCGATGTGCGCCGCGTGTATGTGCGGCTGAACGGCATTACGGAACTGGCTATGCCGGATACCTATTTGGCGCGCGTGCAAGAGGCGCTTCAGAATCTGTGGGGCACTGAGCCGATCCGGACGGATTGGTAAGCCCTTCGAACAATCGCTTGACAAGGCGCAATGTGCCTTATACACTCTGCGCCAGTGTGCGTTCAGAAGGCGTAAAAAAACGTGCCTGAAGGAGGTGAGGAAAGCGTACCTTACCGGGTGCCAGGCGAGCCTTTAGGGCAGGCCCTATGCGCTAAAAGCCCGGCTGGCCCATATCCCTTGTAAGCGACAAGGCGTTGGGGCGTGGCAGGCCCAATTCAGGTGGCTGGCCCATTGAGGGGTATCACGCGGCGGTCGCCGCACATCTAAGGAGGGACGGGAAAATGAAAGTCGGGCTGTATTCGATTTCTTGTTCGGGCACCTGGTATAATGACCGGCCTGCCCTGACCGTGGAAGAGTTCATTGACACGGCCAAAAAGTATGGCTACGAGGGCGTGGAACTTGACCTAAAACGCCCGCACGGCTCGCCGCTCGATCTCGATTATCGGCGCTGCCAGGAAATCAGGGAATATGCCGCCAAGCAGGGGCTGGAAATCTGCGCGGTGGCGGCGAACAACAACTTTACCTCGCCCGTGCCCGAGCACATCGAGAACGAGTTGCTTATGGTGCGAGAGCAGATTCGCGTGGCCAAGGACCTGGGCGCGCCTATCTTGCGGCTCTTTGTGGCGTGGCGCGGCATCACCTTCCGTAACGGCATTGCCACGTATGAGATGACCCACAAGTTTCACACCTACTATGACTCCACGGATTATGAGATTCGCCAGCGCGCCACCAAGTGCTTCAAAGAGTGCGCCAAGTGGGCCGAGGATGCTGGGGTGATCCTTGCTCTGCAGAACCATGAGCCGATCATCACGACCTATCAGGATATGCTCGATTTCGTCCACTGGGTGGATTCGCCCAACTTCAAATGCTGCCTCGACGCGCCCTGCCTGGGCTGGAACGCCACGGTGCAATCCGACGAGTACATCGAGAAGGCCGTGATGGACGTGGGAGACCTGCAAGTGCACTCGCATGCCAATGCCGAGTTTGTGGAAAACCCCGATGGCACCATCTCGATGGTCTCGTTCGATTTGCACATTCAGCCCGTGCTCACGAATTACCCGGCATTCATCCGGGCGCTCAAGAAGATTGGCTACAAGGGGTACATCAACTACGAGTTCTGCCATATGCCCTTCCGCAATGGCCAAGTGCTGGGCTATGATTACATCGAGCAGCAGATTGCGCTCGCCCAGCGGTATCTGCGCGGTTTGATCGAGAGCGCCTGAGGCGCGCTGTAAAAGTGCACTTGCGCGAGGGGGCTGTTCGTATATAATGCCCTCAAAATTGGTTCGCCGGGCCAGGCGCCCCAAATCGGTTTGGCCTTTGGATGGCCTAGAAGGAGGAGATGAAGGGAAACGCATCGGGCTATTGGTTCGTCGCTTGCTAGGTTGATCTACTGCACATTCAAAAGGAGAAACCATGAAGAAGTACCTTGTTGCACTGTTGGTCGTTTGCCTTTTGGGCGCGGCGGCAGTGGGGTGCGCTCAGCCTACGGCCACCCCGGCCCCTGCCCAGCCTCCTGCAGCTCAACAGCCCGCTGCCACCCAGCCGACTGCTGCGCCGCAACCCACGGCGGTGCCGCCGACCGCTGCGCCGCAGCCCACTGCGCCGCAACCTACAGCGGCCCAGCCGACTGCTGCGCCGAAACCCACCGTTCGCAAGGTCAAGTTGGCCTCGCAGAACGCCGTGGTGGAAGGGAACGCCTATCGCGTCCGCTATGAGAAGGATATCCAGGATGCGGCCAAGGCCGCCATTGATTGGGGCTTTGATGTCTCGTACGCCTCGTTCGTCTCCAACTGGGACCCGGCCACCGAGGCCCAGCAGTTGGAAAACAGCATCAACGAGGGGTATGACATCATCCTCGTCAACCCTGTGGCCCCCACCGGGTTGGATCCCATCATCGAGAAGGCCCTGGACGCTGGGATCATCTACATCAACGTGGACTGCGAGTACTACTCGGACAAGATCTTGAACATCGCCACCGATCAGTACTACCTTGGGTACAAGACGGCCACCTACGCTGGCCAGCGGCTAGGGCGTGGCGCCAAGGTCGTGATGATCGCGGCCATCGAGGGCAATGCGGCGAACGAGTACCGCCAAGCCGGGTTCGAGAAGGGCATTGAGGAGACCGGCCTGGTCGTGGTGGGCTACTACAACCACGATTGGAATATGGTCAAGGCCCGACAAGTGATGACCGAAATCCTCAACTCCGGCCTGCAGTTCGACGGCGTGTTGGTGTCGCAGGGCGCCGAGGCGATCCTCGATGCCTATGATGCGGTGGGCGCGCCGTACCCCAAGTTCTTGGGCTTTGCCGATAGCGGCGAGTTTATGCAGCGGATGTTCAAGATCAACGCCGAGAAAGAGGTCCTGCCCTACATCGTGGTCTCTAACCCGCCTGGTGTGGGTGGCTCGGCGCTCAACTTTGGCCTGAACCTGCTGATGGGCCGCCAGTTGAAGGATAACGTCTACTCTCGGCCCGAGTACCACAGCATCTACCTGCCTTCGAAGATTTGGTTCACCTACGAGAACCAAGAGCAATATCGCGATATGGCCATGAAGATGGCCCCCGGCGATGTGATCTCGTACTGGCTGACCATTGACGAAGTGGCTCAGGAGTACTTTAAGTAGTCCGAAGGGACAAATGGCTAGGCTTGGTCGGCGGATTTTCCCCGCCGGCCAAGCCTAATCTTAGGCGGCGTTGCCCATCTCGGAGGGGGTCGCCCGGCCGTGTGGGGCAACCTCATTGATGGACAAGAGGTGAAGCACGCGTGTTCGAAATGCGTGGGATCGAAAAGCGCTATGACGCCGTGGTGGCGTGCAACAATGCTTCTCTCCGCGTGGCGCCTGGGGAGATTCGCGCCCTGTTGGGGTCGAACGGCTCGGGCAAATCCACGATGGTCAAGATCCTGGCCGGCCTGGTAAAGCCCAACGCGGGCGAGATCCTCATTGACGGCGAGCCGGTAACGATCAATTCCGGCGAGGATGCCCGCCGCCTGGGGATTTCGGCGGCCTTGCAAGACCTCTCGCTCGTGCCCACGATGAGCGTGGTAGATAACATCCTCCTCGGCGTGGAGCCGATGGGGCGCTTTGGGATGGTGGACCGCAAGAAGTCGCTCGACGATGCGATGGCCCTCCTCGAGCGCCTCCACGTAGATTGCGACCCCGAGGTCTATGTGCAGACCTTGATGCCCTCCGCCCAGAGTATGGTGGAAGTAGCCAAGGCCGTGTATATGAAGCCGCGCCTCCTCCTGCTCGACGAGGTCACAGCCGCCCTGCACCGCGATGAGGTGGAAATCCTCTTTGAGTTGCTGCACGAACTCAAAGCGCAGGGGACGGCCATCGTCTACGTCACGCACCGGATGAGCGAGATGTTCGAAATCTGCGATACGGCCACGATTATGCGGTCTGGCGAGACCGTTGCAGACGTCAAGACGAACGAAGTCACGCTGGATGAAATCGTTTACTATATGACGGGCCAGCGCCCCGAGGCCGAGGCGGCTCACGAAGTTCACCATATGGCCCCTGAAGCGCGCGAGGTAGTGCTCGAGGCGGAACATATCGCCATCTATCCCAAGGTGCGAGACATCTCCTTGCAGGCTTACAAAGGGGAGATCGTGGGCATCGGCGGCTTGGAGGGGCAGGGGCAGCCGGAGTTCATCCGCGCCCTGTTCGGGGCTATTCGCCCTGAGGCGGGCACCATCCGCTACTTGGGCGAAGAGGTCCACTTCCGTTCTCCGGCTGATGCCGTCAACCGCGATATTGGCTTTATCTCAGGCGAACGCAACCGCGAGGCTATGTTCCCAGACCGCACGGTGGCCGAGAACATCTTTGCCGGGCGCGCGGCGCGGGGGATGACCTTTGCTTACTTGAGCGCCAAGGTGGTGCGCGATTTCGCGCAGGCCGCCATCAAGACGTACAACATCGTGGCGGGGTCCATCTATAACCCGGCGAACTCGCTCTCTGGCGGGAACCAACAGAAACTGGCCGTGGCCCGGTGGATCGCCCTAAACCCCACGCTGCTCCTCTTGGATGACCCGACCAAAGGGGTAGACGTCCACTCTCGACGCGAAATCCACCGCATCCTGCGAGATTGCGCCGATCGAGGGATGACGATCATCATCTCTTCGAGCGAAAACGAAGAGTTGCTCGATTTGGCCGATCGCATTTATGTCTTTTATGAAGGGCGTGTGAGCGGGGTGCTTTCCGGCGCTTCCAAGACGCCAGAGCGGCTCGTGGCGGCTATGATGGGCTTGGCCCAAGCCGAGAACAACGCGGTAAAGGAGGCTGAGCAGGCATGATGGAGGGCGTCAGGCGGGCCTTCGAGCGCTTCCGACGAACCCCGGCCTTTATGGGGTTCTCGCTGTTCATCTTTGTGCTCATACTCAATATTGTCGTGCAGACTCCGGGGCAGTTTTTCAGCGCCCGCAATATGAACTCGCTCTTTTCAAAGAACGTGCCCCTCTTGCTCACGACCATGGCGATGACGCCGCTGCTCATCTCCGGCACGTTGGATATCGCCATCGGCATCCAATTGGCGATGGTCAACGTCGTCTCGGTGATGGTCTTTCAGCAGTGGGGCACTTCGCTCTATGTCGGCTTTCTGATGGGGATGCTGGCCTCGCTGGTCGTCTCCGTGTTCTGCTGGTTTCTCGTCTCGGTGTTGCGGTTGCCGGCGATGCTGGCGAGTTATTCGCTGATTTACATCGTGCGCGGCATCAACGTGCTCGTGATGCCCAGCCCGCAAGGGCGGATCCCCGATGCGTTCTACAAGACGTACGATATGCGCCTGGGGGGATTCTTCCCCTTTTCGGCGCTGTTCCCACTCGTGGTGCTCATCGCTTGGTACTATTTGATGCGCACCCGATTTGGCCGCAACATCTATGCCGTGGGCGGCAACCCGCGCAATGCCTTTGCCGCAGGCATTGACCCCGTATGGGTGCAGTTCCAAGCCTTTATGATCAAGGGGGTCATCACGGGGTTGGCGGGTATCGCGCTCACCTTAATGACGGCCTCTGGCAACCCCTTGCAGGGAGAAGCCTACGGCCTGCGCTCGCTCTCGGCGGCCATCATCGGCGGTTTGGGCTTTGGCGGCTGGGGTTCGATGGCCTGCGCGGTGTTTGGCACGGGATTCTTGGTCCTCATCCAGAATACGGTCTATTACTTCTTTAGTCTCCTGACGAAGGCCATCCCTGGCTTTACAGTAACCTCTTACTGGCAGAACCTCGTTTCGGACGTGATCATCTTCCTGGGCCTTCTGATGACCATCGTGACGGCCAAAGGTCAGCGCGAGGCTCTGCGACAGGGCTTCGTGAGGCAGTTCAAGAGGAGGGAGCGCCTTGGTGACTGATACGGCAAGAAGGATGACATTCAACCAGAGGGTTCAGATTTTTATCAAAGCCAGCCCCGCGCGGATGGCGGTGATCATTTCTTTGATGCTTTTTGCTATCACCGTCGCCTTTAACCCGCCTTCGTTCAACGCGAATACCCTAAACGCCGTCCTCCTGCTCACGCTCTTGTTGAGTTTCGCTGCTGCTGGGCAGACGATGGTGCTCATCGGGGGTGGGCTGGATTTCTCGGTAGGCGCGATGATGTCCTCGGCGGCCATCTTGACCACCTATCTTATGAACGGCCAAGATGGCAAGTTTTGGCTCGTCTTTGGCCTGGCCATGCTTATGGGCGCCGCCGTGGGCTTTTTGAACGGCTTTTGCTCCATCAAGATTGACCTGCCCCCGATGATCGTGACTATGGCCATCAGCAACGTGGTGACGCGCGTGGGCTATGTGCTCACGCAAGGCTCACCCAGCGGCTGGGTAGGCCCCAGTTTTCGCCAGTCCATCGTTGCCAAGATTGCCGGGGTGGTCCCTTCGCTCACGTTGTACGCCCTCATCGTCTTCCCGCTTGTCTTTTTCCTCCTGAACCGTTCGCGGTTCGGCAAACAGTTGTACCTGATGGGGAATAACCCCACGGCGGCGGCGCTTGCGGGCATCAAAGTCAACAGAGTGCGCGTGTTGATGTATATCTTTTCGGGGATGCTTTCCTGTTTTGCCGGGATGATCGGGGCAGGGTATATGAGCACGGCGCGCGCCCAGATCTTTGATGAGTACGCCTTCACCTCGCTGGTGGCGGTGATCGTAGGGGGCACGGCCTTCACCGGCGGCATCGGGAGTTATACGGGGAGCATCGCCGGTGCACTCCTCATCACCGTGTTGAGCAACGGGCTGACTGTGCTGCAACTTTCGCAGCCCATCCGCAATATCGTGCAGGGCGTGGTGATGATCCTGTTGCTCATCCTATACAACCGAGCGCGGCCCGTGCGGCAATGACGCGCAGTTTGGCTACCCAAAATATCCGCCGAAGCGTTGTGCTTCGGCGGATTTCACGTCAAACGGTAGGATGTTCCTGCATATCGCCAGAAAAGAGGGAGTGATTATGACCATTGTCATCCAATCTGACCGGCTCAGGGTCGAAATTGCCGAACCGGGCCTCCCCCCGAACACGACGACCCGCTTCGATCGGGCCGGGTTCGTGACGCAGGTTACCTTGGATGGGGCGCACCGCTTCTGCAGCCGCGAGCCAGATAACCTACCGCACCCCTCGAGCGGGGGCTACGGCCTGTGCAGCGAATTCCGCTGTTCCGAGCCGGTTCTAGAGGCCCCTTTGGGGGCACAGTTCCCCAAGTTCGGCATAGGCCTCTTGACCAAGGATCTCGAGGGGCGTTACGTCTTCCACCACAAATACCCTTGCGAGCCGTTCGGCATCTCTGTGGAGGCGGGCACATCTACGGTGACCTTCGATACGGCGCCCAAAGAATGCCTGGGCTATGCTGCGCACTTGGTCAAGGTGCTGGCGGTGGCCGGCAATGAACTCACGATGACGATGACCTTTGAGAATGTGGGGCGGCGCCCCATCGCCTTCGATGAGTATTGCCACAATTTCGTCACGATAGATTACCTGCCGATTGGCCCAGAGTATTACCTCCGTATGCCCGTCGCGAACCAGGAGGGGAAGCCCCCCAAAACGGGCGTGGCGCTCATCGGCAAGGGGCACGGTGTGGGGTTCGCCTGCTATAGCAACGAGCCATCGCTCTTGGATATTGACGGGAGCGAAATCACCGCGGAGGCCCCGTTCATATGGGCGCTCACCCACGAAAAGACGTCCGCTTCGCTGGTGGAGACGGTCTCTGCCCTGCCTTCGCGGATCATCGTCTGGGCGATTGACCATATCATTTCGCCGGAAATCGTGTGTCACTTTGAGGTGGCCCCTGGCGAACGCGTTACCTGGGTGCGGCGGTGGACGTTTTCCGATTAGGTGAGGGCGCATCTCGGCACAAAACGTGAGGAGGATACTGCTATGAGGCAAAACAGACCGATTCGTTCCGACGTGAAGGGCAAGAGGCTCATCCAGCGCGAGCCGATTGATGCCACCAGTTGGGCGTATATGAAGTTGCTCAGGGAGAACGACAAAACCAAAAAGATTTACCCCGTGGACCCCTATGCGGAGGTGTACCAGTTCCGCGAGAATATGTATGGCATCCTCACCATCAGCGCCGATGGGATGGGCGACCCGTGGTCGTTTCTGATCATCGGGCCGGAAAAGGCTATGCTCATTGACACGGGGTTCGGCATCGGCAACCTGAAAGGCTTGGTGGACGAGATCACCGGCGGGATGCCGCTCATCGTAGCCAACACGCACTGCCACTTTGACCACGCCTACGGCAACTGCCAATTCGACCGCTGCTACTGCCACGAGTACGAAGTCGAGATTATGAACAGTAAGCAGGACCCCCATATTTGGGATTACCTGTTTGACGAGAACGGCAAACCCATCTGGTTGGAGTTCGACCGCAACGATATCATCCCCTTCAAAAGGTATGAGGTCGTGGGCGTGCCCGACGGGTACACCTTCAACCTGGGCGGCGACTATGAGGTGGAACTCATCTGGGTGCCGGGGCACTCTCCCGGCCATGCGATGTACCTCGATAAGAAGAACCGCAACCTGATGGCTGGCGACGGCATCATCAGTATGCGCGTGGGCATCAGCGGCAACAGCCCATATACGCGGCTTACCGCCTACCGGAATGAGATGGTCAAACTCTCGAAACGTATGGGCGAGTTCGACCACATCTTCCCAGGGCATTTCATCGTGGACCTGGAGAACACGGTCATCCCTAGCATCATCGAGACCTGCGACGCGATCATCGCCAACCCGCAGGATTACGATTTCACGCACGAGTTCCGCGGCCGGCAGACCTATCTCAAAGGCGTCAAGGGCCTCGGCACCATCGGCTACAGCCCTACGGGCATTTGAGCGGGCGCCCACGTACCAGAGGAGAAGGCACGATGAGGAACAATATCCCGATTCCATCCCCGATCAAGACGAAGAAAATCAAAGTTCGAGAGCCGATTGACGAGCGCTGTTGGGCCTTTATGAAGGCACTGCGCGAGCGCCATGCCACCAAGAGAATCTATGAGGTGAACCCCTATGCGGAGGTGTACCGCCTGCGCGAGAACCTCTATGGCATCCTCACCGAGAGCCTGGGCGGGATGGGGGACGTCTGGACGTATGTGGTCATCGGCCCGGAAAAGGCGATGCTCATTGATACGGGGTACGGCGTGGGCGATCTCAAGGGCCTGGCGAACGAACTCACCGGCCATATGCCGCTGATCGTCGTGAATACGCATGCCCATGGCGACCACGCCTCCGGCAACTGCCAGTTCGACCGGGTATACTGCCACGAGTACAGCGTGCCCCAGTTGGAAAAGATGCGCAACCCCCACATTTGGGATCATCTGTTTGACGAGCATGGCAAACCCATCTGGACGGAGTTCGATCGGAACGACATCGTCCCCTTCCACGAGTACGAGATCGTGGGGTGCCCGGATGGCTACATCTTTAGCCTAGGGGGCGATCACGAGGTCGAACTCATCTGGACGGCCGGCCATATGGCGGGCCACTGTATGTTCTTGGATAAAAAGGATCGCCTCCTGTTCGCCGGCGATGATGTGATCAGTATGCGCATCAGCATCGGCGGGCCACGGGCCGATGACCCTTACGGCCAGTACGCCACGGTAACCGCCTACCGCGATCAGATGGCGAAACTTGCCGCGCGGCTGGACGAGTTTGACTACGTCTTCCCCGGGCACTTTGTGTTTGACCTGGAGAATGACGTCATCCTGGCCCTGGTGGAGGCGGCGAACGCGATCATCGCCAACCCGAAGGATTATGACTTTGTGGAGACGGCGGAGATGTCCACGGGGACCATCACGCGCTATCACAAATTCGTGCGCGGTTTGGGGACGCTGGCCTATACGGAAAATGCGGTGTAAGGGGAGCGCCTGAGTAAAAAGGGGTCGAGGGGGATGCAGCCCAGCCGGGCTGCATCCCTTTTCGTTCACTTGACCAGCCTTAGGCGAGCCGTACATTATTCTCAAGGCGCGATGGGTTTTGCTCGGGTGGGCTTATGCCCCTTGAGGAGCGGTGCCCTACGATGGGAACGATGCGCAGCCGTGAAAAAGTTCGAGAGATTTTGGCGCGGAACAAAGGTGAATTGCGCGCCCGGTTTGGCGTGCGGCGCATCGGCATCTTTGGCTCCTATGCGCGCGGCGAACAGACGCCCTCTAGCGATGTGGATATCCTTGTCGAGTTCGAGCGGCCGATGGGGTGGGAGATCGTCGATTTGCACCGCTACCTCGAGGAGATCCTCGGCCTGGAGGTGGATTTGGTGACGGTTGGCGCCCTGCGCCGTAAACCTTACCTGTGGCAGATAATCCAAAAGGACCTCATAAATGCCTAGGCGAGATGTGCGCCTTTTCCTTTTGGATATGCTTGAGGCGATCGCCAAAATCGAACGCTAAACCGCCGGCTTGACTTACGAGCAATTTGAGGCCAACGAGATGGCGGTGGATGCCGTAGTGCGCAACCTGGAGATCGTGGATGAGGCGGCGCGTTACATCCCCGAGGAACGGCGTGCTCGTCATACGGAAATAGATTGGCGCAGGGTGGTAGGCTTTCGCAATATCGTCATCCACGAGTATTTCGATGTGGATGTAGAGATCGTGTGGGTTATTGCCACAACCCAACTTCCGGTCCTTAAGCAAGTGCTAGAGGCTATGCTGAGCGAGTAGGGTGTGCCCCTGCCCCGATAAAGGCGAAAATGACCTCGCCACGGGCTATATACCCGTGGCGAGATATCTTTCTCAGCGCGCCCAGGGCGGGTCGAACGCCCAACCGACGGATTCGAAGTCCGGCGCTCTATCCATTGAGCTATGGGCGCGGATTTCAGCCAAAGTCTATTCGCCGGGCGAGGCCGTGTCAAACTGCGGCTCCATACGCCGCGTAAGGATCCCCACGCCGAGCGTTACCACGGCGAACAGTACCGCCGCCACAAAGAAGACGGCCCGCGTAGACGTGCCCGCGAGGATGGCCGCGCCGAGCATCGGCCCCAAGGCAAAGCCTACCGAGGCGGCGCTCGAAGAAAGGCCGAGGGCGGAACCCGTCTTATCTCGCGGGCTGGATTCTACGACCAGGGCGTTCATACTTGGCCCCAACCCCCCGCGGAAAAGGCCCTGTAACGCCGCGAACACGCCGAGCGCCGTGGCCGTGGGCGCCAGCCCTTGGGGCACGTAGAGCAGGGTTATCCCCACCGTGCTCAAGAGCAACGTCTTGCGGTGACCGATGCGGTCGCTGATCTTGCCGGCGATGACGGCGGAAATGGCCGCCGTCAGGGCGCTCGCGCCAAAGACATTCCCCGCGATCGAGGCGGGCGAGCGGTCGGGCGGGATGATCTCCTGGATAAAGATGGGCATCGCCGGCGAGAGGATGCTCCCCGTGAGGTTGATGATCACCGTGAGCACGATGAGGCCCATCAGGGCGGGGATGCGCAAAAGGTCTCGGAAGGCGACGAGGGCATTTTCCTTTTGGGCGCGCTCGCGGGTGGCCGCGCTCTCCTCGGGTTCCACGGTGAACTTGAGCGCCACGATGAAACTCACCGCTACGATCGCCGCCGCGATGTAATACGTGGTGCGGAAACCGAAGGCATCTCCCAAATAGCCGCCCACCATCGGGCCGATGGACATCCCGATGAAGAAGGAGGTCTGCAAGAGGCCCAAGGCAAAGGCTAGGTGCTTTTTGGGGGTGCCTACGGCGACGAGGGCTGTCGCCGCAGCGGGCGTGCCGGTGAACATCCCCTGCAAGGCGCGCACCACGAGCAATTGCCACGGCGCTCGCACGAGGCCGTTGATGGCCAGCATAATGGCCGTGGCCGCGGCGGCCCGCAAGAGGTTCGGACGGCGGCCGTAGCGATCGCTGATGGCGCCCCAGATGGGCGTGAAAATGGCAAAAACGGCCGCGCCCACCGATTGCCAAGCGCCCGTCCAGGCGGCGGCCGCTTTGAGGTCGGTAACACCCAGGTCTTGGATAAAGTAGGGCACGAGCACGGCCCCTGCCTGAAAGGCGAGCAGGCTCAGCACCTGGATGAGCACGCTGGCCGCGAGGTTCTTTTGCCAAGGTTCGAGTGCGATGCGTCGAAACATCCCCAATCCTCCTAAACTCGGCACACTATATCTGAGAGCGCGCCGAAGGTCAAAAGGGCGTGTGGGTTCGAGGTTGCGCTTTGGGTGCCGTTGAGTATCATACTGATACATTACCCAAGGAGAAGAAGATGACTGCACAGGATCCTTTTCGCGCCGCAGAAGCTCAGTTCCGCCTGCTCAACCATCAGCGGGCCACCGGCCAGATAGACGAGGCCACGTACCGCAATGCCCTGAATGCCCTGCGCGTGCGGGATGCCCAAGGCCGTTGGTGGATGATGCAAGAGGGCACAGGGGTTTGGTTCGTCTATGAGGGGAATCAATGGGTGCAGGCCTCGCCCTATCCGCCGGCGCCTCAGCCCCCTTCTCCCACACCGCCTCCCGCGTCGCAGCCAGGGCCTGCTCCCGAGGCACCGCCGGCGACCCAAGGCAAGAGCCTGGGCGGGGCCATCGCCAAATATACGTTGATCATCTTGATCATCTTTGGCCTGATCGGCGCGGCCTTGGCCCTTTTTGTCAAAGATTTTCAGCCGGTGATGCTCTTGGGCGTAGCCGCAGCGGCGGCTCTCTCCTGGATTTTGACGGTCAAGAGCCTTTCTGAACAGTGGGAGGGCCAGATCGTTGATCTCCGCATGGAGCGGGTACGCGTACGCGGAGACGAGGATGAGCCGGATACCTGGGAGAATGTGCTCTTTGCGTATATCCGCCAGCCGAATGGTAAGGTGAGAAAACTCCGCGCGGCCAGGGGTTGGAAGGTGGGCGATTACTTGCGCAAATCGCGCGGCGATACGATGGTGCGAAAAGTCAATTGAGGCTATGGGCGAAGGGCCGCGTTTCGATGTGTTGGGCTGGGGGGCCGTGGCCGTAGATGACCTCATCTACGTGGATCGGCACCCCGCGCCGGATACCAAGGTCATCGTCCAAGAGGAGTTACGCCAAGGCGGCGGGTTGACGGCGACGGCCCTGGTGGCCGTGGCGCGGCTGGGCGGGCGCGCCGCCTATGCCGGTGTGCTCGGCGATGACGAACTCTCACGTTATACGGTTCGCGAACTGGAACGCGAAGGGGTGGATTGTTCACTCGTCTTGCGGCGGCAGGGGGCCGGGCCTATCCACGCGCGCGTCATTGTAGATCGCTCTACGGGCGGGCGCTGCATTTTGGCGAACCGCAGCCGCTGTGTGGAACGGCCCCTGGAGGAGATCACAGAGGCGCTCATACGCTTTGGTCGCATCCTCTTTGTGGATTCCATCGCGGCGATGAGCGGCCTGTATGGGGCAAAGTTGGCCCGCGCCTTGGGCGTGCCCGTGGTGGCGGATATCGAGCATACCCACGAGGCGGCGCGTGCGCTGGCCGAAACGGTGGATCATCTCATCATCAACCAGGAGGTGGCCGCCGCGCTCACGGGCCAAGGGGACCCGGCGGAGGCCGTGCGCGCCTTGGCCGGGGGCGGACATTATACCTGCGCCGTGGTGACGGCCGGGGCGCGCGGGGCCTGGTACAGCATCCGGGGCGGGCCGGTGGGGCACCAAAAGGCGTTCTCCGTGCCGGTGGTGGATACGACCGGCTGCGGCGACGTGTTCCATGGGACTTATGCCCTCTGCTTGGCGCGTGGCTTGCCCCTGCCGGAGGCGATTTGCTATGCGAGCGCTGCTGCCGCGCTCAAGGCGACGCGGCCCGGGGGCCGAGAGGGCATCCCCACCTGGGAAGCATTGGTTCGCTTCCTGCGGGCTGAGGGCCTTGAAATGGCAGCCGTTTTGCGCTAGAGTGTGCTCGATGGCACCACGTGATGCGTGAGGAGGTGGCCTATGAGCGTTGCATCCAGTCCTCGGCCGGCGAAGAAGCGTGAGGCGGAGCATACCTCGCCTTGGGCGGTGCTGGCCGGCCCGGCCATAGTCCTGGTGCTCTTAGCGGCCTTCTATTGGGCGATTTTTGCGCCGCCCACGACGGAAAAACCAACGCCTTCGCCCACGGCACCGCCCGTGGCGGCCCAACCCACCCAGGGGCCGACGTTGGCAGCCACCGTAACGCCTATGCCGGCCACGCCTACGCTCCCCGTCTTGCCGGCGCTCGCCCTGATGACGCCTTCTCCCACGCCTTGGCCCACGCCGGGGCCGGGCACGCGGCCGGCTCCTCAGTTGGCTCCTGGGTCTAAGGCTATGGTCGCAGAGACGGGGCGCTCGGGCCTGAACCTGCGTTCGGATGCGGGCACCAGTTTCCCGCGCGTCGGCTCGGTGCCGGAGGGGTTCATCGTCGAGGTGTTGGCCGGCCCCAAGTATGCCGATGGTTATGTGTGGTATCAGGTCAAGGATGAGACGGGCATCACCGGCTGGGCGGCTGCGAACTTTTTGGTGCCGCAATAAACAAGGCAGAACGGGCGTCTTTGTATGGCGGGTTTGGTCGGCGAGTGAGCCTTTAATTTGCAAAAGGGCAGGGGAGGGGCCTTATGGAAAGGCGGCAGTTTGGCGATAGCGGGCTAACCTGTTCGGCCTTGGGCTTTGGCACGTGGGCCTTGGGCACCACCCAATATGGCGAGATTGACGTGCAAGAGGCGACGCGTGCCATCCACCTTGCCATAGATCACGGCATAGACCTCATTGATACGGCCGAAGCCTACGGCCCGCTTTACTGCGAAGAGATCCTCGGCAAGGCCCTGGGAGGCCGCCGCAAGGAGGTGGTGCTCGTCACCAAGGTGGGCTTTCTCATTGACGACGCGGCGCGCAAGATCGTAGGGCGCAGTTCAGAACCGGCCCACATCATCGCCCGCACAGAGGGCTGCCTCAAGCGGCTCCAGACGGATTACATTGACCTCCTCCTCATCCACTGGCCCGACCACAAGACGCCCTTTGCCGAGGTTATCGGCGCGCTGGAGGCGCTCAAGGCCCAGGGGAAGATTCGCTATTATGGCGTCTCGAACTATAGCGTGGCGATGATGGAAGAGTGCGAGCGCTACGGGCACCTCACGGCGAACCAGATTGGCTACCATATGCTCGACCGGCGCGTAGAACGCGAAATCCTCCCCTGGCTCGCCGCGCACCGCATCGGGTTTATGGCCTATGGGACTCTGGCCTTCGGCCTCCTCACGGGGGCCTTTACGCCGGAGACGACCTTCGTCGAGTGGGATTGGCGCTCGGGCGGCAAAGCCTTTGGCCTGCCGCTCTTTGAGCGCGAATGGTTCCTCAAAGAATTGCACCTGGTGGAGCGCCTCAAGGCCTTTGCCGCCGATTACGGCAAGACCGTGGCCCAGTTGGCCATCGCCTGGGTGTTGAGCCACCCAGAGGTTACCGTGGCCTTGGTGGGGGTGCGCAACCCC
The DNA here is from genome assembly GCA_019873625.1 of Chloroflexota bacterium. Taxonomy (GTDB): domain Bacteria; phylum Chloroflexota; class Anaerolineae; order UBA1429; family UBA1429; genus JAIOAW01. The sequence goes on from JAIOAW010000004.1 coordinate 32,946, forward strand.
CGCGAATTGGAGGAGAATATCGCCGCCGTAGACTGGCGCTTGACGCCGGCCGATTTCGCCGCGATAGACGCCCTGTTTGAGGCCGAGGGTGTGCCCACCTATCGAGACGCGGAGCAGGCCCTGTAGAGGCCGGATCATCCATGCGAGGGGCTGGGCGGCAACTTGGCCGCCCAGCCCATATTCTTCTAGGAGGGATCGAGCAGGCCCTCTTCGCCCTCGGCGGCGGGCGTGAGGAGGATGGAAGAGTTCAAGAGGTCCACGCTCTTGAGGCGCAAGGGCAGGTGCTCTTCTTTCCCCATAAATTGCCCCAGCCAGACCCCGTCGCGGTCAAAACGGACCCAGGCCACCTCGCGCATCACCTCGCGCATTTCGCCATGCTCTTCAACATACACGGTCGCAAGGCACATTGGCCCCTCCTATTCGCCCAGCAATCGCGACAGAGCGGCCGCAACGTCCGCCTGGGCAGGAGTGCCCAGCGGGGCGCGCCCCTCGAACCCGGCCTCGGCGATGGCCGGATCATAGCGCACGGCGCCGATGACGCGCAACCCCCGCGCCGCGAGGGCGCGCTCGAGAGATTCCCTAACGGCCTCGGAAGGCACTTTGTTCAAGAGCGCCAGCGCCCCCGGCAGGTGGTTCTGAAGGGCCATCTGGTGGACCTGCGCGGCCAATTCGATGGCATCGTAGGAAGGATCCACGACCGCTACCACGGCCTCGGCCCCCTCTTCTACGCCTCGCCCAAAGTGCTCGATGCCCGCCTCCGTATCCACAAGGGCGATTTCGTCCTCATCCAGGGCCAGGCGGCGCAGAAACTGGCGGCTGAGGAACCCGATGGGGCAGGCGCAGCCCTCCATAGATTGCAAAATCTTGCCGGAGGCGACGAGCGTCATCCCGTCGGCCGAGGTGCGGTAGGCCTCGGGCAGGTCGCTCACGCGGATGCGCTCCTGCAAGAGCACGGGGTTCTCCGGCGATTGCTCGCCGCTGTAGCTCTTGATGACGCTTTTTTTGCCACCCAGGAGGTCCATCAGGGGCAGGGGGCGCGCGGCCAGCCCCAGCAGGCGGTGCAGGCCGGGGTTCGATTCATCCGCATCCAAGACGAGCACGCGGTAGCCGCGGCTCCGTAGGGTGTGAGCCAGGAGTGCGACGAGGGTGCTCTTGCCCGAGCCGCCCTTGCCGCAGAGGACGATCTTTTGCATAGAAGGGGTCTCCTCTCTGAGCAGTTTATTCCTGCGCATTGTAACGCCTTTTGGCGTTGCGTCAAACTGCAATTGCAAATGAATGCAAGTATTGGGGGAGATTGGGGATTTGTGCACCCCCTTTGGGCGCATATAATACAAGAATAAGCGCGGCGAGATGCTCCGGAGAGCGCCACAGCGCCGTGTGCGCCGTTTGCATCGGGGGGCCGGCCCAAGGCCGCGCCAGACCTTTCGATTGTGGAGGGTTTTGTATGCTCAAGACGCACACTTGTGGCGAACTCCGTTTGAAGAATGTGGGGCAGGCCGTCTGGCTGGCGGGCTGGGTGCACCGGCGCCGCGACCACGGGAATTTGATCTTCCTCGATTTGCGCGACCGTTGGGGGCTGACGCAAGTCGTGTTCAACCCCGCGGTTTCCGAGGCCGCGCATGACCTCGCGGCGCAGTTGCGCAACGAGTACGTCATCCGCGTGCACGGCACGGTGGCCGCGCGCCCCGAAGGGATGCAGAACCCCAAAATGCCCACGGGGGAAATCGAGGTGCTGGCCGATGCCCTCGAGATCCTCAACGAGGCCAAGACGCCCGTTTTTTACATCAACGAAGAGACGGAGGTGGAGGAAACCCTTCGCCTGCGTTACCGATACCTGGACTTGCGCCGCGCCCGTATGCAGCGGAACCTTATCCTGCGCCACCGCGTGGTCAAATTCATCCGAGATTACCTTTCGGCGCGCGATTTCATCGAGATTGAGACGCCTATCCTCATCAAGAGCACGCCTGAAGGGGCGCGCGACTATGTGGTGCCCAGCCGCCTGCACCCCGGCAAATTCTATGCCTTGCCCCAATCTCCTCAGCAATTGAAACAACTTTTGATGGTGGCGGGCTTTGAACGCTATTTTCAGATCGCTCGCTGCTTCCGCGATGAGGACCAGCGCGCCGACCGCCAGCCCGAATTCACCCAGTTGGATTTGGAGATGTCTTTTGTAGATCGCGAGGATATCCTTCAACTCATCGAGGGGCTGTTCATCGCGATCGTCGAGAACGTAACGCCCGAAAAGCGCATCCTGTACATTCCTTTCCCGCGCCTTTCATACGAAGAGGCGATGGCGCGCTACGGTTCCGATAAGCCCGATATCCGCTTCGGGATGTGCCTGACGGATGTATCGGACCTCGTGGCCTCTGGTGGGTTTCACGTCTTTGCCGAGGCGGTGGCCGCCGGCGGCCAAGTGAAGGGCATCGTCGCGCCGGGTTGCGCTTCCTACACGCGCCGCCAGTTGGACGAGCTGAACAGCCTCGTTCAGACGTGGGGTGCCAAGGGGCTGGTGTGGATGGCCGTGCAGGAGGGAGGGGTGCGTTCGCCCATCGCCAAATTCCTGAGCGAGGGGGAGACCGCCGCGCTCCTAGAGCGCCTCGGGGCGAAGGCGGGCGACCTCATCCTTTTGATGGCCGATCAACCGGCGGTGGTGGCTGAGGCGCTGGGGCAACTTCGCTTGGAGATGGGCCGCCGCTTGGGCCTGATGGACGATGACGTGTTGGGCTTTGCCTGGATCCTCGATTTTCCGCTCTTGGAATGGAATGCCGAAGAGGGGCGCTATCAGGCCAAACATCACCCCTTCACCGCGCCTATGGATGAGGATTTGGCGCTGTTGGAGACCGACCCCGCGCGGGTGCGCGCCAAGGCCTATGACATCGTGGCCAACGGCTATGAGGTGGGCGGGGGGAGCATCCGTATTCACCGGCGAGATGTGCAATCGCGTATGTTCCGGGCCATCGGGCTGACGGAGGAGCAGGCTCAGGCTCAGTTCGGCCATCTCCTCGAGGCCTTTGAATATGGCGCGCCGCCCCATGGGGGCATCGCCCCGGGGATCGATCGCCTCGTGATGCTCCTGGCCGGCGAGCCGAACATCCGCGAGGTGATCGCCTTCCCCAAGACGCAAAGCGCTGTGGATTTGATGACCCAGGCGCCTTCGCCGATCACCGAACGGCAACTCAAAGAATTGCACATTCGGCTCGACCTCTAGGGCTAGGCAGAGAGGGCTATGGACGAGCGCAAAGAAGGGCTAGAGGCATTGGCGCGCCGTTTGGGCATCTCGTTTGGAGAGTGGGCGCTCCTCGAAGAGGCACTCACCCACAGTTCCTTTGTGAACGAAAACCCCGAAAGTGGCGCCAAAGATAATCAGCGCCTCGAGTTCCTCGGTGATGCCTTTCTCGGCTTTGCCGTGGGAGATTGGTTGTTTCGGCGTTACCCGGAGGCCCAAGAAGGCGAATTGACCAGCCTCCGCGCTTGGATCGTCTGCACCGACAGTTTGGCGGCCCTGGCGCGCGAATTCGCCTTGGGCGAGTTTTTGCGCCTAGGGCACGGCGAGGCCGCAAGCGGCGGCGCCGACCGCCCTGCGAACCTATGCGCCGCCTTTGAGGCCGTGGTGGGGGCCGTTTATCTCGATCGCGGCCTAGAGGAGGCCGTCCGTTGGGTGCACAGCCTTCTCGATCGGCACGCGAGCAAGATCGAGGCCCAGCGCTGGCGCAAGAATGCCAAAAGCCTCCTTCAGGAATATACCCAGGCCATACTGCACATCACGCCCTCGTATCGCATCGTGCGCGAAGAAGGGCCAGACCATGCCAAGGTGTTCACGGCGCAGGTGCTGGTGGGAGATGAAGTGTGGGGCGAAGGCACCGGCCCAAGTAAGCAGGCCGCCCAGCAGGCCGCCGCTGAGGCGGCCTATGCGCGCAGGATCGCCGAAAAGTAGGGAGCGATGCGCCTCAAACGGCTCGAAATCTATGGCTACAAAAGTTTCGCCTCGCGCTGCACCTTCGAATTCAACGAGGGCATTACGGCCATCGTCGGCCCGAACGGGAGCGGCAAGAGTAACGTGGCCGATGCCGTGCGGTGGGTGCTCGGCGAGCAGAGTTACCGCCTCCTTCGGGCGAGCAGCACGGAGGATATGATCTTTGCGGGCGCGCCGGGCCGGCCCCGTTTGGGCATGGCGGAGGTGATCCTCACCTTCGATAACGCGGACGGCTGGCTCCCCATTGATTATTCCGAGGTGACCGTGGGCCGGCGCGCCTATCGCTCCGGCGAGAACGAATACCTTCTGAACGGCCAGCGCGTGCGCTACCGCGACATTTTAGACCTGTTGGGTGCGGCCGGCCTCGCGCGGAGCAGTTACCTCGTCATTGGCCAGGGGATGGTGGATGCCGCCTTGGCCCTGCGCCCCGAGGCGCGCCGCACGCTCTTTGAAGAGGCGGCGGGCATTGGGCCGCACTTGCGCAAGCGCGAAGAGGCCCTGGCGAACATCGCCGAGACGGAGCGCAACCTCGAGCGCGTCCAAGATATCCTCAACGAATTGCGGCCGCGCGGCGAGGTCTTGCGCAAGCAGGCGGAACGCGCCGAGGAGTATCTCCTCCTGCGGCAAGATTTGCGCGAACTCCAGCGCATCTGGTATGGCTATGCGTGGCAGCGGCTCCAGCGCGACCTCGCGGCTGCCGAAGAGCAGGTGCGCGAACATCGGGCGCGGCTGGAAGCGCAGCGCACGTATATGCAGGCCTGCCAGGAAGATATCCGCCAGGTGGAGGCGCGGGAGGCGCAGTGCGCGGCGCTCATCGAGGAACTGACGGCCCAATGGGCGGCCCTCCGCACCGAGATGGAGGGTCTGCGCCGCGAGGCCGCCGTGGCGGCCGAACGCCAGCGCTTATACCGCACACAGCGCGGCGATCTCCAGGAGGAATTGCAGGCCCTCGCCTCACGCCGGGCCGTCTTTGAGCAAGAGGCGGCGCGCGCTGAACAGGAACTCGAAGAGCACCTTTCGGCCGCGAGGGACCTCGCCGCAGCGCTTGAAGAGGCGCGGCAGACCCTTCGGAGCGAAGAGGCCGCGCGAGAGGACCTCGCCCGTGCCTTGGCCGAATTGGAAAAGCGGCTGGCCAACCTGGAGCGCGCCATTGCCCAAAGCGAGATGCGCCGCGAGGAATTGGCCGAGCGAGGCCGGCGCCTGGAGGGCGAAATCCAAGCGCTGGATGCCAAGGTTGCGGCGCTGGCCGGGCGCCTTGAATCCCTCCAGAGGGAGGGGGAACGCCTCCGCGAGCGATCCGAAGCGCTGGAAGTGGCCCAACGTGCGGCGCGAGATGGTCTGGCGGCCTTGGAGCGCGAGATTGCGGCGCTCCAAGGGCGTTTGGCCGAGGCTGAGCAGGCCTTTCGCGAGGCGCGGGCCGAGCGCGACCGGCTCACCTCGCGGCGAGATGCCCTCTTGAGGCTACGCCAAGAGGGAGCGACCTATCACCCCGGCGTGCGGAGGGTGCTGGCGCCGGATGCGGGGTTGAGGGGCATCTTGGGCACGGTATCCAACCTGATGAGCGTGCCCCAAGAATACGAGGAGGCCATCGAGGCGGCGCTCGGCTCGCGCCTGCAGAACATCCTCGTCGAGCATTGGGCAGATGCCGAGGCCGCGATCGCCCTGCTCAAGCGCACCCGTGCGGGGTGGGCCACCTTTCTCCCCCTAGATACCTTGCGCGCGCCCACGCCCCTCGTGGCGCCATCCTTACCCGGCGTGGTGGGCGTGGCGAGCCGCTTGGTGCGCTTTGAAGAGCGCCTGCGGCCGGCCTTCGAACTCCTTCTGGGGCGCGTGCTCGTGGTAACCGATTTGGCAGCCGCGCGGCGCCTCCTGGGCGAGCGCACGGGCGCCTCGCTCATCGTGACGCTGGAAGGCGAGACCGTTCAGCCGAGCGGCGCGGTGAGCGGCGGAGCGCGCGCCGAGAGGGGGCACCTCTTGGCCCAAGAGCGCGAATGGCGCGAACTCCCCGAACGCCTGGAAGCCGCCGAGGCGGCCGTGCAAGAGGCGGCGCGCCAACTTGAGGCGTTGCAGGCCCAAGAGCAGGCCCTGAGAAACCAACGCGCCGAGGGCGAACGGGCACTTTCTGCCAAACGCCGCGAGTGGGAGGCCGCCCAAGAGGCGCTGGCAACCCACCGCCGTGAGGTGCGCGATGCCGACCGCGAGCGGGATTGGCTTGCCAACCGCCGCCAGGAGGCCGCCCAAGAGCGGGAAGATTTTCAGGCTCAAGAGAGGGCTTTGGAAGGGCGGCTCGCCGAGGCCAAGGTGGAGAGGGCATCGCTTGCGGAACAGGTGGAGGCCTTGCGGGCGCGCCTAGCGGAGATGGCGAACCACCCCTCGCGCCAAACCGTCGCCACGATTGAGACGCGCCTGGCCGTGGCCCAGCGTACCGCCGAGAGCCAGCGCCGCTTGGCAGAAAGCCACCGAGAGAACCTCAAACAACTGGAAGCCCAAATCGCGGCCAAAAAGGCGCAATCTCAAGCCCTGGAAGAGGCCTTGAAGCGCTTAGAGGCCGAGATAGAAGCCCAGGCGAAGCGGATGAAAGCGCTTGCCGAAGAGGGCGAGGCCATCCAGGCGCGGCTTGGGCCGGCGCGGGAGGCGCGAGCGCGCTGTGAAGAGGATCGCCGCGCGGCGGAGGAACGCTATGCCCAGAGCCTAGAACGGCTCCACGAGGTGGAATCGGAACTCAACCAGGCCGCCCTGCATCGCGACCGCTTGCAAGATCAGCGCGAGGCGCTCGCCCGGGAAATCGAAGCCGAACTTGGCCCTATAGACCTGCCCGAGGCCCAATCTCACCAGTTACGGCTGAACCTAGGGGATGATGCCATCGAACTTCCCCACGTGCCCACCTTGCCAGCGGGCCTTGGGGAGGAGATTCGGCAACTCAAGGCGCGCCTCCGCCGCTTGGGAGATATCAACCCCGAGGCGCCCCACGAATACCAGCAACTCCTCGAGCGCCAGACCTTCCTACAAGGGCAGATTGCCGACCTCAAAGGGGCCATCGCCGCGCTCCATGAGGTCATCCAAGAACTCGACGCGATCATCGAACGGGATTTTGTGCAAACGGTGCGCGTGGTGGATGAGGCCTTTTGCGCCTATTTTGCGCGCCTTTTCGGCGGGGGTACGGCTCGCCTGGAGTTGACCGCGCCTGAAAGCCCTAGCACGAGCGGCGTGGAGATCATCGCGCACCCGCCCGGCAAGCGCGCCCAAAGCCTTTCGCTCCTTTCGGGGGGCGAGAGGGCGCTCACGGCTGTGGCGCTGATCTTTGCCCTGTTGCGGGCCAACCCCGTGCCCTTTTGCTTTTTAGACGAGGTAGATGCCGCCCTCGATGAGGCCAACGTGGGCCGCTTCCGCGACCTCCTCCTGGAGCATGCCCGCGCCACCCAATTCATCGTCATCACGCACAATCGCCACACCATTGACGCGGCGGACACGATTTATGGCATCTCGATGGGAGAGCAGGGCGTCTCTCAGATGGTGTCGTTGCGGCTGGCCGATGCGCGCGAGGCCTCTTGGGTGGGCGAGGAGAGACTCTCCGCCGAATCCTAGCCTAAGGGCGATCGTCAGTGCCCTCCGGCTCGGGGAGCGGGGGGAGTTCATCGAGGGATTTCAACCCGAAATAGTGGAGGAACTCGAAGGTCGTGCCGAGGAGTTCGGGGCGGCCGGCCTGTTCCAGGCGCCCCACGGGCTGGATGAGCGATTTGGCCAAAAGGCTGCGGATGACCGCATCGGAATTCACACCGCGGATGGCTTCGATCTGCGCGCGGGTTACCGGCTGGCGGTAGGCGATGATGGCCAGCGTCTCCAAGGCGGCGTTGGAGAGCCGGGCGGAACGGTCCAGGCCGAGGAAGCGCTCCACGGCGGGCGCGGCCTCGGGCGCAGTAACCATCTGCACCTGCGCGCCGTGGCGCACGATGCACAGCCCACTGCGCGGCGGCGCCTCGATGAGCCGCTGAAGCGCGGCCTCGATTTCCGCCGGGGGCACTTGCGCGGCAGAGGCCAATTCCTCGATGCTGACGGGGCCATCGGCTACAAAGAGGAGGGCTTCCACAATGCAATCTAGGTCGGGCACGCTTTACCTCATCCCATCCCATCGTTCTTTTGGGCGTATTCGCAGGGCCTTGCGCATCGCTTCCACCGCCGTGCTCCTCGCCGTGGCCGTACTCTTGGCGGGCTGCAGCGCGCCCGAGGGCACGATCACGCCGCCCCCTTCGAGGGAGATTCGCCCTCTGCCCCAGGCGGCCGAACGTTTGAAGGCGCGCCTGGCCGCTCTGGAGGGCACGGACGCGCCCACCAGCCTGCTCATCACCGAAGAGGAACTCAATGCCTATCTGAACGAATCGGCAGGCCCTCTGGCGCCGCTGCGCCTTTGGTTCACCCGCGACAAGGTGTTCCTCTCTGCCGAGGTGAAATGTCTGGGCCGACACCGTTTAGAAGCCTGGGCCACCCTTGAGGCCGCCCAAGGGGTGCTGCGGGTCTCCTTCACGGAGGCGGCCTGGGATGGGCACCCCCTGCCGCGATACATCGTGCGCGCTCTCAGCGGCGTGGCGCAGGCCGCCCTTGAAGACGCGCATCTCCCCTGGACCATCGAGCACATCACCCTCAACGAGGGGATGGCGCTCCTCGTGGTGCGGGGGGTGCCCCCCAAGTGATGGCCTAATTCTCCTCGCCTTGGGCTGGCAAGGTCTCTTCTTCCGCCGGCTCCTCTGGTTCGAGCGCTGGGGCCGGTTCCTCGGGCGCCGCGGTTACAGGTTCAACGGTTGGGGCAGGGGCCGGCCGCGCGGTGGGCGCTGGCCTAGGGCGCGCCTGGGTGAGCGTGGGCGTCGTGGCGATGGCCGCTTCACCCAAGGGGCCTGTGGGGGGCATCGTGCCGCGCGGATAAGGCTCGTGCCGCACGTTCACCACCACTTTGCCGCGAATCTTGACGCCCAATTGCTCCTCGACGATGCTATGGCACAAATCCACCACCTGGTCAGTCAGCACGGGCACGTTCACCGAGGGGCTGGTGTCGAGATCTACGATCACTTCGACATCTCGCCCGTGGCTGATGATGCGCGGGTGCACCTTGCGCACGCCGGCTAACTCGTCAATACGGTACTCCAGGCTCTGCATCACCGATTCCACGCCGAGTTGTGCCTTCCCACCGCTCTTGGTGCGGATGCGCACGAATTTACGGCGCGGCCGGCGCACCTCCAAGATAAAGAGGACGATCATCAGCACCGCCCAAAGGCCCGTCGCGGCCAAAAAGGCGTAAAAGATCATCGGGTCCGCATAGAGCGCGTCACGCAAGGCATTCACGGCGTTGCCGATGGTTTCTAGGCCGTACACGTGGGTAGCGAATAAAAAGACGGCCGCCGCAAGGCTCAGCAAGATCAAAATGCACATCACGATGCGATTGAAGACGTTCATCTTCTTCCCCTTTCTCTGTGCGGGTAAACCCCCCAGCCGATCCATACACTGCGGCGATTATAGGCCGTTTGGTGCGAAAAGTCCAGCGCCGCCGGGCCGCGCGGCCCTTGGCCAGGCCCTATCGGCGATGTAGCAGCCCCCTCAAGGCCAGGGGCCGGTAGCGGAAGATCACCTCGTGCTCGCCCGGCGCGAGAAAGACGGCGCGAAACACCCCATCCGCCACCAAGATGGGCGCTGGAGTGCCGTCCACGGTGGCCTCCCAGCCGGGGTAAAAAAGGTCGGCCAGGATGAGGTAACTCGGCTCTTCAACCTGGGCCGTAAGGTGCACGCGTTCATCGGCATAGGTGTGAATGGCAGCGGGCTGGGCGAGGCCCTTGAGCGAACCGGGCGGCAAATCGAGCGCTTTGCCGTGCCTGATCACCGCCCTTTGGGGCAGGGTATAGGCGCGGGGGAGGGCGTCTTCGTTGCGGTAAACGAGGACGTCCTCCGACCGGTACACGATGGTATGATCGCCCAACCCCAGCCGATGGTTGAGGAGCGTGCTCCGGCCGGCGGCGTCCTCCCAGCGGAGGCGCTCAATGCGCACAAAGGCCTCCGGCAGGATGGGCCTCAGGAATATGCCCGTCACGCGGAGAGGGGTGGGCCAACTCCAGCGGGCGAGGTAAGTATGGCCCGGATGCTCTTCGGGCGGGAACCCCGACGAGGCCGGCCAGGTGGAGGCGACCTGCGCCTTGCGGTGGGCCACCTTGGCGAGGACGTCGGATCGCTCATAGGCCCACTCGGCCGTTTCCAGCCCAGCGCGCAAGGGGAGGGTGATTTGCTCACCCCCAGCCGTGCGCAGGATGATCTCGGCGGCTAGCGTCCCATCGGGCAAGTCGGTGGCATGGCTCAAGTAGGATTCCACCTCGAGGTCGGCCACTGTCTCTTCGGGCAACTCCACCCATTTTCCCAAGGGGAGGGCGCTGAAAGGGTTTAGCACGTCATACAGTTCGCTGGCCGCATCCACGGGCAACAGTTGGGGGATGAGCTCATAGCGCACGTTCAGGCGATTCAGGCGCTCGGCGGTGAGGTCGGCCATATAGCGGCGGTAAGCCTCCGGTAGGAGGGGCGCGTAAAGGTTGGCGCTGGCCACGCCGTGCGTGACGTTCATATTCGGGTAGAGCGAGGCCTCCATAACGCTCAAGGCGGGAAGGATCTCCTCCTTGGTGTAGATGCGGTAGGGCGCCTCCTCTTTTTGGAGGAGCGCGAGCACCGCCGGCGGGCGAGCGATTTCCGCAGCCGGGCGCGAGGCGTTATAGGTGCGATCGAGCACGGCCCCAAAGGCGTACAGATCCGCCGCGAGGAGGCAGAACGCCGCGGCCACCCACAGGGGCCGGTAGGCGCCGCGCATCGAGAAAAAGAGGATGCCCGTGCCTATGGCCCAGGCCAGGGGCAGCCACTTCCACAGCGCGATGAGCGCCTCTACCCCTGGGGAACCCTGGCACCAGGCGGCCAGCCCCAAGGCGGCGATCGCCACAAAGGCGCAGAGGGCGCTCACCCCACGGCGCGGCGCGGCGCGCTGGGGGGCAAGGGCATCCCAGCCGGCGCCGGCGAGGATGGCCAAAGCGAGGGTTACCCAGTACAGGTAGCGCGCCGGCACGCGGAAAAGGTTCAGCACGGGCACCTGGCTGAGCAGCCGATAGGCCGGGTTCCAGCGCCCCCAGGCTAGCACGAACCCCACCAGGCCCATCGCCAGCCAGAACCAGGGCGGGCGCTCGTGGCGGCGCGTCAACCCGGCCCAACCCAAGGCCAAGGGGAGGATGCCCACGTAACCCATCAACTCGATGGACCCCTCTGGATAGGGGTTGCCCAGCACAAAGGGAGAAAGGTAAGTTGCCGCGAGGAAGGGATGAAAGGAATAACTGGTGAAAAAGGCGGGGTCCAGCCCGCCGGCCCGTTGGGAGAGGAGGGTCAGTTCCAGGCTGGGCAGGAGTTGCGGCGCGCCGAGTAGGATGCCCCCGGCAAGGCCTCCTAACCACAGGGCGAGGCCCCTCCAAGGCCGCTCGCGTCGCCGCTCCCAGAGGAGATACAGGGCATACGCTGCGACGAGCATCCCGCCCAAGAGGGACATCTGCGGGTGGCCGGCCAGGAATTGCAGGCCCGTGAAGGCGGCCAAGGCCGCGACGCGCCCCCCTTGGCGTGGCCCCCTGGGCCTGGCGAGCAAGGCATACGTCTCCAAGAGCATCCACGGGTGCCAGGCCATCACGGCGATGATGCTGAGGTGGCTCAAATGGGCCACGCCGAAACCGCCCAAGGTGGGGATGATGGCCGTTATTAGGGCCGCCTCGCGCGAACGCCCCATCTGCCGCGCCCAACGGTAAAATCCCACGGCGGCGATGGCATAATGCGCGATGATCGAGAGGGATATCCCTACCGCCGGGGAGGGCCACGCCGCCAAGAGCCAATAGAGGGGATAGAGGGCGCCCGTCTCCCCTTCCGCCAAGAGGGGGTAGCCCAGGCCCATCTGCGCATTCCACCAAGGGAGGCGAAAGTCTTTCAGGGCGCGGACGAGCGCGACGCGCTGGGGGAGGTAAAGCCGCGCGAGGTCGCCGCCATCGTAGGCGCGGCCCTGCACGAGGACCTCGCCGAAAAACGCCAAGAAGAGCACCACGCCACACGCCCATACCCACAGCCAACGCCGCGAAGGTGCCTCGGCAGAGTGCGGCCTCCTTATCATCCTGTGGCGTCTCCTGGCATCGCGTAAAGGGGCTAACGCTTGGCCAGCCCCCTCTTTTTGACTCTATTGATACACGGGGCGTATGCCCATATAGACGGGCCCCGCCGTCAAAATGCGCAGGAGGATCTGCGGAGGGCGACGATCCAGCAATTCATAGAGTTCGTTCACCGAAAGCGGTTTGTTGCCGTTGGCCAAAAAGGTGCGGAACACGGCCTCCACGATGGGCATATTGGGCGTGATGTAATTGGGGCGCTTGCTGCAACAGGTGCGCAGGCTGTGCCACAGGCTATCTACGCGGTTCACCTCGCCGGTTTGCTCATCCACCCAATCTACCTCATCGGAGGAGCCGCCCGCCTCATAGGCCATGCGGCATTCGGGGCAAAGCATATCGCGGATGTACACGCGGATATCGCGCTGGTTTTCTTCCCACCATTCCATATCAATGTGGAACTTGGTATCTACCGTAGGGCGTTGCCACGTCAGCGCCATTGCTCTCCTCTCTAGCGGGCCAGGTAGCGGGTTACTTGGTCTCGTGCCCTCATACCGCGCGCCGACAAGGGGCGCTCCATCATCTCTTCGGGCGTCTCGTAGACGCGGCCAACCAGGTTCTGGTCGAAGGCCCATTGGCCGTCTCCCACCGGGTCATAACAGGCGTGGCGCGTGAGGATGGCAAAAATGGGCACCGCGCCGCTGCGCCGGAACATATTGACCACGGCGTAGATGCCCTTGGCGTGGGCGTAACCCTGGCTGTTCAGTTTGGCCAATTCCAGGAAGGCCATCCGCACGAGCGCAAAGAGGGAAGTGTTGGCCTCCTCATAATGGGCCATCAATTGGGCCACGGCCTCTTTGTTAGGGATGTCTATCAGCATATTGGGGTCGCAACGCACGGCCACATTGGCGCGCTGAATCTGCAACACCAGGCGGCCGTCTTCCACCGTGGCGGTGCGCACCCATTGGCTGCGGCCGCCGCGGGCCGTGGCGATGTTGGCACTCAAGGTGAACGGTTCGCCCGTGGGCGAAAGGGCGATTTCGGCGCCTACGGTCATCCCCGTGGAGGCGTACCAGTCGCCCAGGCCGCAGATGTAGCGATAGGCCGGCACGACCCAGGCCTCGAACCGTTTGCCGGTGCGGCCATCTACGATGGTGATGGGGAAGCGGCTGCGCTCCCTTTGCCCCAAGAAGCGCAAGAGCGGTTCGCTCGCTGGGGCCGTGCCCGCATAGAGGTGCGGGAAGTTCAGTTCAAAACGAAAGTCTCGCGCGGGGCGCGCCATAGCCCCCTCGATGAGATCGAGTTCATCGCCGATCTCCTCGACGAGGTCCACCATCGTCAGGCCGATGAGGTCATCTTCCCCGGCCACAAAGGCCGGCTTGAGCACGGCCGGCCGCTCCAGCGCAGCGGGAGGCTCTAGCGCGCGCAAATACCAGATGCGCTCTTCCTGGGTGCCCACGTTATCAAAGCGCGCATCGTTTGCCAGCGCGTGGTTTAGGGCGAACAGTTGAGCCGCCTCGGAGGCCGTGGGCGAAAGGTCGAGGTGGGCAAGCATCTCTTGGGCCGTGACGGGCCTTCCGGCCTCGTAGATAATCGCCTCGGCCAGGTTGAGGTGCCCCACGTGCACCTCGGGCAAAAGGCCGCTCAGGAACCACTGCCCATTGAGCCGCACCCAGTCGCTCAAACTCTGGAGGCGCTCCTCCAGGCGAGGCGCCACATAGGGCAAAAAAGTGCGGATGGCCTCTTCCTCCGTCAACCCTTGCCCTTGGCTCAAGGTGAGTTCTTCGATGGGGCGGTTCAGGGGGTGGGGGTGGTCGAATTCGGCGGCGAACTCGCGCTCACGGCCATCCCCAAAGGCCACGCGGATGACGGAAAACGACCCATAGCGGGGGTTGTGCCCCGCCCGAAGGCCGACCACTTGCCCCTCGGCAAAGTCAAGCGCGGTAAAGACGAGCCTTTCGCCCACTTGGTAGGTATCCATTGGGCGGTAGACGCGGCTGGTGACGGTCTCTCGCGCGGCGGCCTCTTGCTCCAGCCGGCAATGGTGAGCAATGAGAGCACTCGCCAATTGTTCGGTGCTCTGCGGTTTGCCTGCCTCGAGGATCAGGCCGGTAAGGAAATCGAGGTCGGCCTCGGAGATGCGGAATTCGTCTCGCCAGAAGGCCTCTGTATGCGTTTTGAGCCGGAGACCCGCAACCATAACCCCTCCCAGGGATGACGATATGCCGATATTACGCCATAAAGGCCCCGGCCATCTTCGCCGAGGCCTTTTTCTCTCCCTATGGGCGAAACAGGTCTCGAACCCGTGACCTCTTCCTTGTAAGGGAAGCGCTCTCCCAACTGAGCTATTCGCCCTCGCCAAGTAACCATAGTTTACCATATTCAGGGGGATACGTCAAAGATTCGTGGTCCTTGCGCCATTTTCCGCTTGCGCCTTTTGTGTGAGCGCCCTATACTGGAGGGTGAATGCCTTATCATCTCGTAAAGGAGCCGAAATGAAGACTTTTAAGGTCGCGCTGGTTGGGGCGGGCACCATCGCCAAGGACCATTACCTTCCACAAATCAAGGCGATGGAGAACGCCGAGTTGGTGGCCGTGGCCGATAACGTCGAGGCCGCGGCGCGGTTTGCCGCCGAAAAGTTCGGCATCCCCCATTGGTTCACGCGCATTGACGACCTCCTCGATAAGGTGGATTGCGATATCGTGGTGGATACCGCCGCCATCCAGGCGCACTATGAGATCAACCTGAAGGCGCTTCAGGCGGGCAAACACCTCTATTCGCAAAAACCCCTGGCCCTTACCGTGGAAGAAGCCACCACCCTTATCGAGACGGCCAAAGCGAAGGGCCTCAAGATCAGCGCCTCGCCCATCCATATGCTGCGCCCCACGGTGCAGGCCATCCGCAAGATGGTGCGTGAGGGCGTCATCGGCAAGGTGCAGTGGGCGCGCATCCGCTCCTCGCACGGCGGGCCAGAGTATTATCAACGTTCGCGCCTCTCGGACCCCTCTTGGTTCTATCAGCCCGGCGCGGGGCCGATCTTTGACCTCGGCGTGCATGGCCTGCACACCATCACGGGAATCCTTGGGCCAGCCAAGGCCGTTACCGCGATGTCGGGCATCACGGTGCCCACGCGGGCCGCGGTGGGTTGCGGCGGCGAGTACGAAGGCGTGCCCTTTGAAGTCAAGATTGACGATTGCAGCCTGGCCCTGCTCGACTTTGGCAACAACACCTTTGCCTTTATTGATATGACGTACTGCGTCAAAGATTACGAGGGGCCGAATTTGGAGATCTTTGGCAGCCGCGGCGTCATCAGCCAGACGCGCAAAGGAGGCTCCGCGACGCGCCTCTTCCGCGCGATGCCGGAGGATGGTGGCCCCGGTTGGGAAGAACCCCCTATGCCCGAGGAGCCGCGCTATCAATCCATCGGCGTCAAAGACCTGATAGATGCCATCATCGAGGGGCGTGACCCGGTGCTGACGCCCGAGCATGCCCGCCACGTCATCGAGATTATGAACAAGTGCTACCAGGCCGCGCGCGAACGCCGCACGTTGGATATCGAGACGACGTTCTGACGCGTTGCATTGCTGGACAGGCATTTGCCCGTGAGGTAAGATATCCCTTTGGGCGCGCCAAGCGGCGCGCCTACCCAATACTCGCCGCGCGCGGAAGGAGAGAAGATGACTCAGCAAGTAGTTCGGGTGGGCATCGTAGGGATGGGCATCGGCAGGGCCAATGGTCGGGCCATTCAGGCCGACCCGCGAGGTGAGGTCGTGGCCCTGTGCGACCTTATCCCCGAGAGGATGGAGGAATTCGCCAAAGAACTGCCGAGGCCGGTCAAGTTCTACACTGACTACAAAGCGATGTGCCAAGACCCCGATGTGGATGCCGTGATGGTGGGCACGCCGAACCAGTGGCATGTGCCCGTGGCCCTGGAGGCGGTGAAAAACGGCAAGCACGTCCTCGTTACCAAGCCTTTGGCCGATTCGGAAGAGGCCGCCCGCGAACTCGTAGAGGCCGCAGAGGCCGCCGGCGTGGTGAATATGATGTCTCTGGGGATGCGCTTTTCAGACCAGGTGATGTACCTGGAGGCCCTGCGCCAGCAAGGGTTCTTTGGCGAGTTGTACTATGCCCATGCCCGAGCCTTGCGCCGCAGTCGCATCCCCGATTGGAACCTGGGGTTCATCCAGAAAGGCGGTGGGGCCTTTCGCGATATGGGGGTGCACGTGCTCGATGCGTGCTGGTCGCTCTTGGGCAAGCCCAAGCCGGTGGCCGTGTTGGGCGTGGCCGGGGCCAAGTTCGGCCCGCGCGGCCTGGGGTATTGGGATTTTCGCCAGCCCAAGCCCGAATACTATACCCAATTCGCGGCTGATGATTACGGCGGAGGGTTCATCCTCTTTGAGGGGGGCCTGGGGATGCAGGTGGAATCCTTCTGGGCGGGCCACCACGAGCACATCGAGATGACGCAAATCGAACTCTTTGGCACGGAGGCCGGCGCCAAACTACGCCCGCTCACCCTCTACCGCACGGTGAACGGCGCGCCGCAGGATATCGTGGTGAACGTGCCCAAAAAGGCCGAGGGATTCAGCGAGGTGGCCAAGCACTTTATCGCCTGCATTCTGGATGGCATCCCCTGTGAGGCGCCTTTGCGCCACGGCCTCATCGTGCAGCAGATGATGGAGGCGCTCTTGAGGAGCGCGGAGACGGGCAAAGAGGTTCGTTTGGATTGATCACACGATGCGCTTGCCAAAGGTTGGCAAACGGCGCATACTGCGCGTTGCAAGCCCGCTTGGGCAAAATCTCTTTTAGGAGTGGGATGGCGAAATGGACAAAGTGCGCGTGTGCATCGTAGGGATGGGCATTGGCCGGCCGAACGGCCGGGCCATCGCGGCGAACCCGCGCGGCGAGGTGACGGCGCTGTGCGACCTCATCCCCGAGAGAATGGAAGAGTTCGCCAAGGAACTGCCGGGGCCAGTCAAGTTCTATACCGACTACAAGGAGATGTGCCAGGACCCGGATATTGACGCGGTGTTCGTGGGGACGCCGAACCAGTGGCATGTGCCCATCGCGCTGGAGGCCGTGAAGAACGGCAAGCACGTGATGGTTACCAAGCCCTTGGCCGATTCGGAAGGCGCGGCCAAGGAGTTGGTAGAGGCCGCGGAAGAGGCCGGCGTGGTGAATATGATGTCGCTCTCGATGCGTTTTTCGGACCAGGTGCAGTACCTGGGCAAACTGCGCACGCAGGGCTTTTACGGCGACCTGTACTACGCCCACGCCCAGGCGCGCCGGCGCAGTCGCATCCCCGATTGGAACCTGGGGTTCATCGAAAAAGGCGGCGGGGCCTTCCGCGATATGGGGGTGCACGTGCTCGACTCCGTCTGGTGGCTTTTGGGGATGCCCAAGCCGGTGGCTGCTCTGGGGGTAGCCGGGGCCAAGTTCGGCCCGCGCGGCCTGGGGTATTGGGATTTTCGCCAGCCCAAGCCCGAGTTCTATACCCGCTTTGCGGCCGATGACTATGGCGGAGGGTTCATCCTCTTTGAGAATGGCACGGGGCTGCAGGTGGAATCCTTCTGGGCGGGCCACCACGGCGAGATGGATGCGACGCAGATCGAACTCTTTGGCACGGAGGCCGGCGCCAAACTGCGCCCGCTCACCCTCTACCGCACGGTGAATAACGCGCCGCAGGATATCACGGTAACCCTGCCTGAGACCAAGCGCACCTCCTGGAATAACATCGCCGACCATTTCATCGCCTGCATTCTGGATGGCATCCCCTGTGAGGCGCCTTTGCGGCACGGCCTCATCGTCCAGCGGATGATGGAGGCCATCCTCAAGAGCGGCGAGACGGGTAAAGAAGTGCGGTTGGATTGACCTTTGACGCCTATATCTTGAAACACATAGGAGAGGGATACGATGAAACTCGGGTTTATCGCTTCGAACGACCTCGACGGCCTCGAGGCGGATGCGAAATTTGCCGCCGAGAATGGCTTTGAGGGGTTGGAGTTCAACTACTGGGCGGCCTTTGCCGACTTAACGCCAGAGACCGTGGGCAAGATGGCCGCCATCCTCGATCGCTACGGCGTGGCTTGCTCTTCCTTCGGCCTGTGGGGCTGGAACCACACCGCCCCAGATCCGGCCGAGCGCGAGCGGAGTTTGCAGATGCTCGACCGGGCCATTACCTACGCGGCGGCGCTGCGGGCACCCATCTTTATCACGGGCGGCGGGCAGACGGGCGGCGACTTGGCCAGCAACGTCAAGGCCTTTTGCGAGGTCTTTCCGCCGTACATCGAAAAGATGGAAAAGAACGGGATGAAGTTCGCGGCCTATGCCGTGCACGGCAATTCCTTCTTTGAGAACATCGAGTGCTACAAGGCCGTGTGGGAGAAATTCCCCAACGTGGGCATCAAACTCGACCCGCTCAACATCATCCACCACGGAGATGACCCCTACATCTGGCTGCGCGATTATGCCCACCGCGTGTATGAGGTGCACATCAAAGAGGGTATCTTTATGGATGGCAAACTCGTCTCTCAGCCGGCGGCGGGGATGGGAGATGTCCACTGGGGCAAGGTGATGGCCTTCCTCTATGAGGTCAATTATGACGGCTATCTGATTATGGAGCCGCACGGGCCTATCTGGAGCCGTGGGCCGATGAAGCGCAAGATGCTCCTTTTGAGCAAAAAGTACCTGAGCCAGTTCTTGCTGTAGATCGGGGTGCAAACGTGGTGGCGGCCTAACGCCGCCCCCACGAGAGGAATTCGCCTTCACCGCGTTGAAGAAAGGAAAGGACAAGATGAGCAAGACCTATCGCCTTGGAGCCATCGGGTTCGCCCATATGCACATCAACCACCTGCTCGATGAGTTCAACAAACTCCCGAACATCGAATGGGTGGCCTGTGCAGATAACACGCCCGCCGTGCCTTCACGGACGATGAAGCCCTCCGGCCGGCTGATGAACCTCAAGTATGCCCATGAGACGATCGGCATCCCCAAGGTGTACGATTGCTACCATGAGATGCTTGAGAAGGAAAAGTTCGACATCATCATCTTCTGCCCCGAGAATGCCAAGCATGGCGAGGTGGCGGAGGCCATCGCCAAGGCCGGCGCGCATATGGTTACCGAAAAGCCGATGTCGGCTAGCCTTTCGGATGCGCTGCGTATGGTGCGCGCCTGCAAAAAGTACAAGGTGGAGTTGATGGTGAACTGGCCCACCACCTGGTCGCCCGCGGTGCGCAAGGCCAAGGAACTCATTGACTCGGGCATCATCGGCGATGTGTGGGAGGTCAAGTGGCGCAACGGGCCTTCGATGGGGCCGCTCTCCTACTCCACGGGCGACCAAGCCTGGCTGCCCGAGGAAAAGGGCGAGGAATGGTGGCACCAGGCCGCGCCGGGCGGCGGCGCCTTGCTGGACTATTGCTGCTACGGCGCGTGCCTTTCGCGGTGGTATATCGGCAAGCCCGCGGTGGCGGCCACGGCGATGAAGGCCAACTTCACCAGCCACTATGGCGATGCGGATGATAACGCCATCATCGTGGTGCGCTATCCGGAGGCGTTTACCATCCTCGAGGCGACGTGGACCACCTGGCATACGGGCATCCCCACGGGGCCGATCATCTACGGCACCAAGGGTACCCTGGTGGTGACGAATATGGTCAAAGAGGGGCACCGCGTGCCGGTGGTGCAGGTATTCACCACGCGTGGCTACGGCTACGAGCCGGACCAGGTCGTGGAGGGCGATCCGTTGCCCGAGGGGCGCGCGACGCTGGCCGAGGAGTTCATCTACCACCTGGAGACGGGCGAGCCGTTGCACCCCACGCTGGAGATGATGCAGAACCTGCAAGTGATGGCCATTTTGGATGCGGGCATCCGCTCTGCGGCCTCGGGCAAGGTGGAACTCGTCAACGACGCGAACTGGTGCATTGGCTAAAGGATGCAAGGGCGGGTTCCCTGTGAGCCGCTGGCTTGACAAGGAACCCGCCTTCGCCTACAATGCGATGTGAACGTTCACATCGAGAGCGGTTTGGGGGCGTTAGCAAAAGCGGCTACCCTTTACCGATGGGCACATTCGTATTACCGTTGGAGGCCTGATTATGAGTGTAGAGACGACCGTGCAAGAAATCACCTATCAGATGCGCTTGGATTCGCTGCGCGAAACCAAGATGCGCCACACCCGCGAGAAGCAAGAGATCGTCGGTTCGATGGATCATGACGACTGGGCCTTGATCCTACCGCCGCCCGACCGGCGCAAGGTCGTCAAGACGATTAGCACCTCGGGTATGCCGATCACCGATGTCCTCATCGAGGGGTACGAGCCGGTGCCCAACCACCCGAGCGGCGGGTTCTTTGGCCCCAAGGCCTGCGGCGAGAACTTTGGCGCGCTCTTGCGCGCTCACCCGCCCTATGTGGACCCCATGGCCTCGCTTTTGGGCGGGTACAACGTCAACTTTTCGTCGTACCGCAAGGTCCGCTGGAACCCCGATTTCGACTACTCGCACCTCCAGCCTTACATTGACAAGTACAAGTTGATCTCGGGCATCGGCGCCTCGCAGCATTTTTGCCAGGATCTCGAAATCGGCCTGAAACTGGGTTGGGGCGGCCTGCTGGATAAGATTCGCTTCTACCGCGCCCAGCACGGCCCCGAAAAGGCCGATTTCTACGACGGCCTGGAGGCCATCGTCACCGGAATGCAGGCTTGGATCAAGACGAATGTGGATGAGGCCCGCCGCTTGGCCGAAAAAGAGGAAAACCCGCAACTGCGCGAGAACCTTCTCAAACTGGCCGATATGAACGAGCGCCTCATCACCGAGCCGCCGCAGACCTTCCATGAGGCCTGCCAGTGGATCGCCTGGTATCAGATGGCGGCCCGTATGTATAACGGAAGCGGCTCGTTGGGGCGGCTGGATGTCATCCTCCAGCCGTATTATGAGCGCGACGTGGCCGCCGGCATCTTGACGGATGAAGAGGCCATCTTCCACATCGCGAACATCCTCCTTCTGGATACGGCTTACATCCAGTTGGGCGGCCCCTTGCCCGATGGGCGCGACGCCACGAGCAAGGTCTCGTACTTGGTGCTCGAGGCGGCGCATCGCCTGCGCATCCCCGCCAATATCGGCGTAACCGTGGGGCCGAGCACAGACCCTGGCCTGCTCCGCCGCGGCGTGGAGATTATGTTCCAAGACCGGACGGGCATCCCCAAGTTCTTGGGCACCGATAACATCATCGAGGGCTTTGCCCGCAACGGGTATGACCTCTCGATGGCGCGCCAACGCGCTTATTCCGGCTGCCACTGGTTCGCCATCCCCGGCCGCGAGTACACCTTGAACGACTGCGTCAAGATCAACCTGGGCGCGGTGTTCGAGGTGGCCTGGGAAGAGATGATGCAGGATGTCTCCACGGCGAGCGTGGAGAAACTGTGGAACCTCTTCCAGTACCATCTCAAAGAGGCCATCAAGTGGTTGGCCCGCTGCCTAGACTTTCATATGGAGCATATGCATCAGGTCTTCCCCGAACTCGTGCTCGATCTCTTGTGCTATGGGCCGATCGAGCGCGGGGAGGATGCCTCGCACGGCGGGGTGGATTACTACAACCTCTGCGTGGATGGCGCGGCCTTGGCCACGGTTACCGATTCCTTTGCGGCGCTCGAGCAGCGCATCGAAAAGGAAAAGGTGATGACCTGGGAAGAGATCAAGCGCTATATCGAGACGAACTGGGCCGGCCCTGAAGGCGAACGCGCCCGGCTGATGATGCACAACATCCCGCGCTTTGGCTCCGGCGGATCTCGGGCCGATGAGTGGGCCGTCAAGATCACCGAGGTCTTTACGCGGCTCGTGAAAGAAAGCCCCACGCCGAACGGCTTCAATATGATTCCGGGCTACTTCTCGTGGGCAAACACCATCCCTATGGGCAAGGTGCTCAAGGCCACGCCGAATGGCCGCCGCGCGGGCGAGCCGATTTCTCATGGGGCGAACCCCGACCCCGGCTTTCGCAAAGACGGGGCGCCGAGCGCCATGGCCGTGGCCATCGCGAGCGTCCAGCCCGGCTGGGGCAACTCGGCCCCGATGCAGATCGAACTTGACCCCGGCATCACGCGCGATGAGGAGGGCGTCGAGAATATCGCCAACCTCATCAAGGCCCATATGGACCTCGGCGGCACCCAGATCAATATGAACGTGATGGATGCGGACAAGGTGCTGGAAGCGCATAAAGACCCCAGCAAATATCCCGACCTCGTGGTGCGGGTGACGGGCTTTAGCGCCTACTTTGCCAGCCTCTCGCCCGAGTTCCGCCAACTCGTGGTTGATCGCATCATCCGCGAACGAGAGGCGTCGAGTTAGCACGTAATCCCCCTTGCGGGGCTTGACAAACCCGCAAGGGGGATTCATTATTCTAACCAAGCACGTTTCGCGTGCTCCAAAACTGCTTTTAGGAGGGTATCATGGCAAAGGACAAGTTCAAGGTTGCGATTATCGGGGCCGGTATGATCGCCAACGC
This sequence comes from Chloroflexota bacterium, assembly GCA_019873625.1. Taxonomy (GTDB): domain Bacteria; phylum Chloroflexota; class Anaerolineae; order UBA1429; family UBA1429; genus JAIOAW01. The sequence goes on from JAIOAW010000004.1 coordinate 55,557, forward strand.
GGCACACATCCCTGCGTGGAAGGACCTCCCCAACGACGTCGAGATCGTGGCCGTTATGGATGTCTTTGAGGCGAATGCCCAGAATACGGCCAAGATGCACGGCATCCCCAAGGCCTACACCAATGCCGAAAAGATGCTCGAAGAGTGCAAGCCCGATATCGTCTCGGTATGCACGCCCAACTGCTATCACAAGCAATACACCATTCTGTCGCTCGAGGCGGGGGCGCACGTCTTGTGCGAAAAGCCCGTGGCCACGAGCGCGCGCGATGCCGCCGAAATGTTCGATACCGCCGAGCGCGTGGGCAAACTCCTCTTTGTGGGGCAAACGATGCGCTGGAGCGGCAACGTCATCGCGGCCAAAGAGCTTGTGGATCTGGGCAAACTGGGCGAGATGTACTATGCCGAGACGGCCTCGCTGCGGCGGCGCGGCGTGCCCAAGTGGGGTATGTTCCATATGAAGGAGCACAACGCGGGCGGCCCGCTCTATGATATCGGCGTGCACTCGCTCGACGCCCTTTTGTGGATTATGGGCAACCCCAAGGTGATTGCCGCGAGCGGCGCCACCTACCTCAAGATCGCCAACCGCGATGAGGGCCTCAGGACGTCTCTCGCCGATAGCGGCGCGCCGCTGGGCCTGTTCACGCCACGCCCCTATGATTACCGCGAGTTCAACGTCGAAGATTTTGGCGTGGGCTTTATGCGGCTCGAAGGCGGCGCCACCATCTACCTCAAGGCCTCTTGGGCGGCGAACATCGCCGAGGGGATGGGCGGCACCTTCATCTTGGGCACCGAGGGCGGCCTTAAACTCCAGCCGCTGACCTATGTGACCAATATGGGGAGTTATATGGTGGATGTTACGCCGCACGTGCCGCAGGAGCGCCAGGTGGCCTTCTTTGGCCATTTCAAGGAGTGCGAGCACTTTGTGCGGGTCATCCGCGGCGAGGAAAAGGAACTCTTGGTCAAGCGCGCCGAGGCCCTGAACGTGATGCGCGCGCTGGATGCCATCTACAAATCCGCCGAAGTGGGGCATGAAGTCCCGGTCGAGGACGTGAACTGAGGCTCGCCCGCCCTGTGCGGGCGAGGTGCACACACAAGCAAGGGAAAGGAGTCTCGCTATGGCCAAGAAATACCGCGTCGGGATTATCGGGTTTGGGCATATGCACGTGAACAACGTGGCCCAACTCTATGCGGATCATCCGCAGGTGGAGTGGGTGGCCTGCGCCGATACCAAGCCGCTCAAGCCGGAACTGCGTGTGGCCCCCTATACGCGCCAGTGGAACCAAAAGTTCCTTATGGAGAAACTCGGCATCCCCAAAAAGTACGATTGCTACCACGAGATGCTCGAGAAAGAAAAGTTTGACATCATCATCGTGCAAAGCGAGAACGCCCAGCACCCGGATATCGTCGAGGCCTGCGCCGCCAAGGGCGTGAACGTCTGCGTGGAAAAGCCGATGGCGATGTCCCTTTCGGATGCCCTGCGTATGGCGCGCGCCGTGCGGGCCAACGGCACGAAACTCATCGTCAACTGGCCGCTCACCTGGAGCCCGGCGGCCCGCAAGGCCAAGGAATTGATTGACCAGGGCGTCATCGGGCGGGTGCTGGAAGTCAAGTGGCGCTCCGGCCATACCGGCCCCCTCGGCCCGGGTGCGCATCACGCCGGCGTGAGCGACACGGCGGCCCCGATGACCGGCCCCGAGCGCGCGGCCACTTGGTGGCATCAAGAGGCGGCCGGCGGCGGCGCCTTGCTTGATTACTGCTGCTACGGCGCGATGGTCTCGTATTGGTACATCGGCGAGCCGGGCGTGGCCGCGGTGGGTATGAAGGCTAACCTCAACAGCGAGTGGGGCGATGCCAACGATAACGCCGCCCTGGTGATTCGCTTCCCGCGGGCTATGGCGCTCCTCGAAGGCTCGTGGACGACCTGGGATCACGGCGTGCCGGGCGGGCCGATCGTCTATGGGCAGACGGGCACCCTCGTGGTGGAGACGGTAGAAGGCAAGCAGCGCGTGCGCCTGGAGCGCGGCCATGGGCAGACCACCATTTATGAGCCAGACCCCCTGCCGAAGGGGCGCCATGACGTGGCCCACGAGTATATCCATCACCTGGAGACGGGCGAACCGGTGCACATCACGCTCGACCTCGACTTTAACCTGCAGGCGATGGCCATCCTCGATGCGGGTGCGCGCGCCGCGGCCTCTGGCAAGATGGAACTCGTGAACAACGAGACCTGGTGCATCGGCTGAGCGCCTGTGGCTCGCCCTGTGAGATGAGATGCGGTCACACCGGGGTGCCCCTCTAAAAGAGGGGCACCCGCCTGTAGGCTGAAATCAAGAATACCTCAATTCGCCCGTTTAGGAGAGGCATTATGGCCAAAAAATATCGCGTCGGGATCATCGGCTTTGGGCATATGCACGTGAATAACGTCGCCCAACTCTATGCGGCGCATCCGCAGGTGGAGTGGGTAGCCTGCGCCGATACGAAGCCGATGAAGCCCGAGTTGCGCGTGGCGCCGTACACCCGCCAGTGGAACCAGCAGTATCTCATGGAGAAACTGGGCATCCCCAAAAAGTACGATTGCTACCATGAGATGCTGGAAAAGGAAACCTTCGATATTATGATCGTGCAGACGGAAAACGCCCTCCACCCTGAGGTGGTGGAGGCCTGCGCGGCTAAGGGCGTGAACGTCTGCGTAGAAAAGCCAATGGCCGTCTCCCTTTCGGCGGCGCTGCGTATGGTGCGCGCCGTCCAAAATGCGGGGACGAAACTCCTCGTCAACTGGCCGCTTACCTGGAGCCCGGCGGCCCGCAAGGCCAAGGAATTGGTTGACCAGGGCCTCATTGGGCGGGTGCTGGAAGTCAAGTGGCGCGCGGCGCACACTGGCCCCCTCGGCCCGGGCGGTATGCACACGGGCGTGAGCGGCACCACAGAACCGATGACCGGCCCCGAGCGCGCCGCCACTTGGTGGCATCAAAGCGCCGCGGGCGGCGGGGCTATGCTCGACTTTTGCTGCTACGGGGGGATGATCTCGCGTTGGATCATCGGCGAGCAGGCCGTGGCCGCCGTGGGCTTTAAGGCGAACCTCGATAGCACCTGGGGAGACGCTGAGGATAACGCCGTGATCTTGGTGCGCTTCCCCAAGGCGATGGCCGTGTGGGAAGGCTCGTGGACGACCTGGGATAGCGGCGTGCCGGGCGGCCCTATCATCTATGGGGAAACGGGCACGCTCGTGGTGGAAACGCGCGAGGGCAAACCCGTGGTGCGCCATGAGCGCGGCGGCGGGCGCACGACGATTTATGAGGCCGAGCCTCTCCCCCAGGGCCGGCATGATGTGGCCTATGAGTACATCCACCATCTGGAGACGGGCGAGCCGCTCCATCCCTCGCTGGAGATGATGTTCAACCTGGAGGTGATGGCCATCCTCGATGCGGGGGTGCGTTCGGCGGCGAGCGGCCGGGTGGAACTCGTCAATAACGCGCATTGGTGCATCGGCTAAGAAGGTAAGGGGCCTCGTAAAGGGATTCCCCTTACGAGGCCCCCTGTGGGAGCCTAGGGAAGCGATTCCCTCTTTTTTGAAGCGAAAATTGCTTCGAGGCCAAACCTTTTCTGTGCGCATAGCCCCGGAGCGCGCTGTGTGGGGCCAAAATGGCCTTGCATTGCCCTTGGCCAATCGAGTAAGATAGGCGTTGCGCGCCGAATCTCATCTTTGAGGAGGTGGGTATGACCAAGACGTACCGCATCGGGGCCTTGGGGTTTGCCCAGGGTCACATTTTTGGCTTTGTGCAATCTTTCCTGAGGCTCTCCAACGTAGCCATCGAGTGGGTGGCCTGCGCCGATACCGTCCCTCCCAAACCCTCGCTTCTTGGCCGCACGGAGAAGGCCGTCAAGCGCTTTCAAGAACTCACGGGCTGCACACGCGCCTACGAGCGTTGGGAAGAGATGTTGGAAAAGGAACGCTTCGACATCATCATTTCTTGCCCGGAAAATGCCCGTCACGGCGAGGTGGCTGAGGCGATCGCCGCCCACGGCGCCCATATGATCACGGAAAAGCCGATGGCCGCGAGCCTTGCGGATGCCCTGCGGATGGTGCGCGCCGCTCAGGCGAACAACGTCTCCGTGATGATCAACTGGCCCACGACGTGGAACCCGGCCGTGCGTAAGGCGAAGGAGTTGATTGACCAGGGTGTCATCGGCGAGGTGTGGGAGGTCAAGTGGCGCAACGGCGGCTCGATGGGGCCGCTCACCTATTCGGAGCCGGAGCCAAGCGGCCCTGAAAAGGGCGCGGAATGGTGGCACCAGGCGGCTCCGGGGGGTGGGGCGCTCTTGGATTACTGCTGTTATGGGGCCTGCCTGGCGCGGTGGTATTTGGGCCAGGGCGCTGTGGCGGCTTACGGCCTGCGCGCCAACATCACGAGCCACTATGGCGATGCGGATGATAACGCGGTCATCACCGTGCGCTTCCCCAAGGCGCTGGCCATCCTTGAGGCGACGTGGACGACCTGGAACGTCGGCGTGCCCACGGGGCCGATCATCTACGGCACACGGGGCGCTCTGGTGGTTACGCGCCCGCGTGGCGCACCGGAGGGGCAGGCGCGCCAAGTGGTGGAGGTCTACACCTCGCGGGCGCACGGCCTGGTCGAACCGGATGAGATCATCGTGCCGGATCCCTTGCCTGAGGGGCGCGCCACCCTTGCGGAGGAATTCATCCATCATCTGGAGACGGGCGAGCCTCTGCACCCCACGCTCGATATGATGTTCAACCTAGAGGTGCAGGCCATTTTGGATGCGGGCATCCGTTCGGCGCAAAGCGGCCGGCTCGAACTCGTGAACAACGCCACCTGGTGCATCGGCTGAGAATCCTTAGGGGGGAGCGCTTTTCCATCTATGACCAAGGCCCAAGGAGCACACGAATTCTCTTCTGGCGATAAACGGTACCTACTGGCCCTCGATATCGGTTCCACCACGGTGCGAGCCGTCCTGTTTAATGTGGAAGGGTTGCCTGTGGCGGAGGCCTACCGGGAGCCTCCGGTGCATTACCCCGGCGCGAACCGCGCTGAGATTGACGTCACGCTGCGTTGGGAGGCCTCGGTGGAGGTCATCCGCGAGGTGCTGGCCAAGTCGGCCATTTCGCCGGCGGAGATTGCGGCCATCGGCCTGACGGGCCTTCTCCACGCGCTGACGCCCATTGACCGCGAAGGCCGCCCTTTGGCGCGGGCTATGCTGTGGATGGATCAACGCTGCCAGCCCCAGGTGGAGTGGATGGTGCGCGAACACGCGGATATCCTGGAGCGCGAGGTCGGCTCCACGCGGGCCAGCACCACGTGGTCTGCCCCGAAATTGCGCTGGATTTACGAGCACCAGCCGGACCTTCTTGAGCGCACCTACAAATTTATGCCCACGAAGGATTACATTCGCTTTCGCCTGACGGGGACGATCGAGACGGATCCCTCCGAGGCGGGCGGCACGATGCTCTTTAACCGGGAGACGGGCGATTGGTCTCGCCCGATGCTCGAACTGGTGGGCGTGCCCTTGGAAAAGATGCCCGTCATCAAGCCCTCTTCCACCGTGGTGGGCGGCGTTACGCGCGAGGCGGCCTTGGCCACCGGCCTGCAAGAGGGCACGCCGGTGGTCATCGGCGGGGGAGATACCAAGTGCACTCGCCTGGGCGCGAACAGTGAGGGAAACGGCCGCGCTTGCCTTTATATCGGCACGGCGGCCTGGACGGCGGTGCCCTCCCGCCGGCGCCAGGCCTTTGGGGCCACGGCCACCACGGGCGCCGCGCTCAAGTGGATTACCTCTGTGGTGGGGCTGAACGATCCTTCCTCGCCCGGCGAGGGGTATGCGCAACTCTTGGCTGAGGCAGAGCGCGTGCCTTCCGGCGCGGGGGGGCTTCTTTTCTTGCCCCACCTGATGGGCGAGCGCGGCCCCCAGCCGAACGCCAAGGCCACGGGCACCTTTTTCGGGCTGACCTTGGGCCACGGCCGTGCCGAACTGGCCCGGGCCGTGCTGGAGGGGTGCGCCTTTCATCTGCGCTCCATCTTGGAAAACATCAGCGAGGTGCCCATTGAAGAGATGACCCTCGTCGGGGGCGGAGCCAAGAGCGCCCTTTGGCGGCAGATCATCGCCGATGTGACGGGCATTCGCCTCTTGGTGCCCCGCGTTTTGGAGGCCGGCGCGCTGGGCGCGGCCATTCTGGCAGGGGTGGGTGTGGGCATTTACCCCAGCGAGCAGGAGGCGGCGGATCGCGTCGTCCAGTTCGTCGAACGGCGCGAACCGGATGCGGAACGGCACGCCTTCTACAGCCAAATCTACCCCTATTATCTCGACCTGGAAGCGCGCGTCGCGCCGCTCTATGGGCAAATTCCGATGAAGATGCGAGAGGAGGAAGTACCATGCGCGTAATTGCCATTGTGAACGGCTATACGGGGGCACTCTGCCTGCAAGAGTTGGTGGATCAGGGTGATGAGGTGGTGGCCGTGGTAACAAGCCCCGGCGACCCCAGGCCCGGCGCCGACCCCAAGACCTCGGTCAAGTTGACGGCCGACCGCAACTTTTTGCCGGTCTATCAGCCGCCCATCACCGAGGTGAACAACCCGCAGTTCGTCGAAAAACTGCGCAAGTTAGAACCGGACCTCATCGTCTCGATGCACTATGCGCAAATCTTTAAAGAGCCGCTCTTGAAGCTCCCCAAACTCGGATGCGTCAATGAGCATCCCTCGCGCCTGCCGGCGGGCCAGGGGATGACGCCCTCTTACTGGCATATGATCATCGGCGATGATCGCAACTGGATTACCCTGCATTACCTCGACCCCGGCATTGATACGGGCGACATCATCGCCCAGGGGTCCGTGGAGATCACCCCCGACGATACGGGGATGACTACGAGCCGCAAACTCTCGGAAGAGGGGCACCGCATCTTTGCCGAGAACCTGCCGCTCATCCGTGAGGGGCGGGCGCCGCGCATCCCGCAAAAGGAGTGGGGCAGGATGCACGGCATCAAACGGAGTTACGTCTCTTGGAAGCCTCACCACGCCTGTATGGATTGGGGCAAATCGGCCAAGATGTTGGCGCTCCATGTGCGCACGCTGACCATCCCACGCGGGCAGACCACGTGGGTGGGGCCGGCCTATACCTTCTTGGGCGGCAAAAAGGTTACCGTGTATAGCGCCCAAGTGCTGGAGGACCCCCGCTGGTGCCCGAAAGAGGCAACGCCGGGCGAGGTGCTGGGCCTAGGCGGAGGCGGCCTGCTGGTGATGACGGGCGAAGGAATCTTGCAGATTAGCGATGCGGATATCGAGGGGGCCGAGGGCCAAGGGCTGGCCGGCCTTCTGCCTTACCTTTCGACCACCCTGCCCATTCGTTTGGGGTAAGCGCGTTCTGCGCATTTTGTTAAAGAGGAGATGAGCGATGAAAGCGGCGTTGTTTTATGGCGGCAAAGACATTCGCGTGGGCGAAGTGCCCACCCCCAAGCCGGGGCCGGGCGAGGTGCTCGTGCGCGTGTTGGCGGCGGGCATCTGCGGGAGCGACCTGCACGGCTATCGTGACCCCAGCCGCGCGATGGGCCGCGAGGTGCCCTACCTTTCTGGGCATGAGTTGGCCGGCGTGGTGGCCGAGGTGGGCGAGGGGGTTACGAACGTCCAAGTGGGCCAGCGCGTAGGCGTGGAGCCGGGGCACCTCTTGGGCTGCGGCAAGTGCCGCTACTGCCTGCGGGGAGATTACCAATTGTGCCCGGAAATCGGCATCGTGAACGGCAAGCGCGTCCATTCCACGGGGTTTGCCGAATATTCCCTTGAGAAGGCGCACAAGGTCTATCCCTTGCCCGATCACGTGGTGATGGAAGAGGCGGCCATCCTCGATGTGTACGCCTGCGCCGTGCATGCCCTGCACCTGGCGCCCGTTACCCCGGTGGATTACGTGGCCGTGCAGGGGGCCGGGCCGATCGGCCTCACGGCGGCGGAACTCTTCCGCTACGGCGGGGCGAAGGATGTCATCATCCTGGATGTGCTCGATTCCTCGCTCGAGGCGGCCAAGAAGATGGGCTTCACCTCCTTGGTCAACAGTGCCAAGGTGGATCCCGTGGAGGCCGTGATGGACCTCACCGAGGGCCACGGCGCCACAGTGGTGGTGGAGGCCGTAGGCGGCAACGCGCCCACCTTTGAGACGGATTGCAAAATCGTGGGGCGCGGCGGGCAAATCCTCGTCATCGGGATGTTCGCCAAGCCGCAGAGCCTGGATATGCGCCTCCTCCAGCGCAAAGAGGGGATGGTGCACCTGGCCTGGAGTTACGGCCTATGGCAGGGCGTGCCCGAGTTCAAGATCGCGCTCGACCTGCTCGCGGCCGGCAAACTGCGCGCGGCGGATTACATCACGCACACCTTCCCGCTCGACCAAATCGCCGAGGGGTTCGCCGCGGCAGATAACAAGGCGCAGTCCGGCGCCATCAAAGTGGTCATCAAACCCTAGCCGGCCTTTGGACGGCGGGGTTGATGAAAGGGTATCGGGGGCGCAGGCCTGAGGGGCCTGCCTTGCCGGGGCATCCCGCGCAAGCCACATTTCGCATCAGAAGAGAGGTGCACAATGAAAAAGATCGGAGTCGGCGTACTCGGGTGTGGGGTGATCTCCAACAGCACGTATCTCCCCGCCATCAGCAAGATGGAGAAGGCCAACCTCGTGGCCGTGTGCGATATGGTGCCCGAACGAGCGCAATCCGCCGCGGCCAAGTTCGGCGTGCCCAAGGTCTATACTGACCTGGACAAGTTCTTGGCCGATCCGGAAATCGAACTCGTCGTCAACCTGACGCACATCCAGGCCCACTTTGAGACGAACCTGGCGGCGCTCCAGGCGGGCAAGCACGTCTACAGCGAAAAGACGATGACGGTTACCGTGGAGGAGGCCACCACGCTCATCGAAGAGGCTAAGAAGCGCGGCCTGAAACTGGGCGCGGCGGCGGCCACGATGCTCAGCCCGGTGAACATCAAGGTCAAGAGCCTCATCCAGAGCGGGGCCATCGGCCGGGTGTGCTACGTCACGGGGCGGCATTCGCACTTTGGCGCGGCCGATTTTGAGCCGTGGTCCACCGACCCTACCTGGTTCTTCAAGCCCGGCGCGGGGCCCATCTTGGATATGGGGGTGTACGGCCTGCACAGTTACACGGGCATCCTCGGCCCGGTGAAGCGCGTGGCCTGTATGTCGGGCATTTCGGTGCCCAAGCGCAGGGTGCGCAGCGGCCCGGTGGCCGGCAAGGTGATTGACGTCGAGATTGACGACAACTCGCAAATCCTTATGGATTTCGGCAACAACACCTTCGGCTTCCTCGATGCCACCTATTGCGCCAAGGCCGCCAAAGGCCCGCGGATGACCTTCTATGGCGATGAGGGTGTGATCACCGTGAACGACTATGGCGACCCGCACCCCATCTCGCTCTTCCGCGACGACCGCGACCGCTTCGGCTACCAGGGCTGGACGGAGATTGACCTGCCGCGCGGGGCCACGTGGGGCCTGCCGATGGGCGTGGAGCACCTCATCGAGTGCATCCTCGACCCCTCCAAGCCGATCATCACGAGCGCCGAGCATGCGCGGCACGTCATCGAGTTGATGAACAAGTGCTACGTGGCCGCCCGCGAGGGGCGCACCATCGAACTGGAGACCACCTTCTAGGGTGCTGCACGCTGGGGCAGGCCGCTCGAGCGGCCTGCCCCACAGAACGCATTGCGAAATCTTTCAGAAGAGGCTTATACCATGGCTGGGAAAACTCTGCGCATGGGCATTGCGGGTATGGTGAACGACCATATCTGGTTTATGGCCGATGCCCTCCACGCGCTCCCCAACGTCGAACTCGTCAGCGCGGCCGAACCCTATGAGGAACTGCGCCAGAGGGCCGTCGAGCGCTACGGCGTCAAAACGACCTATGCCTCCTACGAAGAGATGCTCGATAAAGAGCAACTCGATGCCATCGTCGTCTGCAGCGATAACGCCTCCAAATCCAAAATCGTGGCCGCCGCGGCCAAGCACGGCGTGCACTGCTATGTGGATAAGGCGATGAGCGCCTTCCTCCATCAGGCGGATGAGATGATCGCCGCGGCCAAGGAGGGGGGCATCAAGGTGATGATCGCCTACCATCCCTACTTTTCCACCGCTTACAAGAAGGCCAAGGCGTGGATTCAAGGCGGGCAGATCGGCCAGGTCTATCTCGCCAAGGCCTCCATCGGCCACGCCGGGCCGCGCGAGATCAACCTCTCCAAGTATTTCTGCGAATGGCTGGAGAGCAAGGAGCGCGGCGGGGGTGGCGTTTTTGTGGACGAGGCCTGCTACTCTATCGCTACCTTTACGGACTACCTGGGGCCGATCACCGAGGTGTGCGCCTTTATGACCCAGCAGGGCTGGCGCGATTACCTGCCGCCCGATGTGGAGGATAACTCGGTGGCCATCTTGAAATTTGCGAGCGGCGCCCTGGGCGTGATTGACGCCAAGTGGGGGCAGATCGGCCGCCCGCCGTATAGCAACTCTTACCACGGCACGGATGGCACGCTCCTCACGGGCTGGGATTCTTTGCGCATCTATACGCGCAAAGGGGTGCCCAAAGAGTTGGAAGGGTGGATTGAGATCCCCGTGATGCGCGAGCCGCGCGGCGTGGGCGAGGCCTCTTATTTTGTCGAGACGATCCTCTCCGGCGGAGACTTTACGGGCGTCATCGGCCTGGAGGGAGCGCGCGCCGTGCAAGAGGTCATCGAGGCGTGCTACCTCTCCGCCCAGCGGGGGGAGATCGTCAAACTGCCGCTCTAGAGTCGAGTCAAAACTTGGGGCGCTCAACGATGGGCGCCCCACGGAAAGGAAAGAGATACGATGGCCGAGATGATGAAGGCAGCGCTCTTGTACGCCGCGGGAGACCTACGCGTGGGCGAAGCGCCCCGCCCAGAGATCACCCATCCCGATGACGTCCTTATCCGCGTGCGCGCCTGCGGCATTTGCCCCAGCGACCTGCGCGCTTATACGGGTGTGCGCAGTGGTATGCGCGAGATGCCCTATACGCCAGGCCACGAATGGGCCGGCGAGGTGGTGGCCGTGGGCGAGGCGGTCAAAAGCGTCCAGGTGGGCGACCGGGTGGTGCCCAGTTGGCGGGTGGTGTGCGGCAAGTGCTACTATTGCACCCGTGGCCTCTACAACTATTGCGAGAACCTCCAGCGGCGCGTGCGCGGCGGGTTCGCCCAATACGGCGTGGCCGCGGAGGAGAGCCTTTTAAAGATTCCCGATCACGTCTCGTATTACGAGGCGAGTTTCTGCGAGCCGCTGGCCTGCTGCATCAACGGCAGTTTGTGGAGTATGATCGGGTTTGGCGATGATGTGGTCATCGTGGGGGCGGGGCCGATCGGCCTGATGCACCTGCAATTGGCCAAAATCCAGGGGGCGCGCGTCATTGTGAGCGAGTTCCTCGAAGAGCGCCTGGCCAAGGCCAAGGAATTGGGCGCCGACGAGGTGATCTGCGCGGCCAAAGAGGACCCCGTGGCGCGCGTGAAGGAATTGACCCAGGGGCGCGGGGCGAACGTCGTCATCGTGGCCGTGGGGGCGCCCAAGGCGCTCCAGCAGGCGCTGGAGATGACGGCCATCGGCGCCTCGGTGAACTATTTTGCGGGCACCTACCCGCCCACGACCATCCCCCTCGACCCGAACGTGATTCACTATAAGCAGATTCGGCTCACCGGCAGCCATGACTACACGCCTCAGCACTTCCGCAGTGCGCTGCGGTTCATCTCGCTGGGGATGGTGCGCGTGATGCCGCTCATCAGCCACATCCTGCCGCTGGAGCAGGTGAAAGAGGGGTTCGATATCGTGGCGGGCCAAAAGGGCCTGAAGGTGATGATTGATACGGAATAAGCGCAGGCCAGAGGCAAGACCCTCACCCTAGCCCTCTCCCGCGTGAGCGGGAGAGGGGATCAAAGCGCTCCGGATATGGAGTGCTGAAGCCTTGGCTTCAGCAGGGGCACGCGCTAGCGTGCCCCTATGCTTTTTCGGGTGCGAGAGAGGCCCGCGCTCCATATATACGGCCCTCTCCCGCCCCAGCGGGAGAGGGAGCGAGGGAGGCTAGGAGGCTTCTCCCCTCGACCCTTGGGACGAGGAGAGGATCTGTTGGATGGCCTTGAGCAAATCCCCAACGCCGTAGGGCTTTTGCAGGAAGGGGTACCCCCTTTCGCGCCCAACCAGGGCTTGCCCCGCCCAGCCGCTCGTCAGGAGCACAGGGAGGCCCGGCCGTTTGGCATAGATCGCGGCGAGAAGGTCCAGGCCCGTGCCATCGGGGAGGATAAAATCGGTAAAGAGGGCGCCCCAGGCCCCCTCCTCTTGGGCAAAGAGGGCCAGCGCCTCGCGGATGCTCCCCGCTTGGCCCACCTGGTAGCCGTAAGCCTCGAGCGTGGTTACGGCGAACCGCCGCACGCGCTCATCATCCTCCACGACCAAAATGCGCTCGCCCCGGCCCCCCGTGGCCGCCTCCGCCGGCACGGCGAGGCGCGTCGCTACGGCGCGCTCGGGGAGTGCCGGCAGGTAAATGTGAAAGGTGGTGCCCCGGCCCACTTCACTGTAGACGTTGATCCACCCCTCGTGTTGGCGGACAATGCCGTACACGGTGGAAAGGCCCAGCCCCGTGCCCTCGCCTTTGGGTTTGGTGGTGAAGAACGGCTCGAAGATATGCTCCAGCACCTCGGGGGGCATCCCCGTGCCCGTATCCGTTACGGCCAGCCGCACAAAGTGCCCCGGCCGGGCAAAGGGTACCTTGCGGGCGTATTCTTCGTCCAACGTTACGTTCTCCAGTTGGAGGGTCAGTTCGCCGCCTTGGGGCATCGCATCGCGCGCGTTGACGGCCAGGTTCATCACCACCTGCTGGAGTTGCAGGGCATCTCCCTCGATGGGCCAGAGGCCGGGGGCGACCTCGGTGCGGATAGCGATCTGCTCGCCGAGGAGCCGCCGCAACATCTTGAGGATATCTTGCAAGACCTGCCCCACGTCGAGCACGGCCCTTTCGATGGGCTGGCTGCGGCTGAAGACGAGCAGTTGGCGGGCGAGTTGCGCGGCGCGGTCGCCCGAGGCGCGCGCCTCCGCCAGGTTAGCCCGAAGGGGGGAATCCTCGGGCGTATCCATCAGGGCCAGGTCAATGTGGCCCAAGATGGCCGTCAGCATATTGTTGAAATCGTGCGCCACGCCCCCCGCGAGGAGGCCAATGCTTTCCAGCCGCCGGGCCTGCTCCATCTGCCGGGCGATGCGCTCCGCTTCTTCCTCGGCGCGTAGGCGTTCGGTGACATCGCGGATGGAGCCGATGCAAGCGACGGCCTGCCCATTGAGGATGAGCGGGGCAGCCGTAACCGCGCCGTAGCGCAGAGACCCGTCTTTGGCCACAAAGCGGTAGATGGCCATGGGTTGATCCTCGCCTCGGAAGGTGCGTTCCGCATCGGCGAGGAGGCGGGGGAGATCCTCTGAGAAGACCAGGCCGCTCTTCGGGAGGCCTTGGCCGATCAATTCGCCCGGCTCGTAGCCAAAGGTCGCGCGCACCGAAGGGGAGATCTCCTGGAGGCACAGGTTCGCATCCAAGACGAATAGGACATCTACGATGTTCTCAAAGATGAGCCGGTAGCGCGCCTCGGCCTCCTGAAGCGCCTTCTCGGCCTGCGCGCGGCCGGTCGTTTCCTCTTCCAGCGCGGCACGGCTGGCCTGAAGTGCTCGCTCGCGCTGCACGGCGCGGCGCCGATAGAGGATGGCGCTCACCGCGCCCGCAAGGGCCACGGCCCCGCCGCCGAAGATCAGCGCCCAATGCTGCCAAGGGGTGCGGCGAGAGGGGAGATGCCCAAGGTATTTATCGAGCAGGGCATAGTATACCGAGTGAGGGTCGGCCTTGAGGGCGACGAGGTGGCGATCTATCGCATTCAGGAGATCCTCATTGGCGCCTTTGGGGGCGGCATAGTGCAGGCTGACGGGCAGGATGATGACGGGCGTACGCGAGACGCCATACTTTTCGGCGTACAACTCGCCATAAAGGTGGCTCACCACGCCCGCATCGGCGGTCCCCTGGGCGAGCGCCTCAAAGACTGCTTGATATGACCCCAGTTCGACCATCTCGATGGTAATCCCCAGATTGGGGATCATTTTCTTGAGTTCGTCCGCATAAATACCTCCTCGGCTGGTCGCCACTCTGCGGCCATTGAGATCGAGGAGCGACTCCAACTTGATGCCTTTGCGGGTATAGACCTCCCCCCAGTTGTTCAGCACCGTCTCTCGGTTGAAGGAGAGCGTTTGGGCGCGCTCATCGGAATAGGCCACCACGGGGACGAGATCCACCTGGCCAGCGCGGGCCATATCGAGACAGGCGGAGAAGGAGCAAAAGACGTAGCGCACTTGCCAGCCTTCGCGCTCGGCGATGTACTGCAAAAGGTCTACGAAAAACCCTTCTGTTTTGCCTTCTGCTGAGATGCCCGCAAGAGGGGGATTATGGTAGATCGCTACGCGCACTGTGCGCTGGGTAACCGCTGGCGAGAGGGGAGGAAGCCTATCCGTAAAGGGATTCTGGGCCTGGGCTGGGGTGAAAGGGAGGCACAGCAAAAGGATGGCGGCGGCAAGGAAAGGTCGGCAGGCATAGAACCAATGCTTCATTGCAAAAACCTTTCATATGGGGGGAGAAGATATGCACGGTTATGCGTAAGGTAGGATATACTGAATATACGATTTGTCAAGAAAAAGCGCCATTTTATAGCGAGTGACGTGGCGTGGAACGTGAATCTCATATAAATCCTCGCATAGGAGATGAGAAAAAAGGAACGCAAGGCGTCCGCCTCGCGTCGCGGGCCGGGAGGCAAGACCCTCACCCTGGCCCTCTCCCGCGTAAGCGGGAGAGGGGATGAAGGCGCGAGGGGAATTTTAGAAAAACCCCCGAAATTCCCCCTTTACCCCCTTGACAAATGAGGCTCAATCTGCTAGAATATTAGCAGTCAAGATTCTTGAGTGCTAAATATTTGACCATAACGAACGAGTTTCAAACGAGCGGCTTTTTCAGGCTCGAAAAGGCCTTGACAACGGCGCCCAAAGGTGCTATGATGTCTTAGCACTCAAAAAGGGCGATTGCTAAAAGGCGCCTCCGAGGGCGCTTAGAAGGAATAGGCTATGACCGATGAACAGCGCGAGCCAGAACGCCAGGAGGAGGAAGCGCTGACCCCGCGCCAGCGCGAAATCCTGCGGCTCCTGATTCAGGAATATATTGATACCGCTACACCGGTCGGCTCGCACACCCTGCGGGCCATCGGCGGCCTCGGGGTGAGTTCGGCCACCATCCGCAACGAGTTGGCCGTGCTCGAGGAGATGGGGTATCTCGCCCAGCCCCATACCTCCGCAGGGCGCGTACCAACGGTCAAGGGGTATCGCTATTTCGTAGAGCGCCTGCTGGGCGATGTGGACTTGCCCTTGCCCAGCAAGCGGATGATCCGCCACCAATTCCATCAGATTCGGCTCAACTTGGATCAGTGGATGGAGTTGACGGCGGCCGTGCTGGCGCATACCACGCGGGCCGCCTCGCTCGTCACGGCGCCGCACGCCTCCAATGCGCGGTTCCGGCACATCCAACTCATCTCCATCCGCGATACGCTGTGCCTGATGATCTTGGTGCTGCAGGATGGGAGCATCCATCAGGAGATGCTGGTTACCACGGAACCTATCTCGCAGGAGGCGCTGAGCCAGTTATCGAACCAGTTCAACGCCCTCCTGTATAACAAGACGGTTCAGGAGATTGAGGAATCGTCTCACCCGGAATTGGCCGCGCTGGAGGGCTGGCGGGCCGAGGTCTTGCGGCATGCTCTCTACCTGATGGAGCAGGTGGATCGCCGCTCCATCAGCGAGATTCACCGCGATGGGCTGATCAACGTCTTGCGCCAGCCCGAGTTCGACGATGCCGAACGCCTGCTCCACGTGCTCGAACTCTTGGAGCAGCGGCACCTGTTGGAATCCATCTTGGCCAAGACGTTGAACGCCAACGGCGTGCAGATCATCTTTGGGGGCGAAGGCCCTTACGAGGATATCTCGGACGTCAGCCTGGTGCTCTCGCCGTACGGCGTCCGAGGCAAGGCCACGGGGGTCTTGGGTATCCTGGGGCCGATGCGTATGCCTTACGGCCGCGCCATTTCGGCAGTGCAATATGTGGCGGAGTTGATGAGCGGGTTGATCCGCGAGATTTATGGATAGACCTATCTCAAAAGGAGTGTGCGGGAATATACGATGGAGGAGACATTGAATAAGGAGACGACCCAAGAGCAGGGAGAAACGAGGCCCTCTCAGGAGGAGACGCCGCCCGTGACGGCGCTGGCGCAGGACTTGCGGCAGGAACTGGAGAACTGGCGCAGCAAAGCCGATGAGTACCTGGACCGCTACCGCCGCAGCGTGGCCGAGTTCGATAACTATCGCAAGCGCCTGGAGCGCGAGCGCGATAGCGAGCGCCTGCGTCTGAAGATGGAACTCTTGCGAGAGGTGCTCCCTTTGGCAGATGACTTGCACCGCGCGCTCGAGCACCTGCGCGATGACAAGGCCGACGAGACCTGGGTGGAGGGCGTGGCGCTCATCGCCCGCAAGTTTGATAAACTCCTGGCCGATTCCGGCGTAACGCCCATCGAGGCGGTGGGCAAGCCGTTTGACCCGAACTATCACTCGGCGGTGATGCGCGAAGAGAGCCTCGAATATCCCGAAGGCATCGTCATCGAAGAATTGCAGAAAGGGTACTTGCTTGAAGGGGCAGTGCTCCGGCCCACGATGGTCAAAGTATCGAGCGGGCCTGGCCCGCAAAAGCCCTCGGAGCAGGGCGAACAATCCAAGTAGCAATCGTTGGTCATTCATAGGAGGAAACCATGGGAAAGATTATCGGAATTGATTTGGGCACCACGAACTCGGTCGTTGCCGTGATGGAAGGGGGCCAGCCGGTGGTGATCCCCACGGCGGAGGGATCTAACTTGTGCCCGTCGGTGGTGGCGGTGAACCCCAAGACGGGCGAGCGCTTGGTGGGGCAATTGGCCCGGCGCCAGGCGATCACCAACCCGGAGAACACCATCTATTCCATCAAGCGCCTGATGGGCCGCAAGTTCAACGACCCTGAAGTGCAAAAGGCGCGGCGCGTTTTGCCGTACAAGATCATCGAAAAGGAAAATGGCGACGCTTGGGTGGTGATGGGCGGTAAGGAGTATTCTCCCCCCGAGATTTCGGCGATGATCTTGGCCAAACTCAAGGCGGATGCCGAGGCCTACCTGGGCGAGAAGGTGACGCAAGCCGTCATCACGGTGCCGGCCTATTTCAATGACGCCCAACGCCAGGCCACCAAAGACGCCGGCCGCATCGCCGGGCTGGAGGTCTTGCGCATCATCAACGAGCCGACGGCCTCGGCCCTGGCTTACGGTCTGGATAAAAAGAAGGACGAGCGCATCGCCGTGTATGACCTGGGCGGCGGTACGTTCGATATCTCCATCTTGGACCTGGGCGAAGGCGTGTTCGAGGTGAAATCCACCAATGGAGACACCTTCCTGGGTGGAGATGATTTTGACCAAATCATTATGGATTGGATCATCAGCGAGTTCCGCAAGGACCAGGGGATTGACCTGCGCAACGATCGCATGGCCTTGCAGCGCCTCAAGGAGGCCGCCGAGAAGGCCAAGATCGAACTTTCAACGGTGCAGCAGACCGAGATCAACCTGCCGTTCATCACGGCGGATGCCTCTGGCCCCAAGCACCTGAATATGACGTTGACCCGCGCCAAGTTGGAGCAGTTGGTGGAGCACCTGGTGGAGCGCACGTTTGGCCCGGTGGAACTGGCCCTGCGCGATGCCGGCCTGCGGCCTGAGGAGATTGACGAGGTCGTGCTGGTGGGCGGGCAGACGCGTATGCCGCTCGTCCAGCGGCGCGTCGAAGAGTTCTTCCGCAAGGCGCCGCACAAGGGCATCAACCCCGATGAGGTAGTGGCCATCGGTGCGGCCATCCAGGCGGGCGTTCTCGCCGGCGAGGTGAGCGATGTGCTCTTGCTTGACGTAACGCCCCTGACCTTGGGCATCGAGACCCTCGGTGGGGTGGCTACGCCGATTATCGAGCGCAACACGACCATCCCGGTGCGCCGCAGCCAGATCTTCTCGACCGCCTCGGATAACCAGACGCAGGTGCAGATCAACGTCGTCCAAGGCGAGCGCCCTATGGCGGCCGATAACAAACTGTTGGGCACCTTTATCTTGGATGGCATCCCACCCGCGCCGCGCGGCGTTCCGCAAATTGAGGTGACCTTCGATATTGACGCGGACGGCATTCTGCACGTCTCGGCGAAGGATAAGGCCACCGGCCGCGAGCAAAAGATCACCATCACGGCCTCGAGCGGCCTGACGCAAGAGGAGATCGAGCGGATGGTCAAAGAGGCCGAGCGCCACGCCGCGGAGGACCGCCGCCGCAAAGAGTTGGCCGAGGCCCGCAACCAGGCGGATACGATGGCCTATACGGCAGAAAAGACCTTGCGCGACTTGGGCGATAAGGTGCCGGCGGGGATCCGCTCCAACGTGGAAGATAAAATCAAGGCCGTGCGCGAGGCGCTCAACAGCGAGGATATCGCCCGTCTGCGCCGTGTGACGGACGAACTGAGCCAGGCCCTCCAGCAGGTGGGCGCGGCGGCCTATCAGCAGCAGCCGGGCAGCAATCCGCCGCCCTCCGGTGGCAGTGAGCGGCGCGGCGGTGATGATAAGACGGTGGATGGCGAGTTCCGCGAGGTGTAACGCGCCTTAGCGAAAGTATACGGTTAGGGTCGCCTTTCCCTCGGCTCTCTCCTGTGCGAGAGGGCCGAGGGAGAGGGGTGGCGAGGCGGGCGCGAAAGGAGCGCGAGGCTCCTGCCTCGCGTCGTGGGCCGGGAGGCCCGCGCTCCGAGTGAAGATTTCGCGCTCTATCTGATTGACGAGGGTTCCTCCGATGGCGGATGATAGTCGGCCCTATGATAATGGCACGGGCCTTTCGGAAGAGGCGCTGACGCGCAAGGCGCTCTTCCCCGGCCTGGTGTATAACGAACAAGGCCAGCCTGCCGAGGTGGCCTACATCGGCGGGGTGGCGCACTATGCCATCCCCGATGATGGCTTCTTGCGCCATGTGGAGGCCTGGGCCGTGGATCGCGTGGTCATCGCCGCGCTCAAAGAGCAAATCGCCTCCGTCAAAGACGATCTGGTGCTCGCCATCTTGCAGATGCTCGGCAAGGAGGATATCTTTACCAAGGCCGCCGTGGAGGCTTCCATCCGCAACCTGGAGCATAACCTGGCGCACGGAGACCCCAACCAGTGGGCGCCTTGGCTCAAACTGATGGGGTTCCGCATCGTGGTGAACGTGCACGGCGAGGTGGTGGAGATCATCTTCCCCGGCCAGCCGGGCGAAGACGAGGGTGACGAATAGCCTTTCTCCCAAGCAATGCGGGCCAGGAGGCCTGCGCTCCGGTGTGATATAGAGGGGCACGCGGCAGCGTGCCCCTGTGGTTTACGCCCCTCTCAACCTTGCCGCCGGGGCGAGGGGTTTTAGGGCCTCGAGAATCCTCCCCAATGCCTCCGCCGAGAGGGCTGGCCCCTTTTCTCGCACGGTTTCCGTGGGCACGAACGGCTGAAGGTACCAAGTCTCTTGAGGCTCGATAAGGCGGGCCATATCCAAGAGGTCTTTTGGGGTGAGGCTGGGGCCGACGGTCGTGCGCAGTTCGTATGGGCAGCGCCCCTGGCGAAGGAGGGCCAGGCTCTCGCGCAGGGCCTCAAGCGGCACCCGAACGCCCGCCACGCGATGATAGCGCGCATCGAGGGGGGCTTTTAGGTCCAGCGCGATGTAGTCGAGCAGGCCCTCGCCCAGCAACGTGCGCAAGGCCCCCGGCCGGGTGCCGTTCGTATCGAGTTTGAGGGCAAACCCGAGTGCCTTGATCTCGCGGGCGAGATCCACCAATTCGGCGTGGATGGTCGGTTCGCCGCCACTGAGGCACACGCCGTCAAGGAGGCCCCGGCGCGTCTGCAGCCAGGCCAATAGGGCCTCGCGGGAGAGCGCCTCCTCGACGGCGTTTTCGTCGAGCATCCAGCGGTTGTAGCAGTAGCCGCAATCCAGATTGCAACCCGCCAAAAAGACGGTCGCAGCGACCTTTTCCGGAAAGTCTATCAGGCTGACCTTTTGCAGACCCGCGATCTTCATGAGGCCGCCGTCTCGACCGCCTCCGGCTCAGAACGCGTTTCGATCACGAACGTCTTGCGGAGGGCGTATTCGCTCTTTTTGCCCTTGTTCCACTGCTGGACGGGCCGCAAATACCCCACCACCCGCGAATAGACCTCGCACGGCTGATGGTCTTCGCACTTGGGGCACTCAAAGTGTTCGCCGGGCAAATAGCCATGCACCGGGCAGACGCTAAAAGTCGGCGTGAGCGTAAAGTAGGGCAGGCGATAGTGCGTGGCGATGCGCCGCACGAGTTCTTTGGTGGCCTTGACGGAGGGCAACCGTTCGCCGAGGTAAACGTGCATCACCGTGCCGCCGGTGTATTTGGTCTGCAGTTCGTCTTGCCATTCGAGGGCCTGGAAGAGATCGTCCGTCGCATCCACGGGGAGTTGCGTCGAGTTCGTATAATACGGTTCGGCGCCTTCCACGTGGCTCGCCGCGTGGATGATATCCGGGTAGAGGTTGCGGTCGAGCAGGGCAAAGCGGTAACTCGTGCCCTCGGCGGGGGTCGCCTCCAGGTTGAACATTTGCCCCGTCTCTTCTTGGTATTTCTGCAAGCGGTCGCGCATAAAATCCAAGACGCGCGCGGCAAAGGCGCGGCCTTTGGGATCGGTGAGGTCCACACCCATAAAGTTCAGGAGGGCCTCGTTCATCCCGTTCAGGCCGATGGTGTTAAAGTGGTTCGCCCAATACTGGCCAAAGCGCGCCTTGACGCCATCCAAATAGTGCCGGGAGTAAGGGTACAACCCGTGCTCGGTAAAGTTCTCGATGACCCGCCGGCGGATGAGCAGGCTCTCTTTGGCGATGTCCATCAAACGCGCCACGCGCTCAAAGAACTCGTCTTCCGTCTTGGAAAGGTAGCCGATGCGCGCCATATTCAGCGTCACCACGCCGATGCTCCCGGTGAGCGGGTTCGAACCGAACAGCCCGCCGCCGCGCTTGATGAGTTCTTTATTCGAAAGGCGCAAGCGGCAGCACATCGAGCGCACATCCTCAGGGCGCAGGTCCGAATTGACGAAATTGGCAAAGTAAGGGATGCCGTATTTGGCCGTCATCTGCCAAATGGGGTCGAGGTTGGGGTTATCCCAATCGAAATCGGCCGTGATGTTGTAGGTGGGGATGGGGAAGGTAAAGACGCGCCCGCGCGCATCCCCCTCGAGCATCAGTTCGGCGAATGTCCGGTTGAGGAGGTCCATCTCCGGCTGGAACTCGCGATACGTCGCCTCTTGGAATTCGCCGCCGATGATGACTGGCTCGTCGGCCATCGTCTGGGGCACCACGAGGTCCATCGTCAAGTTCGTAAAGGGCGTCTGAAAGCCCACCCGCGTGGGCACGTTCAGGTTAAAGATGAACTCTTGCAGGGCCTGGCGCACCTCTTTAGGCCCTAGGCCGTCATAACGGATAAAGGGCGCCAGGTAGGTGTCAAAGGAGGAAAAGGCCACGGCCCCAGCCGATTCGCCCTGGATGGTGTAGAAAAAGTTGACCACCTGCCCCAAGGCGGAGCGAAAATGCTTGGGCGGTTTGCAATCTATCTTCCCGGGCACGCCGCCGAAGCCGCGCAAGAGGAGATCGCGCAAATCCCACCCGCAGCAGTACACGGCCAGGATGTAGAGATCGTGCAGGTGAATATCGCCGTTGATGTGCGCGTCGCGCACTTCTTTGGGGTAGAGGCGGTTGAGCCAATAGGCGCTGTTGACCGCCGAAAAGATGTGGTTGTTCAGCCCCTGGAGCGAGAAACTCATATTGCTGTTTTCGTTCACGCGCCAATCCAAATGCCCCAGGTAGCCCTCGATGAGTTCGTTGGCATCCACCAAGGCGCGGATATCGCGCAGTTTGCTGTGCAGGTCTCGATAGAGGATGTAGGCCTTGGCCGTTTTGGCATGGCCGTGATGGATAAGCGCCTTCTCGACGAGGTCCTGGATATCCTCCACGGAGGGGATGCGCTGATCTCCGAACTGCGCCTCGATCATCTCGACGACGCGGTCGGAGATAAAGACGGCGCGCTCGCGATCATCGCCACCGACGGCCTGGGCCGCCTTGAAGATGGCGTTGGTAATCTTTTCCTGATCGAAGGGCACGATGCGCCCATCGCGCTTGCGGACGAACTGGACTTTGCGCTCTGCCATGGGGGTTCCTCCTGTAAGGGTCCGTGATGCTATGGGTAAACCGAACCGCGCGCGCGGCCTTTGCCCAAAGATAGAAGACGCCCCATCGAAGGGGCCTCTTGGAACGCTACCATCTCTATTATACACGGAATCTCGCCGGGACGCAAGACTTCCTGCGTAAATTTTGGGCGGATTTTTTCAAGGGTACTAGCCCTAGTAAAAGGGTATAATAAGCATACGAGATATGCCCTATGATGGCGCGTTTCAATAAACGGTAAAACTAGAACATATGTTCAGGCTCACTCGAAATGCAGAATTTCCTGCAAAAATATCCTCTCCTCTTTTTCTTGAAGGGTGCAACGCCTTACCGCCTCGCGCCCAACCATTTGAACACCGTACGGAACATAGGCGCTTGCCATAAGCCGATGGGTTCGCTACAATGGGAGCGCGAACGCTCCAAGAATCAGAAGGAGGATGGTCCGATGCCCCTTGAGGTAGACGCCCGCGGCCTCCCTTGCCCACAGCCCGTTATCCTGACGCGCAACGCGATGCGCGAGGCAGAGGAGGTCATTACCTTGGTCTCGGCGCAAGACCAGGTCGCGAACGTGCGGAGGCTCGCCGAAAAGGCCGGCTGGCGGGTTCACGTCGAGGCGCGTGGAGAGGCCTTTGCCATCCACATTACCAAGCCCCAAGCCGCCCCTCAGGCCCAGCTGACGCCGGCGGAAAGCGCCCCTTCGCCCGCACCGGGCAGGCGCGTCGTCGTCATCTCCAGCGACCGCATGGGCCGGGGCGAGGACGAACTTGGCCTCATCCTGATGCGCTCCTTCCTCTACGCCCTGGGCGAAGTGGAGCCGGTGCCGCAGACGATGATCTTTTTCAACACGGGCGTCAAACTCACCGCGGAGGGGTCTCCGGTGCTGGAGGAACTCGCCGCGCTCCAGGCGCGCGGGGTCGAGATCCTCGTCTGCGGCACCTGCCTGGACTATTTTGGCCTCAAAGATCGCGTGCAAGTGGGCACCATCTCGAATATGTACACCATCGCCGAGACGCTCCTTGCGGCAGGCCACACCATCACGGTATGATCCATCCCCGCGCATTGACGAGGAGACAATGAACGATAGCCCCCCTCAAACCGTCCGAGGAGACGAGGCCCTGGCCCTGGGCGCCCTGGCTGCCGGCATCGGCCTGGCCGTGGGCTACCCCGGCGCGCCGGCCACGGGCATTTTCGAGGCGCTGGCGCGCCTTTCGGTGCCTGGGCAGGTTACCCTAGAATGGGCCGCGAATGAAAAGGTGGCCATCGAGATGGCCATCGGCGCCTCCCTCGCGGGCACGCGCGCCTTGGTGATCGTCAAAGGGGTGGGGCTGAACATCGCCCTGGACCCGCTCGCGACGATGTCTTATGCCGGCTGTCATACGGGGTTGGTCATTGCCGTGGGAGATGACCCCGGCGGCTGGTCCTCGCAGAACGAACAGGATTCGCGCTGGCTTGCCCGCCTGGCCGAGGTGCCCATCGTAGAGGCCACCGAGACGGCCTCGGCGGCGGCGCTTATGGCCCAGGCCTTTGCCTGGAGCGAAGGGCTGTACACGCCCGTAATCCTGCGCTTGACGCGCGGCCTAGCCCAAGAGCGCGCCGCCCTGCGCGAACCGCCTTGGCAACTCCCGCCCGCGCTGGGGCGATTTCTCCGCAAAGAGGATCGGTGGATGGTTTACCCCCGCGTGGTGGTGCGGCGCCGCCACAGCCTGCACCGGCGGCTGCGGTCGTTCGCGCAGGCGCTCGTCAGTTCGCCGTATGACGCCCTATGCGGCGCAGGAGACCTGGGCATCTTGGCGGCCGGGCACCCCTTTTCAAAGGTGCGCCGCCTTGTGGAGGGGAATGGGAACATCTCCCTCTTGGGTATGGCTAGCGCCTGGCCCTTGCCCGAGGAGCGGCTCATCCCTTGGATGCGCACCTTGCGCCGCCTGCTCATCCTCGAGGAGGGCGGGCCGTTCGTCGAGGAGCAAATCCGCGCCCTGGCCCAACGGGCCGGCCTATCTTTGGAAATCTTGGGGCGCGCGAACCGGGCCATCCCCGAAGAGGGGGAGATCGTCGAAGAGGACCTGCGCAGGGGCCTGATGGCGCTCACCGCCGAAGGGCCTTTTGAACGGGTGAACACATGCACCGAGCCGCCCATCCCCCCTTCTTCCCTCTGTGAAGATTGCCCTTACCGCCCCACGTTCGAGGCCTTGCGCGCCGCGATGGAACGCCAAGGGGGGCGCGAGCGCTACCTCGTGGTCGGCGAGACGGGTTGTATGGTGCGGGCCATCCCCACCGGCCTTTTTGACGTGAAGTACTCGCTGGGGTCGGCCTTGGGCATTGCCCTGGGGCTGGCCCTCTATGAAAGGCACCATCGCGTCATCGCGCTCGTGGGAGATTCCTGCTTTTTCCACAGCGAGGTGAACGCCTTGCCCACCTTAGCCCAATGCCGGGCGCCTGTCGCAATCCTCTTGCTGGATAATGGCTCCACGGCGCAGACGGGCGGCCAACCCCACCCCGGCACGCCTTATGACGCGCGGCATTCGCCAAGGGCGCCGGTGGAAATCGAACGCGTCCTTGCGGCCTACGGCCTGGAGGCGGAGGTCCTTTCGCCCCGCAACCCCTCGGCCTTGCAGGCCGCCTTCGAGGCGGCGCTTGGCGCCGAAGGGCCAAGGGTGCTCATCGTCCGCGAACCCTGCCCACGCTACCGCCAGGGAGGGTGACTATGGGCGCGACCTTTTTGCACGCCGCCGATGTGCACTTGGGGTATGAGCAGTATAACTGCCCTGAGCGATATGACGATTTCGCCCGCGCCTTTGAGCACCTCGTTCACGAGGCCATCCAACGGCGGGTGGATGCGCTCCTTCTGGCCGGGGACCTTTTCCACAAGCGCACCCTCGAGCCGCGCACCCTTTTGCAGGCCAGTTACTTCCTGCAAACCCTGCGTGAGGCGGGCATCCCCGTCATCGCCGTGGAGGGCAACCATGACCGCCCGCGCTTTCATAACGAACTTTCCTGGTTGGATTACCTCGCCGAACTCGGCCTGCTCACGCTCCTCGCCCCTTCTCTCGAGGGGAATCGGGTTACCCTCACCCCTTGGGATCCCGCCACGCGCCAAGGGGCCTATATAGACCTCCCCTGCGGCTTGCGCGTGGTGGGCTGCCCGTACTACGGCGCGAGCACCCCGCGCGTCTTACGAGAGATGGCCGAACCACTCCACACGCTGCGCGCGCAGGGTGGCGCGCCGTTTACTGCGCTCCTCATCCACGCCGGGTTGCAGGGCATCCTCGATGAATACGCCGGCACCCTCACCCGGCAAGACCTGGAGCCTCTGCGCGGCGCGATAGATTACGTGGCCCTCGGGCACATCCACAAGCCCTTCATCCAGGATGATTGGCTCTATAACCCCGGCTCTTTGGAGACGAACAGCGTGGACGAGGCCGGTTGGGACGATCGGGGCTATTTTTACGTGGAGGTGGAGCCTTCTCGCCGCCCGGCGCACCGCGCGCAGGCCATCCGCGGGCGACGTCGGCCTTTTTTGCGATTCTCCTTCGCGGTGGACGCCTACCGCTCGCCCGAGGTGCTCGAAGAGGCCCTCCTCGCCTTTCTCGATCGCCAAACCTCCGAGGCCATCCGCCGCGAAAGGCCCGTGGTCGAACTCGCCCTGCGAGGCGTGCTCGCCTTTGACGCGGCGCGCCTCGAACTCGCCCGCCTGGAGGAATTCGTTCGCGAACGCTTTCAGGCCGTGTATTGCCATTTGCGCAACCTCACCGCGCCCACGGCCTTCGAGGTTTCACCGACGGAGGAGATGACCCGAGATGAGTTGGAGCGCTACGTCTTGCAGGAACTCATCTCGCGGGATGCCCAACGCCAGCCCCAGAGCGAGCGTTGGGCGCGGCTCCTCCTTGACCTCAAACGCCTCGGGCTGGAAGAACGGCCGCCCGAGGAGGTCATCGCCCTGTTAGAGGGCGCCCTCGGCGAGATCGAACCTCTTGAAGGGGATGCCGAATGCTGATCGAGCAACTCGAGTTGGAGAATTTCAAGAGTTACGTCCACGCCGTCATCCCCCTGGCGCCGGGCACGAATGCCATCGTCGGGGCGAACGGCGCGGGCAAGAGCAGCCTCCTCGAGGCGCTGGGGTTTGCCCTGTTTGGCGTCATCCCCGATGGGTTCAAACTGGCCAACCTCCTCCGCGAGGGGAGCACGGTTGGGCGCGTGGTCATCACCCTATGCTCCTCCGCCGACGAGCGCCGCTACGAGGTGGAGCGGAGTTTCAACGCCAACACGACGACGCGCTACCGCGTGTATGACCTCGAACTGGGGCGCGCCATTGTGGCCGAGGGGCAAGAGGCCGTGGCGAATTGGATGCGCTACCATCTGCGCATGGAGCCTTCGGCGAACCTAGGGCAGTTTTTTGAAAACACCATCGGCGTGCCTCAGGGGACCTTCACCACGCCCTTTTTACAAGCGGCTAGAGAGCGCAAGACCATCTTCGATGCGCTCCTACAGGTGGAGGATTACCGCAGGGCGAGCGAAAAACTTTTGGATGCCGAACGGTTCCTCGAGGGGCGCCTCAACGCGCTCGAGCGCGATATGGCCCGCCTTGAGGGGGAATTGAGCAGCCTCCCGGCCCTGGAGGAAGAGGCCCAGGCGCTCGCCGAGCGCATCGCCGCCCTTGGGGAGGAGGAAAAGGCCTCACGTGAGGCGCTGCATCGGGCCGAAGAGGCGCTTGCCGCCTATGAAGAAGCCGAAAAGCGCCTGCAAGAGGCGCAAAGCCGCTTCGAGCAGGCCCGCGAGCGCCTCCGCGCGCAGGAGGGCCTCGTTCAAGAGGCCGAGCGCGCCGTGGCCGAGGCCGAAGAGGCGGCGCGCGTCGTAGAAGAGACGCACGCCGACCATAAGGCCTTCCTTGAGGCAGAGGCGCGTTGGGGCGCCCTGGAGGAGGCCCGCCGCACGCGAGACGCCCTTCGGGAGGAGAGAAACGCCCTCCTGCGCGAGCGCGACCAGATCTCCTTCGAGCGCGCCCAAGCGCTCAAACGCCTTCAAGAACTGAGGGAAATCGCCGCCGCCCTGGAAGCGCTTGCGCCCGCAGTGGCCGAACAGGAGCGCCTCGAAGGGGCCTTGGAAGAGGCCAAACGGCGCTGTTTGGAATATGAACAGGTGGCCAAACAACTGGCCGATGGGGAGGCCCAAGTGGCCTCCGCCCAAAGGGAAGCCGAGCGCCTGGCCCAAGAGGCGGCGCGGGCCGCCGCCCTGGCCCAAGAGATTACGGCCCTCCAAGCCGAGGCCCAAGCGCGGCGCGAGGAGGCCGGCCAAGCGGCTTCCCACTTGGCCGTGCTCTCGGCAGAACGGGCGCGCCTAGAGAGCCAGTCGGAGGCGCTCCGGCAGGCCCAAGAGGCGCGCTGCCCGGTGTGCGAATCGGAACTCGCCCCCGAGCGCCGCGATGAACTCTTGGCGCGCAACGCCCAGCGCATCGCCGAGTTAGAAGGGAAAGAGGCAGAAGCCGCCCGCCTCCGCCGCGAAGCGGAACGCGCCGCCCAAAAGGCCGAAGCGGAGGCCGCCCGCCTGCAAAAGGAGCGCGAGCGCCTGGCCGGAGAGGCGGAAAGCGCGCGCGCACGCCAGCGTTTGGCCGATCTCGAAGGGCGCTGTGCCCAAGCCCGCCGTGCCCTCGAGACCCTGGCCGATGCCCCCGCCGCGCGCGAGGCCCTTTCGGCGCAACTCCAGGCCCTGGGGAACCCGCGCCAGCAGGCCCACCTGTATGCGGCCCAACTCCGCGAGCGCCCCCGCCTTGAAGAGGAATCCGCCCGGTTGGAGGGCGCCTTAGGCGCCCTCGCTACGCGCCTCGAAGCGCTGGAGGGGGAACTTGCCGCCTACGAACGTTTGGATGACGAACTGGCCGCCCTCCGCGCGGAACGCGAGCGGCACCGCGCCGGGCATGAGCGCTACCTGGCCCATGCGCACACCGCTGGCCAACGGGAACCCCGCCGCGCCGCGCTGGAGGAACGCCTGAAGGCGCGCGAGGCGGCCCAAAGGGCGCTTGAGGCGCTGGCCGCCCAGGTGGCGGAGGCCCAGGCCGCTTACGATGGGGCGGCGCACCGCGCGGCGCGCGAGCGGTTCCTCGCCCTGCGCGATGAGGCCTCGCGCTTGGCCGCCGAACGCGCCGCCAAAGAGGCGCGCCACCGGCAGGTGCTCGAGCACATCCAAGCCCTTTACGCCCGCCGTGAGGAACTGGCGCGCCAGAAGCGGGAGCACGCTCGCACCGCACACCTACGCCAAACGCTCAAGTGGGCGCGCAACCTGTTGCGCGAGGCCGGGCCGTACATCACCCGGCAGTTGGTGCGGCGCATCTCGCACGAGGCCTCGACCCTTTACGGCGATATTATGGGAGATTACAGCGGCCATCTGGAATGGTCCGAGGATTACGAACTCGCGCTGGAGGTGCGGGGCAATCGCCGCACCTTCCGCCAACTTTCTGGGGGCGAGCAGATGTGCGCGGCGCTTGCCCTGCGTTTGGCGCTCTTGCGCGAAATGTCGCATATTGATATCGCCTTTTTCGATGAGCCGACCACGAACTTGGATGCCGACCGGCGCGAGGGTTTGGCCGAACGCATTATGCAGGTGCGCGGCTTTACTCAACTTTTCGTCATCAGCCACGATGATACCTTTGAGCGCGCTGCCCAGAATTTCATCCGCATCGTCAAAGATGCCTCCGGCAGCCGTGTGGAGACGGCCTAACGATGCTCAGCCCACCCCATGTCCTCGCCGCGCTCGAAGCGAAGCGCGCCGCCTTTGAAGGCTACGAACTGCGCACTGGCCAGGCCCTCGAGCACTATCGCCAAGCCCTGGCCTGGTTCGCCGGCCAAGAGTATGCCTCCCTCAGAGCGCGCCTGGCGGGTTCGGCGGCCCCCGGTGCGCGCCCCAGTTGCGAGCGGGAGGCAGGGCGGCCCTTCATCCGCCCCTTTGGCCTCACGTGGGAGCATCACGCCCAGGCCCGCGCTTGGGCTATGGAGGTCCTTCGCGGCGTCATCACCGCCGCGGTGGATGGCTCGCAGATTACGCCGAGCGCGGATTTCTCCATCCCCGTGGGGGCCGTGCAGGTGGGTTGGTTCGTCAACCCCCATCGGGAGGGGGCGCCCTATATCAAAGATTTGGCCTTTGAGGTGCTGGCCCCCGCCGAACTCCAGCCCGGCCAAGAGATGGCCGAGCGTGAATTCCCAGACCTACAAGTGAACTTGCGCCGCTTTGAGCGGGAGTGCGCCCAACTTATCCGCTTGATGGAGCGCTTCCAGCGGGAGGGGGCCAAGGCGCTCTGCTTTTTCGATGGGTCGCTCGTGATCTCTTTTGCGGGGCATATGCGGCCCGAACTACGCGCCCGGTATATAGATGCCATCGTCGCGCTCATCGAGGCCTCCGAACGGACGCGCATCCCCCTCGTGGGGTATATTGATACGTCTCACGCCGCCGACCTGACGGCTATGCTCGACTACCTGTTGGGCCGTTCGCCCGCTGCCCGCCCGAGCGACGCCTCCCTTTTGCGCCGCGAGATGGCCTGGGGAGACCGCACCGAGGCCTTGCAGTGTGCCCGGCAAGACCTCGTCTTTGACGAGGGCGTTCGCCCTAGTTATTACGAGCGCGTCTATTTTGTCTATCTGAAGACGACCTCCGAAAACGCGCCGGCCCGGCTAGATCTGCCCGGTTGGATTGTGGAAGAGGGCCTGCTGGGTTGGGTGCTTGATGTGGTGCGCGCCGAATGCGTCGTGGGCACGGGGTACCCCTATGCCCTTGAGACGGCGGATGCCCTGGCGGTGATCACCACCCCAGATCGGGAACGATTCTACCGCCTGTGCCAAGAGTTCTTGGCGCAAAGCCAAATCCCCTTGCGTTATTCGCGCAAGGCTTACAGCAAGCGGAGCAGGCGCTGAACTTGCAGGGAGTGCGAGGCGATGATCGGCAAGATCACCAGTTCGAGTTCGCATATCACCTATGTGTGCCAAGTCTATGGCGAGCGCGAGGTGCCCAACCCCCCGCGCGCCGAAGAGTACGGGTTCGGCACCTTCGTGGGCATCTCTCAACGCGGGGGCGGTTACCTTGTGGGGGTCATCTCCAATACGACCCTCCTCAACCCCGAGTTCGGCACCTTGGGGCCGCGCCTCTCGCCGGAGGCGGATTTGGCCGTCTTTGCGCCCGATTACCTCTCTGAAAAGTTGACGCTCGTCTCCATCACCATCCTTGGCGCGGTGGATGACGCCGGCCGCGTGACCCAAGGGGTGCCCACCGTCGCCGCCGAGATAGATGCCCCCGTGCGGCGCCTCACGCAAGAGGAGATCATCGCCTTCCACCGCGCGGGCGGTTCTTTGCAAATCGCTTATCTGCCGATGTTGTTGAATAACGCCTCCAAGGACCCCCTGATGGGGGCCTTGGCGCTCGACCTCATCGGCCAACTGGAACGGCTTTTCCCCGAAGAGGGTTCCCGCCTGGCCCTTTTGAAGGGGAACGTCGCCTGGCGCGCCCGCGTCGAACCGTTAGGGTAAAGAGGAGGGGACGATGCTCCAGGAACCCATCGGCACCACCAAGGGGCCGGGCGAAACGCCCCACGAATATACCTTTATCACGCGAGATCCCGACCAGCGCGTGAAATATGGCGAGTTCGTGTACTATTGTGCGCCGGTTGAGGGCGAGAGGCGCGAGATCTTGGCCCGCGTCAGCCGGCGCGAACCGATCCGCCTTTACCCCGATACCTTTTTGGCGGACCCCTCCGTGCCCCCGCAGGAACTAGGGCGCCTGCTGGGGTACGATCAACCCGCGGACCTCTTTCAAATCACCGCCACCATCCTCGGCTATTACGACCAAACCCTGGGCTTCGTCAACCCGCGCACGCCGCCCCCGGCCGGCACGCCCATCTACATCGCGCCCGATGAAATGTTGCGGGCCGTCCTATGCCGGCGCCAGGTGGGCGAGGAGGGTGCCATCCACGTGGGGTCGCTGCTCAGCCGCGCCCGAGACCGCGTGCCCGTCGTGCTCGATGCACGGGGATTCACGAGCACGCACCTGGCCATCATCGCCTCCACCGGTTCCGGCAAGAGTTACCTGGCTGGGGTCATCTTAGAGGAGTTGATGAAGCCCACCACCCGCGCCGCCGTGCTCGTGGTGGACCCCCACGCCGAGTATCACACCCTCGCCGAGATGGAGAACCTCCCCGCCTTTGCCGCGGAGGGCTATCGCCCTCGCGTCAAGGTCATCCGCCCCGACGATATCAGGGTGCGCGTCTCCTCGTTGGATTTGGGCGACCTACGCTACCTTCTCCCCAACCTTTCGGAGCGGATGCACTACCTCTTGGGGCAGGCCTACCGCCGGGTGCGGCGGGAATATGGCGACAAGTGGACCCGCGCCCATCTGCGTATGGCCATCCGCCAGGGTATAGGAGATAAAGACGCGCCCCCGCCCGAGGAGGAGGGCACAGATGAGGATTCCACCGTGGGCGCGCTCATTTGGCGGGTGAATTCCATCCTCGAGAGCAAGATCTTTGACGATTTCGTCAGCCTCCCCTTAGGGGACCTCTTTTGCCCTGGCCAATGCACCATCTTGCAGTTGAACGAAATCGCCGAACGCGAACAACAGATCGTGGTGGCCACGCTCCTACGGCGCCTGAACCAGGCCCGCGTAGAGACGGTGGGCGGCCGCACCCAACCCGGAGACGAGTACTACCTCCCTTACCCCGCCTTTGTGATGATCGAAGAGGCGCACCGCTTTGCCCCCGCCAACGCCGAGATCATCACAACGAACATCCTAAAGCAAATCCTCTCCGAAGGGCGCAAGTTCGGCGTGGCCGTGGGGTTGATCAGCCAGCGCCCGGGCAAACTCGATAGCGACGTCCTCTCGCAATGTATGACGCAGTGCATTATGCGCATCGTCAACCCGGTTGATCAGGCGCGCATCGCCGAAAGCGTGGAATCGGTGGGGAGGGACCTCTTGATGGAACTGCCCGGCCTCACCAAAGGGCAGGTGATCATCGCAGGCACCTCCGTGAATACGCCCCTCCTCGCCCAGGTGCGCCAGCGCCTGACGCGCCACGGCGCCGAAGATCCCGACGCCCCGCGCCAGTGGCAGGCTTTCTTCCGCGAGGAAAACGTGGCCCAACGCGCGCGCGACGAGGCCTTGCCCGTGGGCGAACGGCGCCCCGCAGGCCGCGGGCGCCTGTTCAAGGCCACCGATGCGGATGGCGAACCTTTGCCCTTCTAAAAGCGAACGGGCTTGGCAGGGCGCCCTGCCAAACCCGTTTTGATGGCGCCTGAAGCGGGGCTGGCGCGGCCTCATCGGCAAAGGACGAGCCAGGTGGCCCAGTTCACAATAAGGGCATTTACCCCGTGCGGCGGGCCGCCTCTTGGGGCGGCTCGGCGGCCTCCGAGGATTCTTCTAGGCCGTCATTATTCTCCCCAGGGGGGCGCTCGCCTTGGGCGATGGCGAGTTGTTCGCGCCGGTGCGCCTCGAGGACGCTGATGCCGTTGGCGATGACGCGGCGCAGATATTCGACCTGATCGGCCAACTCGCGCAGGGTTCGCGCGGCGTATTCATCGGCATCCGCACGGATGCGCGCCGCCCGCTCCTCGGCCTCCTTTAGGATCATCTCGGCCTGCTCTTCGGCCTGGCGGCGGATGTCGTGCTCATCCAAAAGGCGCGCCGCATCTTCGCGCGCTTGGGCGATGAGGTGCTCTGCCTCTTCCTGGGCCTTGGCGATCAAGCGGTCGCGTTCCAGTTCGAAATCTTGGGCGCGCTTGATCTCTTGGGGCACGACGATCCACATCTGGGCGATGATCTTGCGAAAGGCATCGCCATCTACAGCCACGCGCCGGCTGAAGGGTAAGCGCCACCCCGCGCCCACCAATTCTTCAAGGCGATCCAGCAATTGCAAGATGTCTATGGCGACCCCCCCTTTCCGCAGCCCTGCCTCACTGAGGCGCGCTCGCCGCGAGCCTTCGCGCCGCCGCGCGGGCCTTGAGCGCCGCCTCGACGTGAGGGGGCACAAATTGGAGCACCGATCCACCCGCCATGGCGATATCTTTGACGATGGTCGAACTTACAAAGGCGTACTCTAGGCTGGTCATCAGACAGACCATATCGAGTTCCGGGGCGAGTTTGCGCGTCGTAAGGGCCATTTGATATTCGACCTCGAAGTCGGAAATCACCCTCAGCCCCCGCACTAGGACGCGCGCACCCTGGCGCCGTGCAAAATCCGCCGTCAACCCCGAATAAGAGAGCACTTCCACGTTCGCCACATTGGCCAGGGCCTCGCGCGCCATCTGCACGCGCTCTTCCGTGGCGAACATCACGCTTTTCTGCGGGCGATCATAGACGCCCACGATCAGTTTGTCAAACAGTTCCGCTGCCCTTTGGGCGATATCAATGTGCCCATAGTGGATCGGATCGAACGTGCCGGGGTACACTGCGATGGTCAATATCCCCTCCCACCGTTAGGATAGTTCCACCCCTCGCCAAAAGCGCCCCACCGCCTCCGCCAAGGGGGCATGCTCGGGCTTGGCGAGTTGCGGGTCTTGCTCAAAGAGGGCCACGGCCTGCTCGCGCGCCACTTGCAGCACGGCCGTATCGCTCAATTGGGCCACGCGCAACTGGGGCAGGCCGTGTTGGCGCACCCCGAAAAAGTCCCCTGGGCCGCGCATCTCCAAATCCTTTTCGGCCAGCACGAACCCGTCCGTCGTCTCTTCCATAATGGCCAGGCGCTCCATACTCTCTTCCGAGGGGTCGTCCGAAAGGAGGATGCAGTAGGATTTGTGCTCTCCCCTGCCGACGCGCCCACGAAATTGGTGCAACTGGGCCAAGCCGAAGCGCTCCGCGCCCTCGATGAGGATGACCGTGGCGTTGGGCACGTCAATGCCCACCTCCACCACCGCCGTCGAGACGAGGATGTCATACTCGCCCCGCTTGAAGGCCGCCATCACTTCCTCTTTTTCTTCGGCCTTCATCCGCCCGTGCAATAGCCCCAGGCGCAGATGGGGAAAGACCTCCTCTTGCAGGCGCTTGTGCTCGGCCACGGCCGCTTTGGCATCCACCCGGTCGGATTCCTCCACAAGCGGGCAGATGATAAAAGCCTGCCGCCCCTGGGCCACCTGGCCTTCGATGAACGAGTAAATCCGCTCGCGGCTGCGGCGGTCTCGCACGGCGGTTACGATGGTTTGCCGTTTGGGGGGCAATTCATCCAGCACGGAGATATCGAGGTCGCCGTACATCGTCAGCGCCAAGGTGCGCGGGATGGGCGTCGCGCTCATCACCAAGAGGTGCGGCTGGGCCTCTCCCCCTTTGGCCGAAAGGGCGCCGCGTTGCATCACGCCGAAGCGGTGCTGCTCATCCACCACGGCCAAGCCCAAGCGCTGGAAGGTAACCGTCTTTTGGATGAGGGCGTGCGTGCCCACCACGAGGTGCACCTGGCCCGCGGCGATCTCTTGATGAAGGCGTGCCTTTTCCGAGTTCGAGAGGCTGCCCATCAACAACTCGCAACGGATTTCGGGAAAGGGCGCGAGCAACTGCTGGAGGGTGCGGTAGTGCTGTTCCGCCAAGACGGAAGTCGGCGCCATAAGGGCCGCCTGATAGCCATTCCAGGCGGCCACGAGCATAGCCACCACGGCCACCACCGTCTTGCCAGACCCCACATCTCCCTGCAAGAGGCGGCTCATCGGCACGGGGCGCTGGAGATCGTCCAAAATGGCCAAGATGGCCCGCCGTTGGGCGCCTGTGAGCGTAAAAGGGAGCGAGGCGATGAACTGTTCGACCTTTTCTTGCGGAACGTGGAACGCGTACCCCTCCTGAGAGCGCCACATACGCCGCCGGCTGAGGATGCCCAACTGCAGGAGGAACAATTCGTCAAAACATAGGCGGCGCCGCGCCGCCTCGAGAGAGGCCCAATCATCCGGAAAGTGCACCTGGCGGATGGCCTCTTGCAGGCCCATCAACTTAGCCCCCTCACGCACGGCAGGGGGCAAATACTCGCGCAGGCGATCGGCCCATTCGCTGAGCGCCGTGCGCACCAGGCGGCGCATCCAGCGGCTCGTAATCCCCTCTGTAAGGGGATAGACGGGCACCAGCCGCCCCGTATGCAATAAGTCTCGTCGCAAAGGTTCCCACTCGGGGGAGGTAAAAACGAGGCGCCCCAGGTATTCATCCACCTTGCCGCTGATGACGATTTCGCGGCCCGCCTTGAGGCTTTTGGCCAAATAGGGCTGGTTGAACCAGACGCACTCGATGGCCCCTGTGCCATCGCTGACGGTTACGCGGATGATGGGGATGCCGCTGCGCCCCTGCTGCGTTTCGACGCGGCGCACCACGCCCACTACGGTAACCTCCTCACCCCAATTTAGGCGGTTGATCGTCTTCAAGTGGGCATAGTCATCGTAGCGCCGGGGGAGATGGTAAAGCACGTCTCCCACCGATTTGAGGCCCAGGCGCGCCAGGCGCCGCTGGTAGGCCGTGCTCACACCGTAGAGGGCTGTTACGGGCACCTCAAAGAGGTCAAGGATGCGCGCCGGTTCCGGCGCGGCCGGGCGGCTCGGCTCGGCGGGGGCCTTGAGAGATTTCTCCTCCGGCGGCGCGGGGGGCGCCCCCACCGGCGCGGGCACCTGGCTAGAGGGCGGCGCAACCTCCTGCGGCACGGGAGGGAGGGCATTCTGCTCCGGAGCGCCCTTCTGGGGCTGCGCCAAGGAGGCCAAAAGCGCGGCGATCGCCTCTCGCCGGGAGGCTGGCGGTTTGGCTTCATAATCTCGCAGGGCTTCCAACACCTCTTCGACGCGCGGGCCAGCCGGGGTAGCGCCCGAGGCCTGCTCCTCAAGGGCCTGCTTTTGCCAATAGGCCAGGAATCGCTCCAGGCCGCCGATGACCGCGCGGTTTCGGCAGCCCTGTTCCAGTTCCAACTGCAAAATGCGACCGAGTTTCTCAAACGCAGAAGACATAGGCCTCTTTTCTCTCAAGCGTTACGGCCTAATATTCGAGGGCCACCACGCCCAGGGCGGTCGGGCCGATGAGGGAGGAGAGAAGGGGGCCGTAGATATGCTCTTCATAGTGCATTTGGGGGAGCACCAAGGCGAGTTGCTCTTTGAGCGGCTCATAATAAGGCGAAAGGCCCGTGTGCAGAATATATAACTCTTTGACGAGGTTGAACTCGGCGATGAACTCCACGATGCGCTCCACTGGCTCGCCCCGGCGCCGCGAACGCTGAAGGGGGACGATCTGCCCCTCTTCCAAGAGCATAATGGGCTTGTAGGTTGGGGTGATGCCGATCTGCTCGCGCGAGCCGCGCAACAGGCCGGTGCGAAAGAGATTATCCAACGCGTCGGTGTAAAAGGCCAGGTAGGTCCGCGAGATGGCCCCGTTCACGGCGCGCACCACATCGCCCAGGGTGCCCCCGGCCTGGGCCACGTCCGCCCCCACCATCACCAAAAGCCCCAACGCCTTGGAGAGGAATTGCGAATCCACCACTTGGATGTCGCAGCGCCCCATAAGTTCCAGCCTCCCTTGCCGCGCCGCCTGCAAGGCCTGGCTCAATTCCGCCGCCCCGTGGATAGAGACGATCTGGTCGGTCTCCTCAGCCAGGCGGCGATACGCCTCGGCGAACTGCCTCGCCGTGGGCGGGAGAAGCGAGGGCGTGCGCCGCTTTTTGACCATATCTTGATAGAATTCGGGCGTGCGCAGGGCTGGCCCATCTTCAAGCGTTTCCGTGCCGATTTGCACGCGCCAGGGCACAACGGTGATATCAAACGCCTCGATGATCTCCTGAGAGAGTTCGGCGGCGCTATCTGTGACGATCTTGACTGGACTCATCTGGCCCGTTCTCCTTTGCGCTCCGCTACTCCACGGAGATGATATAGTGATAGTGGGGCTGCCCCCCTCTCAAGACCTCCACCTCCAGGTCTCCATAGCGCGCTCGCACGGCCTCGGCGATATGATGCGCTTCCTCCTCGGAAACGTCTGCCCCGTAATAGATGGTGATGATCTCATACTCTTCGGCTTGAATCTTTTCCAAGAGAGCCAAGATGACCTCCAAGCAACCCTGGCCAACGGTCTTGAGATCATCGTTCAACAGGCCGATGAACTGCCCCTCTTGGATCGCCAGCCCGTTCACCTGCGCCGAACGCACGGCGCGGGTGACCTCGATGGTTTGCACTTGGGCCGCGGCCTGGGCCATCGCGGCGACGTTGGTCTCCAAATCTGCCTGATAGTTGAAGGCCAATAGGGCCGCGATGCCCTGGGGGACAGTCCGCGTGGGCACGATGGCCACGGGGCGATCGGCCAAGGCCTTGGCCTGTTCCGCCGCCAGGAGGATATTCCCATTATTCGGCAGGACGATTACCTTCTCGCAGCGCAAGGACTGGATCGCCTCGAGGATATCCTGCGTGCTGGGGTTCATCGTCTGCCCACCGGGGACGATGGCATGAACCCCCAGGCTCTCCAGCACGGTCTGCAACCCATCGCCCGAGGCGACCGCCACGAGGCCGATTTCGGCGAGGGGCGCGGAGACTTGCGCCGGTTTGGGCGCCGCTTGGCGCTGTGCGGCGAGGAAGGCCTCATATTGCAACTGCATATTCTCGATGACGACATCCGTCACCTGCCCCTGGGTAAGGCCATATTCCAGCACCTGGCCGGGATGGTCGGAATGGACGTGTACTTTGATCGTCTCGGCATCGCCCACCACGAGCACCGAATCGCCCATCTCGGCGATGGCCCGGCGAATGGCCTCGACATCCAACCCTTGGCCCTTGATGATGAACTGGGTATCGTAATTGTATTGGCCCTCTGGAGCATATGCCATTTGAAGGTGAGCCTCGCGTTGTGCCACGGCGCTGGCCGTCTCGCCGCGCAAAAACCGCCACATCCCCTCCAGGATGTAAACCAGCCCCTGCCCGCCGGCATCCACCACGCCCGCCTCCGCAAGGACGGGCAAAAGGGAAGGGGTCCGTTCTAAAGAGGCTTTCGCCTCCATCACAGTATATTCCAGCACCTCTTCTAAATCCGCCCCCGAGGCAGCGGCCCGTTCGGCCGCCTCGGCCGCCTCGCGGATGACGGTCAGGATAGTCCCTTCCACTGGGCGCATCACCCCTTTGTAGGCGGTGGCGGCGCCCTCGCGCAAGGCCTCGGCAAAATCGCGGGCATTGACCGTCTTTTTCGCATC
The DNA here is from genome assembly GCA_019873625.1 of Chloroflexota bacterium. Lineage (GTDB taxonomy): Bacteria > Chloroflexota > Anaerolineae > UBA1429 > UBA1429 > JAIOAW01. The sequence goes on from JAIOAW010000004.1 coordinate 94,045, forward strand.
GAGGCTCCGCGCAAACCCACGCAAGATTTGCGAGAGGATCACCCCCGAGTTGCCCCGCGCGCCCATCAGGGCGCCGTGGGCCGCGACTTTGGCCGCCTCCGAGGCGGAATCATACGTCTTCTGGTTCACCTCTTGCAGGGCGGCCCGCATCGTGAGCGACATATTCGTGCCCGTATCGCCATCGGGCACGGGGAAGACGTTCAGCGCGTTCACCTCCTCGATATGCGCATCGAGCCAGGCCCCTGCCGTGCGGAGGGCCTCCAGCAAGGCGGCGCTATCGAGCGTAGCCGCCCTCTGCGGCGTAAGCCGCTCTCCCGCTTCGTTCCGTTTCATCCCTTTCGCCGATGCCTCGTCCAATCGGTCTCCTCCCCTCGCATCCCCCCGAACTCGCGCGGGGATCTCGCCTAATAATCGCTATCGCTCACGCGCACGCCCTGGACGTGCACATTCACCTGGGCCACGGGCATCGCCAGAGATTTCTCCACGTGGAATTTGACGGTCTCCATAATGTTCTGGGCCACTTCGGAGATGCGCGTGCCGAACTCCACCACCACATAGAGGTCAATGACGATCTCATCGTTTACCACATTGACCTCGACGCCGCGGTGCGAACTCTCTACCTGCAAGATTTCGGCGATGCCATCTCGCAGTGTAGCCGCGGCCATACCCACTACGCCGTAGCAAGAAAGCACGGCCTTGCTGGCGATATTCGCGATGGCCCGAGGCGAAACTTTGATCGTTCCCGGTGTCGAATCACTCATACGAGCGCTCCTTATGTCACGGGGCATAGGAAAGCGTCCTCCTTATCAAACCCTGGCCCAGGGCGCGGGTTTTGCAGAGAGGGCCTATCTATGGTATTATAAACAATGTCTTGTGCAAATTGAAGGCCGCGCTAGGCGGCCCGAAGGGGGAAGTTCGAATGGCCAAATGCGATCTCTGTGGCAAGGGCCCACAGTTCGGGCACAATGTGAGCCATTCTAAACGGCGCACCAACCGCCTATGGGCACCGAATATCCAGAATGTTACCGTAGAGATTGACGGCGCGCTGCGGCGGCTGCGCCTCTGCACGCGTTGCCTGCGCACCGTCACCAAACTCAACCGTTAGCCCCTGCGCCGCAAACACCATACGCACCTCTCACAAAAGGTCAGCCCTGCTCCTGCGGGGCTGACCCGATGCTTTTTAGAATCTCCCGATAGTGGCGGATGGCCGCGGTGACCCCGCCGGCATAGCCAAAAATCGCCGAACCCATCACCAAAACGTCCGCCCCCGCGCGGACGGCCTCCCCAATCGTATCGCCGTTGATGCCGCCATCCACCTCGATGAGGCAGGAGGTCAGGCCACGTGCCTTGAGCATCTCCCTCAAGCGGCGCACCTTGCCCAAGGTCTGGGGGATGAGGGTTTGGCCGCCGTTGCCGGGGTTCACCGTCATCACGAGGACCAGGGCCACCTGGTCGAGCACCTCCTCCAAGAGGATCAAAGGGGTGGCCGGGTTGAGCACGACGGCAGGCTTGGCCCCCGCTTCGCGGATCATCTCCAGCGTGCGGTGCAAGTGGGGGCACGTCTCTATATGCACGGTAATCAACTCGGCCCCCGCCTCCGCAAAGGCCGCGATGTGCCGCTCGGGGTTTTCCACCATCAAATGCACGTGGAGCGGTAAGCGCGTGACGCGGCGCAAGGCCGCTACGACGAGCGGCCCCACGGTGATCTGCGGCACAAAGTGGCCGTCCATCACGTCAATATGGATGAGGTCGGCCCCCGCGGCCTCGGCCTCGCGCACCTGCTCGCCCAGCCGCGCAAAATCCGCCGAGAGGATCGAAGGAGCAATCTGCACAGAGGCCATCGTTTACCCCTCGCTCATTGGGCAAGGACGCGCCCGCGAAGTTGGCCGCATCCCGCCTCGATTTCTACGCCTCGCCGCAGGCGCACGGTCGTCTGCACCTTGCCTTTGACGAGGATCTCCTGAAACCGCAAGATACGCGCCCTAGGCGGCGGCTCATAGGGGCAGCCCGGCACGGGGTTCACGGGGATGAGATTGACGTGGCACAGCAGCCCCCGCAAGAGTTCCACAGTCTTGGCTGCGCACTCGTCCGAGTCGTTGACGCCGTTCACCAGGGCATATTCGAACGTTACCCGCCGCCCGGTGCGTTCCACGTAAAAGCGGCAGGCCTTGAGCAGTTGTTCCAGCGGGTAATGCCGATTGATGGGCACCAGTTGGTTGCGCAGGGCATCATCGGGCGCGTGGAGAGATACGGCCAGGCCCACCTCGGAACTCTCTTGGGCCAAGCGCTCGATGCCCGGCACGATGCCCACGGTCGAGATGGTAAACCGCCGAATCCCCAAGGCGAGGCCTTCGCCATCGTTCAAATTGCGGATGGCCTTCCACACGGCATCGAAATTGAGGAGCGGTTCGCCCATCCCCATCATCACGACGTTCGTCACGTGCGCGCCCCTTTCGGCCAACTTTTGGGCATAGTACAGCACTTGGGCGCTGATCTCGCCGGCCGTCAGATTGCGTACAAAGCCCTGCTGGCCCGTAGCGCAAAAGGGGCACCCGATGGCACAGCCGATTTGCGAGGAGACGCATACCGTGTTGCGGTTCGTGTAGCGCATAAGGACCGTCTCGATGACTTGGCCATCCCGCGTAGCAAAGGCCACCTTTTCCGTCAGGCCATCTTCCGAGGTGATGGTATCCACCACGCGCAGGCGCCCCACATAGGTCTCTTGCGCCAAACGCTCGCGCAGGGTGTGGGGCAAATTCACCATCTCCTCAGGATCCGCCTTGAGGCTGTGGTACACCCAACGCCAAATCTGCGTGGCGCGAAACCGTGGCTCGCCCCAATCGGCCACAAGGCGAGTCAGTTCCTCGCGCGAGAGGTCGAGGAGGTCTATGCGTTCTGCCGGCATCGGCTTATCCGCCATGGGTCAGCATCCTTTATGTGCGGCCGGGTAGGGCCTTTAGAAGCGGCGCCGCCGGCCGCTGTTCAGCAAAAAGAGATAGTACAGGATGGTGGAAATGGCCTGCGCAGCCGCCGCCACATAGGTCAGCGCCGCCGCCGAGAGGATGCTCCGCGCGCCCTTTTCTTCCACGGTGCTCAAGAGGCCCGCTCGTTTGAGCATCGCGATGGCGCGGCGGCTTGCGTCAAACTCCACGGGCAGCGTCACGAGGGCAAAGATCAGCGTGGCCGAAAAGAGGATTAGCCCTACGAGCGAAAGGTTCGGGATGGGCAGGAACATACCCGCGATAAAGAGGATCGGCCCCAACCACGAACCGATCTGCACCACCGGCACCAGCCCGCCGCGCACCTTGAGCGGCAGATAGCCCGCGTGATCTTGCACGGCATGGCCCACCTCGTGGGCCACGATGCCCATAGCCGCGATGGACGTGGTGCGCGCTACCCCCGAGGAGAGATAGAGCGTCTTATCGCGCGGGTCGTAATGATCCGTCAACTGGCCCCGCGTCTCGCGCACCTGGACGTGCTGAAGGCCGTTGACGTTCAGCAAATGCTCCGCCACCTCATAGCCCGTTAGCCCGGCGCGGTTGGCCTCTCGCTGGTAGCGGGCATAGGCCGAACGCACTTTGAACTGCGCATAAAGCCCCAGAATCAGCGCGGGCAACGCAAACAGGTAATAGATGGGATCGAACATCGGCCAGTACATCTTCGTACACCCTCCGAAGCGCTATCTTTACGGATTCTTTCAAATTATACTCGCGGAGGCCCTCTGTGCAAACCCGCCGTGTTCTTGCGCCGAGATCGTTACCAGGCGCGGGTGAAGGGATTGGCCAGCCCGGCGTATGACCAGCCTCCTCTTTGGGCGCCTGTGAGTGTGGCGCAAGCGATCTGATAATGCTCCTTATCGCTTATTTGGAGCGGCCCTCGCCCGGCAGAAGGTGCTGCTCGCGCGCGACCCGCATCATACGCTCCAACATCGGCCGTGCCTCTTCCGCAGCGGCAAGGGATGGCTGAGAGCGGGTTATCCTATGCCCCAAGAGTTCCACCGTCTTGACGCCCGTCTTATCCAACAGGCACCGCAAGATAAGCCCTTCTTGCGTTTCGTCCGAAAACTCTTGGTCAAAGATGAAATTGCCCAGGCTAAAGGCCACAAAGGTTGAGGGATAGTACCCCACCCCCTGCACGACGTGCGGATGGTGCCCGATGACGAGGTCGGCCCCGGCCTCGGCCAACGCCTGCGCCGTGGCGCGTTGGCTCGGCGTGGGGTAGGGCGTGTATTCGGTGCCCCAATGATACGATACGATCACCACATCGGTCTCCTCCCGTGCTTGGGTAACCTCGGCGCGGAGGGCCTCTGGGTCACCAAAGGCGCTGCCGGGGCTATCTCCTTTGGCGGCAAACCAACGGGGTGGAATTTCGTTATATGCCAAAAAGCCCACCCGCAGGCCGTTCGATTCGATGACCTGCAGGCGGTGTGCTGAAGTGATCGTCTCGCCCGCACCCACGGCGAGGATGCCCGCCTCCTCAAGGTAGGCAAGCGTGTCGAGCAAGGCCTCATCGCCGTAATCTCCCGTGTGGTTGTTCGCCAAAGAGAGGATATCGAACCCGGCATAGGTTAACCCTTCGAGGACGGCGGGGTCGGCGCGGAATTCGATACCCTTATCTTGCCGCTTGCCCCTCGTCGAGATGGGGCACTCCAAGTTGCCAAAGGCGATATCTGCCCCATCTATGAGGGGTTGGATGCCTTCCCCTTCGAAGGGATAGCGCGCTCCCTTTTGGGCGATGCGCTCGCCCACCAGCCGCGCGAGCATCACATCCCCCACGGCGACGAGTTCCACCACCGGCTCGGCCCGGTAAGCCAACGTTCGCTGGAGCGCTCCGATGAGTTCGCCTGGCAAAGGCTGCTGGGGCACGAGCCACAAGCGCCGCACGAGCGGATACCCTTCCATATGGCGGGGATCGGGCCGGCGCCCTTCCACCGTCAAAGCATGAACGGTGGCATCCACCACGCGCCAGGGGAGCAGTGCCCACGTGCCAGGATGAGTCGAGACGTACTGCTTGGCCGTGAGGAGATCGGGCACGTAGATGGTGTTGGGGGCCAGGCGTTCCAACCCAAGGAGGGTCTTTACGGCGGCGCCATCATCCCCCACCACAAGCCTTGGCCCTGGCTGGGCGCCGCTGGCCCACCCGACGAGGTCAGCCCACGAGGCCTCCACGGTGAGCGAAAGGACGTGCGTCGCCGCGACATAGGGTTCCTCGCGGAGGAGCACGGCCCCCTCCGGCGATTCCATTGCCCACACGATGGAGCCAGCCGGGCGATTCCTGCCCCCAAACGAAGGGGCGAACCGTACACGGGGGTCCCGTGCGCTCACGGCCTGCAGGCTTTGCCTAAGGGGGAACTCGAGATCGCGCGGCAAGAGGATATCGAACGGCTCGGGTTCAGGCGTGGGCGTTGCGGTGGGGGCCTTTACTAACGTGGCAGATACCGGCGGGGAATCTGCCACCCGCTTAGGTGCTTCATCCCCGCCGGCATCCAGCCGCACGGTAGAAGGGGGGGAATCTACCGATAGGCTGCACCCCTGAACCCCGAGGATGAGACTCAGAATGACGACCACGAAAATGAGAAGGAAGCACCTCAGGCGGTTCTGAGGTTGAAGCATATCCTTTTTGAAGGAATTGTCAACTTGACGCTCGCCATCTACCAAGTGGGTGCAGCCTCTCTTACAAAAGATAGCGCAATCGTTGCGCAGAAGGTACCATAGGGCGATAGGATGGAGAAGAAAAATCCGACAAAATGGGCCGTGCACGGCGGAGGCCCCGCGCACGGCCCAACCTTCGGCTGTGAATCTCTATTCCGCGGCGAGGAGCGCCTGCTCCACCCCTCGGAACTGGCTCATATAAAGGCGATAGTAGAACCCGCGTTTGGCCAAGAGTTCTTCGTGGGTGCCGCGCTCGATGATCTCCCCATTGTGGATGACGAGTACCAGGTCCGCCTTGCGGATGGTGCTCAGGCGGTGGGCGATGACAAAAGAGGTGCGCCCCTCCATAAGCCTCAAGAGCGCCTCTTGGATGACCATTTCGGTGCGCGTATCTACGGAGGAGGTGGCCTCATCGAGGACGAGGATACGCGGGTTGGCCAGCACGGCGCGGGCGATGGCAAGCAGCTGCCTCTGCCCCTGGCTGAGGTTCGCGGCCTGCTCCGAGAGTTCCGTCTGGTAGCCCTTGGGCAAGCGGCGGATGAAACTATCCGCATTGGCGAGTTTCGCCGCCGCAATGACCTCTTCATCCGTGGCATCCAGCCGGCCGTAGCGGATGTTCTCCATCACCGTGCCCGTAAAGAGGAACGTATCCTGCAAGACGATGCCCAACTGGCGCCGCAGCGAATCCTTGGTTACGGTGCGGATATCTCGCCCATCAATGCGGATGGCGCCCGATTGGACGTCGTAGAAGCGGCTCAGGAGGTTGACTATGGTCGTCTTGCCGGCGCCCGTTGGCCCCACGAGGGCGATGGTCTGCCCTGGCTTGGCGTGCAGGCACACATCTTTGAGCACGGGCACGCCCGGTACGTATTCAAAGTACACGTGGTCGAACTCCACCTCGCCCTGAACGTTCTCGAGCGGCACGGCATTGGGCGCGTCTTTGACATCGGGCACCTCGTCCAAGATTTCAAACACGCGTTCAGCACCGGCTAGGCCCGCCTGGATGGAGTTATACAAGTCGGCGATCTGCCGCAAGGGCTGGCTGAACCGCCGCGCGTAGGAGATAAAGGCGGCGATGGCCCCCACGGTCACCAATCCCTTGAGGGCTAGCCATCCGCCCAGGCCCACGATGAGGGCGATATCCGCGTTGGAAAGGACGGTCATCATCGGCGGCACGAGGAGCGCCAAGATTTGGGCACGGGTGCCCGTATCGCGCACGGTGGTATTGATCTTTTCGAACTCGCTGATGACGCGCTCTTGCTGCCCAAAGGCTTGGATGACCTTTTGCCCAGTGATCGTCTCTTCCATCAGGGCGTTCAATTGCCCCAGTTGCATCTGCAAATTGCGGAACCCCGCGCGCGTGCGCCGCGCGATGGAGGCTGTAAAGACGAGCATTAGGGGCAGGATGATCATTGCCACCAGGGCGAGCCAGGCGTTGATGGCGAACATCATCACCACCACCCCCACGAGCGTCACCACATCGGCCACGATGTTCGCGATGCCCATCGAGAGGACCATATTGAGCGTCTCGATGTCGTTCGTGAGGCGGCTCATCAACTCGCCATGCTGGTAGCGGTCGAAAAAGCGCAGCGAGAGCGATTGGAGATGCTGAAAGAGGTCGCGGCGCAGGGTGCGCAGCAAGCGTTGCGAGACGCCGGCCATAATGTAACCCTGCCCCACCTGCGAGGCCCAAGAAAGGAGGTACACGCCGAGCATCCCCAGAAGGAAGCGCATCACCACGGCCAACCCCTGGCGAGAGGCCATAGCGTCAATCGCCTTGCCCATCAAATCGGGGCCGAGGAGCGAAAGTCCCGTCCCTATGAGCACGAGGAGCGCTACCGCGACGAGCGCGTGCCAGTACGGCTTAAGGTAGCGCGCCAGGCGCTTGACCGTGCCCCGCACGTCCTTGGCCTGTTCGATGCGGCGCCCCATCGGCCCATGGCCGCCAGGGCCACCGGGGCCAAACCGCGCGCGCCCCACGGGGAGTACGGGGCGAGATCCTGCTGAAGCGGTGCGATCAGCCATGCGATATGCCTCCGTTGCCGAGTTGCGATTCATAGATTTGGCGATAGATGGGGCTTGTGGCCATCAATTCGGCGTGCGTGCCCTCGGCGGCGATGCGCCCACCGTCGAGCACGACGATTTTATCCGCCGTGAGCACCGAACTGATGCGCTGGGCGATGATAAAGCGCGTGCTCTTGCGGCGGCTGGCCTCCAACGCCTCCTGGATTTTCGCCTCCGTCTCCACATCCACCGAACTCGTGCTGTCATCGAGGATGAGGACGGCGGGGTTCATCACGAGCGCCCGCGCAATAGCGATGCGCTGTTTTTGGCCGCCCGAGAGGTTCACACCGCGCTGGCCTACCAGGGTGTCATACCCATCGGGGAAGGACATAATGAAATCGTGGGCCTGTGCAGCCTTGGCCGCGGCGATGATCTCCTCATCGGTGGCATCGGGGCGGCCGTAGCGGATATTATCGCGAATGGTGCCGGTAAAGAGCACCACATCCTGCAAGGCGATGCTCACGATCCTCCGGCGCAGTTCGCCTAGGTCGAGTTCGCGCACATCGAGGCCATCCACCGTAACCTGCCCTTCCGTCACGTCGTAAAAACGCGGGATGAGGTGCACCAGGGTGGATTTGCCCGCGCCGGTGGCGCCGAGAATGGCTACCGTCTGCCCAGGTTCCGCCGTGAGGTGGATATCCTCCAGCACCGGCTCGCTGTGGTCGCTCCCATAGCGGAAGGAGACGCCCTGGAAGTGCACCAGGCCGCGCGGCTCGGGGAGGCGCTTTGGCTCTGGCGGGTTCTGCACGGCGGGCACCGTGTCGAGCACCTCCCAAATGCGCTTGGCCGAGGCTTCTGCCGCGGCGATGCGGTTGAACATCATCGCCATCATCGTCAGGGGGAACATAATGGTCATCAAATAGTTCACAAAGGCCATAATTTGCCCGACGGTAATGCCCCCTTGGGGCTGGTTCATCTGCCGCGCGCCCATCCACAAGACGATGACCGTGCACAGGTTCGTAATGAGCAAGAGGCTTGGCATCAAGGTGGCGAGCAACCGCTGGACGCGGATGTTCGTCATCATCAAATCGGTGTTGGCCCCCTCCAACCTTTGGGCCTCGTAATCTTCCCGCACAAAGGCCTTCACCACGCGCACGCCGGCCAGGTTCTCTTGAAAGATGGAGTTGAGCCGGTCCAACTTGCGTTGGACCATAAGAAAGAGTGGCTCTGCCTTGCGCGTGATCAGGATGACGAGGGCCGTCATCACGGGGAGGATGGCCAGCATAATGAGCGCCAAACGCGGCGAGGTGGAGACGAGCATCACGATGCTCACGAGGATCGTCACCGGCGCGCGGACGAACATACGGAAGGCCATCTGCACGATCATCTGCACCTGCATAATATCGCTCGTCATCCGCACGAGGAGGTTGCCGGTCTGAAAGCGGTCAATGTTGGCAAAGGAGAGCGACTGGATGGTGCGAAAGAGCGCGCTCCGCACGTCTGCCCCGAACCCTTGGGAAGCGCGCACGGAGGTTATCGTGTTAATGAGCATCAAGATGGCGCTCGCCAAGGCGAACCCCAGCATAATGAACATCGTCTGGAGGATGACGGGCATATTCATAAGGAGGATGCCTTGGTCCACCGTGCGCTGCATCAAGCGCGGGATGGCCAGTTCCGCAAAGGCCGCCGCGATGAGGGTGACAAGCGCCCAAAAGGCCTGGCGGCGATACGGTTTGAGAAAATGCGTCAAACGCCAAAGATAAGTCATAGAACACTCCTTGGGAAGATTGAGCGCTTCAGGCGCCTTGGAGATAGTCCAGCGCTAACTCGATGACCTGCTCCACCAAGCGATCGCGCAAAGCGGCGTCTTCTAGGCGGCCATTGTGATAGAGGATGAGCGGGGCGTTGGCGAGCGTAATGCATAGCAGGGCGGCCTCTTGAGGGTCCCTGGGAATAAAGGCGCCCCGCGCGATGCCGATGGCAATCAACTCGGCCATATGCGCCACATCTCCACGGATGGCCTCAGAATGGGGGGCGCCGCCTTCTTCGCACAAGGCCACGGGTTCCACCCAGATGAAGCGATACATCCTGGGGTGATGTTCGGCCATCCGGCGATAGTGCCCCAAGGCGCGGCGCACCACAGCGATGACGTCTCCCTCGCGGGCCTCTTGCAAGGCGCTCTCGCGGCGCATCGCCAAGCGTTCGCGCTGGCGCTCGCGCAAAGCATCGAGCAGGGCCTGGCGGCTAGCAAAGTACCGATACAGCACCATATGCGAGACGCCCACCTTCTCCGCGATGGCGCGAATGCTCAACGCTTCGGGGCCGCTCTCGTGGAGCAGGCGCGCCGCCGCATCGAGGATAGCCTCGCGCATCGCGGCAATTTCCTCGGCCGAACGTTTGGGCCTGGGCACTGGAGTCTCCTTATGGGCTTATCGTGTACAGCGTATATGATATACGCTGTACATTTTTTGTCAAATTGACCCTTTGGGCCTTCTCGGATATTGTATGCACGAAAAGGACTCTTGTCAGCAAGGAGCGAGCGATGAGCCTTCCGAAAACGATGAAAGCCGTCCGCGTGTATGGGGTGCGAGACTATCGCTTGGAAGAGGTGCCGGTGCCCACGCCCGGCCCGGGTGAGGTGCTCGTGAAGGTGCTGGCGAGCGGCATCTGCGCCAGCGACGTGAAGACCTACCTCGGTGCGCGCGTCTGGGGTTCCGCCGAGATCGCGCCATACATCCAGGTACCCGTCACGCCCGGGCACGAATTCGTGGGCGAGGTGGTCGCCCTAGGCGAGGGCGCGGCCGAGAAATACGGCCTGCAGGTGGGGGATTGGGCCGTGTCGGAGCAGATCGTCCCCTGCTGGAAGTGCCGCTTTTGCCAGCGCGGCCAATATTGGATGTGCCAGCGGCACGATATTTACGGCTTTATCAAAGACCGCGCCGAAGGCTCCTGGGCGGAGTATATGCGCTTCCCGGCGAACGCCATCAATCACCAAGTGCCCCGAGAGATTCCCGCCGAGCAGGCGGCCCTCATTGAGCCGATGGCCTGCGCCATCCACGCCGTGGAGCGGGGGAACATCCAACTGGGCGACACGGTGGTCATCGCCGGGATGGGGCCGATCGGCCTGGGGATGGTGGCCGTGGCGCGCCGCAAAAGTCCGGGCCTCCTCATCGCGCTCGATATGAAGCCGCACCGCTTGCAGTTGGCCCTGGAGATGGGCGCCGACCTCGCGATAGACGTCAGCCAGGGAGATGCCATCCAACGCGTCCTCGACCTCACCGAGGGCTATGGCTGCGACGTGTACATCGAGGCGACGGGCGCGGGGCCGGCCGTGGGCCAGGGGTTGCAGATGATCCGCCGCTTGGGCACTTTTGTGGAGTTCAGCGTCCACGCCGGCCCCGTGGCTGTGGATTGGTCCATCATCGGCGATCAAAAGGAGTTGAACATCCACGGTTCGCACCTGGGGCCGTATGCCTACCCCTTGGCCATCGAGTATCTGCGCAAGGGGATCATCCAGGGCGCCAAGTTGGTGACGCACGTCTTGCCGCTTGAGCGGTTCGAAGAGGCCCTGGAAATCGCCCACTCGGGCGAGGAATCGGTCAAAGTCATCCTCAAGCCCTAGGTCAGGGCCTAAAGAAAGGCGAGCCAAACGCCCCTAGGGTAAAATTCCCCCCAGAACGTTTGGCTCGCCGCGTTAGCGTATAGGGAACTGGCGCGGAAGGCCCGCGCGCGGCTTAGCAGCCGTTGCAGCCCTCGCAGCCGCAGGAGCAGCCTTCCTCGTCCTCATCCTCGCCCAAGAGGCCCTCGGCGAGTTCCTCCTCGGTGGCCTCGCGCAAACCAGCGATTTTCACGTGAAAGTAGAGCGTCTGCCCCGCGAGAGGGTGATTCAGGTTGACGAGCACCGAATCCTCGCCCACTTCTTCCACGAATACCGTCACGCTGGCGCCGTTCTCCGTGTGCATCCGGTAGGCCTCGCCCACCTCCACATCTGGAGGAAAGATTGCACGGGGCAGTTCCTCAAAGAGATCGGGGTTCTCCTCGCCGTAACCATCCTCGGGGAGGACGACGATATCCTTCTCTTCGCCCACGGCCATCCCCTCTAGGGCGCGCTCCAAGCCGGGGATAATCTGCCCCAGGCCTTGGATGAAGGTGAGCGGCTCGCGCCCTTCGGAGGAGTCAATCACCTCATTGTTGGCCAGCCTGAGCGTATATTCCAGGCTGACGACCATATTATCCTGAACAGTAGCCATTGCGAACTCCTTTACAAAATGCATCCCTGTGCCGATTTCTTGCAGTATATCACACATTCCCCCAACGCAAAACGACCAAAGTCGCGTTTTTGGGCGCTTTTCGCCCCAAGGGTGGGGCCATACAGGCCGTTTTTTGGCCCAACGCCACGCCGTTTGATTTTTCGAGATGCGCGGCTATAACTATAAAGGGCCGCTAGAAGAAGGGACCTTTTTTACCCTGAGGAGAGGGGACGATGCCCGGCAACCTCGCCCTATTCACCGATTTGTACGAATTGACTATGCTGCAGGCTTACCTCGACGAGGGGATGACCGACGAGGCCGTGTTCAGCCTTGCCGTGCGCAGCCTGCCGCCCCAGCGGAACTTGCTCTTGGCTTGCGGCTTGGATACGGTGCTCGACTACCTAGAGAACCTCCACTTTGGCGAAGAGGATTTGGCCTATTTGGCCTCTTTGGGCCGCTTTTCGGAGCGGTTCTTGGCCTGGCTGAGCGCATTCCGCTTCACGGGCGATGTGTACGCCGTGCCCGAGGGCACGCCCGTATTCGCAAATGAGCCGATCTTGGAGATTACGGCGCCCCTGCCGCAAGGGCAACTCGTCGAGACCTTTGTGATGAACCAGGTGCACTTGCAGACGCTCCTAGCCTCCAAGGCCTACCGCGTGGTGCGCGCCGCTGAGGGGCGCCTCGTGGTGGATTTCGGCGCGCGGCGCATCCACGGGGTGGATGCGGCCCTCAAGGCGGCTCGCGCTTATTACATCGCAGGGGTGGCCGCCACATCGAACGTTTTGGCCGGCCAAGCGTACGGCCTGCCCGTTACGGGCACGATGGCCCACAGTTACATCCAGGCCCACGAGGATGAGGCGGCGGCCTTCCGCGCCTTTGCCCAGCGCTACCCCGGCACAGTCCTGCTAGTGGATACGTACGATACGCTAGCCGCCGTGCGCAAGGTCATCTCTTTGGCCCAAACGTTGGGCGAGGCCTTTCGCATCTCGGCGGTGCGGCTCGATTCGGGCGACCTGGCAGCCCTATCCCACGAGGCGCGCCGCCTGCTCGACGAGGCGGGCCTGCACCAAGTAGGGATCTTTGCCAGCGGCGGCCTGGACGAATACCGCATTGCCCATCTCGTCTCTTGCGGTGCACCGATCAACGGTTTTGGCGTGGGCACGAATATGGGCGTTTCGAGCGATGTGCCCAGCCTTGATATCGCCTACAAACTCTGCGAATATGCCGGCAAGGGGCGGCTCAAATTGAGCATAGGCAAGGCCATCTTGCCGGGGCGCAAGCAGGTCTTTCGGGTTGAAGAGGGGGGCCGCGCCGTGCGCGACGTCATCGCTCGCGCCGATGAGGCCCTGCCCGGCCGCCCTCTCCTTCAAAAGGTTATGGAAAACGGCCAACGGCTGGCCGCGGGCCGCGTCAGCCTCCAGGCCGCGCGCGATTATGCCCAACAGGAAATCGCCCGCCTCCCTGAGCGCGTGCGCGCCCTGGCCCCGGCCGACCCGCCCTATCCCGTCGAAATCAGCCGCGGCCTCGCCTCCCTCCTGCGCGAGGTCGAAGAGGAAATCGGGGGCGCCTGACCCCCCTATCCGCCCGTTTGAAAGGAGGTAGCCCCTATGCCCAAGCCAGAAGATATCCTACAACCCGGCGATGCCCTTATCATCGTGGATGTGCAGAATGATTTCTGCCCCGGCGGCGCCTTGCCCATCGAGAGGGGAGATGAGGTCGTGCCCGTCCTCAATCGCTGGATCGCTGCCGCCGTGGCCAAGGGCGTGCCCATCTATGCCTCGCGAGATTGGCACCCCCACCGCCATATCAGTTTTCAGGCCTATGGAGGGCTTTGGCCTCCCCACTGCTTGCAAGATAGCGACGGGGCGCGGTTTCACCCCGATCTCAAATTGCCCGCCTCCGCCATCATCGTGACAAAAGGGGTGCGCTTCGACCAGGATCAGAACTCGGCCTTTGACCAGACCGGCCTGGCCGTGCCCCTGCGCCAAGATGGGGTGAAACGCCTCTTCGTAGGGGGCCTGGCTGAGGACGTCTGCGTCCTAGCCACCGTGCTCGATGCCCTCCAAGAGGGGTTCGAGGTGGCGCTCATCGTGGATGGCACGCGGCCGGTAACCCCCGCCGGGGGCGAGGCGGCGCGCCGCAAGATGCAAGAGGCCGGCGCGCGCCTCATCGAAACGGAATGACGGCCTGCCTCGCCCCTCACACAGGCCACATCAATCCAGGTCCGGAGGCCATTCGGGGTGGGTGCGGAAGGCGAACATCCGCGCGATCTGCCCCGGTGTTACGCGCCCCAAGGAAAGTTCGGGCAGGGCCTCTGCGGTAAAGAACCCTACGCCGTCGGTCTCCTCGCTCGCGGCCGGCGCACCGCCCACGAGTTCGCACAAGATGAACAGTTTATAGATGTGCTGAGGATGGGGCGGGTGCGGGTGACGGTTGCGGTCGTACACAGCGAGGAGGCGCACGGCGCGCGCCTCATAGCCGGATTCCTCGCGGATCTCGCGCTCCACGGCCTCGCGGGGCGAATCGCCCACATCCACCCAGCCGCCGGGCAGCGTCCAGCGGCCGTCTCGCCGTTCGCGCACGAGGAGAAGGCTCTCCCCTTGGAAAACGACCCCGCGCACATCGAGTTTGGGTGTGGCATAGCCCGTCTCGGCGGTCATCCAATCCAGCGTATGGCGGAGGGAGGATTCCTCCGGCTGGCCCTGGCCGGCGCTCGAGAGCATCTCGGCGGCGATGCACCGGATTTGATGGTAGCGCTCGATATCGAAGGGGTCTCGGCAGAAGGTCAAGCCATCTTGCGCGATGGCCTGCAAGCGCTGCGCCCAATCAAGCCACTGGGGAATGGGCATCGGGGGACCTCCTTGCGGCGTGATGGAACGAGTGTACCCCAAGGGCAGGGAGGCGTCCAGCGGTGGGGCCGCGTCAACTCGAATGATAATTGTACCGGGGAGGGATGGTTCACTCAATTGATAATGATACTGGGCTGAGGGCCTCACCTCGTGGCCCGCGCATTTGTGCCAAAGGGTTGCCTGCGGATACAATGCGCCTGAAAGATAGTGGCCGGAGGGAAGGGATGGAAGAGCAGATTCTGCGCGCCGCTGAAAGCCGCGCCGTGGCCGGCTCGCTTGCTTGCGCCGATGCCCATGCCATTGCCGCAATGTTCGATATCCCCCCGCAAGAGGTGGGGCGCATCATCAACCGCTCCTCGAACTTGCGGTTCTACCGCTGTCAACTGGGCCTTTTCGGGTACGGCCCCAAGGCCGAGGGCCGCAGCAAGATCGTCCTCAAGGCGGTGAACTTGCCCGAGGAGATCGTCTCGGCCCTCCGCGAGGCGAGCCAAGAGGGGCGCATCTCCTGCCGGGCGGCCTGGGAAATCGCCGAGCGTTTTGCCTACCCCCGCTTGGGCATTGCGAACATCCTCGAGGCCCTGGGCATCAAGGTCTCTCCCTGCCAATTGGGCTGTTTCTAGGCGCGCCGTGGCTATCTATATCAAAGGGCCAGAAGAGATCGCCCATATGCGCGAGGCCGGGCGGATCAACGCCCTCGTCTTGGAGGCGGTGCGCCGTGCGGCACGGCCAGGCGTTACCACGCTCGAACTCGATCGCCTTGCCGCCCGGTTGATCCGCGCCCATGGCGCGGAACCGGCGTTCTTGAACTATCCCAGCGGCACCCCCGGTGTGCCGCCCTATCCGGCGACGCTCAACGTGAGCCTAGATGACGAATTGGTGCATGGCATCCCCTCGCGGCGGCGCCTGCGGGCCGGGCAGATCGTCAGCATAGATTGCGGCACGCGCTACCAGGGCTACATTGGAGATTCGGCGATCACCTTCGCCATCGGCGAGGCCTCGCCGATGGCCAAACGCCTTATCGAAGTGACGCGCGAGGCCTTGCAGCGCGGCATCGCCGCTTGCCGCGCGGGGAACCGCGTGGGCGATATTTCCGCAGCCATCCAGACGTGGGTGGAATCTCAAGGGTTCTCGGTGGTGCGCGAATATACGGGCCATGGCGTGGGGAGGGACCTCCATGAGGACCCCGAGGTTCGCAATTGGGGCACGCCCGGCACGGGGCCGGTCTTGCGGCCGGGGATGACCTTGGCCCTGGAGCCGATGGTCACCGTGGGGCCGCCGCTCCTCTATGTCAAAGGGGATGGCTGGACGGTGGCCACCGTGGATGGCAGCCTATGCGCCCATTTCGAGCACACGGTGCTCGTTACCGAGGGGGAGCCTGAAATCCTCACGGCTCTGTAGAGGGGCCTTCTTGGGCGTTTGGGGCCTGGGAGGTGACCCCGCCGGAGGGGCCAGGGCGGGGGCTGGGCGGCTGTTTTAGGCGATCGTATACGCTGAACCAATCGGCCAGGTCTTGGCGTTGGCGGGCGCGCTCGCGCTCCTGTTGGAGTTCCTGAAACTTTTCCAAACGGCGAAAGATCTCATTCTGGACGGCGCTCGGGTCGGCCACCCGTTCGAAGGTAAAGGCGCCCGCGCCGGCCGTCTGGATGATGACGTTGCCGTATTTGAGGAGGCTGGCCCAAATGTTGGGCACCTCAAAGCGCACGTCCTGAATCCTCCCCAGGCTGGCCTCGCGCCGCTCGATGGAAAGGGCCAGGGGGCGCTTTTTCAGGTCAATGATGCGTTCGTCCGTTACGATGTACAGGTCGTTGCCCCAGTCGGTCGCCTCCCACCAAAAGGCGCCCATACTCACTACAGTGAGGATAAGAAGAAGGTAGGGGTATAGGGGGAAGATGCGTACGATCGCCTCCGGCCAGCCAAAGAACCCCAGCACGCTCGCTGGCCCGGCGAGGAGGGCTAGGAGAAAGGGCGGGCCGGCCGAGCGCAGGAGAAAGATCCAGTGTTTGCGCCAGGTGGTGCCCTCGGGCGTCTCGATGCGCGAGCGGGGCAAGATCTCCAATTCGCCCGCCCAGGCTAAAAAGCGCGCCAAGCGCCTCGGCGGGGCTGGCTCTTCGCTCGCGCCGTTGGGGAGCGCATCGAGCGTCTCTTCCGTCTCGACGAGTTCTGGGGGGAGCGACTCGACCTCCCACCCCAGGCGTGCAGCCAAGGTGTCGCGGATGAGGTGCTGTTGTTTGGCGCGGCGCGTGGCCCGCGTGCGTTCCGTCTGATCCCAAATCGCATCGCGCACCGCCTCGGGCCGGGGGATGCGGTCAAAAATCACCCGGCCCCCGGCCGCCGCCGTCTCGATGATGAGCGTGCCGTAGCCCAGGGTGCGCCCCCAGAAATCGGTCGTTAGGTTCAGATTCTGCACGCGGTCGAGCGGCACCTCGTGGCGCGCCTCATAGAGCCACGTGATGCGTTCGCGGTGGGTGATGCGCCACGTGGTGATGACGAAATAATCGTTGAACCAATCCACCACATACCATAGGGCGATGAGGCCATAGAGTAAGAGGATCGCGACAAGCGGAACCCACAGCCGGAAGGGATAGACGATGGCCCTAAGGCCTGCCAGGGCCAAAATCAAGGCAAGCGCCAAAAGGGTGAGGGGGATAAGTTTGGCCGCGAGTGCGACCCAATGGCGCCGGCAGGCATAGATCACCTGCTCGCCGCGCTCCAGCCAACGGTAGCGTGGCGCCTTCAAACGCGCCTCGATATCGGCCGGCAAGAGGAGCCAACGGCGAATGTGGGGGTGCTGATCGAGAAAGGCGATGAAATCGGCGCGCCGGATCGTCCATAGGCGCATTGGGCGCAGGGCCAGAACCGAGGCATCGCGCGGCTCGGCGAGAAAGAGCGAGTGTATACCGACATAATCGCCCGGCCGCAGGATTTTGACCGTGCGCCGGTTGCCGAGGTCATCCACCCGCTCGGAGGAGGCCTCGCCCTCGTCAATCAGGAAAAAGGTGGCGCCCACGTCGCCCTGGCGGCAGAGGAGCATACCCGGTTTGACGTGGTGCTCCTCACATAGGCCAGCAATGAGAGCGAGGTCCTCATCCTCCAGGGCCTGAAAGAGCGGCACCCGCCGCAAACGCTCTAGGAGATCCATCGCGCCCTCTTGTTCGCACCTCACAAAGACGATAGCGCGGGATGGGGAGGCTGTCAAACGCCCTTTTCGCCCGTGGGGAATGTGGGCCTCTGGCCTGTATGTGAGGCAGGAGCCTCGCGCTCCCCCAGCGGAACGCGGGCTAAACGGCCCGCGCCTTACCTCGCCGGGAGAACGTGGACCGGGGTGCCAATCTGCAAGCCACCCTCTCGGGCGATGTTCCCCTCGCGGAGGGCGAATTCCAGATAGCCGTGGCTCCCGATGAGGGCGAGCGGCGCGCCCCGTTCGACCTCGGCATAGGTGTGCGCCAAGCCGCGCAGGCGGAATGGTCCGGCACAGAACCAACCCTCGCGATAGGATGCCACGAGGGCCTCCGGCAGGTTGGTGATGGCGTTCCCGAAGCGATCCACATAGACGATCTCCCCTCGCCAGCCCCCTGCGGGTAAGGGGATCGGTTGGGGCCACGGCAGGCGCACCAAGTCGGCGAGGGGTTCGCCGAGTGCGCCGAGGGGCACGCCCTTGGCCAAGTGCGCGGCTGCCGGCGCAAAGATATCTCGCCCGTGAAAGGTGCGGCTGGGTGTGGGCGTTCGCCAATAGAGCGGATTGGTGAGCGCAACCGCCGCAAAGGAGGGCGCCCCTGCCAGGGCGAGCGCTAAGAGGCCGTTATCGGGCGCTACGAAAAAGTGCCCCAGGGTGCTCACGGCCACGGCCCGCCGGCTGCTCCCCACGCCGGGATCTACCACGGAGAGATGCACCGTCCCCTCTGGGAAGAAGCGCCAACAGGAGGCGAGGACAAAGGCGGCGGCAGTAACATCCTGCGGGGGGATGTCGTGGCTGATATCCACCAGGGTGGCCTCGGGGGCGAGCGAAAGGATGACGCCCTTCATCGCGGCCACATAGCCATCGCGCAGGCCAAAGTCGGTGAGGAGGGTAAGAATCGGCGGCATAGGTCCCTCTCGCGCCCAGTTGTGCACTGGGGGTGAATGTGGTATGATTGCGCCCGTATTCCCGTCGTTATGACGTAGGAGGGCCGATGTTCGGCAAACAAATCGGGATTGATTTAGGCACGGTAAACGTCATCATCTATGTGCGAGGGAAGGGCATCGTCCTCAACGAGCCTTCCGTGGTCGCCATTTCTTTGGTAGATAACCGCATTTTAGCCGTGGGCAACGAGGCGCGGGCTATGTTGGGCCGCACGCCGGAGACGATCGAGGTCTCTCGCCCGATGCGCGACGGCGTCATTGCGGATTACGTCGTTACCGAAAATATGCTCCGCTATTTCATCTCCAAACTGTGCCGGCGTTTCGAACGGCGGCCCGAAGTGATGCTCAGCGTGCCCGTGGGCGTAACGAGCGTGGAAAGCCGCGCCGTGCGCGATGCGGCCATCCAAGCCGGGGCGCGCGTGGCCTATCTCATCCCGGAACCCCTGGCCGCCGCCCTGGGTGCGGATATGCCCGTGGGCACGCCATCCGGCAATATGATCGTGAACATCGGCGGTGGCGCCAGCGAAGCGGCCGTCATTTCGATGTTCGGCATCGTCGTCTCCAGTTCGGTGCGGGTGGCCGGCAACAAGTTTGACGAGGCCATTGCCGCGTATGTGCGGCGCAAATACAACCTGATGATCGGCGAGCAAACGGCCGAACAACTCAAGATCGCCATCGGCAGCGCCCTCCCCTTGGAGGAACCCCTCACGATGGAGGTGCGCGGGCGAGACCAGGTCACCGGCCTGCCGCGCATCGCCACGGTCAATTCCTCGGAAATTACCGATGCCCTGGCCGAGCCTCTGGCGAGCATTTCGGCCACGGTGAAATCCGTATTGGAGAAAACGCCCCCTGAACTGGTGGCCGATATCATTGACCGAGGGATGGTGATGACCGGCGGCGGCGCACTCTTGCGCAATATTGACCGTTACTTGACGCAGGAGACGGGCATCCCCTGTCATTTGGCCGAAAACCCTATGCTGTGCACCGCCCTAGGCGCCGGCCGCGCCCTTCAGCACCTGCCGCTCCTCCGCCGCTCGCTGGAGGCTACCTGAATCCTTCGCACGGCTAAAGGTAATAGGCCATACTTTGCAGGCTGACCACTGGGTCAATATGCGCCACGTGGATGCCCGGCGGCAGGACGAGGTTGATGGGCGCATAGTTCAATAGCGAGCGGATGCCATAGGCCACGAGTTGATCTGCCACGGCTTGGGCCGATTGCGGCGGGATGGCAAGGATGCCGATTTCGATATGGCGCTTGCGGATCGTCTCGGCAAGTTCCTCCATCGGCTGGATGATAAGGTGCCCGATGGGGCTACCGATCTTTTGCGGGTCGTTATCGAACACGGCCACAAGGTAGAACCCCCAATTCTCAAAGGCGCGATAGTTGGCGATGGCATGCCCCAGAGCGCCTGCGCCCACGATGAGCATATGCCAGGTTTGGTCTGATTTGAGGATGCGGCGCAACTGCCCGATGAGGAACTCCACGTCATACCCCAGGCCCTGCTTGCCAAATTCGCCAAAGTAAGAGAGGTCTTTGCGAATTTGCGCCGAACTCACACCCACCCAGGCGCCGAGTTCCGTCGAAGAGACGATTTTCTGGCCGCGTTCTGCGATGTGAACGAGGCTCCGCAGATAGAGGGGTAGCCGTTGAATGACGACATCGGGCACGTTCTCTTTTGCCATAGATGCCTCCCTGCACCCTCTTCAGGCCTTGCCCCAGAGGAGGATTATTCGCCCTCCTGAGAGGGCGTTTCGCCTCGCCGCAGGGCCTCGACCCAGAGGCGGTCTTGATCCGATAGGCTCGCCTTTTCAAGCAAATCTGGGCGCCTTTCGAGCGTGCGGCGCAAGGCCTCGCGCCGCCGCCAACGGGCAATCTCGGCATGGTCACCGGAGAGGAGCACTTCCGGCACTTTGGCCCCTCGGAATTCGGGCGGCCGCGTATAGTGCGGGTGCTCGAGAAGATCGGCGCTGTGCGAATCCTCCACGATGGCCCGCATATCTCCCAAAACACCCGGCACGAGCCGCGTAACGGCCTCGACAATGGCCATCGCCGCGATCTCTCCGCCGGAGAGGACATAATCGCCGATGGAGACCTCGTGGGTGGCAAACAATTGGCTAACGCGCTCGTCCACCCCTTCATAACGCCCGCAGATGAGCACGAGGCGCCCATAGCGCTCGAACTCTCGCGCCATCGCCTGGCTGAAGAGCCTCCCCGCCGGCGTGAGGAGCACGATGGGCACCTCGACGAGGCCCGTTCTCTTTTGGCGCAGAGGCAGATCTTCGCCCAAAATAGCCTCGAGGGCGTAGGCGATCGGCTCTACCTTCATCACCATGCCCCCGCCGCCGCCGTAAGGGGCATCATCGGTGATGCGGTGTTTGCCGGGGGCGTAATCGCGGATGTTGTGAATGGCGATCGTTACAAGGCCCGCGTCTATCGCGCGCCGCACGATGCTTTCTTCAAACACGCCGCGAAAGAGGCCCGGGAAAAGCGTCAAGATGTCAAAACGCATCGCCTACCACCCCTTGGATAAGCCCATTGTAACGACACAATGGCTGGGGGGCAAATGCTGCGCTCTTTCATCCAGGGCCACCGCGAAGGCGCACCATGCCGCTCCAAGGATGGGGGGCCTGCCTTTGACGCCCCTTGGCACATCGCATACACTGGGCATACCTCCAGCGGGGTGTGGGGAAAGGTGGCTGCCAAACCGCGTTCGCCGTTTCGAGCCTTGGCGATGATCCTTTTGGTGGCTTTGCTTATTACACTGGGAGGGCTGACCTTGCTTGGCGCGGTGGAGACGTTCACCGCCACGGTCTTCCCCATAGGGCAGAAGGGGCAGCCAAAGGTAGGGCTGATCGCCGGGCACTGGCAAAGCGATTCGGGGGCCGTCTGCCCAGATGGCCTGGAGGAGGTGGACCTCAACCTAGGCATCGCGCGGCGCGTGGCCTACATCCTGCGCAAGCAGGGCTACAGCGTAGAGATTTTGCCCGAGTTCTCGCCGCGGCTCAACGGCTACCGCGCCGATGCGCTCTTGGCCATCCATAATGACTCCTGCCTAAAGAATCTCTCGGGCTTCAAAGTGGCCCGAATGACCCATGCCTCTGACCCTGAGGCCGAAGATCGCCTGGTGCGGTGGCTTTACCAAACCTATGCCGAGGCCACGGGGCTGGCGCCGCACCCCAATACGATTACCGACGATATGCGCGAATACCACGCCCTGCGGCAGATCGCCCCCGAGACGCCCGGCGCCATCATCGAGTGCGGGTTTATGGGCGGCGATCGCCACCTATTGACCGAGGAGCAGGATCGCGTGGCCGTGGGCATTGCTAACGGCCTCATCGCTTTTTTGCGCGAGCAGGGCCGGGTTCCATAAAGCGCCCACGCGCGCTGGAATCATTTCCTAAAGAAGGAGGAGTATGATCGTCGCCGGCAAACATTATCGGACGGTCTGGATGGAAGGCTCCACCGTCCGTATGGTGAACCAGCCGCTCATCCCTTACCGCTTTGAGGTGATTGATCTCCCTATCCACCGCCACACGGCGGAGGCCATCACGACGATGGTGGTGCGCGGGGCGGGGGCCATTGGGGCGGCGGCGGGCTATGGCATGGCCCAGGTGGCCTTGGAGGCCCCCGACGGCCGCGAGTTTATGGCCTATATTACCGAGGGCGCCGAACGCCTGCGGCATACGCGCCCCACCGCGCACGATCTGTTTTACGCCATCGAGCGCGTCCTGCGGGCCATCGAGGGGGCGACGAGCGTGGCGGCCGCGCGGCGCGCCGCCGTCGAAGAGGCCGAGCGTTTGGCCGACGAAAACGCGGCGGCAGGTAAGGCCATCGGCGAGCACGGCGCCCCCCTGATCCCCGATGGGGCGCGCATCCTCACGCACTGCAATGCGGGGTGGCTCGCCTTTGTGGATTGGGGGAGCGCCCTTGCGCCCATCTATATGGCCCATCGCCAGGGCAAGCGCGTCTTCGTCTATGTGGATGAGACGCGCCCGCGCGGCCAAGGGGCGCGCCTCACGGCTTGGGAGTTGGAAGGGGAGGGCGTCCCTTACGCCGTCATCGCCGATAATGCGGCCGGCTATCTGATGCGCCGCGGCGAGATAGACCTCGTCATCGTGGGGGCAGACCGCGTCGCCGCCAATGGCGATATCGCCAACAAAATCGGCACCTACGAAAAGGCCGCCTGTGCCCTTCTCAACGGGGTGCCCTTCTACGTAGCCTTCCCCTCGAGCACCTTCGACCCGAAATGCCCCTCAGGCGAGGCAATCCCCATCGAAGAGCGGAGTGCGGATGAGGTGCACTATGTGATAGGGCAAGATGAAGAAGGCGCCCTCCGCCGGGTGCGCATCACGCCGCTGGGCGCTCAGGCGCGCAACCCCGCCTTTGACGTGACGCCGGCTGACTACATCAAGACCTTTATCACCGAGCGCGGCCTCTGCGCCCCCAAGGAGGTCTCTCGCTTTTTGGCCTAGGGGCGGTAGATGTATTCGCGCGGGGCCTCGGCCAGGCGAGGGTGATGCTTATCGCGTTCGGAAAGGATCGGCTGGGCGGTGGGCCAAGGGATGGCCAGGTCGGGGTCATCCCAGGCGATGCCGCGCTCATCCTGCGGGGAATAGTAACTCGTTACTTTATAGACGAAATCGGCGCTCTCGCTTGTTACACAAAAGCCGTGAGCAAAGCCGGCGGGGATGTAAAGTTGGCGCTTGTTCTCCGCCGAAAGGATGACGCTCACCCAGCGCCCAAAGGTGGGCGACCCCCAGCGCACATCCACGGCCACGTCGAACACCTCGCCATAGACCACGCGCACCAGTTTGACCTGCCCCGGCGGGGCTTGATAGTGAAGGCCCCGCAGGGTGTGCCGCACCGAGCGCGAGTGATTATCCTGCACAAAGACGTCCTCGATCCCATAGCGCGCGAATTCGCGCGCGTTGTAACTCTCGAAGAAAAAGCCTCGGTTATCCTCAAACACTTGCGGCTCGATGATCAGAACGCCGGGCAGTTCGGTGGGTATGACGCGCATTCGCCTTCTCTCCAAAGGGGTAGGTAGTGCTACTCTAGCGCGGGGGAGAGGGGATGTCAACTTGGCCAGGCCCTCATTGGCTGGGACGGCATAATGATTTATACTCTAGCGAGCGCTTCGGCCGAGATGGGCGGCAAGCGGGGCCACCGCAGGGCAAGTCTCTCATCCCGTTTTAGGTGAAGGATATGATGGATAGGGTCTATCAAACCAAGCAGCCCTTTCGACCGTTTTCAAAAAGTGATATTTTTGTCTTGTTGGTGATGATCGCCTTTCTCTACCTGGGCGTCCACCTGGGGTTACGTGCCCCCAAAGTGGTTGCCGGGCCGGAGATCTTGCTTGCCCCGCGATGGTTGCCGTACTATGCCTTGCGTTCGGTGGGGCGCATGGCAGCGGCCTATTTGCTCTCCCTGGTGTTCGCGCTATGCTATGGGTATGCTGCAGCGTATAACCGCCGCGCCGAACAATTGCTGATGCCCCTGTTGGATGTACTGCAGAGTGTGCCCATCCTTTCGTTCCTGCCCGTGGCGCTGCTCAGCCTGAGTGCGCTGTTCCCCCAAGGCCTGGCCGCCGAATTAACCTCGATTATCTTGATTTTTACCAGCCAGGCGTGGAATATGACCTTTTCTTGGTACCAATCGCTGACGACCATCCCCGGCGAGTTGCGTGAGGCCAGCCACGTTTTTCGCTTCAACGGGTGGATGCGGTTACGCACATTGGAACTGCCTTTTGGTTTGCCCGGCTTGCTTTGGAACAGCATGATGAGTTGGGCAGGGGGCTGGTTTTTCTTGATGGCGGCAGAGACGTTTACGGTCGGCCAGCACGATTTTCGCCTGCCGGGGTTGGGTTCGTATTTGCGCGAAGCGGCCAACCTTGGGGATGTGAGGGCGATCTTTTGGGGGGTGGGGACGTTAGTCGCCGTGATCATCCTGTTGGATCAATTGCTCTGGCGCCCTTTGGTGGCCTGGTCTGAGCGGTTCACCCTCGAGATGGTGGAGCGCGATTTCCCGGCCACCTCCTGGTTTTATAATTTGTTGCGCTCTTCCGCCCTCCTGGGGCGGGTTTCCCATGGGTTTTCGCTTTTGGGTGAACATCTTGATGCCTGGATGCTGAAACTCTGGCCTTACCGTTCGGAGGGTGTACCCGCTGCGGGGGTGGGGAGGCGCCGCTACTTGGGGATGGCGCTGCGCATCGCCCTCATCTTGGTGGTCGCTTATGGTGTATTGCGAGCTGTTGGCCTGTTGAGGACGGTTCCCATCGCGCAGTGGGGGCAAATTGGGCTGGGGGTATTGATGACCACTCTGCGCGTGGTGCTCGCGCTGGTCATCACCTTGGTTTGGACGATTCCGGTTGGGGTGGCGATCGGCCTTAACCCGCGCCTCTCCAGTTGGCTGCAGCCCGTAGCCCAAATTGTGGCTTCGATCCCGGCGACGGCCTTGTTCCCGGTTTTCGTCTTGGCCCTGGCTGGCTTGCCGGGCGGGTTAAGCCTGGCGGTGGAGTTGCTGATGTTGACCGGCGCGCAATGGTATGTGCTTTTCAACGTCATCGCCGGGGCGGCCACCATCCCGCAAGATTTGCGCTATACGACGTCTCTGCTCGGCCTGAGCCAATGGGAACGCTGGCGCACGCTCATCCTGCCGGCGCTCTTCCCCTATGTGGTAACGGGCGCCATTACGGCGAGCGGTGGGGCTTGGAACGCCAGCATCGTGGCCGAGTATATCGAGTTTGGCGGGCAGACCCTGCGCGTAAAGGGCATAGGAGATCTCATTTCGTTTGCCACAGTCCAGGGAGATTACCCCATGTTGCTCGCCGCCACCCTGACGATGGTGGTAACCGTGGTCCTCATCAACCGCTTTTTCTGGCGCAAACTGTACCGCCTGGCCGAAGAACGCTACCGCATGGAGTGAGGTCCTATGGAAGATAAAGCCCTGGTCCAACTGGAGCAAGTGTCTCAGGTGTACCGTAGCGGAGACCGCCGCTTCTATGCGGTGCAGGATATTACCCTTCGCGTCCACGATGGGGAGTTCGTCTGTTTGCTGGGGCCATCGGGCTGCGGCAAGAGCACCCTATTGCGGATCATCACGGGCCTGCAAAAGCCCACAGAGGGGCGCGTTTTATATCGGGGGGAGCCTCTTGTAGGGATCAACCCCCATGCGACCATCGTTTTTCAGACGTTTGCCCTGTTCCCCTGGCTCACCGTGCAGGGGAACGTCGAAGTGGCGCTCAAGGCGCGCCGCATCCCCCCGCATATCCGCGTGCCACGGGTGTTGGATTTGATTGACCGCGTCGGCCTGGATGGTTTCGAATCGGCCTATCCGCGCGAGTTATCCGGCGGGATGCGCCAAAAGGTGGGTTTTGCCCGAGCGATGGCGGTGGAGCCAGAACTGCTCTGTATGGACGAGCCCTTTTCCGCCCTGGATGTTTTGAGCGCCGAATCTCTACGGGGGGAGTTGATGGAACTGTGGACGGAAGGAAAGATCCCCACCCGCGCGATTTTGATGGTCTCTCACAACATCGAGGAAGCCGTTTTTATGGCCGATCGCCTGGTGATTATGGATAAAAATCCTGGGCGTGTGGTTTCTGAGGTGGTGGTGGACCTTCCGCACCCCCGCCAGCGCAAATCCGCCCAGTTTTTGGAAATCGTAGACCAGGTTTACGGCGTCTTGGCGGGCACCACCCAGCCGGAGCCTATCGAACTCGGAAGCACGCCCGGCGGCCCAGGGCAGATTCGGTGGCTCCCTGACGTCTCCATCAACAACTTGATCGGCCTCCTCGAGCACCTGAATAAAACGCCCAGGCAGGCTTACGATCTCTATAAATTGGCCGGCGACCTCGGGATTGATTCTGACTTGCTATTGCGCCTCGTGGATGCGGGCGAGATGTTGGGCTTTGTGGTGGTGGCTCAAGGCGATGTGACCCTGACGCCTTTGGGAGAAACCTTCAGCGAAGCGAGCATCTTGGCGCGTAAGGAGATTTTCGCCACGCGCATTCGGCGCCTCCCCTTGGTGCGATGGCTGCTCGAGATGCTTCGCCAAACGCCCGATGGCAGGCTCCCGGAAGATGTCATCAAGACGGCCTTATCATTGGAACTGGCACCCGCAGAGGCCGAGAAACAGTTGGACCTGATGATCACATGGGGGCGTTATGGGGAACTGCTCGCCTATGATGAGATCACGCATACGGTCATCTTGGAACCGGCTGGAGTTGCCCTCCCCTCGTAAATCATCCCAACCTCTTGGCGTTTGTAATGGGCGAGCGATACATCGGCCTCCTCCTTCGCCCATTTTGCTCTGGAGGAGTTTCCTATTATACTTGATATTTGGGCGCCCGGAGGGGCGCCTCCATCAAACACGCCCCTGGATCGAAGGCGCCGTGCCGCGAGAGCGGTTCGCCGGAGGAGGAAAGGGGCGGGAGAAAAAAACGGAGGGATTTTGCTGTGCCACTGGTTACGATGAAGCAGTTGTTGGAAGCCGGGGTTCACTTTGGGCACCGCAGCCGGCGGTGGAACCCCAAGATGCGTTCGTACATTTTTACCGAACGCAACGGGATTCACATCATTGACCTACAGCAGACGATCCGCAACCTGCAGGAGGCCTATGAGTTCGTGCGGAACCTAGCCGCCGAAGGAGGGCAGATCGTCTTTGTGGGCACCAAGCGCCAAGCGCAAGAAAATGTGGCCGAGCAGGCCAAACGTTGCGGTATGCCGTACGTCACCGAGCGCTGGCTGGGCGGCACGCTCACCAACTTTCGCACCATTCGCTCGCGCATCGAGTATATGTTCGAGTTAGAGGCTATGCGCGATAGCGGCCGCCTCGCGGTGCTCCCCAAGAAGGAGGCTATGCTGAAACTGCGCGAATTGGCCAAACTCGAACGCCGCCTGGGGGGCCTGCGCAACCTGCAAAGGCTGCCGGAGGCGCTCTTTGTGACGGATGTGAGCACCGACGCCATCGCCGTCAAAGAGGCGAACCGTTTGGGCATCCCCGTGGTGGCTATGGTGGATACGAACTGCGACCCCGACCCGATTGATTACGTCATCCCGGCGAACGATGACGCCATCCGCGCCATTCAACTCATCACGAGTTGCATTGCCGATGCGGTGATCGAGGGCCAGCAGATGCGCGGCGTGATGATGGAAGAAGGAGCCGCGGTGAGCGCGCCGGCGCCTGCCCCCGAACCGGTCGCGCCGGCCTATGAATACGACGAGGACGAGGATGAGGACCTCATCGTGATTGACGATGAGGAGGATTTGGAATAGCCTTCCCTAGGCGCTGGCCGGGAGGACCTTTGGAGTGCGTTGCAAGGCGAGCCGGGGCCTAAGCCCGGCTCGACCTGTGCCTGGCGATGGATGAACCGCGCCAAGAGGGTTCACACAGATACGATGAGAGGATGAGGGCATTATGGCAGTAACCGCAGAGATGATCAAGGAATTGCGCCAGCAGACGGGCGCCGGCGTTTTGGATTGCAAAAAGGCGCTCGAGCAGTACAATGGCGATATGGAAAAGGCCGCGGCCTACCTCAAAGAGAAGGGGCTAGCCGCTGCGGCTAAGAAGGCCGATCGGGCGACCGCCGAGGGGCGCATCGAGGCCTATGTGCACCCGGGGAACCGCGTGGGGGTTCTCGTCGAGGTGAATTGCGAGACGGATTTCGTGGCCCGCACGCCCGATTTTGAGGCCCTGTGCCATGACCTGGCTATGCAGATCGCGGCGATGAAACCGCGCTGGGTCTCTCGGCAAGATGTGCCGGCGGAGGTCCTCGAAGAGGAAAAGCGGCAGTACCTTCAGCAGTTGGAAGGCGAGAACAAACCCGCGCACATCGTCGAACGCATCCTCGAGGGCAAGTTGGACAAGTTCTACCAAGAAAACTGCCTCCTCGAGCAGGCCTTTATCAAAGACGATTCCAAGACGGTGCGCCAGTTGATTACCGAGGCGATCGCCCGGCTTGGCGAGAACATCGTCGTGGCGCGGTTTGCGCGGTTCTCGATAGATCGCGCCTAAGCACACTCGGCCTTGGGGCCGCTTGGGAGGTGAGCATGCCCTCTGCCGTGTACAAGCGCGTCCTCCTCAAACTGAGCGGGGAGTTTATGGCCGGCCCCTCCGGGTTCGGCGTGGACCCCGTCTCGGTGGATGGAATTTCGGAGCAGATTTTGCCGGCCCTTGAATGCGGCATCGAACTGGCCATCGTCATCGGCGCCGGCAACATCTGGCGAGGGAGCGATTCCATCGCCCGAGGGATGGAACGAGCCACAGCGGATTATATGGGCATGCTCGCCACCGTCATCAACGCGATGGCCCTGCAAGATTCGTTAGAGCGTATGGGCGTCATCACCCGCGTGCAGACGGCCATCGAGATGCGCGCCGTCGCCGAGCCGTACATTCGGCGGCGGGCCATTCGCCATTTGGAAAAGGGGCGTGTGGTCATCTTTGGCGCAGGCACGGGCAACCCCTATTTTACCACGGATACGGCCGCGGCCTTGCGCGCGATGGAGATCGGCGCGAATGTGCTCCTCAAAGCCACCAAGGTGGATGGCGTCTATGACAAAGATCCGCTCAAGGCCCAAGACGCCAAGCGCTACGAGCGGCTCTCGTTCAACGAGGCTCTGAATATGGGCGTGCAGGTGATGGACGGGGCCGCCCTAGCCCTTTGCCGAGATAACAACCTGCCCATCATCGTCTTCAAATTGTGCCCGCCCGATAGCATCGTTCGCGCCGTCTGTGGAGAACCCATCGGCACGCTCGTGAGCCATTGAGTTCGAAGAGGGGAGGGGAGGATGATCGAAGAAACCCTATTCGAGGCCGAAGAGCGTATGGAGGGGGCCATTACGGCCTTGCGCTCCGATTTGCTGGGCATCCGAACGGGCCGAGCCTCCCCCGCCCTGTTGGAGCGCGTGCGCGTCGAGGCCTACGGCAGCGTGATGCCCCTCAACCAGATGGCGACCATCGCCGTGCCGGAGCCTAGGTTGTTGACCATTCGCCCTTGGGATGCGAGCACCCTGCCGGCCATCGAGCGGGCCATCCTCAAGTCAGACTTGGGGTTGACCCCTACGAACGACGGCCGCATCATCCGGTTGGTCATCCCGCCGCTGACCGATGAGCGGCGGCGCGAGTTGGCTCGCTTGGTGAGCCGACGGGTGGAAGAGGCGCGCGTGGCCATTCGCAACATCCGTCGAGATGC
The DNA here is from genome assembly GCA_019873625.1 of Chloroflexota bacterium. GTDB lineage: Bacteria > Chloroflexota > Anaerolineae > UBA1429 > UBA1429 > JAIOAW01. The sequence goes on from JAIOAW010000004.1 coordinate 124,107, forward strand.
TCTGCGCGATTTAGAGACCTTGCAGAAGGAAAAACAGATCTCCGAAGACGAGTTTTACCGCGCCAAAGATCAACTGCAGGAACTGACCGACACCTACATCAAAAAGGCAGATGATCTCGGCCAGCAGAAGCAAGACGAGATTATGGAAGAGTGATGGCGGACCCCGAAGCCCGATTGAGCGCGCGTGAGGCGCGGCTGGAGCGCATCCCCCAGCATGTGGGCATCATTATGGATGGCAACGGCCGTTGGGCGCAGGCCAGGGGCCTGCCGCGGACGGCCGGCCATCAGGCGGGTGCGGAACGCTTGCGCGAGGTGCTGCAGGCGGCGATGGATTTCGGCATCCCCATCCTGACGGTGTACGCCTTTTCCACCGAGAATTGGTCGCGCCCCCGGCAAGAAGTGCAGGCCATTTTGCAGATTTTTCACCGCGCCATCGCCACGGAACTGCGCCAACTTCAGGAGGCCGGCATACGGCTCAAGCACTTGGGGCGCACCGAGGGCCTCGCGCCGGAACTCGTGTCGAAAATCCGCGAGGCCGAGGCGCTCACGGCGAATAACCAGCGCCTGCACCTCAACATCGCTTTCAACTATGGGGGGCGCGCCGATATTGTGGACGCGGTGAAACGGATCGTGGCCAAGGGTCTGCCCCCAGAGGCCATCACCGAGCAACTCATCGCCGAACACCTCACGACGGCCGGCCAGCCAGACCCGGACCTGATCATCCGCACGGCGGGCGAAATGCGCCTGAGCAATTTTCTCATCTGGCAGGCGGCTTACGCCGAGTTCTACAGCACGCCCACCCTATGGCCCGATTTCGGGCGAGAGGAACTTTACCAGGCCCTTTTGGCCTACCAGCGGCGCGAGCGGCGTTTTGGCGGGCTGCGCCCTGCCTCATCCTGATGTTCAACCGGCCCAGCCGGTTTTTGTTGGACGTGCCGAAACCCGCCCTTTGCCCAGGATGGAGGTCCTCCGCATGCTCGTCAAGCGCGTTCTCAGCGCGGCGATCCTTATCCCCATCGTCGCGGCCGTCGTCTATTGGGGGTCGTATCCCTTTTTGGCCGTCATCCTCCTCGTCGCCTGCTTGGCGTGTATCGAATATGCCGCGCTGGTGCGTTTGCGCGGGTTGACCCCATCGCTGGGGGTGCTCCTTTCTCTGACGGCGCTCTTTGTGCTCGAGGCGCAGTGGCCCGCCGAGGCGCGCCTGCGGGCCTTGGTGGCCTTGGCGCCGGCCCTCTTGCTCACCATCGAGGTCTTTTACAAGAACCGTGCGCAGGCTCTGCCCATATGGGGGGTGGGCACGGCGGGCGCCTTATATATCGGGGGGCTGTTGGGGCATTTCATTCGCCTAAGGGCGCTGGAGCATGGCCTAGAGTGGATGATTCTAGCGCTCGTGAGCACTTGGGTGTGCGA
>JAIOAW010000005.1 GCA_019873625.1 Chloroflexota bacterium
GAATGTGGAGCGCGGGCCTCCCGGCCCGCGGGCGCCGAAAGGCGCCTTATATGCACATCAGCGAATCCCCTACGCCCGGCCACAGGGAGGCCTGACGGCCTCCCTCGCGAGGCGGGAGCCTCGCGCTCCGGTTCCCTCTCCCGCGTTGGCGCGGGAGAGGGTTAGGGTAAGGGCTTAGGGAGCGCGGGCCTCCTGGCCCGCACGCGAGGCAGGCGCCTCGCGCTCCCCCTCACCCCTGTCCCTCTCCCACGTCGAGTGGGAGAGGGGAAAAAGGGCGAGGGGCAAAAGATTTTTAGCATTTGCCCCATTCAAGTGCTAAAACCCTCTTGACAAATCGGCGAATTTGTGCTATGCTATGTTAGCACTCGAAGGTGGAGAGTGCCAACGCTCAAATCCTTCGGGCGAACAAGAGAAGGCGGCTGATGTGCAAAAGCGTCGGTCCCTTCTTTTTGTGAGCACATCACATACTTTCGAGGAGGTTGGTTGGCATGGACAAACTCAAGCTCAAGCCCTTGGCAGATCGTATCGTCGTGCAGCCGTTGAGCCAGGAGGAGGTTACGCCAGCCGGCATCGTCCTACCTGAAACGGCCAAAGAGAAGCCCCAGCGGGGCAAGGTCATCGCCACCGGCCCCGGCGCCCGCAATGAGAAGGGGGAAATCGTCCCCTTGGATGTCAAAGTGGGCGATGAGGTCATCTTTGCCAAGTATGCCGGCACCGAGATCAAACTGAGCACCGATGAGACGATCTTGATCTTGCGCGAGAGCGACGTGCTGGCCATCGTCGAAAAATAGGCGATTCCAGTGGTCTTATCCGCATCGAAACCCTTGAGTCAGGAGGAAAATCGCTATGCCCAAACAACTTCGCTTCTCAGAAGAGGCTCGTGCTTCGTTGAAGAAGGGTATGGATACGCTCGCTTCGGCCGTCGGGGCGACCCTTGGCCCCAAGGGGCGCAACGTGGCCTTGGATAAGAAGTGGGGCGCGCCCACCGTCACGCATGACGGCGTAACCGTCGCCAAAGAAATCGAACTGCAAGACCCCTTTGAGAATATGGGCGCCCAACTCCTCAAAGAGGCCGCCACCAAGACGAACGACGTCGCCGGAGACGGCACCACCACGGCCACCGTCTTGGCGCAGGCCATCGTGAACGAGGGGATGAAGAACGTGGCCGCCGGGGCGAATGCCATGCTCCTGAAACGGGGCATCGAGGCCGCCACCGAGGCCGTGGTGAAGGCCATCAAGGCCTCGGCCCGCCCGGTGAACACGCGGGAGGATATCGCCAACGTGGCCGCCATCTCCGCCGCCGACAAGGAAATCGGCGAACTGATCGCCGAGGTGATGGACAAGGTGGGCAAGGATGGCGTCATCACCGTGGAGGAATCCAAGGGGTTGGAGTTCGAGACGGAGTATGTGGAGGGGATGCAGTTCGACCGGGGCTACATCTCCCCCTACTTTATCACCAACCCCGAGACGGCTGAAGCCATCTTGGAGGATGCCTATATCCTGGTGCACGATAAAAAGATCTCCTCTGCGCAGGACTTGGTGCCCATCTTGGAAAAGATGGTGCAGAGCGGCCGCCGCAACCTCCTCGTCGTGGCCGAGGATGTAGAGGGCGAGGCGTTGGCGACGCTCGTCCTGAACAAACTGCGCGGGGTGCTGAACGTCGTCGCGGTCAAGGCGCCGGCCTTTGGCGACCGCCGCAAGGAGATGCTGCGGGATATTGCCATCCTCACGGGCGGCCAGGTCATCTCTGAGGAGATGGGCCGCAAGTTGGAGACGGCGCAACTCTCGGATCTTGGCCAGGCCCGGCGCGTGGTGGTAGATAAGGATAACACGACCATCATCGAGGGGAAGGGTTCGGAGGCCGAGATTCGCGGGCGCATCGAGCAGATCAAAGCGCAGATTGAGACGACCACCTCGGATTACGACCGGGAGAAGTTGCAGGAGCGGTTGGCGAAACTCTCCGGCGGGGTGGCCATCATCCGCGTGGGGGCGGCCACGGAGGTGGAACTGAAGGAGAAGAAGCACCGCGTGGAGGACGCCCTGTCGGCGACGCGCGCCGCCGTGGAAGAGGGCATCGTGCCTGGCGGTGGCGTAACGCTCATCAACGCCATCTCGGCCCTGGATGACCTCAAGATGGAACTGCCCGATGAGAACACGGGCGTGGCCATTATGCGCAAGGCGTTGGAAGCGCCGATGCGGGGCATCGTGGAGAACGCCGGGCTGGATGGCGCGGTGGTCATCAGCGAGGTGCGCCGCCGCCAGAAAGAAACGGGCAATATGGCCATCGCCTACGACGTGATGCGCAACGAATACGTGGATATGTTCGAGGCGGGGATCATTGACCCGTGCAAGGTGACGCGGTCGGCGGTGGAGAACGCCGCCTCCATCGCGGCGATGATCCTCTCCACCGAGGCGCTGGTGACGGATATCCCCGAGCCGCCCAAACAGCAAACGACGCCGCCACCCGAATACTAAGGCCGTTTGAGCGTTGGCTCTATCCTCTCCTCACACCTAGAGGGGCTGCCCGTATAGGGCAGCCCCTCTTTTTCGTTAGGGGCGCAAGTTGGGCACTATCCATAAAAAGAGGCAGGCCGCGCTAAAAAGGGCCATCCCGCCGTAAAGGAGCACCAGAGGGGCCTCCGCGCGCCAACGGGCCAAGGCGTGCCCGCCCAGCACCGCCACGGCGCTGGCTCCCAAGGTCGCCACCGCGTAGCCGTTGAAATCCCCTTGGAGGCCGCTCATCAGGCCCACCCCCAGGGCGGCCAGGGCCAGCCCCGCGGCGGCCTCTTGCGCGTGCCTTTGGAGGAGGTCTTGAATCCCCCAGGTGAAGGCCGCGCCCAGGGGCACGATCGCTGGGAAGAGGTACCGCCCCTGGTGTTGCACGTATTTCAGGTTATACCAAAGGTAGCCGAGCGCCGTCAGCCCAACCCACAGCCCGAAGAGCATCGCCCCGCGCTGCCTTTCGGGTGGGGCGGTGCGCAAGAAACGGGAATCCACCAAGCGGCCGATGATCCCCACCAGCGCGAGGAGGGAAAGAATCCTCAGGGCGAAGTAGATGCGCCCATCGAGGGGCACGCCCATCCACCCGAACTGCCCCCAAAAACTCTGGAACGTGGTGTGCAACCCTTGGCGGATGAGCGCCGCCCAACCGATTTGGCCAAGGAGAGCGCGCGTCGTCAACTGGCCGGTGACCACCACATCGTGCCGGCCAAGCGCCAAAAGGTCGGTGAGGCCGTAAAGGCGCGCATTGCGCCACAGCCATGGCAGGGCCACGATGAAGGCCGTGCCGAGCATAGCCCCCGCTTGCCCCACAGCGCGCCAGACGACAAGTTCTCCGCGCCGGTGGGCCGAATAGGCATCCCAAAGGAGCGCCCCGAGGGCCAAGCCAAAGGCAATGTTGGCCTGCATCTTGGTCAAGAAGGCCAGGCCCAAAAGGGCGCCGATCCCCACGGCGCGCCGCCACGTCCAATCTTCCCACTCCAGGCCGATGACCGCCCAACCCACAAGGCCCACCATAAGTTCAGCGAGGCCGTCATTATTCACCGCCGAGGTCATCGCAAGATGCATCGGCAAGGTCGCGGCAAAGGCCACAGCCCCCAGGGCCAGCGTCGGGCGGTTTGGCGCGAGCCGCCGCACCACGCGGTAGCCCACAGCCAGCCCCGCCGCCCCGATGAGCACCGAAAAGAGCCGCAGCGCATAGAGGAGGCGCGGCATCCCCAGCGGCTTGGCCAAACGGTCAATCAGCGCGCCGCCCAGGTAATAGAGGGGCGGTTGATGCGCCTCATAGCGCAGGGGTTCGATGGACCATCCTGGGGCAAAGCGGTGCGCCTTGATCGCCTCCAGGTACTCGACTGGGTAATCGCCCACGGTGAGTTCGGGGAGCCGGCCCTCCTCTGCCAAGAAGCGGATGTAGTTGAAATGGGCCGGTTCATCGGGGGCCTGCCAAGGGGGCGTGTAGAGGGCATAGAGCACGCCCAAGGCAAGGTACAAAAAAAGGATGGCGGCCAGCCATACAGAGGGAAGGGAAACCTTTTGCGGTGTGCGCATACGCCTCATCCGGCCTCTTGAAAGAATCGGCCTGATGCCCAGGGCACCAGGCCGATTCCCGTCCTAAGCGTGCGCGCCCAGGCGCGCCAGTTCTTGCTCAACCACATCCTCATCGAGTTTGCGAAAGAGCGGCTGGGGCCGCCGCAAGGCCTGGCCGGGGGCAAGGCGGCTGGGGCGCCAGCGATCTCCCTGGCCTTCGTAATGATAGGTCAGCCCCAAATGCCGGCGGCTCGTCTCAACGTATTCCACCACTTCCTGTTTGCCCAAGAGGTCATCGTCATAGCCCAGATATTCGTGCAGGCGCTGCGAAGAGAAGGGCAAGAAGGGCAAGAACAACGTCTTGAGCGAATCAATCACCCGCAGGGCCACATAGGTCGCCGTGGCGGCGCGGGCGGGGTCGCTCTTCAGGGCCTTCCAAGGCGCGGCCGCATCCAGATAGCGGTTGGCCTCGCGCGCCAAGGCCATCACCTCGCCCAAGGCGTTGCGCAAGTGGCAGGCATCAATCTGGGCGCCGATCGGCTCGAAGGCCGCCTCCACCTGCGCCAAAATGGCCTCGTCCTCCGGGGTGAACGCCCCGGGCTGGGGCACCCGCCCCTGAAAGTTGTTGTGCGCAAAGGTGAGCATACGGTGCGCCAGGTTCCCCCAGGTGCCCACCAGTTCGTTGTTGTTGCAATCCACAAACTCCCGCCAGGAAAAGTCCGAATCGGAAGTCTCGGGCGCGTGCACGGTGAGGTAATATCGCAGGGGGTCCGGATCGTAGCGCGCAAGGTAATCGGGCGCCCACACGGCCCATTTGCGGCTGGAGGAGATCTTGCGGCCCTCCAACGTCAAATATTCGTTCGCGGGCACGTCATACGGCAATTGCAAGCCCCCATAGCCCATCAGCATCGCCGGCCAAATGAGCGTGTGGAAAAAGATGTTATCTTTGCCGATGAAATAGTACGAACGGCAGGGCGCGGACGCATCCCACCATTCGCGCCAAGCCTCCGGCGTGCCTCGGTTCTTGGCCCATTCCACGCTGGCCGAGAGGTAGCCGATAACGGCATCGAACCAGACGTAAATGCGCTTATCCTCAAAGCCCTTCACGGGCACTGGAATGCCCCACAGGATATCCCGCGTGATGGCGCGGCCGTGCAGGCCCTCCTCGAGCAAGTTCAGCGAAAAGTTGAGCACGCTGGGGCGCCAGTGGGTCTTGGTGGCGATCCAAGCCTTGAGCGGCTCGTTGAATTGGGCGAGGTCGAGGAAAAAGTGTTCCGTCTCGCGCACCTCGGGCGTGCCGCCGCAGAACTTGCAGCGCGGCGCGATGAGTTCCAGCGCGTCCAGCGGTTTGCCGCAGTTATCGCATTGGTCGCCGCGGGCGTCTCCAAAATGGCAGAAGGGGCACTCGCCCTCCACATAGCGGTCGGCCAAAAAGCGTTGGCAGCGGGGGCAATAGAGCGCGCGCATCGCCTGCTTGTAGATATAGCCCCGTTCCAACAGGCGCAAGAAAAGATCCGTCGTAACGGCCCAATGATTTTCCGTATCGGTATGGGTAAAGAGGTCGAAGGTGATGCCCAGCCCTTGGAAGGACTCCAAAAAACTGCGGTGATATCGTTCCACGACCTCGGCTGGGTCAATCCCCTCTTGCTCGGCCGTCACGGTGATGGGCGTGCCGTGCGCATCCGAGCCAGAAACCATCAGGACGTCATTCCCTCGCAGGCGGTGGTAGCGCGCAAAGATGTCTGGCGGCAGATAGGCGCCCGCCAGGTGGCCAAGGTGCAATGGCGAATTGGCATAGGGCCACGCTACGCCCACCAGGATTTTCTCGTGCATCGTGCTCCTTACTGGGAAGTCCGATCCCTCGAAAGAATACGGCACATTCGAAATAAAACCGCTCGGCCTAGGGCAACCTAATCTCTGTGGAGGGCGAGGCCCTCCATATACCCTTTGGCGGCGCACACGTGCCGAATCAAGGCGGTCAGGCGGAAAGAAAGGGCGGCGGGCCAAGGCCGGCCAGGCCGCACCGGAGGTGAAAGGAGGATAGACCCATCAGAAGGCGCGCTCATCGGACCCCTCCACTCCAGAACGATTGCATTGTATCCCGATTCCTCAGTGCGTCAATTCCCAGGGCCTACGAGGCGCTCCATACGGCCCTCACCCTAACCCTCTCCCCGCGAGCGGGAGAGGGAACCGGAGCGCGAGGCTCCCGCCTCGCGAGGGAGGCCGTTAGGCCCCCCTATGGCCGAGCGGGGGGATTTGTGGATGTGCAAGGCGCCTTTCGGCGTCTGCGGGCCGGGAGGCCCGCGCTCCATACGGCCCTCACCCTAACCCTCTCCCCGCGAGCGGGAGAGGGAACCGGAGCGCGAGGCGGGAGCCTCGCGAGGGAGGCCCGCGCTCTATGTCTCATATTGGCCGGAGGGGGCTGAGGGGCTATAATGCGCCCTGTTTGGGCAAGAGGGATTTTTAAAAGAAGGGGTGCGTATGCGCGTTACGTTACTCGGCACGGGCACTTCGCACGGGGTGCCCTCGCTCGATTGTATGATAGACGACTATGCTCGCTGCCCACATCAAGTCTGCCGCAAGGCCGAGGCGGATCCGCGCCACCGCCGCACGCGGTGTTCGATCCTCGTCGTGGTGAACGGGCTGAACCTCCTCCTAGATACCTCGCAGGATTTTCGCGAGCAGATGCTCGCCAACCGCGTGCGGCAGATTGATGCCGTGCTGTTCACCCACGCCCACGCCGACCACATCTACGGCCTGCCGGATATTCGCTCCTATTCGCGGGGAGGGAAGGTTATCCCCATCTACGGCTCGTCGCCTACGCTCTATGCCCTGCAGAAATCGTTTGATTACATCTTTCACCCGCCCGCGTTTGTAGGGGGCGGCATCCCCCAACTCGCGCCGCACGTGCTCGAAGCGAGAGGGCAGGTCGAAGGGGTGGAGGTGATCCCCATCCCCGTGGAGCATGGGAATGCGGAAGGGTGCCAAGGCTACCGCATCGGCGGGCTTGCCTACCTTCCCGATGTGAAGGTCATCCCAGAGGGGTCGCTAGCCCTTCTCGAGGGGTTGGATCTCCTCATTCTCAACTGCCTGCGCCCTCGGCCGCACATCAGCCATCTTTCGCTTGCGGAAAGCCTCGCCTATGTGGAGGCGTTACGACCGAAGCGGTGCCTCTTGACCCATATGACGCACGATATAGATTACGAGGTCGAAGAACCCTCTCTGCCGCCGAATGTGCGCTTTGCCTATGATGGGCTGACGGTTACCGTATAACCCCTTGCCCTTTGGTCAAGGGCAAGGGGTTACTTTCTTAGCGTTCGACGGCGTAGCGGTTCCAACTGGCCCGCTGGGCAAAAGGTTTTTTGGTGCGGCGCGGGCCTTCCTCCGCCGGGCGCCCAACGGGGATGATGAGCGCCAGGGCGCGGTCGGCGGGGATGGCCAAAAGGGCCTCCGCCTTGCTGCGCACCGCGCTATCCACAAAGGGGCCGTCTTGCCAACCGCACGAGTAGCCCAACGCCGTGGCCGCGAGGAGCATATTCTCCGTAGCGGCAGCATAATCGGCGATGAGGCACTCCGTCTCGATATCGAACACCTCGCGGAAGCGCGGGCGCGTGAGCACCGCGATCATAGCGGGCGCCGTGCGCAGGGGCACGCTCTCGGTCAACTCGCCAATCTGCCGTAGGAGGGCGGGATCATCTATGATGATGAACTCCGGCGACTGATTGTTGTTGGCCGAAGGCGCGGCCATCCCCGCCTCGACGATGCGGATGAGATCCTCTTTGGGAACGGGCGTGTTCGGATCGAACCGGGCCTTGTGCGAATAGCGCGCCTTGATGACGTCAAAAAATTCCATCGCCTCCCCCTTTCTTTGCGGTTTGCATCCACTTTAGCGCAAGATGAGGGAACGGGCAAATGCCCTTCGGCCCGTCAGCGCGCGACCTCGCGGCCGCATCGAGCGCAAAAGCGGGCTTTGGGCCGCAGCGGCGCGCCGCAGTAGGCGCAGTAGCGATCCTCCTCGGCCTTAAAAGGGGCCACCATCTGGCCGCAATAGGGGCAGAAGGTCGCCTCCGGCGGCAGGGGTTTGCCGCAGTGGGCGCAGAGGCGTTCTGGAACGGCAGAGGCGGCCAAACTCGGCGTGGGCGAAGGCTCGGTTGCCTGGGCCTCCGCAGCGGCCAGGGCCTCCAAACGGGCCAGTTCGGCGCGCTGTTCGGCCACGGCGGCCTCCAATTCGATGATGTGCTGGCAGAGGGGCTGGAGTTCGACCGCGCTCAGCCTGCCGGCCTTGTGCAGGCCCACGGCCTGCACGCCTACGGCCGTAACCATCTCGGCGATTTGGGCATCGAGATGCTTGAGTTCGCTGCGGATACGCGCCATAGCCCGCTTGCGGTCGGCGATGGCCATCTGGCGGCGCAAGCCCTCGATGGTGGCCCGCACCCCGCCGGCCCGGTTGATGGAGGCCTTGAGGTCCTCCGCTTTTTGCCGAAAAGTGTTGAGAAGATCGGACATTGCGCCTCCTCACGATGGGGGTCCATCCTCTATACGCAAGAGGTGAGGCAAAGTGGCGCCAAATATGGTCCTTTTCGGGGCCTGTTGCCCCCCAAAGGGGATGGTGCTATCTTTGGGCCGAGCACACGGAGATTGGAGGTTTTGCTATGGCTTTGCCCACCATCCCTTTTGGCCCTTATCGGCTCTCGCGCCTGATCCTCGGCGCTAACCCCATCAACGGCGGGTCGCACCTCTCACGCTTTGTCAATCTCCAGATGAAGCGCTATTTCACCGAGGAGCGCGTCCTCGACCTGTTGCGCCGTTCCGAGGCGGAGGGCATCAACACCTGGCAATCGAACCATCGCAACCTGGATCTTTACGCGCGCCATCGCGCCGAGGGCGGCGGCCTGTACTACATCTCCCTCGCCTACGATGACCCGAACGACCCCGATATGGTTGGGCGCATCCTGGGCGTCGGCGCCATCGGCATTGCGCACCATGGGGAGTATACGGATCAATTCTTTAAAGAGGGGCGCCTCGAAGCGGTGCGCCTTTGGCTAGAGCGCACGCGCGAGCGCGTAGGTGGCCGGCCGGTGCTCGTGGGCGTCTCGACGCATATGCCCGCCGTGGTGGAGGCCATCGAAAGCGCGGGCTGGGAGGTGGATTTTTATATGACCTGCGTGTACGAGCGCCACCGCACCCGCGAGGAACTCAAGGCCCTGTTGGGGCGGGTGCCCATCCCCTTGCGAGAAGTGTACCTGGAAGAGGATCCGCCCCGGATGTTCGCCGTGATGCGCCAGACGCCTCGCCCCTGTTTGGCCTTCAAGATTTTGGCGGCCGGGCGCCTGTGCGAAAGCCAAACGATGGTCGAGCAAGCCTTTGCCGAAACCTTTCGGCAAATCAAGCCGACCGATGCGGTCATCGTGGGCATCTACCCCGAGTTCGAAGACCAAGTGCGGTTGGATGCGGACTATGTGCGGCGCTACGGCGCCGTGTAAAAAGCGCGGCCCTTTTGGTATAGAACGCCTCCCGCAGGCATAAGGCCTGCGGGAGGTTGAGGTATTTAGGCCCAGGGGATCCACCGTTTGTTGGCCGCCAGGAGTTCCTCCAACATCGGCGCGGCTTCGTCATAGGAGGGGACGAGGGGATGGGCCATCAGGGCCTGGAGGGCCAGGCGGCGGCTCCCCTCCACGGCGGCGCGCACGGTGAGCGTCTCGTAACTTTTGACGGCCTGCACCAGCCCGCGGATGGCGAGCGGCAGTTCGCCCATCGGGATGGGGTGGGCGCCCTGCGCATCCACCCGGCAAGGCACCTCGACGGAGGCATCGTCGGGCAGGCCGGTGATGGCCCCTTGGTTCAGCACCTGCGTCACCTGGCGCTCGCCCGTATTGCCCCGGATGGCGAGCATCGCGGCAAAGGCCACGTCGGCATAGCCGCCGCCCCCTCGCTTGGCTAGGAGCGCGGGCTTGTGATCCAGCGTGGGGTCAGCATACTCGCGCCAGAGTTCGGCCTCCATCTCTTTGACGATCTCACCGCGCGTGCGGTGGCCGGGCTTTTGCGCCTCGCGCACCACGGCGGTGTGATGGTAGTAATAGCGCAAGTACGAGGCCGGGAGCATCCCCAAGGTGCGCAGCCAGTCTCCAGCGATGCCGTGGCCGTTTTCCTCGGCATGCTGGGCAGCCATTTCGACGATCTCGGGCAAGCGATCCTCGCCATCCACCGTAAAGCGCACGAGGAACCCCAAATGGTTCAGGCCCATCCAATCTGCCGTGACGCGAGAGGGGTCAGCGCCCACCGCCTCGGTAACGTAGCGGATGACCTCAGCCGGTAGGCTGCACAGCCCCACAAAGCGCACCCCGCCCCCATAGACGCCGAGCGCCTCCGCAATGATGCCGGAAGGGTTCGTGTAGTTGATGAGCCAAGCATCGGGGCAGACCGAGACCATATCCCGCGCCAAATCGAGCATCACGGGGATGGTGCGCAAGGCTTTCATCATCCCGCCAGGGCCGGTCGTCTCTTGGCCGATGACGTTGTACTTGAGGGGGATCTTTTCATCTTGGATGCGCGCATCCATCCCACCCACGCGGATGAGGCAGTTGACGAAATCGGCCCCCTCCAGGGCGCGGCGCCGATCGGTGGTGGCCCAAACGCGCACGGGCACGCCGGCGCGGTTGAGCATCCGTTGGCTCAGGCCGGCGGCGATTTCCAACCGTTGGGGGTTGATATCCGTGAGGACGAGTTCGCTCACCGGAAAGACGGCATGGCGCTGGATCAGCCCCTCGACGAGTTCGGGGGTGTACGAACTCCCCCCACCCACGATGACGAGTTTCATAGTAACCTCCTTATCGTTTCGAATGCTCATTCATCCTCTGGGAGTGCGGCCGTGCTAAAGAAAGCAGGCTCCGGCAAGGTGCGCCGCAGGTTCTCCATCATCTCCTCCGTAACGGGGATGCCGAGCGCATCATAGGCCAGGAGCACGGCGCCCGCGGCCGGCTCGACGTTCAGGCGGACGATCTTGACCCTCGGCGCCACCTTGTGCACCTCGGCGGTGAGGGTGTCTATCAGCACGGGGCATTCGCCTTTGAAGACGCTCCCCGAAAGCACCAACTCGAACGCGAGGGCCGTCATCTTGAAGCGGCGGATCATCCCCGTGGCATATTCGGCGAGGAGCCGCCCATCCCGCGCCAAAATCTCGCAGGCCACCTCATCTCCGGCGTTGGCCACGCGAAAGACGAGCGGGCACAGAGAATGCGCCGCGCGCGGGGGCAGTTCGTGGGCGATGATGGCGTGGAGCATCTCATCCGCCGAGGCATAGCCGAGCGCCTTGAGCACGGCGGGCGTCAGGGCCGTGCGCTGGCCGCGCCCATCCTCCTCACGGAGCACGGCCTCGATGGCCCAACGGCCGATGGTGCCCCCGCCGCCCTCATCCGCATAGTAGCCGTAAGCCCAGCGCGTGCCATCGGGCGTGATGATGGCCGCGTTGGCGCCCGTGCCCGCGATGACCACGGCCCCCCAGGGCTGGCTGATGCCGGCGCGTAGGCCGGCAAAGGTATCGTTCATCACCAAGACGCGCCGGGCCAGCCCCAGCCGCGAAAGGACGGCCTCGCGGCGCACATGGTCTTCGGGCCAATCGGCGCCGGCTAGGGCGAAGGCGCCCTGTTCGATATCTTCGCCCGAAAGGCCAGCGGCCCCCAAGGCTTGGCGCACGGCTTCGGCCACCACGGCCATAGGAATCTCGACATCGGGGCCGGTCCAGTTCGAATTGCCGCTGCGCCCCGCACCCAGGATGCGGCCTTGATCATCGGCCACCAAGGCGATCGTCTTGGTGGTGCCCCCGTCTACTCCTACGACGTAGCGCGCCACAACTCACCTCCTCGAATCGTCCTTCATTTTTGGCCCAAGCACCAGGTCAGAACGTTCCGCAAAAGGGCTTGAAACGAGGGATGCCCCCAGACCTCCGCCGTGTGCCCCGGCGTAAGGACGCCGATGCGCCCCCGGCCCTCGCGGCGCGCCCAACCGCCGGGCTGAATGCCGTGCTCGGAGCGCGTAGTCAGGAACACATCCGCTGCGGGGTCATCCAGGGCCATTTCATAGTGCTCATCTTCCACTGTAAAAGGCGCCACGCCCGCCGCAAGGGGATGCCCCTCCTTCGGCTCGACCGTTACCGGGCAACGCGGCGGGTGCCGGATGAAGGCCCCGCCGATGACGCCCCGAATGATGGGCAAATCGAGGTACCCCGCCGTGCCGGAATGGACGAAAAGCAGCCCGCACCCTTGGCGGGCATAATCTCGGAAGGCCTCTTGCACCGCCTCCGTCATCCAAGGGGCGTGGTTTGTTGAAGAGGTATGATTCGATTTGGCCACGATGACGGCGGGGTAAGAGGCCATCCGTTCGGCGGCCCAGAGCGCGGCGTCTTCGATGACGTCGAACGCATAGCCCTCTAAAAGGGCCAGGCCGGCCCGCACGACCTGGGCCGGGTGATATGGATCATCGCAGAAGACGAGGACCTTCATCGCGCTCCTTTCCCTAGCCCCAGAGCCTCTCGGCATAGGCATACCATTGGGCTAGGCCCTCCTCCGGGGGCGGCGAGGCAAGTTCGTATTCCAGGGCGATATCGCCCTGGTAGCCCCAAGCATCGAGCATCTCGGCCACCCAACGCGCATCGATCTGCCCCTCGCCGAGCATCGTCAACTGAAAGCCCTCTCGGCCAAAGGCGCCATCTTTGAGGTGGACGTGCGCGATGTGCCCGCGAAGCGCCCAGAGGGCTGCGCGATAATCCACGCCGCCCCGCATCAGGTTGCACGGATCGTAGAGGATGCCGAAATGGGGAGAGGCAACTCCCTCGACGAGCGCTTGCATCGGCTCGAGCGCCCCGGAAATGCCCCCGCCGTGCGTCTCAAAGCCGAGATAGACGCCGCAGGCTTGGGCATAGGCCGCAGCCTTGCGAAACCAGGGGATGATCTGCCCTAGGCAGGCGGGGTCGTCGTTCCCCGGCACCACGCGGATGGAACGCGCCCCCCAACGCGCTGCGATATCCACCGCCCGGCAGAGGGCCTCCCATTCGGCTTGCTGGGCGGCGGCATCACCGGCGAAACCGCGCCCCACGTAGGTGCCCAGGTTGGCGATGTGAAGGCCCAAAGACTGGGCAAAGGCCCAAAGGGCCTCGAGGTCGCCTTCGGCGCTATCCAGCGAAAAGTGCGGGGCACGCCCCAAGAGGTCCACCCGCGTGAACCCCGCGCGGCGAACCTTCTCCAAAGCCTCGGCCCAAGGCCGGTCTCGAAAGGGATAGGTGCACCCAGAAAGGCGGTGGATATCCATAGAACCCTCGCGCGTGTGTACTTTATCCTAGCCCAAGGCGAGAGTTTCGTCCAGCGCGGCGAGCGCCTAGAACGTGAAATCCTCCAAAATGGAGCCGCCGATGAATTCGCGCAGGAGCGAATTATCAGGCACGCAATCTGCCCGGCAGGGGCGCACCCACCGCAAAAAGGCGAGCAGGCGGCGCGCCTCCAACCATTCTGGGGTATCGGGTGGCACGGTGAGGAGGAGGGGTTCCACATAGGGCTTGAGCACCGCGAGTTCATAGGCCAGGGCCGAATTGAACATCACGTCGGCATTTTCTTGGTAAGGGAAGATGTTCCTTTCCTCGCCCCGCCGCACGCTCGCCCAACGTTGGATCGTCTCTCGCGCGCTGTAGCCGCGAAATTGCGCATCCCGCACGATGCGCCGGAGGAGGCGCACATCCGTCGTGGGGATGCGGTTGTGATGATCTATGTTGAGTTGCGTCAAGGCGGAGACGTAGATGCGGTAGATCATCTCCGCCGGAATCTCGGTGAGGAGGCGCGGGTTCAGGCCATGGATGCCTTCCACAAGGAGGATGGCGTTTTCCGCAAGAGATACGTCGCGATCGGGCAGGCCCTTGCCCTGGTGAAAGTCAAAACGGGGCACCGTAACCCGTTCTCCAGCCAGAAGGCGGCGGATATGCTCATTGAACAGGGCCAAATTGAGCGCCTCGAGGGATTCAAAGTCATACGCGCCGTTCGCGTCGCGGGGCGTCTGGTCGCGATCGACAAAATAGTCGTCCAGCCCCAAGGGGAGCGGGCGCATCTCATTCACCAGGAGTTGGATGGCCAAACGCCGCACAAAGGTCGTCTTGCCGGAGGAGGAAGGCCCGGCGATGAGCACCACGCGCACGCGTGGGCGGCGGCGGGCGATTTCGTCCGCAATGCGGGCGATTTGCTTCTCGTGGAGGGCTTCGGAGACGAGCACGGCCTCGCGGATGCGCCCCTTCTCCACGGCCTCGTTGAGCGAGCCGATATCCTCGATGCCCAAAATGCCGAGCCATTCCCCATACTCACGAAAGATGCCCATCAGTTTGGGGTAATCGTGATGCGAGTGCAGGGGCAAGGGGAACCCCCTTTGGGGCATACGCAAGATGAACCCCGGCGGGTAGAGTTCGAGCCAAAAGCCGCTCAAGGCGCCCGTCGAGGGCATCATATAGCCGTAAAAATAGTCATACACTCCCCGCAAACGGTAAAGGGCGATGGTCGGCTCCTCGCGGAAGCGTAGGAGGCGCACCTTGTCATCGTAGCCCATCGCCTCAAAAATCGCCTTGGCCTGGACCACGGGCATCTCTTCGCGAAGGATCGGCTCATCTTGGGCGACGATCTCCCGCATACGGGCCTCAAGGGCGCGCAGTTCCTCGGCGCTGAATAGGGCGCGCCCTTTGACCTGGCAAAAGAATCCCCCTAGGGTGACGGAGTGATCTACGATGATGTGCGCCTCGGGGAAGAGTTCGTTCGCCGCCACGATGAGCACAAAGAGCAACGACCGCTGGTAGATGCGCATCCCGTCCGTCGTGGTCGTATCGAGCACCTGCACGGAGGCATCTCCCTCGACGATCTGGGTCAGTTCCACGAGTTCGCCGTTCATCAGGGCGGCGGCGATTGGCTCTGGGGGATCTGGATAGGCCGCCTCGACAAAATCTCGCAGGGGCAAACCGACGGGGCCTTCGAACAGGCGCCCATCGTGAAAGGCCACGAGCGCCGTTTGGCGAGGTTGTGCGGGGTGGATTTCTGGGTGCGGCATAGGCGAATGCTCCAAGAGGCGATGCGGCTATCTCTGGCCATACTGTTCCCGATAGCGGCGATGGCCGCGGGCGACCTCGTCGGGGGGAATCTCCTCTGGCTGGCCGAGTTGTAGGGCGTAAAAGACGGTGCGTGCTACGTCCTCCACCATCACGGCGGCCTTGACGGCGGCCATCACATCTGGCCCAATCGTGAACACGCCGTGATTCTTCATCAAGATGGCGCAACTGGAGCCGATGGAACGCACGATTTCCTGGCCAATCTCCTCCCCGCCAATAGGGGCATAGGCCCCCACGGGGATCGGCCCGCCGAACTCATCCGCAATGGCCGTCAGATACACGGGGATGGGCTTGCCTACGGCGGCAAAGGCCGTGGCAAAGGTCGAATGGGTGTGTACGATGCCCATCACATCGGGCCGATGGCGATACACATAGAGGTGCGTGGGGGCATCCACCGAGGGTTTGAGGGCGCCCTCTACGAGGCGCCCATCGAGATCCAAGATGACCATCTGCTCTGGGGTGAGGTCATCGTAGCGTACGCCACTGGGTTTGATGACGACCAGGCCCGTCTCACGGTCTCGCCCGCTGACGTTGCCGCTCGTCCAGGTAACCAGGCCGGCGCGGGGGAGCAGTTTGTTCCCTGCGCAAACTAGGGCGCGCAACGCATCGAGCACAGCGGCACCTCCCATAGCAAAAGATGCCGAACGCCTCACCCCCGAAAGTCATTGGGTTTGAGGCGCGGCATCTTGATTATGGGCGATATGGGGAGGTCTGTCAAGAACCTCAGCGGCGCCCGCGGGCGTTCCCAGAGGCGTGGCCGTTCGAGGGGCCGCCCTGGGCCTGGCCGGGGGCGGCGGGAGGGTTCGCCTGCCCAGAGGATTCGGAACGTTCCCGCACCTCGTTCTGAGAGCGGTTCGCCTCCGTTTGGCCCACGCGGCGGCCGTCCTCCTGCTGGGTGCGCGCCTCGTTCTGCAGGCGCGTGCGCGTCTCGTCTCCGGTGGAGGCCGACGAGATTTGCTCGCGCAGGTGCAGGCGGTTGCGGAGCAACCCATCGGGCAGGATATCCCAACGGCCCGTCTTGGCGGCTACGGCCACTGGAGAGATGGCGTTCTCTTTGACATAATACGTGCCATCCAAGGCCTCGCCCGGCAGGGCGGTGAGGTCCACTGGATCACCCCAGGCGCTTGCCGAGGGATGGTCGGTGGGGGCAGCCACCAGGTGCATAGCCGCTCCCGCTTTATAGTACCCATCCTCATAGCAATACACCCATACTTGGTAAACGCCGCTGGGCAAAGGGCGGATGGCGGCTAGGCAGGCGCCGTCATCCACCGTGAGCCGGTCGCCAAGGGGCGCGGCCGCCGCCACGGGCAGGGCCAAGGAAATCAGGACAAGCGCGGCCAGGCCAACGGTGAGCAAACGCTTTCTCATAGGAGCCTCCTATCGTCGTGAGGAATGTGAAGGCCGTGCAGAGCCTTCACCCTATGTAACGAATGAGAGGCGCCTTGGGTTACAGAAAAGAAAACGCTCCCGAAATTGTTTCGGGAGCGTTCCTCAGGCGTAACGCGCCGACTAGTAGCGCCCGCGATCGCGGGAGTCTCGCTCGCGCGGTTGACGAGGCTTGGCCTCGTTCACCTTGAGGGTGCGGCCACCGAGTTGGGCACCATCGAACTGCTCGATGGCGGCCTTGGCGGCGGCGTCATTGGCCATCTCCACAAACCCGAAACCGCGCGCGCGGCCGGTTTCGCGATCCGTAATGATGCTGACCTCGACGACTTCGCCGGCCTGGCTGAAAAGGCTCTCCAGTTCGGCCTCGGTGGTAGAGTAAGGCAAATTCCCGACGTACAGTTTGCTTCCCATTCCCAATGTCCTTTTGAGTGGTCTGACAGATTCTCCGAACTCCGGGCTTCAGAATGAATCTACGCTATCCCCAGACCACTCGACGAGACATGGGATGAGAGCGCCGATCATTCTAGCCAGGCGAACCGGCCCGCGTTGCCCGCCAACAGGCAACCCTGGCCATCGCCTCTGGCTCCGCATTATAGGCAGGGCCAAAGGCTTGTCAAACGGGGCAAACGCCGATGCCTTTCACCCCCTTTACGAGCCTCCGGCATTCCCTTGGCCGGGTGGGGGATATCCGCAGGTTGCGTCATCCACTACCAGCACCCAATCTGGCCCGGAAGGCAGGCGAGGCGTCTCCCAATGGCCGGGGTTGGGCATCTCGCCGATGAGGGTCGCCACGCCCTCACGCGGGTCATACCACCAAGCGCGCAGGCGGTCGCTCGCGATGACCGACGTATCGAGGTCAATGCTCCGCAAGAGCGGAAAATAGGCCATCAAGTACGTCGCATCGCGCGCGCCGGGCGCGCCGTCGCGCGTCACGGCCACATAATCGTCCGAGCCGCAGGGACTGAGTTTGCCCGGCGGGTCGAGGCGATTGGAAAGGATGAGCGATTGATCCGGCAGGCGCGTAAAATAGGGCCGCGAGAGCATCAAGGCCTTGAGGTGCCTCATATCAAAGGCGCCGGGCAAATCGAGAGACTCATACCACGGCTGAATAGGGTGCAGAGTGGGCCGCCGGTTGGGTGTGTACATCTGCCAGACGCTGCCGCAGCCATACGTGTGCCCCGCCGCGCCGGAAAACACCGCCCAATAGGCCGCCTTGCGCACATCATAGTCGCCAAAGTACCCGTTGCCGGGGTTGAACCCCACAGGGATCCCTTCATAACATGGCTCGGCATCGAGACAGGGCTTGGGGGGTTCCAAGGCGTAATCCGCCGCAATCATCGCCCAATTCTCGTTGGAACGGCGCAGGTGGCCCGATTGGCACATATTGATGTCGAGCCACGGCTCGTGGTGTGCCCAGATGGACGAAGAACGCTGCCCCTGGGGGTGATAGCCGATGAGATGCTCTCCCCCGTCGCCGGCGCGCAACCCCTCGGCCATAGCGCGGTACACATGCAGGCGGCCATCGGCGGGGCGGTCTCCTCCCAAGATCCAAATGATGGGCTTATCGCGGTAGCGCTGCCCGAGGTACTCGCCGAACCACCGCGCGCTCTCCTTTTCGAAGATGACCTGATGCTCACCCCACACGTCTGTAACGTATTTCCCCCACGTGGGCAACATACCAATGAACAGCCCCAATGATTCGGCGCGTTCAACGATGGCATCTATATGCTCAAAGTAGGCCTCGTTGGGGCGAGTGGGGTCGCGATCGATCAAAGGCAGGTGACCGTAAGCATTCGGCTCCGTCAAGCCATCCAACTCGGCCAAGACCACGGCTTGAATCACAGTGAACCCCTTGGCCGCGCGGTTGGCTAGATAGCGAGCCGCCTCCTCGCGGTTGCAACGGTGGAATAATTCCCAAGCCGTATCGGCCAAGTAGAAAAAGGGCCGCCCATCCTCATAGGCCAAAAAACGCCGGTTATCGCTGATGCGCAAACGCGGCATAGCCTCTCCTTTCGGGGAAGCGTTTTCCCTCAATGACTACGAGGCCAGGGTGCGGCCCAGCGCCCTGGCAGGCTAGTACTCGATCACCCTTGGCAGAGCCTTGGCTTGGGCCACCCAGTCGGCCACTTGGTCTTGGCTGGGCAGGCGGCGCACGAGTTTCTTGGCTCGGTTCATCTCTACCAAGGCCCGGTAAAGGTTCTCTGGGTTGCGCTGGGCCAGTTCCACCACGGTATCCACGCCGGCCTCTTCGAGAAGGTCCGAATACTCTTCGCCGATCCCCTTGATGCGAAAGAGGTCGGCCAAATTGACCCATTCCAAAATCAACTTGGGGCTGATGCCGGTCTTTTCGGCGAGTTCCTGGCGGCCCTTGGGCGTGGCCCCCGCTTCAAGCAGGGCCTCGGTGGAATTCACGCCGGCCTCGGCGAGTTTGGCGGCATACGTTGGCCCGATCCCCTCGATGCGATCCAGTTTGGCCATATTGACCTCCTAGGGTTTGGAATCTGCAACGAGTATAGTGCGGCGCAAAGCGCTGTCAAGCGTTCTAAGGGGGTGGCGCATTTGGCGGGGCGTGTGGGGCGTGGTATGCTCTCGCGCAAGGGGTAGAAAAAAGTACCCCAGGCAGGAATCGAACCTGCGACACAAGGTTTAGGAAACCTCTGCTCTTTCCGCTGAGCTACTGGGGCACAGGCATATTGAGTATAGCACAACGCGGAACGCACGCCAAAGAAACGGTGCGCCGCCCGTGGGCCGGTTGGGCCAAACGCGCGGCCGCCGTTGCCTTGATCTTGGCCCTCGTGCAGGGGCTGCCAAGGCGGCTCGTAACCATCGGGCCGCCGCAAACGGTCATCACGAGCAACCCCAAAATTGGCATCCACACCCGCTTGACGGATGAGGTGGAGCCGTGGAAGGTCCAGCGCACCTTCCAGATGGTGCGCGAGATGGGCAGCCCCTGGGCAGTGGAGTATTTCCCGTGGGGGTATTATGAGCCTCAACCGGGGCGCTATCGGTGGGAGCACCCTGACCTGGTGGTGGCCCACGCGGCGGCGCAGGGCGTCACGCTCCTGGGGCGGATCGACTTTGTGCCCGAATGGGCACGGCCCAAAGAGACCACCTTTCGCTACCTGGATCGCGACCACTATGAAGACTATGCCGCGTTTGTGCAGGCCTTTGCCGAACGCTATGGCGACCGCGTGCCCTATCTCATCATCTGGAATGAGCCGAACCTCAGTTTCGAGTGGGGTTACCGCCCGCCCGACCCGGAGGCCTATACGGGCCTCCTCTGCCTGACCTATGCGCGCGTCAAGGCCGCGCGGCCCGATGTGCAGATTTTGGCAGCGGGGCTGGCGCCCACCCTCGAGCCGGAGGGGAGCGACCTGGGGATGAGCGACCTCCTCTTCCTCGAACGGATGTATGAATATGGCGCGGGGGCCTGTTTCGATGGGCTGGCCATCCACGCCTATGGGTTAACGGCCCCGCCCGATGACCCGCCCGATCCGCAGGCGCTCAACTTTCGGAGGGCCGAACTTGTGCGCGCCATTATGGTGGCCCACGGAGATGGCGCCAAGCCCTGCTTCATCACGGAAGGGGGCTGGAACGACCATCCTCGCTGGGCGCACGCCGTGCGGCCTTATCAGCGCATCGAATACACCATCGGGGCTTACCAGTGGGCCTTGGAACATTGGGATTGGTGCCGTGCTGTGTGCCTGTGGGTGTTTCGCTACCCGTGGGATCAGCACACCTATCAGGATTATTACAGTTTCGTCACGGCGGATTTCATCCCCAAACCCGTCTATATGGAGGTGGCCAACTATGCCCACGGCCGGCCCTTTGAGTTTTTGGAGCCGTAAACGATGAGGGGGCTTCGCCGGTGGGCTCGGTGGGGCGCAGTGGCCGCTTTGGCCGGGATTATCCTCGCATTGGTCTTTGCTTTGCGGGGGAAGGGATGGCTCCCGTGGGGGCCGGAGGATGTGTGGGCCTCCATCCAGCGCGAAGGGGTGCTCCGCGTCTGTATGGACGCGAGTTACCCGCCCTTTGAATATGTGGATGCCTCGGGCCAGTTTTACGGCTTTGATGTGGATTTGGCCCAGGCCCTGGCCGCGAGGTGGGGAGTGCGCGCCGAGTTCGTCAACCTCTCGTTCGATGGCTTGTATGACGCCCTTTTTGTCAAGCGCTGCGACCTCATCCTCTCGGCCCTGCCCTACGACCGCACGATGACCCGCGATGTGCTCTTTACGCCGCCCTATTTCGATGTGGGGCAGGTGCTCTTGGTGCGGCCCGAAGAGGCGGCCATCGCTTCCCTTGCCGACTTGGCCGGGCGCCGGGTAGGCGTGGAATTGGGCGCTGAGGGCCATCACCTCCTGCGCACGTGGAACCGCTACCATCCCCAGCAGGTGGAGATTATCCCCTTTCGTGAGAGGGAGGACCTGGCACAGGCCCTTGGCTGGGGCGAGGTCTCGGCCATCGTCTGCGACCAAGTGGCAGCTTTTGACCTGGTGCAAAAAGGGATGGCGCGCCGCGCTGGCCCGATGCTCACCACGGCCCCTCTGGTAGGGGCGACGCGGCTAGAAGGGGCGCGCCTGGTGGCCGAGTTCCAGCGCGCTTTGGAGGCTTGGCAAGCGGATGGCACCTGGCTTATACTCCAAGAAAAGTGGTTCGGCCAGGGAGAGGCTTTACCCTAAACGCTGAGGAGACCTATGCAAAGGCGCCCGTTTGATTATGCGCGAGATATCGAATGCGTGGTAGCGATGCAACACCGCAGTGTTGAGATCAATTTCCCCGGCGAATCCTTTTACGAACCGGCCTTTCGAGATTCGCTCAAGCGCCTGCGCCAAGATGAGATCATTTGGGTGTACGAGGATGAGGGCCAGGTGGTGGGCTGGATTTGGCTCGACCTTGGGCAGGGGCGCCGCCGAATCCACGTGCGGCACCTGCAAGTCATCGAGGAGCGCTGGGGGCAGGGCATCGGCCGGCGCATTTTAGAAGAGGCCATTGTCTTTTGTCGCGAAATCGAGCGCACCGAAATGACCCTCAATGTGACGAAATCCAACGCGCGGGCCATGGCGCTGTATCAGTCGTTGGGCTTCCAAAAGGTGAACGACTGGGGCGAGCGGCAGTTTATGCGCCTTGCCGTTCAAGAGGCGGTTCGCAAAGGGTAGTCAGCGCGCGTCTTCGACGATGGCCTCGCGGTCTCCCAGGGTCACGCGGTCGCCGGGGTAGAGTTTCTTACTGCGGCGCGTCTCCACCTGGCCGTTCAGCCGCACCATACCCGCTTGAATGAGATGCTTCGCCTCTCCGCCGGAACGCACCCACCCCAACCGTTTGAGGAATTGATCGAGGCGGATGGGGGGCCTTTCTTCTGCCATCGTATCTCCTAAAAGGTGATCTTGGGCGTCGGACGGTCGGCCGGGCTGAGGAGGGCGGCCAGCGCGGCGGCGCTATGTGTCGTAACCAGTGCCAAGACCTCATCGGCCGGCTGGAGGATCATACTGCCTCGCGGCAGGAACAGTTCGCCCTTGCGCAAGATGGCCACGAGGACGCAATCTTCCGGCAGGTGAAGGTCTGCGATGGACTTGCCGGCCGCGGGGGCTTGAGGGTGCACCTTTTCTTCTACGACGGCATATTGCCCCTTGCGCAGTTTGAGGAGCGTCATCATATCGCCGAGGGACATTTCTTCGGCGATGAGCCGCGCCATCACATCGGCTTGGTTGAGGCCCACATCCACGCCCATCTCTGGGGTAAAGAGCCAAGCGTTCTTGGGGTTGTTCACCCGCGCGATGATGCGCGGCACGCCGAATTCGAAGCGCGCCAACGTGGCCACCACGAGGTTCGTCTCGTCATCGCCCGTTACGGCGGCGACCACGTTCGCCAGGCGTATGCCCGCGCCTTCGAGCGTGGTGGGGTCCGTGCCATCTCCCAAAAGGATGATCTCCTTGGGCAGGTCGCGTTGGAGCGATGGGACCTGTTCTGGCCGCACCTCGATGAGGCGAACGTGATGCCCCCCCGCGAGCAGAAGGCTTGCCAAATAGCCGCCGACTTTGCCCCCGCCTACAATCAACACGCGCATCGTTTGGCCTCCTTGCATTAGCCCACGCCGAGCAGTTCGCGCAGCCGCCCCTTGGCGGAAGATGCCACGGCGAGGTGTAAAAGATCCCCTTCTTGGAAGACGGTGCCCAAAGTGGGCAAGAAGGTTTTGCCCCCTCGGCTGATGGCCACCACGTGGATGGAGGCGGGCACGGCGATGGCCTGCACGGTGCGCCCCACCAAAAGCGCCGGCACCTCCACCTCTACGATTTCCACCCCGCCGCTCCCCAGGGTCAGAACGGTCTCGATGGGGGAATAGGAGAGCATATCGGCCACGCGGTTGATGCCCCACGAGATGGGGCTGATGGTGCGCAAGCCGAGCCGGTTATAGATTTCGGCCTTGCGCGGATCGTACAGCCGCACCACCACACGGGGCACGTGAAAAAACTCACTTGCCAGGCGGGCCGCCACCACGTTGGCCTCGTCGCTGGGCATCACAGCGGCCAGGGCATCCGCGCGCTCGATGCCTGCTTCGATGAGGGCCTGGCGGTCGAACCCTACGCCGACCACCGTGCGCCCCTTGAAGGCCGGGCCGAGCCGCTCGAAACTGGCGGGGTCTCGATCCACCACCGTTACGGAATGCCCCCGCAATTGCAGCACTTGCGCCAAGCCGGAACCCATCCGACCACAGCCGATAATGATGATGCGCATCGTCTCTCTCCTACACTGCTTGGCGGTGCCCTAGGCGCCGAGTTTTGAGCCGTTCGAGGCCATTCAGAGCCAGTTTGCGCAATTCATCGGCCAAGAGCAAGACCGGCGTCCAGGCAAAGATGAAAAGCCAATAGCGCGGCGAAAAGGCCGCCGTGCCGATAAACGCCTGCATAAACGGCGCATAGGTAATCAAAAGGATAAGCGCGAGTTCGCTCGCAATGCCCACCCACAACAGGGGGTTGCTAAAGAGGGGCAGCCGGAAGGCCGAGATGCGCTCCGAGCGCTGAGCGAACACGTTCCCGATTTGCGTCGCCACCACGGTCGCCAGGGCCATACCGGTGGCCGCGCGGTAAAGCGTGCCCTCCGAGGGCAAATCCAGCCACTGGCCCCAATAGCCGTTTGTCCAGAACATCCAGTAAAAAGAGGCCATCACGGCAAGGCTCTGCCACAAGCCAAGCCACAAATAGGCGCGCGCGAGCATAGACCGCGTGATGACGTGCTCGGTGATCTTGCGCGGGGGGCGATCCATCACGCCCGGCTCCGGGGGTTCGGCGCCCAACGCCAAGGCGGGCACCATATCGGTGCCCAAATCCACCGAGAGGATGTGCATCACGTTGAGGGCCAGAGGAATACGCGTGCCAGAAAGGGCAAAGAGGATGAAAGGCACCGCCTCGGGCGTGTTGCTGGTAAAGATATAGGTGGCAAACTTTTTAATGTTGGCATACACGGCGCGGCCTTCTTCGATGGCGTTCACGATGGAGGCGAAATTATCGTTGGTCAGGATCATATCGGCGGCCTCTTTGGCCACGTCGGTGCCGGTGATGCCCATAGCCACGCCGATATCGGCCTTTTTGAGGGCCGGCGCGTCATTGACGCCATCTCCTGTTACTGCGACGATATGCCCCATCGCCTGCAGCCGTTCGACGATGCGGAGTTTGTGTTCTGGGGCCGCGCGGGCAAAGATGACCTCGCCTTGCAGGGCCTCGGCCAGTTCGGCGTCGCTCATCGCGTCCAACTCGCGGCCGGTGAGGATGCGCGGCTGGCCTTGGCGGATGATGCCGATACGGCGGGCGATGCTTTCGGCCGTCAGCCCATAGTCGCCGGTGATCATAATGATGCGGATGCCTGCGCGGTGGCACTTTTCTACCGCGGCGATGACCTCTGGTCGCGGCGGGTCCATCATGGCGATGAGGCCCAAGAAGGTCAAATCGCGCTCTACCGTTTCAGGCGTGTAGGCGAGTAGGGGGCGCGCCGCTCGGTCGAAGGGCAGCCTCCGCATCGCCACGGCGAGCACGCGCAAGCCGTTCCGCGCGAAGCGGTCATTGGCGGCCATAATGCGGGTGCGCTCTTCATCGTCCAGGGGAATCTCCCGGCCTTGCTCCCAGCGATGCGTGCACAGTTCCAGCACCTCGCGCGGCGCCCCCTTGACATAAGCGAACTGTTCCAGGCCCCCTGGGCCGGAGATTTGATGGATGGTCGTCATCCGCTTGCGGCGCGATTCGAAGGGCAGGGCGCGCACGCGCGGGCACTGCGCGGCGGCGCGGTTCATATCCAGCCCGGCCTTCATCGCCACCACCTTGAGCGCCGCCTCGGTGGGGTCGCCAAGGATCGTCCAACGATCCGAGTTGCCGTTCGGCGGCAAAAGGCGCGCATCGTTGCACAGGCTGGCGCCGAGGAGGAGCCTCTCCAAATCCGGATCGTCCCGCGCGGTGATGGGGCGCGAGCCATCCAAAATCTGCCCCTCTGGGGCGTAGCCGGCGCCCGTCACGCGCAAGGCGTGGCCGTTGAGCCAAAGGTCGGTTACCGTCATTTCGTTCTGGGTAAGGGTGCCCGTTTTATCGGTGCAGATGACCGTGGTACAGCCCAGGGTCTCCACGGCCGATAGGCGTTTGATGAGGGCGTGGCGCTTGGCCATGCGCTGCACTCCCAAGGCGAGCGAAAGGGTCACGGTGGGGAGGAGGCCCTCCGGCACGAAGGCCACGATCATCCCCAAACCAAAGATGAAGGCCTCGGCGAGGCGCATCCCCGCGAGGGTGATGGAGATGATAAAGAAGACGACCCCCACAAGGACGGCGATGATCGTTACGTTCCGCGTAACGACCTTCATCTCCTTTTGGAGGGGACTGGGTTCATCTTTGAGGCTCTGGGTCAGGTGAGCGATCTTGCCGAAACTCGTGTTCATCCCGGTAGCAAAGACGACGGCCTTGCCCGAACCGGAGACGACCGTGGTGCCGGCAAAGACGAGGTTCGGCCGGTCGGCCCCTTGGACGGCGGGGTTGAGTACCGCTTCGGAAAGTTTGCGCACGGGGTGCGCTTCTCCGGTAAAGGTGGATTGATCCACGGCCAGTTCGGAATCTTCCACGAGGCGCCCATCCGCCGAGACGCGGTCTCCCTCGCTCAAGAGGACGACGTCGCCCGGCACGAGTTCCTCCGCCGAAACGCGCTCTTCCATCCCCTCTCGCAAAACGCGCGCCTGCACGGGCAGCATACGCCGCAGGGCCTCGGTGGCCTTTTCGGCGCGGAATTCCTGCCAAAAACCGAAACACCCGTTGATGACGTTCACTGCCCAAATGGCGATGGCCAACTGGGGCATTTGCGCCACAAAGGCGACGATGCCGCCCACCCACAAGAGGATGGCCATCATATGGGTAAAGTTTGCCAAAAAGCGGACGATGAGCGGCGTCTTGCGCACCTCAGCGAGGACGTTGCGCCCGTAGCGCCGCAGGCGCTCCTCGACTTCGGCGTGCGTGAGGCCCTCCGGCCTGGAGTGCAAGGCCTCATAGACCTGGGTAATAGGCCATTGGTGAACGGTTTCTACTGAAGGTTCCATCGTGTGGACCCTGCCTTCTGCCTACGATGATACGCCAAGAGGCCGCGTTCGCCAAGCCTTGGCGCAACAAACCGGCCCCACCGAGGCAGGGCCGGCTTGAGGGCGCGAAAACGCGGCGTTTTAGGCTACGTGCGAGATGATCTCCTTGGCTACCTGGTCGCTCGTGCGCTGGTAGTGCGAGAACTCCATCGTGAAACTCCCGCGCCCTTGGGTGAGGGAGCGCAGAGTGGTGGCATAGCCGAACATCCGCGCGAGCGGCACGAGCGCCAAAATGCTCTGCACGCCCGCCGTGCGCGGCTCGATGCCCGTAACGGTGGCGGCACGCCCGCTGAGATCGCCGATGATATCGCCCGTGTACTGTTGCGGGGCCACCACATCCACCTTCATCATCGGTTCCAAGAGCACCGGCCCTCCTTTGAGGACGGCCTCTTTGAGGGCCAGGCTCCCCGCCGTGAAAAAGGCCCGCTCGGAGGAATCCACCTCGTGGAATTTGCCATCCACGAGGGTGGCCTTGATATCCACGACGGGCATTTTGGCATAGGGGCCTTGGCGCATCGCCTCGCGGATGCCCTTTTCCACCGCGGGAATATACTCCTTGGGGATGGCGCCGCCGGTGATCTTGTTCTCAAAGACGAACCCAGCGCCCCCCTCCAATGGCTCGAACTCGACCACGACCACGGCGAACTGCCCACGACCGCCAGATTGCTTGACCAAACGCCCTTCGACGGTTACGGGGCGGGTGATCGTCTCGCAATAGGCGACCTTGGGCGGGCTGACGTGCGCCTCTACGCCGAACTCGCGGCGTAGGCGGTCCACCACCACGTCGAGGTGCAGTTCGCCCATTCCGGCCAAGATCGTCTCGCCCGTTTGTTCGTTCTGGCGCACGTTGAGGGTGGGGTCTTCGTCGGCCAGGCGTTGGAGCGCCGTGGCGAGCCGCTCCTCGGCCGCCTTGGATTGCGTCTTGAGCGAGATTTCGATGACGGGCGTGGGGAAGGTGATCTCTTCCAATTCCACGGGCCGCGAGGGGTCGCACAGGGTCTGCCCTGTTTGCACGGCGCGCAGGCCAAGCACAGCGCCGATATCGCCGGTGCGCAGTTCCTCCACCTCTTCGCGGCGGTCGGCGTGCATCCGCACCAAGCGGCCGATGCGGGCCGTCTCGCCGGTGGAGGGGTTGAGCACGGTCATCCCCCGGGCGATGACCCCTGAATAAACCCGCAAGAAGGCCAACTTGCCCACATAGGGGTCCGTGCTGATCTTGAACACCAGCGCCGCCAAAGGCTCCAACTCGCTCGGCTGGCAGAGGATCTCTGCATCGGTCAATGGGTCTCGACCGGAGATGGCCGGCAAATCGAGCGGCGAAGGGAGATAGGCCACGATAGCATCCAACAAGGGCTGGATGCCAAGATTGCGCAGGGCCGCCCCGCACAACACGGGCACTGCCCGCGAGGCGCAGGTGGCCTGGCGCAGGGCCTGCATCAGCGTTGGGCGCGAAATCTCTTCGCCCTCTAGGTAGGCGAGGGCGATATCGTCATCCACATCGGCCAAGGCCTCGAGCATCTGCTCGCGGCGGCGCTCCACCTCTGGGCGCAGCGCTTGGGGGATTGGCTCGGTGCGCATCGCCCCTTCTGCGTCGAAATAGAGGGCGCGCATCGTGATGAGGTCTATCACGCCCTCGAACGATTCTTCGCGGCCGATGGGGCACTGCACCAAGATGGGGTGCGCACCCAGGCGCTTGCGCATCATCTCGAGGGTCTGGTCGAGGTCGGCGCCGGGGCGATCCATCTTGTTCACAAAGGCGATGCGCGGCACGCCGTAACGGTCGGCTTGGCGCCACACCGTCTCCGATTGGGGTTCCACGCCGGCCACGCCGTCAAAGGCGACGACGCCGCCATCCAACACGCGCAAAGCGCGCTGCACCTCGGAGGTAAAGTCAATGTGGCCAGGGGTATCGATGAGGTTTATCTGGTGCCCCTTCCACTCGCAGGTGATGGCCGCCGATTGGATGGTGATGCCGCGTTCGCGCTCTTGGGGCATAAAATCCGTTACGGTATTCCCCTCATCCACGTTCCCCACGCGGTGGATGAGGCCGGTGTGCCACAAAATGCGCTCGGTGGTCGTCGTTTTGCCCGCGTCAATATGCGCGATGATGCCGATATTCCTTAGGTTCTGCAAGCGATGATTCTGATGGGTCATTTTCTACCTCTGGGCGGGGCGCCCAACGCATTGGGCGCCTCAGGTTCGTTTTGGGCATAAGAAGGGGCGGCTGCATTCCGCACGGGCCGATGGCAGATGGCCCGCTGAAGCGCCACCCCGCTCCCGATGCACAAAAAGGTTCTTGCCGCGCTCGGCAAGCCAAAAATGC
The DNA here is from genome assembly GCA_019873625.1 of Chloroflexota bacterium. Lineage (GTDB taxonomy): Bacteria > Chloroflexota > Anaerolineae > UBA1429 > UBA1429 > JAIOAW01. Next base: position 28,465 of record JAIOAW010000005.1, read on the forward strand.
ATTATACGGCAAAAGCGCGCCCAATCAAAATGGGCGACCTATGAGCAATCTCGAACCCGCGAGGCTTCCTCGTGGGCCATCGGCTGCACAAAACTGCCCCTCTCCCACGCTTCTGGTGGGAGAGGGGCGGGGGTGAGGGCGCGTGCCTCGCGCCCTCACCCTCTACGCCAAGGCCGGTGGCAAAGGCACACCGAGGCGCGAGGCTACTTCGCGTAGGTTGCGCACCGTCCCCTCGGGGAGGGGGATGCCCTGCGCTTGCCGTTCAGCGAGGACGCGCCGCTCCGGCTCGCCCGGCACGAGAATCTCCTCTACTCCTTCCGCCTTGGGCAGGGCCTTGATGCCCTCGATGAGGCGATCTATATGCTCGCGGTAGGCTTCCACATCGCCAAAGGCGGCGATGTTCACGGCGGCGACGACGCTGTTCTGCGTGCCGGGGCGCACGGTGCCCGTGTGGAGGAGGATGGGTTCTAGGAGGGGGTTGCCGGCAAAGAGGCTGGTGAGGCATTCGAACATCAGGGCCAGGCCGTAGCCCTTGTAGCCCCCCGCCGGCAGAAGGATGCGCGCCTGGCGCGGATCGGTGGTGGGGTTGCCATCCTGGTCGAGCGCCCAACCCGCGGGGATGGGGATGCCCTTATCTATGGCCAGTTGGATCTTGCCGAAAGCAGCCACGCTGGTGGCCATATCGAGCACCAAGGCGCCGTGTTGTTTGGCCGGCACGGCGATGGCGATGGGGCTGTTATGCACACCGGCGGCCTTGGCGCCCGTGGGGGCCATATTCGGCGGGTTGCAGACGATGGCCAAACCGGCCATCCCTTCCTCGGCGGCCATCAGGGCATAATAGCCCATCGCGCCCTGGTGGGTGGTGTTGCGGATGACGGCCCACCCCACGCCCACTTGCGCCGCCTTGGCGATGGCGCAGCGCATCGCTAGGGTGGTTACGACGGGGCCAAAGGCGTGGTCTGCTTCGATGAGCAGGACGGCCGGCGTCTCGCGCTCGATGCGGATGTGGGCGTGGGGGTTCATCCCGCCGCGTTCCACGCTCGCCACATATTGGGGGATGCGCAAGACGCCGTGCGAATCAATGCCGCGCAGGTTGGCCCACACGAGCACGTGGGCCTCCGTGGCGGCGTCCTCCGGCGAAAGGCCGACCTTTTCAAAGATGGCCGCGGCAAAGGCCTCGAGTTCCTGAGCGGCAACGCGCGTTTCTGGCATAATCACCTCGCAGGGGCAAATTCGCGCCCAGCATACGTGGAGCGAGCTGAGGTGTCAACCTACGAGTGCCCGATCAACTCGGCAAAAGATCGCCCCAACGATCATCGCCTAGATAGTGGACGAAAGGCAGGCCGTTGAGCCTACGCGCGAGCCGTTCATCCGCCGTGATGAACACGGCCCCGAGAGTTTCGGCTACCGCTGCAAAAATGGCATCGTAAACCGTTACATCGCTTTCGCGGGCGATGGCTACGGCTCTCTGCACCGCGCCCGCAGTCGGCGCGACCCATTCCCAACCCATATCGAAAAGGCTTTGCAAGGCCTCTTGAACCTGAGGCGTCGCCAAATCATTCTTGTAGCGAAGCACGTTCGCCACCTCATAGGCCAAGAACGTGGGTAACGATAGATCAATCTGCCCCTCGACGTAAGCAGTTCGCAGGGCTAAGGCGTTTTGGGCCAGAACCTCGCCCTGTCGGAACCACTTGAGGACTACGGAAGTATCGAGGACGACGCGGGGGGTCATCTTCGCGCCTCACGCCAGGCTCGAAGGTCTTCCGCGCTATCTTCGCCGCTGCCGGGCGCCATTTGGGATAGACCGTCTTGCACGGCAAGGGCTTGTCGCACGCGCGGGTCCGCGCCAGGGTATCGGTACCCTTGGCGAACTTCCAGATACAGGCGTAACGCTTCGCGAATGAGTTCGCTGCGCGTCCGGTGTTCTTGCCGCGCAAGGCGGTCAATTTCCGCCAAGAATTCCTTGGGTAACGAGAACATCACCTTTGTGGCCATCGTTTCCTCCGCGCGCGATAGGTAGGGAACAGCCTGTAATATTCTATCCAAAGTATATCCAAAAGATAGTTTCTTTCAAGGCGCTATGGGCTGAATGGGGCGCCTTCTATGAGGTTGAAACGCATTCCCTGCGAGGATTCTTGACGGCGATGGTTTACCCGCTATAATTTCTATAGTGATCCACTCGATTATTATTCAAAAGGACCGAGAAAATGAAGTTCATTGATCGTCGCCGATTTTTGGCCGCGGCCGCCTTCTGGGGCCTAGGCGCGGTGCTGGCTAGTTGCGCGCCCAAAAAGGAGGCCCAGCCCGCCGAGCCGGCCAGCCCAACCGTTGAGCCGATCTTTACCGCAACGCCGGCGGCAGAGCCTGCCCCCTCGCCCACGCCGGGGGCCGCTACCCCCCAGGTGAGCGCTACGGCAGCGCCCACCCCCGCAGCGCCACCCCCTTCTGGGGGCGAGGCCTATCTCGCCGTGGTGCGCGGGGCAGACCCCGAAGAGATCACCCGTCGGGCTATCGCCGCCCTGGGCGGGATGGAGCGCTTTGTAAAAAAGGGTTACGAGGTCATCATCAAGCCGAACATCTGCAACGCGAACCATGGCCCCGAATACGCCTCGACGACGAACCCCACCGTGGTGGCTACGCTCGTTCGGCTAGCGCTCGCAGCAGGGGCCAAGAGCGTGCGCGTGATGGACTATCCCTTCTCCGGGAGCGCCCAAGAGGCCTATGTGCGCTCGGGCATCGAGGAGGCCGTCAAGGCGGCGGGCGGCAAGATGGAGCTGATGGCCAGCGCCCTCTTTGAGGAGAGGGATATTCCCGAGGGGCGAGATATCAAAAAGTGGCGCTTTTACCGCCCCGTTCTGGAGGCCGACCTCGTCATCAACGTGCCCATCGCCAAACACCACAGCCTGGCGCGGCTGACCCTCGCCGGCAAGAACCTGATGGGCGTCATCGAGAACCGGCCGGGTATTCACCGCAATTTGGGCCAGCGCATTGCCGATTTGGCTTCGCTCGTGCGCCCACAGCTCACCGTGGTGGATGCCGTGCGCATCCTTATGGATAATGGGCCGACGGGCGGGAACCTGGCGGATGTCAAACAGGCCAACACGGTCATCGCCAGCCACGATTGGGTGGCCGCCGATGCCTATGCCACGAGCCTGTTCGGCCTCACGCCGGATGATATCTCGTACATTGTGGCCGGGGATGCGATGGGCCTGGGCACCAAGGACCTAAAGAGCATCCGCATCGAAGAACTCTCCCTCTAGGGGGCGGCATGGGCTACACCTTCTGGCGGCGCGTGCGGCGCGCCGTGCAGGCTTTGGCCTTCGTTGCGGCGCTAGGCCTGGCAGTTTTGACCACGCGCTATGCCTACCGCGGCCTGGGGGCCGATACGCTTGTGCATTTAAGCCCCCTCGCCGGCCTGGCCACGATGCTCGCGGCCAGGCGCTGGCTGGGGCGTTTTCTTCTCGGCTTGGGCCTCTTGGCCTTGACCTTGCTCGCCGGGCGCTTTTGGTGCGGCTGGCTCTGCCCCGTGGGTACGTTGCTCGATTGGGTCGGCCCACGGCGCTCTCGGCGGGCGCCTAAAAACCAGGTGCCCTGGCGCCGCGGTAAATATGGCCTCCTCTTTGTCATCCTTTTTGCGGCCCTTTGGGGCAACCTTACGCTCCTCGTGCTCGACCCGATGACGCTTTTCATCCGCACGGTGGGGATGGTCGTCCTCCCCGCCCTGAACTGGCTCCTCGTGCAGGCCGAGGGGGTGCTCTACCGCGTTCCTTGGCTGGTGGATGCCACCGCCAAGGCGGACGCCGCCCTCCAAGGGACGCTTTTGAGTTACAAACAGCCCTATTACGCGGGTGCGGTGGCGCTCGGGGCGGCGTTTGCGGGGATTTTGCTCCTCAACCTGTGGGCACCTCGCGCTTGGTGCCGCTATTTTTGCCCCTTGGGCGGGCTGTATGCGCTCGTTTCGAAGGTGGCCTGGCTCAAGCGGAAGGTGTCTCCGGCCTGTGTGGCGTGCGGGGCGTGTGAGCGCATTTGCCCGATGGGCGCGGTGGACCGCGACCGGGCCTATGAGAGCGATAGCGCCGAGTGCACCCTGTGTTTGGATTGCGCGCCGGCTTGCCCCAAGGGAGCCATCTCCTTTGCGGGGGAGGGGCGCCCCAGTTTCGGGTGGCCCTACGACCCCTCGCGCCGGCAGGCGCTGGGGGCGTTCGCCGCGAGCATCGCGGGTGTAACCCTCGTCAAGATTGCGGCGCGCAAGCCTCATCCCTATCCCTATCGGTTGCGCCCGCCTGGCGTGGAGGAAGACGCGCTCCTGGCGCAGTGCGTGCGCTGTGGGGCCTGCCTAAGGGCCTGCCCCAGCCACGGCCTTCAGCCGGCCTGGGCGGAGGCGGGCCTGGAAGGGGTGTGGACGCCCATCCTCGTGCCGCGCCTGGGGCCGTGCGAATATTCCTGCAATACGTGTGGGCAGGTTTGTCCCACGGGGGCCATCCCCCCCTTGGCGCTTGAGGAAAAGCGCCTCACGCCCATCGGCAAGGCGTATGTTGACCCGGCCTTGTGCATCGCCTGGACGGGCAGGGGGCCGTGCATCGTCTGCGAAGAGATGTGCCCCTTGCCAGAGAAGGCCATCGCGCTCGTGGAGGTTCAGGCCGGGCCCCCTGAGGCGCCCCGGACGGTGCAGGCGCCCGTGGTACGGCACGAACGCTGCATCGGCTGTGGGTTGTGCGAGTTCAAGTGCCCCGTGCAGGGGGAGGCGGCCATCCGCGTGCGGCTTGACCCGATGGGCTGATTTGACAACCGGGCCAGTTTGGCTATGGTATACGCAACAAGCGAAATGCTAAAGGCTGCGACCAGGAAGAGTAGGCTGCGTGATGCGGCTACAGAGAATCGGGGGAAGGTGAAAGCCCGATGCCGGCAGCGCAGTTGAATGGGCCTGCGAGCCGTGCCACGAAAGCCCCTTGGGGCAAGTAGGCCGCACCGGAGACGCACCGTTATCAGAGCGCGAGATATCGGGCTGGCATCCATGAGGTGATGGCACGGCCCCGTATCTGCCGAGATAGGTGGCTGCGTTCGTAAGACCCTTCTCGCGGGTCTTTTTTGTTACCTGGCGAATCACCACCTAAAGTGGGTGGCACCGCGTGGGCATCAACCCCTCGCCCCACTCTCCGCCGAATAGAATGCGGCGGAGGGGGCGAGGGGTTTCTTTTTGGGATTTTGAGGAGGCCGAAATGAAAGACATACCGCTTCAGACCCGAGTGCGAGAGGTGTACCCCGTCGTGCGCGAACTGCCTGCCGATATCGAGACGCCGATATCCGCCTATCTGAAGGTGCGAGGGCTGGGGCCTTCGTTCCTTTTAGAGAGTGTGGAGGGCGGCGAGCACATCGCCCGTTACTCGATGATCGGCATCCACCCCAGGGCCATCGTGCGGGCCTGGCGAGACCGCATTACGCTCGAAGAAGAGGGCCATTGGCGCGAGTTCAGCACGTCTGAGCAGGACGTGCTCGATGTGCTCCGCGCCTATTTGCCCAGGTATCCCGCTTCGCCCCCGGAAGGCCTGCCGCGTTTTGCGGGGGGCGCCGCCGGTTATATGGGGTATGACCTCGTGCGTTCCTTCGAGCGCTTGCCCGAACGCGCGCCAGATACCCTCCAACTCCCCGAGGCCGTCTTTCTCCTGTGCGACCGGCTCATCGTCTATGACCATGTGAAGCACCGCCTGCTCCTCATCGCCCACCGCGAGGTGGAGCCTGGGGGGAGGGCCTCGCAGCGCGAGGCCGAGGCCGCGTTGGATGAACTCGCGGCGCGCCTGCGGCGCCCCCTGCCGGAGGCGCCCCTGCCGCTGGGGAACCCCTCTGCGACCAGCGAACCGCTGCACTCGGCCTTCAGCCGGCCCGCCTTCGAAAAGGCCGTGCTCCGCGCCAAGGAATACATCGCCGTGGGGGATATCTTTCAAGTCGTCCTCTCGCGGCGCAGCCAACGGCGCACCCCCGCCCGGCCCTTTGACATCTACCGCGCCCTGCGGCGCATCAACCCCTCGCCCTATATGTTCTACTTCGAATTGCCCGACGGGTTGCGCCTCATCGGCTCCTCGCCGGAGGTGCTTGTCCGCCTCGACCGAGGCTTGGTCGAAAGTCGCCCCCTGGCCGGCACGCGCCCGCGCGGGGCCACGGCGGAGGAGGATCGTCGCCTGGAGGCCGAACTCTTGGCTGACCCCAAGGAGCGCGCCGAACACGTGATGCTGGTGGATTTGGCGCGCAACGATTTGGGGCGGGTGTGCCGCGCGGGCACCGTCTCCACGCCCGTGTTGATGGAGGTGGAGCGTTATTCGCACGTGATGCACATCGTCTCCGACGTGCGGGGAGAACTGGCCCCCTCGAAAGATGCCTTTGACGTGCTCAGGGCTTGCTTTCCAGCGGGCACCGTGTCGGGCGCGCCCAAGGTGCGGGCTATGGAGATCATCGAGGAGTTGGAGCCAGAGCGGCGCGGCCCCTACGCCGGCGCAGTGGGCTATTTCGATTTCTCGGGGAATATGGATACCTGCATCGCCATTCGCACCATCGTGATGAAGGGCGATGTGGCCTACCTTCAGGCGGGGGCCGGCATCGTGGCCGATTCGGACCCCGAGCGCGAGTTCGAAGAGACGGAAAACAAGTTACGTGCCCTTTCGCAGGCCCTGCTCCTGGCGGAAGAGGCCCAACAAGGCAAGGAGGAATAGGCGATGATCGTCGTGGTGGATAATTACGATTCGTTCACCTACAACATCGTGCAGCATTTGGGCGAATTGGGCGCGGAGACGCGCGTCTTTCGCAACGACCAAACGACACCGGAGGCCATCGAGGCGCTGAACCCCTCGCACATCGTCATCTCGCCGGGGCCGGGCACGCCGGAGCGCGACGCGGGCATTGCCAATGAGGTCATCCGGCGCTTTCATGGGCGCGTGCCCATTTTGGGGGTATGTTTGGGGCATCAATGCATCGCCTACGTCTTTGGGGCGCAGATAGGCCGCGCCGAACGGCTGATGCACGGCAAGACGTCACGCATCCTTCACCAAGGGGGCGATCTCTTCCAGGGCATTCCCTCTCCCTTTGAGGCGACGCGCTATCACTCGCTCATCGTGCGCGAGCCTTTGCCGGCGACGCTCGAGGTGATGGCCCGCACAGTGGAAGGCGAGATCATGGCCCTTCGTCACCGAGAGGCGCCTACCTGGGGCGTGCAGTTCCACCCGGAATCCATCCTTACGCCGTACGGCAAGCGCCTCTTGCAGAATTTTATCGCGCTAGCGGAGGTGCGAGGCGAGCCAACGGCCCCCCAAGAAGCGATGACCCTGCCCGCGGCTATCGAACGGGCGCTTCAACGCGAGCACCTTTCTGCCGAAGAGGCCGAGCAGGTGATGGGGCGCATTATGGCCGGCGAGGCCACGCCGGCGCAGATCGGCGCTTATTTGGCCGCCCTGCGCGCCAAGGGCGAAACGGTGGAGGAGATCATCGGGTTTGCGCGGGCTATGCGCCGCCAGGCGACGCCCGTGCGCCCCAGCCGCCAGCCGCTGGTGGATACGTGTGGCACCGGCGGAGACGGCGCGCACACCTTCAACGTCTCGACCGCTGCCGGCCTGGTGGCGGCTGGGGCGGGGGTGGCGGTGGCTAAACACGGCAATCGCTCCGTCTCCAGTCGCTGCGGGAGCGCGGACGTGCTCCAGGCCCTCGGCGTGCGGCTCGACCTCACGCCGGAACAGATTGCGCGGTGCATTGATGACGTGGGGTTCGGCTTCTTATTCGCCCCGGCCTTGCACCCCGCGATGAAGCACGCCATCGGCCCGCGCCGCGAGATGGGCGTGCGCACCGTGTTCAATATCTTGGGACCGCTCACCAACCCGGCCGGGGCTTCGGTGCAGATTATGGGCACTTATGACCGCGCCTGGGTGGAGCCGCTCGCGCGCGTCCTGCAAGGGTTGGGGAGCGAGACCGCCTATGTGGTGCACAACAGCGCCGGCCTTGACGAGTTCTCGACCACCGGCGTCAACTATGTCGCAGCGCTGCGCCAGGGAAGGGTCCACTTGGAGACGGTGGATGCCACCCTTTACGGCCTCCCTCGGGCTGAGGTGGAGGCCCTCCGCGGAGGAGATAGCGCCGAAAATGCCCGCCTGGTGCGCGAGGTGCTTGAAGGAGTGCGTTCCCCTCGGCGCGATGCCGTGCTCCTCAACGCGGGGATGGCCCTTTGGGCGGCCGGCCTCGCCGCCGATGCCCGCGAGGGCATCGAGCGGGCAGCCGAGGCCGTGGATAGCGGCCGCGCCCTGGCCGTGTTGGAGCGCCTCATCGCGTTTACCCAGGCCGCCGCGGCCCAAAAGGAGGCGGCATGATCCTCGAAACCCTGGTATCGGCCACACGTGAGCGGCTAGCGGTGCGCCAATCCATCGAGCCGGAGGGAGCCTTGCGGGAGCGCATCCGAGCCTCGGCGCCGCCGCGAGATTTTATCCAGGGCCTGGCGCGGCCCGGGGTGAGCCTCATCGCCGAGATGAAACGCGCCTCGCCCTCGCGCGGCGCGCTGAATATGGCCCTCGAGCCAAGCCAACTCGCCGTGGATTACGCCCGCGGCGGCGCCGACGCCCTTTCTATCCTCACGGAAGAGACGTATTTTCAGGGAAGCCTTGGGGATTTGATCCTCGCACGCCAAGCGCTCGAGGGGGCCGGCTACGCGCTCCCGATCTTGCGCAAGGATTTCATCGTGCACCCCTATCAACTCCTCGAGGCGCGCGCGGCGGGGGCCGACGCGGTGCTCCTCATCGCGGCTCTGCTGGATGATGAAACGCTGGCGAGCCTCTACGCCCAATCGCTCGATTTGGGGCTGACCCCTCTCATCGAGGTGCACACGCGTGAAGAACTCGAGCGGGCGTTGGCGCTTCGGCCTCGCGTCATCGGCATCAACAATCGAGATTTGCGCGATTTTTCCGTCTCGCTCGAGGCGACGCGCCTCCTGCGGCCCCTGGTGCCACCCTCTTGTCTGGTCGTCTCCGAAAGCGGCATCCGCACCCCGGAGGAGATGCGCCTCCTCGCTGCATGGGGAGTGGATGCGGCCCTCATCGGCGAGGGCCTGGTTACAGCGCCCGACCCCATCGCGCAACTCCGCGCGCTGAAACAAGCGGGGTGCGAGGAGGTGCGCCGATGACGGCCGTCAAGATCTGCGGCCTCACGAATGTGGAAGATGCCCTTTGGGCCTGGCGGTGCGGCGCGGACCTCTTGGGGTTCGTACTCGTGCCGAGTAGCCCCCGGTACGTGCCGCCCGAACGGCTGAGCGAGATGGCCCAAACCCTGCGGCGCGAACGGTGTGCGGCGCTCTTGGTGGGGGTGCTCGCCCCTTCTTCGCCGCCGGGAAGCCTCGAGGCGGCCCAGCGCCATCTCGATGTGATCCAGTGGCACGGTGTGGAGGGGGAGCGCATTCTTGAAAAATCGCGTTTGCCCGTCATCGCGGCGCAGGGCGTGCGGCCAGACCCAGATTGGCGCCCTCTCCCTATGCCGGGGGCCTGGGCCGTCCTCCTCGATGCGTTCGACCCGGTGCGCCTCGGCGGCACCGGTAAGGCGTGGGATTGGGGCCTCCTCAAACGGCATCTTCCTCTCCACGATCGCCTTATCTTGGCCGGTGGGCTGACGCCGGAAAACGTCTCCCAGGCCATCGCCGCCGTGCAGCCGTGGGGGGTGGACGTCTCTTCCGGCGTGGAGGCCGCCCCCGGCCGCAAAGACGCGCGGCGCGTCCAAGCATTCATCCAGAACGCCAAAGGAGCCTTCGTATGACGCCTCTTTGCGAGAGAAACCTTTCGCCCCACGGTTGGCCCGATGCGCGCGGCTACTATGGCCCCTACGGTGGGCGGTTTGTCGCCGAGACGTTGATGGAGCCGCTCGCCGAATTAGAAGAGGCTTACCGCCAGGCGCGGGAGGACCCCACCTTTCAGGCCGAGTTGGCTGCCCTCCTGTGCCATTATGTGGGGCGGCCCACGCCCATCACCTATGCCCAACGCTTGAGTGCGGCCTGCGGGGGCGCCCAAATCTGGCTCAAGCGGGAGGATTTGGCGCACACCGGCGCCCACAAAATCAACAATGCCCTCGGCCAGGCCCTTTTGGCCAAGCGGATGGGCAAGAAGCGGCTCATCGCCGAGACGGGCGCGGGCCAGCACGGCGTGGCCACGGCCACGGTGGCGGCGCTCTTGGGGATGGAGTGCACCGTCTATATGGGGTGCGAGGATATGGCCCGTCAAGCGCCGAACGTCCTAAGGATGAGGCTCCTCGGCGCGGATGTGCGCGCCGTGGAGGGCGGCAGCCGCACCCTGAAAGATGCCATCAACGAGGCCCTGCGCGATTGGGCCTACAGCGTGCGCGAGAGTTACTACCTTCTCGGCTCGGCCTTGGGGCCGCATCCCTATCCCCTCATCGTGCGCGATTTGCAGAGCGTCATCGGCCGAGAGGCCCGCGAGCAGATGCTCGCCCAGGCTGGCCGCCTGCCGGATATCCTCGTGGCGTGCGTGGGGGGAGGTTCGAACGCCATCGGCCTCTTTTACCCCTTTTTGCAGGATGGCATCGAGATGGTGGGCGTGGAGGCGGGCGGCGAGGGCCTGGCGAGCCATCGGCATGCCTCGCGGCTGACGGGCGCACCCGAAAGCCGAGTGGGCGTTCTGCACGGCGTGAGAACGTACGTCCTGCAAGATGAGCACGGCCAAATCGCCGCGACGCATTCCATCTCGGCGGGGTTGGATTATCCCTCCGTCGGCCCGGAGCATGCCCTCTTGTATGAGATGGGCCGCGTGCGTTACACGGCGGTTACCGATGGGGAGGCCCTGGCTGCCTTTCAGGCCCTGGCGCGGTTGGAGGGCATCTTGCCGGCGTTGGAATCGGCCCACGCCATCGCCGAGGCGATGCGCCTCGCCGCGGCGAGGCCCAAGGAGGCCATCCTTCTGGTGAACCTCTCTGGCCGCGGCGATAAGGATTTGGATACCGTCTCGGCGGCTCTTGAGGAGGGAGGACGATGAAAGATAGACCCTTTGGCCGCGAGGCCCTGGCCGCTGCTTTTGCCCGGGCGCGCGCCGAGCGCCGCGCCGCGTTGATCACCTATTTGACGGCGGGGTATCCCTCGCTAGAGGATTCGCCCGCCTTGCTGAAAGCGCTCGCCCAGGGCGGCGCGGATATCCTCGAACTCGGCGTGCCCTTTTCGGACCCTATAGCCGATGGGCCGACCATTCAAAAGGCGAGTTACGTCGCGCTCCAGAACGGCACAACGCCTTCGGCCTGCCTGAACCTGGTGCGGCGCCTGCGCGAGGAGGGCTTTCGAACGCCGATGGTCCTGATGGGGTATTACAACCCCATCTACCGCTACGGCCTTGAGGCCTACGCCCAGGCCTGCCGGGAGGTGGGGGTGGATGGCCTCATCGTGCCCGATGTGCCGGTGGAAGAGGCGGAACCCCTGCAATCCGCCTGCCGCGCCTATGGCCTGGCCCTCATCCTCCTCGCTGCGCCCACCACGCGGGAGGATCGCCTGCGGCGCATCGCCGCGCAGACGGAAGGGTTCCTGTACTTGGTGGCGCGGTTGGGCATCACGGGGGCGGGGGATGGGTTGACTGGCGACCTTTTCGACCGGGTAGCGCAGGTGCGCCGTTTTGCCCGCACGCCGGTGGCCGTAGGGTTCGGCATCGCCATGCCAGAGCAAGCGCGGGCGCTCGCCCCTTGGGTGGATGGGGTCATCGTCGGGAGCGCCATCGTCGAGCGCGCCCCTCAGGGGCCGGGGGCACTCGCCGAATACGTCGCCAGCCTCAGGGCGGCCCTGAGGCTGGCGTAAAAGGGCAGAAGGCGAGAGCGCTAGCCGCGCAGTTCGGCGCCGAACTCTTGGCGCAAGGCCTGGACGATGCGATCGCGCTGTTTGTTGGCCTGCTCGCTCGTGAGGGTGCGGTCGGGCGCTTGGAAGGTGAGCCGATAGGCGAGACTCTTTTTGCCCGCGCCGATCTGCTCGCCCTGGTACACATCAAAGAGGATCACCTCGGCGAGCCACGGGCCGCCCGCCCGGCGGATGGCCTCTTGCACGGCATCGGATGGCACATCGGCGTTCACCACCACGGCCAAGTCGAGTTTGAGGGGCGGCATCCGCGAGATGGATCGGTAGCGACCGCCCGGCACAGAGGCCTTCAGGAGGCGTTCGAGATCCACTTCGGCAAGGCAAACGGGTTGATCCGGCAAATCGAAGGCAGCGCGCACCATAGGGTGCACCTCCCCCAGGATGCCGATTTCCTCTTCGCCGACCTTGAGCGCCGCCGCGCGGCCGGGGTGGAACGTGGGATGCTCTTTGGGCACGAAAGAGACGTTGGCCACATCCATCCGCTCGCAAAGGGCCTCGATGATGCCCTTGAGGTCGTAAAAATCGAGCGGTTCCTCGGCGCGTTTGAGCCAGGTAAGCGGTTCGCGCGGCCCGCTCAGGGCAATGCTAAGGCGGCGCGGCTCATCGGGGAGGGATCGCCCCTCGCGGGGCAAATAGACGTGGGCGACCTCGAATACAGCCACGCGTTCCACCAGGCGCAGGTTGCGCGCCACTGTTTCGAGCGTGGTATTCATCAGCGTTTGGCGCAAATATTCGTGCTCGCGGCTCAAAGGGTTCGCCAAACGGATGTATGCGTTGGGGTCCGGCGGGGCGCCGCCCGGCGTCAATTTGGCCACGCTCTCCAGGTTCGTGAGTGAATAGGAGATCATCTCCGTCAGCCCGCACCCCACCAAGATGTCTCGCACGCGCTCCTCTTGCTCTACGTCGCGGTTGCGCCACTGGCGGGGCATTTCCTCGGCCATCAGCGTGCTGGGCAAGCGGTCATAGCCGTAGAGGCGGGCAATCTCCTCGATGAGGTCGGCGGGGATGGAGACATCCAGCCGGTAACTGGGCACCCGCACGAGAAGGGTGCCCTCCTCGCCGGGGTGCTCTTCACAGGCGAAGTCGAGCCGCCCGAGGAGTTCCTTCACCTCTTGAGGGGAAAGGGAGATGCCCAGCAAGCGCTTGATCTCCGAAACACGGAAGGGGATGACCTTCTCCGGCGCCTTGCGGGGATAGTTATCGGCAAAGCCCTTGGCCACCGTGCCACCGGCTAGGGTGCGCATCAATTCGCACGCCCGCCGAAGCGCGACGACCGTCAGTTCGGGGTCCACCCCGCGCCCAAAGCGCTGGGCCGCCTCGCTAGGGATGCGCAGGGCTGCCGAGGTGCGCCGCACGCTGATGAAATCGAAATTGGCTGATTCGAGGAGGACGTCCACCGTTTGCTCGGTGACCTCGCTCTCCAAGCCGCCCATCACGCCCGCCACAGCCACCGGCCCGCCGCCATCGGTGATGAGGAGCATATCGCGCGTAAAAGTGCGGCGTTCGCCATCGAGCGTGGTCATCTCCTCGCCCTCGCGGGCGCGGCGCACGATGATGGTGGGCACTCCGCCGGACCGCGCGGGGCGCAGGAGGCGGTAATCGAAGGCGTGCAGGGGCTGGCCCCATTCGAGCATCACATAATTCGTGATATCCACCACGTTGTTGATGGGGCGCATTCCGGCCAGGATGAGGCGCCTCTGCATCCATTGGGGTGAGGGGCCGATCTGGACGCCCTTGATGAGCGCCGCGCTGTAACGCGGGCAGAGGTCCGGGTCTTGGATGACGATTTCGATTTGGCCGTCAATCGGCTCCCCCACCGCCTCGACGTTTGGCTCGGAGATTTGGAGGGTTCCCCCGGTGAGCGCGGCCACCTCACGGGCCACGCCCACCATCGAAAAACAGCGCGCCAGGTTGGGCGTCAGGTCAATATCGAGCACCGTATCTCCCCAGTAATCCGCAAAGGGCATCCCCACGGGGGCATCATCCGGCAGGATGAGGATGCCCGTGTGCTCGTCCGAAATGCCCAATTCCTTTTCCGAGCAGACCATCCCCTCGGAATAGACGCCGCGAATCTTGCTCCGTTTGAGCGTCTTATATTGGAGCGTCTCGGCGTAAGGGTCCACAAGGCGGGCGCCCACCGTGGCAAAGACCACCTTTTGCCCCGCATCGCCTACGCGCAAATTGGGAGCGCCGGTGACGACCTCCAGGGGCGCCTCGGCGCCGTAATCCACCGTGACGAGCACGAGGCGATCCGCATCGGGGTGGGGGCGCACCTTGAGCACCTGCCCGACAAAGATCTTCGTCCGATCCCACTCCTCGCCCACGCGCTCGATCTTGGCCACCTCCAAACCGCCCAGGGTGAGCCGATTGGCCAGGGCCTCGACGGAGAGGGGCCAGGCGACGAACTCTCGAAGCCAACTGAGAGGGACGCGCATCTCCTCTTAAACCTCCTTGATGGATCAGGCGAACTGCGCGAGAAAGCGCACGTCGTTGGAGAAGAACAGGCGGATATCCTCAATGCCGTATTTGAGGATGGCGATGCGCTCCGGCCCCATGCCGAAGGCGAACCCGCTGTAAAGGTCCGGGTCATATCCGCCGTTCTGGAGGACCTGTGGGTGCACCATCCCGCAGCCCAAGATTTCTAGCCAGCCGCTGTATTTGCACATTGGGCAGCCCTTGCCGTGGCAGAGGATGCAGTCTATATCCACTTCTGCGCTCGGCTCGGTAAAGGGAAAGTAAGAGGGGCGGAAGCGCAAGCGCCGCTCGGGGCCGAACATCTGCCGGGCAAAGTTCTCCAAAGTGCCTTTGAGGTCTCCCATCGTGATGTTTTTGCCCACCACGAGGCCCTCCACCTGGTGGAACATCTGCTCGCTGCGCACAGTAACCTGCTCGTAACGGTAGCACTTGCCCGGCAAGATGACGCGAAACGGCTCTGGGTAAAAGTGGCGCATCGCCCGAATTTGCCCCGGCGAGGTATGCGTGCGCAAAAGGACGCCGGGCCGCGTGGTGTAAAAGGTGCTCCACATATCGCGCGCCGGGTGGTGGGGCGGGATGTTCAATAACTGAAAGTTGGTGAGGTCGTCTTCTACCTCTGGCGTGGGGAAGACGTGGAACCCCATCTGCGCAAAGATGAAGGCGATCTCCCGCAGGGTCTGTGTGCTGATGTGCAGCACCCCCAAGGCCGGCTTGCGGCCGGGGAGGCGCACATCGAGGGCGTTTTGGGCGAGGTCTCGCTCCAGCGCGGCGCGCTGAAGGGCCTCGCGGCGCGCCTCAAAGGCCTGGGTGAGGGTTTGGTTCAGCGCGTTCGCGCGCTGGCCGGCCGCTGGCCTCTCTTCCGGCGGCAGTTGGCCGATGCTCCGCAGGGCCAGCGTGATGGCCCCGCGCCTGCCCAGGTACTTTTGGCGCCACGCCTCCAACTCGTCGAGCGAGGAGGCCTTTTCCAACTCCTCTTGGGCCTGCACGCCGAGGCGTTCGAGTTCCTCTAGCATACTCCCTCCTTGCGATTTACCCGATAAATGAGAAGCGATCGCAACCCATCAGGGACGAAGTTGCGATCGCTAATCCTCCGCGGTACCACCCTGTTTGGCCCCTTGGCGAGGCCCTCTCACCGCCGGCGGCCCTTGATGAGGGCATACCGGCTGCCCTGCTAACGGGGGGCTTCCGGAGCGGCCTACTTTGCACCCAAGAAGGGCGTGTTCAACCGTCGGCTCCAGAGTGAACTTCGGCGAGGTTCTTCCCAAGGGGACTTGCAGTCGGCGATCCCCTCTCCCTGGGGGCCTCCCCTCGCGTACTCTCTCTTTCGCAGCCTTTGAGCATCTCAGTTGGCGCTACTATACACCGCGCGCAGGGGGATGTCAAAATGTTACGAAACGTCGGTAGATTTTGATATCTACCGACATTTCGTAACCAATACCTTCTTCAATCGTCCAGCGCATCTTCGGGCAGGCCCAAGGGGAGCGGCGCGGGCCGTTCCATCGTGCTGCTTGGGGTGTAGTAACGCCCCTCACGCGAGGCATCGAGGAAGCCCTGCATCAGGTCAAGCACGTGGTAGGCTTGTTCCCCCGTGGCGCGGTGCGGCCGCCCAGAAAGGAGGGCGTGCGCCATATCGGCCACGCCAATGCCCCATTGGGTGCGCCCATCGGTATGGCCGTGGGTCAGGGGCACTTCGTGCCATTCTCGTTCGCCTGCCCGCGAGAGGAACACCGGCCCGCCGAGAGAGTTCGGGTCAGGCACGGCCAGGGTGCCCTCGGTGCCGTAAATCTCGATGCGGGGGAGGCGCGAGTTCCAGGTGGCAAAGGTGGTGATGATGGTGCCGATGGCGCCGCTCGCGAATTCGAGGGTGCCCGCTACGTGGTCGGGCGTCTCCACGAGGATCTTTTCGCCATAGTGAGGTTGGCTCGTGATGGTGCGCTCGGGGATGAGGATGCCCGCTGCGCCGCTCAGCCGTTTGACGGGGCCGATGAGCGTGGTCAGCGCGGTGAGATAGTACGGCCCCATATCGAACATCGGGCCGGCACCCACTTTGTAATAATAAGCGGGGTCCGGGTGCCAACTCTCGTGGCCGTGGCTCATCATAAAGGCCGCCGCCGCAATGGGCTGGCCGATGGCGCCATCGTCCATCAATTTCCGGCAGGTCTGCAATCCCCCGCCCAAAAAAGTGCCTGGCGCACAACCCACGCGCAGCCCCTTCGCCTTGGCCAGGGCCAAAACGCGGGCGCCCTCTTCACGGGTAACGGCCAAGGGCTTTTCGGTATAAACGTGCTTGCCCGCTTCCAGGGCGGCAAGGTTGACCGCCGTGTGAGATTGCGGCGTGGTCAGGTTGACGACGATTTGAATCTCCGGGTCGGCCAGGAGTTCCGCCACGCTGCAGGCCTTGGGGATGCCGAACTCCTTGGCGCGCGCTTCGGCGCGCTCGGAGATGGCATCCGCACAGGCCACGCATTCGAGGATGCGGAAGGCTTTGGCCGTCTCAAAGTATTTGGCGCTGATGTTCCCACAGCCGATGATGCCGATTTTGACGGTGGTCATAGGTCGTTCGCTCCTCAGGCGGTCTCGCGTTGGATACGCACTTGGCCGATTAGCCCCCAGGCCTTGAGCACATAGTGCGGGGTAAAGGTCTCATCGGTGCGGCGGAAGGAGCGCCAATCCGTCCAGTTCTCGCGCCCCGTGGCCAAGTGCAGCGGCCCGAGCATATTCCGGGGGCTGGAGACGACCTCGATATCCACATTATTCACGCCCGTTCCGAGGGCGTCGGTGATATCGAGGCCATTGGCCGCCGCCCAGGGGATGTGCCCTGCCAACTTGCCGTTGACGTGCACGGCCACATCCACCGCTTCATACTCGCCCAGGTATACCTTGACGCGCTCGCCCTCTTTGGGCGTGTGGTTGAACTGCCCGTGATAGATCATACTCCCCGCGTAGTGCGGGTAGCCCTGGGTCGTCCAATCGCCAAAGTGCAGGACGGTTGGCTCGCGGATGATGACGCGGTCGCGGCTCACGCCGAAATCGCCGATGAGGAAGCAATCCTCCAACTCCATATAGTTGGTGTAACCGCAGCGCAATTCGAGGAGGTTCTGCCCTTCTCGCAGAGCCGGCAGAAGCACCTTGTGAAAACTGCGATCGAGGTACCAGCCCACGGGCAGGTTCGAGACCTTTTGCCCGTTGAGGTAGATCTCGAATTGCTCGGCGCCCTCGACCAGGAGGTACACCGGTTTTTCGGGCACATCGTGCACCACAAAGGCAAAGCGCAGGGCCGCCGGTGTGCCATCTTGCGGGTGAGGTTGAAGCGCCCACTTGTAGCGTTGCGGCAGGCCGTTGTAAAAGTTGGGGCGCATCCCCAGGGCCGTGCGGATGGCGTTTTGGGCGCGCCACACCTCCATCTCCTCAGACCAATCGCCTTCGCGCAGGCGATAGCGGCACATATCCAAGGTGAGCACGTTCGGATCGGTGCGCGTAAAGGGGCACGTTGGGCCAATAAACGAGGCATTTTGGGCGCGCCGCCCCACGCGGAAAGCGGGCGGCCGAGCGAAGGCCTCTCCTGGCTCAGGTTGGCCGGCAGGGTCCACAACGTACAGTTTCGAGCCGGCCGGCCCGATCTGTGCCTGGAAGTGGAGTTTCCCATCCTTTTCTACGGCGGGCACGCCGCGCATCGCCCCGGTGAGGGGGTCCCATTCCTCCAAGCGTCCGCTCCCCTCTAAGGCGAGGCGGATATCGTAGGCGTTCTGGCGATCGCCATTGAAGATAAAGTAAGCAAACTTGCCGTCAAACGCGCGCTGCATATAGAGGAGCGAGGCCGCCTCCTGCCCTTTGGGCGTGCGCAGGCTCACCCGGCGGGGAAGTGCGGCCTCCAGCGCGGCCTGCAGGGCCGAAACGTCCTCGATGACGGTCACCCCCTCGCGCGCCCAAAGGGCCTCGAGGCGCGGGTTGGGTTCCGCATCCATAAGAGTGGGCAAGGGTTTGATGGCGATGACGCGGCCGCCGCTGGCGAGGAACTCCTCCAACAGGCGCACGGTGGAGGCAAAGAGGGTGCGCGTATCGGGGGGGATGACCACCAGGCAATACGGCGCGCGCCCTACATACAGCGCATCACCCTCTACGCGGCCGTCGGAGGCCATCAACTGCTCATCGCCAAAATCAAAGTCGTAATGCGTGGCCAAAAGGGCCTGGGCGAATTCGTTCAGGCGTTCGCCATAGTCATCCACCGCGCGGACGGATTCCTCCCCTTCTCCGAGCATGGCCCAACCCGAAGAGACGGGGTGGACGACTAGGACATCGCGCACGGCTCGGCCTTCGGTGAGCACGCGCCCCACCCGCGCAAAGTAATCTTCCACCACGCCGTTATACTTCCACCAGGTGGTGTTGTAGTTGAAGGCGGGCGGATAATCGCGCTTGCGGCAACCCCGCAGGGTATACAAGGCCAGGTGCTGGCAGCGCAGGTTCACCCCAAGGACGTACTGCCAATCTCCCACCCATTTCTGCCCCTCGAAGGTGAATTCCCATGAGGAACAGCCATACGTCTCGGAAAGGACGCGCTCTCGGCCGAACTGGTTGGCCACGCTCGTGCACTGTTTGATGGTGAGGAACTCGTGGTTCTGCTCGGTGAGCATATCAATGCCCGGCACGTGCTGGTAGCGATAGTGGGGCATCATCGCGCCGCAGCGGAGGATGCCCATCCCCATCTCATTCTCTAGGAGATAGTGCCCCGTAAAGGCCAGGCCGTAGCGCTCGCACCACTCGCCGATTTGCTTGCTAAAGGCCTCGGTAAAGCGCTGGGTGATGGTGTACCAATAGTCATGCCGCGCCTTGAGGGCCTTTTCGCCCTCGAAAAAGAGCCAGGGCACCACATCCAGGAGGTCATAACCCCGCCGCTCGGCAAAGAAGGCGGGGAGGCCATCCGTCCAGGGGAGGGCGCGGCGCCCCGAGCGCACCGAAACGGCAAAGACGTTCGGCTCGTCCGTAAAGATGCCCGGCACCGCCTTACCGAATTCCTCGCCCACCTCGCGGCGATAGGCCTCGTAGGTCGTCTCGATGAAGGCGGCCACCGCATCGGGGTTCAGGTTATCGGCATAGGTGTCGTTGTTGAACCACTCGGTGGGGGCGGAGATTTCGCGCCGAAAGACGAGCCACACCTCGCCCTCGCGGAGCATACCGGGCAAGCCAAGGGAGCGCCGCTCGGCCGCACACAGGGCGTGGCCCTCTAGGTGCGCGGCAAAAAGGGCGAGCACATCGGAAAGGTCTTCGGGGAGGGCCGGGCACACTTCGACCGTCAGCACCTTGGCGCGGTAGGCGTCTCCCCCTTTGGCGGGCACCAGGCCGCCCGCCGCGCCGGAGGGCCAGCGATCCTCGTCATAGAGCCAGGCGCCCATCCCCTCCTCTTTGGCCGTTTTGACCGTCTCACGGATGCATTCCATCCACTCCGGCCCCATATAGACGGTCTCTAGCCCATCGCGCGAGTGCATAAAAAAGCCGCCCATACCGTGGGCCTTCATATCGCGCACCTGGCGGCGCAATTCGGAGACCTGCAAGGCATCGTTCCAAGACCAAAACGGCGCCCCTCGGAGCGAATGGGGCGGGCAAAGGAACTCGCGGCGCAGTTTTTCCATCGTCATCACTCCTTATGCGTTTTGGCCTTCGGCCACTATGGGGTTGCGTAGGGTGCCGATGCCGTCAATCTCGATTTCGATGACATCGCCCGGCCGGAAGAAAACGGGCGGCTTGCGGGCGAACCCCACGCCGGAAGGCGTGCCCGTCATAATCACCGTGCCGGGGAGGAGGGTTATCCCTTGCGAGAGGTACGAGATCAGTTTACGGCACGAAAAGATCATATCGCTCGTGTTAGATTCCTGCATCACCACGCCGTTTAGGCGGCTGCGGATGGGCGCGGCATCGGGGTTGAGGTCGGTCTCAACCCAGGGGCCAAGCGGGGCGAAGGTGTCGAACGATTTGCCGCGCGCCCATTGGGAATCCAGGCGAAGTTGGCAATCTCGCGCGCTCACGTCATTCGCGCAGGTATAGCCCAAGACGTAATCGAGCGCCTCCTCTTCCGAGACGCGTTTGGCCCGCTTGCCGATGACGATGGCCAGTTCACATTCGTAATCCACCTCGTTGGGGGCCACGGCGGGGAGCACGATGGGATCTCCAGGGTGGCACAAGGCGGTAGTGGCCTTGAGAAAGAGCACGGGCCGTTCGGGGAGCGCGGCGCCGCTTTCGCGGGCGTGGGCGCGGTAGTTCAGGCCAATGGCGAGGATATTCGGCGGAGAGACCGGCGCGAGGAGCCGCACCGCACCCAGGGGAACCGTCTCCTCCGCCGGATGCCAGGAGCCAAAAATATCCCCCGAGATGATACGTAGGGTGTTGGCTCCTTCCAGAAGGCCGTGCTGAATGCGCCCATCGGGCATCTCAAAGCGCGCGATTTTCACAAGACCTCCTCCTAAAGTAAATATAAAAAGGACCGCGCTACGAATGATGTTGGCCAATCTTCCCTTGGGCGGAGACGAGCGCCGCGCCGCCCAAGACGCCGGCGAAATTCTGCAATTGCGAAACCTCGAGGCGCAGGTTGCGCCGCACCGCCGGAAGCGCCTCCGTCATCACCACCTCGCGGGCGCGCTCCACCCCCTGGGGCCAGGCCATAATGATGCCCCCGCCCAAGATGACCATCCGCGGGTTCAAGAGGTTCACCAGGGAGGTCAGCCCGATGCCGAGGTAGGTAAAGGCCTCATCCAGGGCGCGTAGGCACGAGCGATCGCCGATGCGGGCATGTTCGATGAGCAGTTGCGCCCCGCCAAAACGCGTATCCATCGCGTACAAGTCGCGCGGCATAAAGATCTGCGAGGCGACGCGCGCCAGGGCCTTGCCAGAACAGTACATCTCCAAACAGCCGTGAGCACCGCAAGAGCATTGCAGGCCATTCGGCACCACGATCATATGGCCAAATTCGCCCGCCGCCCCGTCGGAGCCTTCGTAGAGTTCGTCGTTGATGATGAGGCCGCACCCCACGCCAGACCCCACAAAGATCACGGCGAGGTTATGAATCCCTTGGCCAATGCCTGCCGTGTGCTCCCCCAGGCAGATGAGGTTCGTGTTGTTATCCACATAGACGGGTATGCCGAGTTCCTGGGCCAACAGCGGGCCGAGCGAGAGGCCATCCAAGATGGATAAGTTCGGGCAAGAGACGACCAACCCCTGCCGACGATCGGCCACGCCCGGCACGCCGATGCCTACGCCGACCACATCCTTCAAGGAGGCCCCTTGCGCCTCGAGAAAATGGCGTAGGGCCGCCGCCAGGGCCTGAACGGGCGGCAGGTCCCCGGCAAACAGGGTATCGGTAATAGGGCGTTCCCAGGCCACCACTTGGGGCGCCTCGGCCTCGATCAAGGCGAACATCGTGCGCGTGGCACCGATATCTATCGCACAGCGCATTCCCGACCTCCTCGTCGTGCGAGATGGCTGGATTGTAGCGCATCCCGCCCTGGGGGGCAAGCGAAATTCTTGACGACGGAGGCAAATCGGCCATAATGCCGCCATTCTCGCATCCATTGCCGCGTAGAAGGATATCGTTATGCCCCTTGTGGTGATCGGCCTGATGCTGGGGATTGGGTTTTTCCTATTGTGGCATATGCCTCGACCCAAGGTGACGGGGAACGCCGCCAAGATGGGCCTACGGGTGGATGTGATCATCCCAGCGCGCAATGAGGCCCATCGCATTGCGCCTCTCTTGGAATCATTGCGCCTTCAGACGTTCTATCCCCAGAATGTGCTCGTCGTGGACGATGGCTCAACCGATGACACCGCGGCCATTGCCCGCCGTTTCGGGGCGAATGTGGCATCGGCAGGGCCTCGCCCGGAAGGCTGGAATGGGAAGACGTGGGCTTGCTGGCAAGGGGTTCAGAAGAGCGACGGCGACCTTCTGGTCTTTCTCGATGCGGATACTTGGCTGGCCCCCGATGGGTTAGAGGCCTTGGTGGATACCTATCTCCAGCAGGGCGGGCTGCTGGCTGTTCAGCCATACCACGTCACCCAGCGGTTCTATGAGCAGTTTTCGGCCTTTTTCAATATTGTACTGATGGCCAGCATCAATGCCTTCACGCCTTTCGGAGATCGCCTCGCCCCAGGGGGTGCTTTTGGCCCTTGCATGGTGTGCTCACGAGCCGATTACTTGCGCGTGGGCGGCCACAGGGCCGTGCGCACAAAAGTCATCGAAGATATCCCCCTAGGGAAGAGATTCCTGCGCGAGGGCTTGCTGGTGCGCTGCCGGGCGGGCCGGGGAATCCTCTCCTTCCGTATGTATCCTGGAGGGTTCGGCGAAATGCTCGAAGGCTGGAGCAAGGGGTTCGGCTACGGAGCGCTGGCCGTCCGCCCGTGGGCGACGATCCTGGTGAGTGCCTGGATCACGGCGTGCTTTAGCATTTCGGTTTCACTGCTCAAACAGGCCTTGAACGACCCCCTTTCTGCGGAGATGTTGGCCCGGCTGGCCCTCTACCTCGTGGGGGCTGGACAGGTCTTTTGGATGTTGCGCCGCATCGGACGTTTTCAGGCCTGGGTGGCGCCGCTGTTCTTCGTGCCCCTCTTTTTCTTTGGGCTGGTGATGCTTCGCTCGTCCATTATGACGTATGTCTTGGGCCGTGTGCGTTGGAAGGGATATGAGATTTCGACGAATCACCACACGCGAGGAGCGCCATGAGGCTGTTGCATTGGCCCACGTGGGCTACGATTGCATTGGATGCGACCGCCTGGTTGATCTTGCAACTCTTGATTTCCTGGCTTGTCCTCCGCGTTCCCATAGCCTCCTTTGCCCCAGAAGGTTGGCTTTACCGCCTTCGAGGTTGGGAACGTGGTGGGGAGATCTACCAATCCGTTTTCCGTGTGCGGCGCTGGAAAGAGCGATTGCCCTCTGGAGGACCCTGGATGGGCGGATTTCGGATGAAGCATATCGCCTCGTCGGAGAGGACCTATCTCCAGCGCTGGCTTTTGGAGACGTGTCGAGCGGAATTGGCCCATTGGCTGCAACTCCTCGTGGCCCCCTTGTTTTTCTTGTGGAACCCGCCAGTAGCGGGGGTTATCATTTTATTCTATGCCCTTGCCGTGAACCTGCCTTGCATCATCGTGCAACGGTACAATCGGCCGCGGCTGAGGGGGATTTTGCAGAGGGCCATTCGTCGAGAGGCTATGACGACGTAGAAAGCGCGGGGGCTATTTTTGACTCCCCTCTCAAAGCATGGTATAGTTAGTTTGTTCGGAGGCGTGGTGTAGCGGTCAACATGTCGGCCTGTCAAGCCGAAGATCGCGGGTTCGAATCCCGTCGCTTCCGCCCGAACAGCCCTGCGCCGCAAAAAAACTTGCGGCGCAGGGCTTTTTTGTGCCTAGGCGGGGTGGGGCATTGACGCTCTCCCCAAGGTGGGGTAAAGTGTGCGTCAAAGGGGGTGTCATTCCAATCGGCGGCGCTCGGAACTAGGAAGGGAAAGGCTGCATGGGCGATCGCAATGTATTAAAACGTCACCCGATCCTCTCCTTTTACATCCTCGCCTTTTTGATTTCTTGGCTGGGCTGGGTTCCGCAAGCGTTGGCCGGCTACGGCTTGTTCAGCGCCGATAGCCCTTTGTTCACCCTTCTGGGCGGGGGTGGACCTGCCTTGGCGGCCATCATCGTCACGCTCGCCCTGCGCGAGGAAGGCGGCATCGGCCGTTTGTTCGCACCTTTAGCCAAATGGCGCGTTTCTGCGGGATGGTTTGCGTTCGTATTGGCTTTCTGGTTTGTGGTGGCGGGCATCGCCCTCAGCCTTGAGGCCCTGTGGCGGAGGAATATCCCGTCGGTTGATCTGCGTATCGTTGGAGGGCGCCTTGTTTTCGTGTTTGTGGGGATGCTCTTCTCAAATGTGTGGGAAGAGATCGGTTGGCGCGGGTTCGCCCTGCCGCGCTTGCAAGAACGCTTTGCCGATGGCGCCATTGTCCTCCTGATGGGGCTTCTATGGAGTTTGTGGCACGTGCCTTTGCTGGTTAACCCTTCTTCGCCGATGTCGCGCCTGCCGTGGTATGGCGAAATTCCCTTCAGCCTGGCGTTGACAGTTCTCTATACCTGGCTGTATCGGCACACGGGGGGAAGTTTGCTCCTGGTGACCATATTTCACGCCCTATCCAATACGGTGGCGTTTGTCTTACTCGAGTGGGGCTTGTATGAATCTTCCTATCCATTTATGGTCCTCGTAACGAGCCTGATTGCCGTGGGCGTTCTTTTCCGATATGGCCCGCGAAGGCTCGGCCCCCTGCGGTAGGCACCGGTGATGAGAACATAAAACGCGGCCCTTGGGGCTTTGGCTCAGCGGGCCGCGTTGGGGCGATTTCGGCCTTTGGTGCGAACTTTTCCCGCCGTAAAATGTGCGCAACGCCTTTTTCGCACACAGGAGAGTCCTATGAATCAACGGCGCCTTGCGGCATGGGCGGGCATCGTCGGCCCGATTCTGTTTGTGGCGGGGTTCACCCTCGAAGGCTGGCTGCGGCCGGGCTATGATCCTTTGAGCCGGTTCGTCAGCGAACTCTCGCTGGGGCCGCGCGGCGGGGTGCAGATCGCCAACTTTACCCTCTTTGGCCCGCTGCTCTTAATCTTTGCGCGCGGCGTCGCCGCCGAGTTCCGAGGCGCGAGAGGCTCGCGGGCAGGGGGTGTGCTCCTCACCCTCGTGGCAATCGGCTACCTCGCTTCTGGCCCCCTCGTGATGGACCCTCCGGGCACGCCTCAGGGCCAGGCGAGCCTTCACGGCACGCTTCACGGCCTCCTCGGGGGCATCGTCTTTCTCCTGATGCCTGCTTGTTGTTTTGTATTCCTGCGCAGTTTTCGGCTGAGCGCGGCATGGCGCCCTTTCTGGGGATGGACGCTCGCCTTTGGGGTGATCATCGGCATAGCGGTGGTTATGTTGACCGTTGCCTCAAAGGTGCCGGCGGTGCAGGGCGCCTTCCAGAGATGGCTTGGCCTCATCCAGCGGGGGGCCATCGTGCCGTTTATGGCTTGGGTGTGCCTTTTCGGGGTGAGGCTGCTCCGGAAGAGTAGGGTGCCCCGTTGAGGTGGCCTCTGACGGGCGCGCCCGTAGGCGGGGGCCAAAAACAAAAGCGCCGCGAGGGATTCCTCGCGGCGCGCGAACCCAAAAAAGTGCAGAACCCCAAGTGACCTGAGCCTTCTACCCGCACCTGACTCGTTGATAATGGAGTTTCTCCTCCGCGGGCCTTGGGTACGATCCCTCATGCTTTACCACGAGGTTTCGCAAAGGACCTTTGGGCCTGGGCTTGCGCCCTCACCTTCCGGGTACCTCTCCGCACTCCCAGCATCACCTGGGTTTTGCGAACCCTTGCACCCTTCGTTCAGATGCCCCGGACCGCCCGTCTCGTTGTTATGGAGTGTCTCCTCCGGTTTTGATCGGCTTGACTCCCTTTCCCCTGCGGGTTGCCCCACAAGGTAATCAGTTAATGGCTTCCCGATGCGGCTTGCACCGCACCTTTAGACCACTTACGGCCCTTCAGGTTGCCCCTCCGGTACCGCTCGCCAGCCAACCAAGTTTTCAACGTGGCGCCCCGTTGAGTAGACCTCATCAATCTCTCGGGGCTCTGCACAATCACTATAGCATACTTTCGCCAATTTGTCAAGGGGTTTAGGGGCGAATTTTCGCGATTTTCAAAAATTCATTTCGAGATGGGCGCAAGGCCCTTGCCAAGCCTTTAGGGCTTCCAAATCTCCCAGACCCTGCCCACCAACGCCGGGCCGGGTTTGAGGGTCATTTGCCCAGGCTGCCAGCCCGAAGGCGTGACCTCCCCCGTGGCGCGGACGTGCTGGAAGGCCTTGACCTGGCGAATCAACTCCTCGGGATTGCGGCCCACTTCGGGCGTGAGCACTTCCATCGCGCGGATGACGAAATCGGGGTCAATGATAAAGCGCCCACGGATATCCACGCCGGCCGCTTCATCATACACGCCATAGATGGCGCCGATCTTCCCGCCGGCATCCGAGAGCATCGGGAAGGGCACCCCGCCTTCCACCATCTTGGAGAGTTCGTACTCCTGCCACATCTTGTGTACAAAGCGGCTATCGGTGCTCATAGCCAACACTTCTACATCCAGGGCCTTCAGTTCCGGGTAACGGGCGGCGACCGCCGCCAATTCTGTGGGTCAAACGAAGGTGAAATCTCCTGGGTAGAAGCACAGGACGATCCATTTACCCTTGTAATCCGACAGTTTGACGGTGCGGAACCCCACGCCGTTGATGAAGGCATTCGCCTCGAAATCAATGGCCTCTTGGCCGACGCGTGCAATCATCCTCTTTTCCTCCATCGCTTCTCGGCCGGCGGCTGCGGCGGCCTGTTGGGGCAAGGGCACGATCGGCCCTTGCGCGGGTTTGACACATCCATCGGTAAGTTCCGGCATATTGCCCTCCTTTCGTAGGCCTTATATGCGTTCCAAAACCCTTGCGCCCATCGCGAATTGCCCCATCGCACCTTTACGGGGGTGGGAGGGTCAATCCCAATCCACCATAAAGACGCGGTTGCCCCCTTGCTCTTTGGCCAAGTACATCCCTTGATCGGCCAAATCCACCAACGTCGCGGCGTTCACGCCCGATTTGGGCGTGAACACGGCCACGCCGCCGCTCACCGTGATGTGAAACTCTAGGCCCATCACGCGGATGGGCGTCTCGCGCAACTGCTGGCACAGGCGGTTCGCCAAGATCATCGCCTCGTTCTTGCCCGTCTCTGGCGCAAGGATGGCGAACTCGTCTCCGCCGTAGCGCGCCACGCTATCGGCCCGGCGCACGTTGTAGGTGAGCACCTTGGCCACCTCGCGCAGGACGGCATCGCCCACCTGGTGGCCATAGGTGTCGTTGATGTATTTTAGGCCAGAAGCGCGATCCATATCCAGCATAATAATCGCCAGGCTGTAGCCGTGCCGCTCGGAGCGGCTGATCTCGGCTTCCAGGAGTTCGAAAAAGTGGCTATGGTTATACAGCCCCGTGAGGCTATCGCGCGTGGCCAGTTCGCACATCCGCGCAAAGAGAAAGGCATTCTCCAGGGCGATGCTCCCTTGCGTGGCCAATACCCGCAAGATGGCGAGGGCGTCTTCATCGCACGGCGCCTCGCGGTGGCTCCCCAGGACCATCACACCCAACGTGCTCTCGCGTGTGGTGAGCGTGACGGCCTCCATATGGCGCCAATGGCCCTCGTCCTCCTCGGGGGCATCATCCGAGGTGACGTGCACATCCACATCCTTTACCGGGATGGGGAAGCGCCCCGGAAAGCGGGTGATCAGGGCCTCCAAAAGGGTCTGCTGGGCCTCGTGGGTAAGTGGGCGTGTGCTCCCCAAAAGGGCGAACGGCTTTTGCGGGATGGAAGGCGGCGCCACGAGCACGCCGGCCGCATCGCAGGCCATAGCGCTGATGGCGAGCGCTATCATCACCTCGGCGATTTCCTGCGCTTGCAGACCGCCCGCTAGGGCGCGGCCCATCTGCTGGATAATGTGCAATTGGTGCGCGCGCTGGCGCTGCAATTCGGCATTGGCGCGTTGGAGTTCGGCGATCAACTGCTCGTTGCGCAGGCCCACCCGCCGCCGATCGAGCGCGCGTTGGATGATCACCGGAATCAGTTGGATGTTGAGGGCATCTTTTTGGATATAGTCATACGCGCCCAGGTTCAACGCCTCCACGGCCGATTTGAAATCGGCATAGCCCGTCAGGATGATGATGACCATCCGTGGGTCGCGCTCGCGCGCTCGGCGGAGGATTTCCATCCCGTCTATATCGGGGAGGCGCAGGTCTACGATGGCGAGCGCCGGCAGTTCGCTCTGCTCCAACAGGTTCAACGCCTCGCGCCCAGTGGAGGCCGTGAGGACGTCATACCCCTCGCGCTCGCAAAGGCGCGCCAGGAGTTGGCGGATGTTCTCCTCATCATCCACGATGAGGATCTTTTCGAGGGTTTCAGGCTCGTTCGACAACGCGCACCCCCTCTGCGGAGGCGATCACGGCGCGATGCACCATCCCCAAGAACAGGCCATTTTCGACGACGCCGGGAATGTTGTTCAAGGTGTTGTGCAGGGCGGCGGGGTCCTCGATGCCCCCTTGGTAAAGGCAATCTACGATGAGGTGCCCTTCGTCGGTGAGGTAGGGCTGGCCGTTCCGGCGGCGCAGGGTGGGTATGGCCCCCGTGCGCTCGAGGGCGCGCAGGGTGTTCTGCCAGCCAAAACGCACCACTTCCACCGGCACGGGGCTGCGGGTCCCCAAGCGTGGCACCCATTTGGACCCATCCGCCACGATGATCTCCAAGCGCGTGGCAAAGGCCACGATCTTTTCGCGCAAGAGGAACCCGCCGAGGCCCTTGATGACGTTCAGATGGGGGTCAATCTCATCGGCCCCGTCAAGGGTGATATCCACCACGGGGTGCTCCTCGAGAGTGGTGAGGGGGATGCCTTCTCGCTCGGCAAGGGCGGCCGTCTCGTTGGAGGTGGGGATGGCCAGGATACCCCGCAGCGACCCTTCGCGCAGGCGCCTGGCGAGGCATAAGGTGACATAACGTGCCGTCGAACCGCTCCCCAGGCCGACGATTTGCCCATCCCGCACGAATTGGGCGGCATACTCGCCCGCTTGGCGCTTGAGATCCTCGGTCATCCTATGCCCTCTCGCGGTGGAATGCTCCTACAAGGGCATTATAGTCCATACGGTACCCCTGTAAACCGTGGGACCCAACCAAAGCCAAGGGGCGGTTTAGGCCCGTGCCGCGTCTATGAGGGCGTGGATATTCTCCAGGGGCGTGCCGATGGGCAGGTCGCAGGCCGTGCTCACGATATAGTTGGGGTAGGGGGCCATGGCCTCGACGAGTTCGCGGGTGAAGCGGTATACCTGGTTGGGCGTCATCTGGTTCATCACCACCACGGTATCCACATTCCCGATGAGCACCACATCTTCGGGCACGCGGCGAATGACCTGCGGAAAATCCACGCAGGAATCCAGGCTCAGGCCGTGGGCGCCCGTTTCGGCCATCGCCTCGATCAACGTGCTCGTGCGGCCGCACACGTGCAAGATGGGGATGGTGTTCAGCGTGCCGAATATCTCGGCGATGTACTGCCCAGAAAACTCGCGGAACTGCCGGGGCGAAAGGAAACTGGCCGTTGGCTCGAGTACGGCAATCATATCGGCGCCCGCTTGTTCGAGGGCGCGGGCATAGCGGGCGATGATCCCCGAGGCAAAACGCAACACGGCGTGAAGAAGCGCAGGATCGGTCATCGTGGCCATAGCGGCCTCCGTGGCGCCCATCAGCAAGCCGGCCAGAGAGAATGGCCCGATGACGTACCCCCCTTTGAGGGTGTTCAGGTCGCGCGCCATAAGGCGCATCGTCTCCACAAAGGCGGCCACGCGCGCGTCGGTCAGGATATCCACATTGGCATAGCGAGAAAGGTCCTCGATGCTCCGCACGGGGTGTTCTTCCACGGAGGGCGATTCATCCAAGGGGAAGCGCACCGCCAGCCCCAAGGCGGCGGCCTCTACGGAGAGGTCCATCAGGAAAAAGATGCCATCCGGATGAAAATAGTGGTGGAGGGCTTGGATCGTCTGAAAGTGGGTGCCCCAGTTAAAGATGTTGCGCCGCAGGGTGCTCCCGTTGAGTTGCATCCCCGGGAACCCCATCAGCGGGATGACCATACGCCGACCGAACCCGTGGACGATTTCGATGAGGCGCTGCTTGGCCATATGCGATGAAACTCCTGTGAAGGGATTGCCTATAAAGACCGGGCCGGCCACCGGATCGGTATCTCGTGCGCAAGGGTGATTTCCCACAGGGAGACGGCGCAACGAAAGGCCCTCACGGCCACCCCCTGCGCGGCTACCTCGGCCAGCCGCTGGGCAAAGGCGGGGTCGGCCTCGGCGTTGGGCGAAAAGGATTCTGCATCGCCCCTTTGCACGATAAAGACGACCGCGGCTTCATCTCCTTGGGCGGCGGCTTGGGCTAAGGCCTCGAGATGGCGCCGCCCCCGCGCGGTGGGAGCATCTGGGAACAGGGCTACGCGGTCGCGCGCCAGCGTGACGGATTTGACCTCCACCCAGGCGGAACGATCGCCCCGCGCAAGGCGAAAATCGAGCCGGCTGGCGCCCCGACGGGCCTCCGGCACGAGGCGCGCCTCGCCGCCCACCCACCAGGTGGGGGCCAGGGCCTCGGCAAAAAGGCGGTTGGGCACGCGCGCGTCAATCGAGACGAGTGCGCCCTCACATTCCACAAGCACGAGGTCATAGGCCGTCTTGCGAGGGGAACCTGGGCGACTCGAGGCCCCATCGGCAAGCCAAACGCGCCGCCCGGGGGTGAGCAGTTCACGCAAGCGCCCCGAGTTGGCCACGTGAGCGCTCGCCATCTGCCCCGAAACCTCCACGGCGGCGCGGAAGCGATTCTCCCTTTGAATCAAACGCCCTTCGATGAGATTGGGAAAGCGCATACCCTCCCTAGCGCCGCGCCAGAGCGCGCGCCGAATGATACGGACGGCTTACGACAGGGCGCAAAAGGCTCTTTTCTTAGGCAGCACGCCGCGTGCTCGCGCTGACCGTTTCCTCGATGGCGCTCTTGAGTTTCTGCAGGCCCTCGGTGAAGGCCAGGTTCACCTGCTTATCGAGGCGGAAGCGTTCCAAGATGCTCCCCGGCGCCACATAGTCGGCCATATACATCACGCGGGTGCCATCGCGCAGTTCTTGGAGGAGCCAAGTCGCCTCCATTTTCATCCCCTGCGTGCCCTGGAGGGTGATCTTGCGCCCCTCTTCGGCGATCTGCTGGACGCAATCCGCCGAGACCTTGCGCCCGCCCAAGTCAAACTCCGGGCGGAAGCGAATACGCCGTTCGCCCTCTTCCAAGACCTCCACCTGCGACACAGGCCAATACTTGGGCAGGTTTTGGCAGTTCCACAGGAACTCGAACACCTGCCTAGGCCGCGCCTTGATATCCACCGTTCCGCTGACCTTGCTCATCGTTCCTCCCTCCTATGCAGGCTCTGCCACGTGCGCACGGATACCCTTGAGGCGGCAACGGGGCGCCTTTGCGAACCGCGCCCGGTCGGCTAGGATGAAAGGAGCGATGAAAACCCAGGCGGCTCGCCACGGCGATGCCCGAGCCTTCACTTTTATTATACCATAGAATGTTCAGCGTGCACGTTCCGTATGCAAGGCCTTCACGCGCGTTGGACAAAATGGCGAAACGGCCTACAATACGCTTCGACCTCGAACGATTTGCGCTTTGGCCGAGCAAGGCGCCAGCGCGAACCCTCTCGATGCAGATGGAGCCTGATGACGGAGATCAACCAAACCAACGCACCCCAGAACCGCCGTGGACTCTTGGGATGGTCTCAACATCCCAGCATCCTCCTCGCGGTGATGACGCAGACCTTTATCAATATGCTCGGCGTGGGCATTGTGGGGCCGGTGTTGCCGCTATACGCCGCCTCTTTTGGGGTGAGCACCGCTATGGTGGGGTTGCTCAACTCGGCGTTCGGCATCGCCCGCATCCCCGTGAACGTGCCCGCCGGGAGCCTGGCCGACCGTTTGGGCCGCAAGCCCCTCCTCGTGGGGGGGTTCCTCATCACGGCGGTCGCGGCCCTTTTGACGGGCCTTTCGAACAGTTTCGGGCAGATCGTCTTCTTTCGCCTTCTGCAAGGGATCGGCTCGGCCCTCCAAATGACGGGCGCGATGATCGTGATGGCGGATATCAGCACACCGCAAGATCGTGGGCGCACGATGAGTTTCTACCAGGGCGCCCTCCTCTTAGGCACCAGCACCGGTCCGATCATCGGCGGGTTCCTGGGGGAGCATTTGGGCTATCGCGTGCCCTTTTTCGCCTACGCCTTTTTGGCCTTTTGCGCCGCGACGTGGGCCTTTTTCGTCGTGCCGGAGACGCAAAGAATCGGCGGCGAGCCGAAGGTCGTTCGCGGGGGGCAAGGGCGGCCGGCGAGGGGCATTTCTTGGCAAGATGTGGGGAGGCTGCTCCTCACGCCGAGTTTTCTCCTGGTCAGTTTCGTGACCTTGGCGACCTTTTTCACGCGCACGGGCAGCCAAAATACCGTTTTGCCGCTCTTGGGCAAGGAGCGCTTTGGGCTAGGGCCGGCAAAGGTGGGCTATGCCTTTACGGCCATCGCGGTGATGAACTTTTTGACCATCAATTTTTCGGGCGTCCTGTGCGATCGTTACGGCCGTAAGATGGCCATCGTGCCGGGGAGCCTGGTCTGTGCCATCGCGCTCCTCACCTATACCTTCGGGCACACGTACTGGCACTTTTTATTGAGCAGCATCCTCCTTGGGTTTGGGACGGGCATCAGCGGGCCGGCGCCCGCGGCCTATGTGTCGGACCTCAGCCTGCCCGGCGGGCGTGGGCTGACGATGGGCGTTTACCGGACGGTGAGCGACCTCGGCATCACGGTAGGGCCGGTGCTCCTGGGGTGGGTGAGCGACCAGTTCTCCTATTCCGCCGCGCTCTGGGTCAATAGTGCCCTCTTTGTAGCCGCCGGCTTGGCCTTTGCCCTGTGGGCGCAAGAGACGGCGCCCCGGCGCAAACCGGCCGTCAGCCCTTCGCCGGGGGAGTAGGGGCGCGGCCTTTGGTTCGCTAGGCGCCTCGCGCTTGCGGGAGCGCCGCTTCTGCACTCCACATATTTAACCCTCTCCCACTTTGGACGGGAGAGGGGGAGCGTGAGGCCCCTTCCTCGCGTGTGGGCCAGGAGGCCCGCGCCCCATATTGTGTGGGCTTTATTACGGCGTCTGAGCGCCCGTGGCCGCCTCTTCGGCATCCACCAGGCCCCAACCGTACCACGCATCGCGCCCTTCGGCCCCTAGATCATCCGCAGTGGATTGCAGGATCGCCCGCACATCGTCGGGGGTGTTCGCTCGCCCTGCGGCGAGCACCAAGGCTGCGGCCCCAGAGACGTGTGGCGTGGCCATCGAGGTGCCGCTGGCGGTTCGGTAATAGCCGTCGTTCCAGGTGGAGTCAATCTCCACTCCCGGCGCGGCCAATTCGACCTCCGGCCCGCGGCTGCTGAAGGAGGACAGGACGTCGTTGCTATCGGTGGCCGAAACGGCGATAACCTCCGGGTAGGCCGCCGGGTAGTTTACACTGTTGTCCACACCGTCATTCCCGGCTGCCGCCACGAGCACGATGCCCGCTTGGTAGGCCTTTTGGATGGCCTCATGGTAACTCGTCGTGCCGCCCCCACCCAGGCTCATATTGGCGACTTGTATGCCGTTTTGGATGCACCAATCTAGCCCCTCGATGATATCCGACACGAAGCCGATGCCGCGCGAGTTCAACACCTTGACGGCGTACAGATCCGCCTCCGGCGCCACGCCGACTACCCCAATCCCGTTTTGGCGGGCGGCGATGATACCGGCGACGTGGGTGCCGTGGCCGTTATCGTCATTGCAACTTTTGCGTGGGTTGAGCGCGTTATAACCCCCCTTGATGTTCTCCTTGAGGTCGGGGTGGTCGAGGTCAATGCCGGTATCAATCACCGCTACTTTGATGCCGGCACCGCGAGTTGTAGCCCAGGCTAGATCGGCATCAATGCGATCTACACCCCAGGGAAGGACCTCTGCCGGTTGAGGGGGCGGCGTCTTAGGTGGTTTGGCGGGGTTCGAGGGTTTGCCCAGGGCATAGGCGATGGGGTCATCCTCTACACGGAGCACCCCCGGCGCGCGGGCCAGGGCCGCTTCTGCTTGGGGGAGGCAAGAGCACGGCCATCCCACTCACCAAGGGGAGATGCTTGATGACCACTCCGCCGAACTGCCGCACGAGGGCCTCGCGGGCCGGTTCGTTCAGGGCCGACCCTTCAAAGACCACGATGCGGCGCACAGGCACCCCCGTTGGCCCTTGAGCCGCACTGGGTAGGGTTATAGATACAAGAAGAAGGGTCAATACAATGGCCAGGAACAGTTTGAACCGACGCATATGTCCCCCCCTTTCATGAGCGCAGAGCAAGATACGGCTGATACTTTACTGTTTCTAGTATATCACGCGACGGGTTAGAAGTCAAGGAATTTTGGGGGAATACACGGAATGACAAAAGATGAGTACCCTTATACCGCTTGCCTTTCTCGATAAGATGGAGCAAAATCCTTCGGCGAACAGATATTCTGAATCGAAGCGCTCAGCCGTATTGCGTTACGCTTGCCCTCATAAAATTGATGCTCTCGCTGAGTTAGCGTACCAACACCAGCGGGAACCGAGATATGTCATCCCTTTGGCCCTAAAAGAGGCCGTACAGGAACGACAGTTCTTGTTTTTGAGGAAAATGGCTTTAGGATTTGTACACTTTCAATATGGCTGCGATAGGCATGTGGTCCCCTATGAAATCGCTATGCAAGGTGTCCGCCGTGGCATCGGGCGTCCGCACGCAGAGGCCGTGACCGATTATGCCTGGGAATGCGATCAAGTCTTCGGCTCGGGCAAGCCTATTTGCGGCCATTGAGCCATTATGAGTGAAGCCGTCATAGTGGATGATGCAATGACGAGTCGGCATCATCCAGATTCGTCCATGCTGCAATAAACACAGGAGCGCAGAGGCTTAGGCCCCTTGGGTGTGCAAAAAGGGCGGAACGGAAAAGGTTCTGGAGTTTCGTAAATGGGTGAAAATATGGATGCAAGAAATGGCCATATGACGGAAAAATCCCTTGATCTACAGCAAAACCTAAGCGATCTTCAGTCCCATTCGATCAAGATCTTGGGAATTCTTCTTGGGAGTGTGGGCTATCTCTGGTTGATGGGAGTGATGTGGCCCAAAATCGGCGTGCAGGTAACATTCTGGGATTGGTTAGGGAGTGTGTTGTGCGTTCTCACGGCCGTGTTGGGCCTTTGGTTTTCGCAGCGTTTACCAACCTTTGGGGCGATCTTTCTGACCCTCTGTTTCTTCGCGGCCACTCTTTGCTTGGTTTATTCTATGAATACGGTGGAGTCGGTTTACTTTTTTGCACTTCCTATCATTGCTTCGAGCGCTCTTTGGGGTACGGAGTTTATATTTTTTATTTCTGTTTTAATATGTATAGCAAGTACATTTTTGCTCAGATATGGTTGGAATTTTGATATTATGTCTTTTTCATTTTTGCGTCCCATCCTCTTCATTGGGGTTATCTCGATTACTTCCTGGCTCTCCACACGGAATCTGTATACAGCACTTGAATGGGTCTGGAATGGTTATGAGACGGCTCGGCGGAACGAACGACTTGCCCGAGAAGGCCAAGCGGAACTTCGCCGCACTCTCAAAGCTTTGGATGAAGCGACCTACCGACTAGAACGTGCCAACTATATGCTGGCCATAGCACGCGATCAGGCTGAGGAAGCACGCCGCCTCAAGCAGCAGTTTGCCCAGACGATCAGCCATGAGTTACGTACCCCTCTCAACCTTGTCATTAGTTTTGCAGAGCTTATGCTTCGATCTCCGGAATACTATGGAGAGCCCCTTCCACCAAAGTACGCCCGTGATCTGGGCATTATCTATCGCAATGCCCAGCACTTGCTATCATTGATCAACGATGTCCTTGATTTGGCACGCATCGAAGCGGTGCAAATGGATCTTGTTTTTGAGGAGACCGATCTTTATACGTTGATGCAGGATTCGATTAACACGGTGAGAAGTCTGGTAGAATCGCGGGGTCTTGCTTTGCAGGTGGATATCTCCCCCGATTTGCCCCGGATAAAAATCGACCCCAAACGCGTTCGGCAAGTGCTGTTCAATTTACTATCTAACGCGGTGCGCTTTACAGAACAAGGATCCATTACAGTTAGAGTAACAAGAAAGGATGATGAAATCCTATTTGCGGTGAGCGATACGGGTATCGGCATCGCTGAAAAAGATAAAGGGCGAATCTTTGAGGAATTTCAGCAAGCTGAAGGTGGTACAAGCCGCCCATATGGTGGGGCTGGGCTTGGCCTAGCCATCAGCAAGCGTTTTGTGGAACTGCACAAAGGCCGTATCTGGGTTGAAAGCCAAGTCGGCCAAGGGAGTACCTTCTACTTTGCGCTCCCTATTCACCAAGATCTCGCTCTGGAAGAACAAATTGTCCCCTCGATTCCTCAATCTTCGAGCCCTCGTGCTGAAACCCCCATCCTTTTGGCCATTACACCTAACGAAATGGCGGCGAACTTGCTCAACCAATATATGCATGGATGCCGCACCGTTGTCGTTAAAGACGTGGAGCAAGCCAAACAGGCTGCCTCAAAACTCTTGCCTCAGGCAGTAGTGGTTGACACTGCTGAAAAGCCTATAGAAACGGATGTGTTGGAGCAGTTGGCATATGACCTAGGGTTACAGAATATACCTTTTTTGGCCGCTCCTCTTTCTGCTGAGAGATCCGAGCAGCCCCCCCTGACGAATGGTTATCTTTTGAAGCCGATTTCCAGGGAAAATCTATTGGACATTTTGCGGCGATTCGGAGCAAGTGTGGAGAAAATTCTTGTCGTTGACGATGATCGGGATTTTGTTCGTCTTATGGAACGATTGCTGGATAGCCCTGTTCGGCGCTATCAAATCTTGTGTGCGTATGGAGGGTTCGAGGGCTTAGAGATGATCCGGCGCCATAAGCCGGATTTGGTGTTTCTAGATATTCGGCTGCCCGACTTGGATGGTTATCAGGTTTTGGAACTTTTACGAGCAGATAGGGTATCTTCTAATCCTTTTGTGGTGCTGGTATCCGCTCAGGATCAGGTTGATTCTGGTCGCCTGCTGCGCGGTTCTCTTGTTGCCTGGAGAGATTCGGGGTTCTTACCCGGTGAGATCATCCGTTGGATGCAATATATCATAAATCTGCCTTTTGTTCTCGAGCGATCTGCCGCAACGCCTCTAGCAAATCCTGCTCCGTGAAGGGTTTCTCCAAAAATGCGGCCGCTCCGAGGGCGAGAGCTAGTTCTCTTTGCCGTAACACGGTGCAGACAACAATCGGGATATCCCGAGTCATAGGGTGATGCCGTAAAGTCTGAAGGAGGTCCCAGCCATCACGGCCCGGCATCATAAGATCTAAGACAATGGCGTGAGGTTGCATAGTCTTTGCCATTTCGAAAGCCTCTAGCGCTGATGTCGTACTGAGTGTGTGATAGTTATGGGAGGTCAGAAGACGGCGGAACAATTCAATGGTATCTTCGTTGTCATCTACGATAAGGATCGGCTTTGGTACACCCAACGGTACTTCTAATTCAAATCCGCTTATGAACCCTTGGACTATCAAAGGGGTAAGGTGAATATCCCCTATTCTTGCCAATTCCTCGAAAGCAGCGAGAGGCTGTTGCGCGGTTTCCTCTGAGATCCCCCGAGCCGCAGAGAGCGGTTCTACGCGAATGGTCAACTTCGTTATCTTACCAACCTCTTGCGCGACAAGATGGATCGTTGCATCGTGAACGCGTTCAACGAAAAAGCCCAATATGCCAAGAAGTAACTGCCTAAGCAGGCTGTTCGGGGTGGCCAGGCGCGGCAATTCTTCCGGCAATGCCAGATCGATAAAGACGCATCGTTCATCGAGCCTTTCTCGCAGAATCGCAGTAAGCCCGGAGACGATCTCGATAAGGCTGCTACGTTCTTCTGGATCCGATGACCGTGCGATCTCAAGGCGCATCAATTCTTCGCGCGTCAACTGCTCTGGTAAGCTCACCGAGAGATGATCCGGATTGGCCACGCCAAGTTCGACGCACCGATCCCACAATACCTGAGCTATGGCCTCTATGGCCTCATCGTGTTCACGATAATATTGCCGGCGGCTGATGGCGAGTTGTTCTGAAATGGTCTCCACATCGAGACCATCGAGATAGCGCAGCACCAGAAGCCGGTGGCGGCGCCACTCGCGCGAGAAAGTCGGGGCTTTTGGGCCTGGATCCAATTCGTCAATGGCGGCCATCAATAAGCGATGGAGTTGCCAGGCTCGATCTTTACGACTTGTCGTTGCGTCCGGAATCAAGAGATCGGTCAGGGGGTGCCTTCGAAGATAGACGAGGTCGTAGAGATGCTCGTAGGCTTCTCTCACAGATTGGATAAATGGTTGAGGCGTTTCCATCGTTCTTCCTTATGGGTTGGGCACATCTTGACACAAAGATGGCACATGCACGGTGGTTATCTATTATACCATAGTATAAAATAGCAGAAGACCGGTAGGGGCATTTGTAGTTCGAGAGATGGTCTCTTGAAAGAAAAACATTTTCGAAGAGGAGGTTGTTGGCGCGTAAGGCTAAACATCTGCTACAATTGGCTTTTTGCGAAACCTTGTTTCTATATAAGGAGGGTTGAGGTATGTTGGACCGGAAATTTTCACGTCGTAGTTTCTTGTTGAGCAGTGCACTTGCGACAGTGGGCGCGGTTTTAGCAGCCTGTGCCCCGAAGGCGACCCCAGCGCCAACCGCTGCGCCGGCTGGCCAGCCTACTGCTGCACCCGCTGCTCAGCCGAAGCCCACGCCGGTGCCCCCGACAGCGGTCCCAGCAAAGAAAGAACCCGTAACAATCCGCTTCCATGGGCGCGTGGGGGTTCAGGGCGATCACTTTATTGAGAGGGCTCGGGCTTTCGAAGCGGAGCACCCCGATATCAAAATCAAAGAGGAACTCATCCCTGGGGACGAGTATCATCAGAAAATAGAGGTGCTTCTCGCCGGTGGAACCGTCGCGGATACCTTTTGGACCGTACTGCTCGCCGGGCTGTATTTTCGCTATGCCAATATGGGGATGACTCTTGCATTAGATGATTTGATCGCTGCAGACAAGTATGACCTCAGCGTATTCTTCCCAACGGCGATTGAGGCTACCAAGTTCAAGGGCAAGATGTACGGCCTACCTTGGATCTGCCATCCCGGTCGTGTTGGATCTTTTTTCAACAAGACTATGTATGAGCAGGAGGGTATTCCTCTTCCACCCGAGGATGGTAACTGGGATATTGATGACCTAGTTGAACAGGCCAAAGCGCTAACCAAAGACACAAACGGCGATGGCAAGATAGATGTCTTTGGCTTTCGCCCAGGGACCGATACGTGGAGCATACTTATTTGGTTACGCAGTTTCGGGGCCGAAATCTTTAATGAGGATGGCACGAAATGTGTAATGGACTCGGATGAGGGCATGGCTGCTTTCCAGTTCCTCTACGATCTCTATCACACGCACAAAGTCGCCCCAACGCCCGAGCAAGTGGTAGATATGATGTTCGAAACGGGAATGGTGGCCAATATGCAAAGCGGCTATTGGGGCATCAGCGCACGTGCTCGTGTCGGCGATCGCTTTGTTATGGGGGCTGCTCCACTCCCGAAAGGCCCAGCGGGTGTCATGGGGTCTATGTATGAATTCGACCCGATTTGCATCTACAGCAAGACCAAATATCCCAAAGAGGCCTTCGAATGGGTGAAGTGGCTGGCAAACCAAGAGACGGGCATCCGAATTGCAGAAGTGGGTTCTGTCCCTGGAGCGCGGCCGGATGTCTGGGAAAGCCCGCGGCTGACCAAAGATCCCATGCATAACGTGTTCAAGAACATAATGTACAATGTGATGCCTTTCCGTGGGCCAGGTAACTTCCGTGGCAACGAAGTGGCTGACGCCATTGTCCAAGGCACGGCTCCTTTGTGGCTGGGGAAGGCGACGGTCAAAGAAGTTGTCCCCGAAGTGACCAAAGCAGTGCAAGCAGTTTTGGACAAACCCGCTGATTAAGGAGTCATTGGCTGGCGAACTCGAGTTTGCCAGCCATACTTGATCTTCCTATGAGGTAAATAATCTAATGACATCGGCCACTATCTCGCTCGGAAAGCGGCGTGCTCGATTTTCGATGATACGCCGTCGTGAAGCTCTTTCCGGTTATCTTTATATCTCGCCATGGCTAGCCGGTTTTCTTATCTTTTCACTATTTCCCTTTATATCGTCCATATATTTGAGCTTAACGGACTATTCTATTATCAAGCCGCCCAGGTTTATTGGGTTCGATAATTATGTTACTGCTTTTACGAAAGACAAACTGTTCTGGCCTTCGTTGCGCGTTACCTTTTTCTATGCTGGAGTGAGTGTCCCCCTAGGAATCGCGGGTTCCTTATTTTGTGCGCTTCTCTTAAACCAGAAACTGAAAGGGACAGCATTATGGCGGACTTTTTATTTTCTTCCTTCCCTCACACCTGTAGTCTCTCTGGCACTCTTGTGGAGGTGGCTTCTGCAACCAGACTTTGGGTTGATCAACTTCTTGTTAGGAAAGATCGGAATTCGAGGGCCAGGCTGGCTAGGGAGCACAGAGTGGGCGGTGCCGGCGCTCATTCTCATGGCCCTGTGGGGGTCGGTCGGCGGTGGCCGGATGATCATCTTTCTAGCAGGCTTACAAGGGGTTCCTGAGGAGTTATATGAGGCGGCTGAAATTGATGGGGCAGGAGCCTGGTCGAAGTTCTGGCATGTTACCCTTCCGATGATCTCACCCACGATGTTCTTCAATCTCGTTTTGGGAATTATCGACGCTCTGCAGGCATTCGCAACAGCATATGTCGCAACTCAAGGAGGTCCTGCATATGCCACATGGTTCTATGTTTTGCATCTTTTCTCTCACGCTTTTAAATATATGCATATGGGTTATGCTTCAGCACTTGCGTGGATTTTTCTTGTGATCGTCCTATTTCTTACTTATTTACAGATACGTGCTTCTGAACGATGGGTATTTTATGCAGGAATGGTGAGATAACCATGCTTACGCACTGGCAAAGAATGGGCTCACAGCGGCAATCCTTACTCGAAACAAGGGGCTTTCCAATCGCGGAGCGAATGGTTAAACGTATTATGATATATATCATTGTTTTTATCGTTGCCGCTCTATTTATGCTACCTTTCTTCTGGACAGTTTCAAGTTCTTTGAAGCATCCCTCTGAATTGTATGTATTTCCTCCAAAGTGGTTACCTGCGACACCTCAATGGCGAAACTGGCCCGAAGTGTGGAGACAGATTCCTTTTGGGCGTTATGTTCTGAACAGTTTCTATATCACGATCCTGGCAGTTATCGGCCAAGTTGCTTCGGCGACTCTCGTTGCTTACGGTTTTGCCCGCTTTCGCTTCCCTGGACGTGAGGCACTTTTCTTGCTCGTGTTAGGGACCATGATTCTCCCGCAGCAAGTTACAATGATCCCTCAATTCCTTATGTTCCGTGCCCTTAAATGGCTTGATACCTACAA
The DNA here is from genome assembly GCA_019873625.1 of Chloroflexota bacterium. Taxonomy (GTDB): domain Bacteria; phylum Chloroflexota; class Anaerolineae; order UBA1429; family UBA1429; genus JAIOAW01. Next base: position 69,954 of record JAIOAW010000005.1, read on the forward strand.
GCCTCTCATTGTACCAAGTTATTTTGGAGGGGGTGCCTTTTTCATTTTCCTCGTGCGCCAATTTCTTATGACCATTCCCCTTGATATGGATGAATCAGCGCGACTCGATGGAGCAAGTTCCCTACGTATTCTCGTGAACGTCTTGCTGCCTCTTTGTCAGCCCGCACTGGCGACGGTAGCGATCTTCTCATTCCTGGGGCATTGGAATAGCTTTCTGCTGCCCATGATCTATCTCAATACGATGGAGAAATTCACTTTGCCTATTGGCTTGAGGTATTTTCAATTGACGGCCGAGACGGGCGGTGATCCCAAGGAGCATCTCCTTATGGCCGCTTCTCTGATGGCATCTATTCCCGGAATTGTCCTTTTCTTTACAGCGCAGCGATATTTCGTTCAGGGCATCGTGATGTCAGGTATTAAAGGCTAGCATCACGGTTAGGGGGTGATGATGTCTGGTTTTCCCCAATTTCGTGTCGAAGGGGTTACGCTCCCACGAGTGATCTGTGGGACAAACGCGCTACTAGGTTGGTCTCACGTAAGCCCTGGCCGGGATGCTTGGATCCGGGAATATTTCACGCCAGATCGGATTGCCCGAGTCTTGGCCAAGTGTATTGACCTGGGCGTTACGGCGGTTATGGGCCCCCTTTTCCCAAGGCTGATTGACGCGTTGGATGAAACAGAAAAACTTACCGGCGTGCGTATGACTTGGGTCAGCACGACGAACGCTGGCATGGCCCCTAAGGGAAAGGAGGAAGAAATCCAGAAGGCCCGAGCGGCAGGGAATACGGAAGAAGTGTTGGCTATTGCCCGAGAGAGTACCGCCGAACAGGCTGCTATGCTCAAAGCGGCTGGGGCGCCTATCTGCCTTTTTCATGGGGGATGGATAGACCGCTGGCCGGTGGATAATGGGCGATTGCGGGATTTCTCGCGCTTTACCCAAGCGATTCGCGAGGCCGGGCTGATTCCCGGCGCGATGACGCATGATTCCCAGCGTCTTTCCGAACTCGTCTCGGGAGGCTATGACCTCTCCCTTTTTGGAACACCTGTGAACAAAGGGGGTTGGAATATGCGCCCCAGCCGGGATGAGGCGCTCGGCGTCATTGCAAAGGTGGGCAAGCCTGTGTTAGCGATCAAAACGCTGGCGTGCGGGCGCTTCGATGAACATCACATTGCCGATTGGTTGAACTGGGCTGTGGATGTGGAAGGGATAGAAGCCGTCGTCATAGGCGTTATGGTTGAACAAGAAGCCGAGGAAAGTATTCCCATTTTGCGAGATCGGTTCGCGGCCAAATTTGGAAACTAGCAACTCTGGTAAATTTGGGAGTGGAGCGGGTCTTCCAACCGCAAAAATGCTATACGGACAAAATTCGTGCGGGAGATCAAGGAGATTATGAAATCTGTGTATATCAGTTTTCCGGAGGCAAACAAGGTTACAGTAGAGGAAGAAGAAGTTCTTCCTCCTCAGGAAGGCGAGATTTTGTGCCAAGCGGAAAAGTCTCTCATCAGTATTGGCACAGAAACCTATTGTCTGCGAGGCATTTTCGACCCCGGAACGAATTGGGCCTCTTGGGTGAAATATCCATTTCGCCCTGGCTATAGCATGGTTGCACGCATCGTTGGCCTTGGCAAGGGCATCCAAGGATATCGGGAAGGCGATCGAGTGCTTGTTTCGGCCCCTCATCAACAGTTCTTCAAAACCACGCCAGATCGTGTACTCCCCGTACCCGATGGGCTTTCTTCTGAAGAGGCTACTTGGGGAGCATTGGCCTGCACAACTCAACTTGCCGTAAGGCGTGCTGAACTCGAATTGGGTGAAACCGTAGGGGTCGTGGGGCTTGGTATGCTGGGCCAGCTCATCGTGCAGTATCTCTGGGTGGCGGGCGCTCGAAAGATAATCGCCGTAGATACTGTACAAAATCGGCTTGATATGGCAAAAGCCCATGCTGCCACGCACATACTTAATGCAACAGCAGAGGGGGCACGCCAACAAATAGCAGAGATCACAAAGGGAAGGATGCTCGATGCGGTTTGGGATGTGACAGGCCATCCTGCAGCGTTAGCCCAATGCATCCAACTCCTGCGAAAGCGCGGTCGCGTTATCTTGGTTGGAGATACGCCGACACCCACCCAACAGCATTTAGGGCCTGGCGTGGTGAGCAATTCGATAGCCATACTAGGCATCCACGGGAATAGTAGCGCACCGTACTTTTCTGAGTTCACACCTTGGACTAGGGAGGAGATCATTACTCTATTCTATGATTACCTCCTTCAAGGGCGCATGCGAGTTTCAGATCTGATTACCCACCGCCATACGCCTCTGGAGGCTCCTCAGGTGTATGAACGGCTACTTATCAACCGTAGCAGTTCCATCGGGGTGATTTTCGATTGGGGCCAGTTATAAAATAACCGTGCTGATCTCGAGCGAGAGAAGTTCTGCCAGGGATCATCCCTGGCAGAACTTATGTTTTCGGGGGCTGGGGACACTTGAAAGGGAATGTTCTTGCGCCAAGAGATCATTACCAGGTGCTAGTGAAGGAATTGGCCAAGTTTGGTGTTCTTCTGGTAGATGAATGGTGGCTCACGATTGGGCGGGGGAGGGGGAGCATGAGGCCCCTTCCTCGCGTGTGGGCCGGCAACGATCTACTGCCTCACCGCGATTTCCCCAATTGCCGTGGCGCGCAAATAGGCCTTTCTCCCGCAGGCCCGGGCTTGCGGGAGAAGGCAAGGCCGCAGGAAGCCCCATATCGCGGGCGATTGGAAAAGATTCCGTGGGAAGGGTGCGCTGTGGTTGGGTTATCTCCGCATGTCGGTGAGCGCTAGGCCGACATGCGGCCCAGAGCATTGGCAGCGGGGATGCCTAACGAGGATTCATGGAGGAAGCGGGCCAAACGAGGGAGGCCTGCCTCAAGGGCAGCGGGCGAGGCGCAGAGCGAAATGCGCACGTAACGATCGGCCAAGACCCCAAAACTCCGCCCCGGCGCCACAGCGACGTGCTCGGCATCCAGCAGGCGGCAACTGAAGGTGAGCGAATCGAGCGGTTGAGAGGAGATATCCACGAGCATATAGAAGGCCCCTTGCGGGTAAGACACGCGCAGGTTATGAGCCTTGGCCAACTCGACGGCGAGGTCGCGCCGGCGTCGGTACTCGGCAAGCATCTCTTGGACGCAATCTTGCGGGCCGAGGAGCGCGGCAGTGGCCGCATGCTGGGCGATGGTGTTCACGCAGGAGACGATCGGCTCCTGAATCTTGGTCATAGCGGCAGCGATGTCGCGGTTCATCACGGCATAGCCCACACGCCAGCCCGTCATCGCGTAGGTTTTGGAGGTGGTAAAGATGCTGATCACGCGGCCTTCATCATCCCATGCGGCGGGGCTGTAGTGTTTGCCCTCGAACACAAAGCGATCGTACGTCTCGTCAGAGACGAGGTATAGGTCGTGGCGCCGGCAGAAGTCGAGGCAGGCCCTGAGCACGTCTTCCGGGTACACGGCGCCCGTAGGATTGCAGGGGCTATTGATGAAAAGGGCCTTGGTGCGGGGCGTTACGAGCGTTTCGAGGGCCTCCAGATCGGGGATGAAGGCTTCATCGGCAAGGGCGGGGTAAAAGACAGGCCTGGCGTGGACTAGGCGAGCGGCCATAGTAAAGTTCCCATAGCCCGGGTCGGGCAGGAGAATCTCATCGCCGGGGTCAAGCAGCACGGCCATGGAAGCGAATACAGCCTCCATGGCCCCAATAGTGATCACGACGTGATCGGGTGAGGCGTGGATGCCATTTTCGCGCGCCAGTTTCACGGTGACGGCCTCGCGCAGAGGGAGCATTCCGGCGTTGGCCGTGTAGCCCGTGTACTCTTCTCGCGCGGCCCGCACCGCCGCCTCGATGACATGGGGCGGGGGAGGGAAATCGGGCTGGCCGATCTCGAGATGGATTGCATCCGGAAAGCGCGCTGCGCGATCCAAGATGTAGCGGATGGCCGAACGTTCCAGGCGGGTTACGGCTTGAGATAGAGGTTTCATCAGCTCACCTCGTCTAAGATATACCAAAACGCGCCGCACGGCGAGGTCCGGCCTCGCTGCACGGCGCTTGCAGATCGTCATTGAGCGGCGAGATATGAAGATGTGTGCGCGATTATAATCCCATTGGCCGAGAAAACAAAACGCAAAGGGGCGCATCAAAGGCGGCCTTTGGGCTTGGATGAACCCCCTTTTTCTACCCTCGGCGAGGGTTCTAGAAGGGGAAGAGGATTTTCCAAAACTTCCCCCAGCGCATCATCCGCTCAGCGGACCCCCGAAAAGGGATTTTGCCCCAACCTCCTCGAATGATTCGACATCTTGGAAACGCGTTCGTCACTTTGCCGGGCCAATGAGGATCGGCCTATCGAGTAGGACGCGTCGTTCGGGTTCCTCGAAGGGTTGGCCCGCTGGGAAGGTTACCACATTGAGGCGCTCGCCGCTTGTGGGGTCATACATCCCCACGAGGAGGTGATACGCCCCTGCGGACGCCTCGGCGCGGATGGGGATTTCGTACGCATCCACGATGATCTCGCCGGCCACCCAGCCCGAAGTCGGCCGAGCGCCCTGGGCGGGGACGCCATCCTTTTGGCCATAGATTTGGCCTGAAGCGTCTACCAGGTGGGTGAAGACGTGGTAATCTCCCGCCACGGGCTGGAGCGCTTGCCAATAGAGGGTGAGTTGGATGGCGCCCCCCGCTTGGGCCTCGGCCGGCTCAACGTCATAGCCGAGCAGGGCAATGGCGCCGCCCAATTCTGCGCGCTGGGGATGTTCAATGGCCGGGGCCTGCCACAAGCGCTCGCGGTAGGTTACCTCCACCTTGCCCAAGGGCGCCGGTTCCTCCGTCAACGGAGCGCCCGTCTCGGCATCATAGAGCGAAACGGCCAGGGTGTATGGCCCTGAGGGTGCCTCGGGGGGGAGGCGCAGCCGGTAGGGGTAACGCAAGACCTCGCCCTCGGCCCATTGGGAGGTGGGGTACCTTGGGATGGGCATCCCACGCCACATTTCCCACACCTGCCCCTGGCCGAGGAGAGAGAAGGCCAAGAGGTAGGGCGCCTTTTCGGCGCGCATAGCGCGCATAAAGAGGGCGAGCGGGACCTCCTCGCCGGATTGCAGAGTCTCACGCCCCAGCGTGTACCCCAAGATTTCCAACCGCCCCGCAAGGGCCAGGCGAACGCGTTCCACGGCGGGGATTTCTTCGGGCGAGGGGGGCACCTCAGCCCTGACCACGCGGCAAGGGGCCACGGTGAGCGCCGTGGTCGGTTTGGCATCTGGCGTTGGCAGGATGGGGAGGAGCTGAAGATTGCTCAGGGCGTAGGCGCGCAAGCGCACGGCGTATTCGCCCGGCGGCGTGCCCGCATCGAGGGGCACTGACGCATGGGTGAAAACGACTTCGCCGGCCTCCCAAGAGGCCGTGCCGCGGCCGGAGGCATCTCGCAGGGGGAAGTCTCGCTGGCCCCACACGTTGCCCGCCTCATCCACGATCTGAAGGGAGAGGTGGAGGTCTTCCGCGGTGGGTTGGAGGGCGCGCCACTGGAGGGCCAGGCCCAACTCCTGGCGGTACTGTACTTCCTCCCGCACAAGGCCGTAACCCTCTAAAACGAGGTCTTGGCCGATTTGGGCTTGCAAAGGGTGTTGAATGAGGGGCGGCTGGAAGGAGGGCGCCGCGAGCAGGCGATAGACCCACAATCTGCCGTATTCGAACGGCATCTCGCGGGTGAGAAGGCCATTTTCGGCCAGAAGGCGCCGCAGGATCTCTCCGCGCGCCGCCTCCGCGTCAAACGTGATGAGAAAGGCTTGCCGTGGGGCCTCCGAGGGGGACCCAGAGGCCCGGTAGGCGTTCTCCAGGGCCGCGGCCAGGGCGGGTTCGTCGGTTTCCGCAGGGGTGAGCCACCGGGCAGCACTCCGGTTTTGGCGCGCCAAGCGCGAGGGCAGGTTGCTCACGGCCAGGTCGCCAGGGCGGGCGTTCTCTTCTAAAACGCGCAAGACCTCACGGCCGTAATCGTTCTCATAGAGCCACACATACTCTCGCCCCGTCACCGAGCCGACCCAGAGGGGTTCGCGGCGCCCCCAAAAATGCTGTGCCTCCGGCGAAGGGGCTTGCGTATCGGCGATGTAGAGGAGCACGAGATCCGCCTGGGGGAGCGCCTCCGCCGTGAGGGGTACGATGGGGCCGGGGTAAGAGGCGGCCAGCCCCGCCACAGCCCACGTGGCCACCGTGGTGGAGGGGGCACCGGGCCGGGCCGCGAGCGCCTGCGCGGCCTTTTCGATGCCCTCTCCCCAGCCCACGGGCAGGGTTTGGATGGCTTGCTCCAAGCCGCCGGCCAGGGGATTGTAATAGGCCAAATAGTGCGCTGGGTAGAGCGGCCCAAGGAGCGCGGCGCCCTGAAGGCCCAAGGCCACAAGTAGGGCCAAAGTGGCCCAAAGCGTGCTGCGGCGGAGCGGCGCGAACATCTCTCGCGCCGCCCAACACCAGCCGAGGGCCGCCGCCACATCGAGCGCCAGGAGGGCGGGTAGGGCATAGCGGTCGAACTTTTTCAGCCCTAAGCCGATGAGGACCAGATAAAGCGCGGCGTAGCCCAGCAGGGCCAGGATGACACCCCGTTCGCGCCGCGAGGGGGCCAGGCGTTTGGGGAGGGCGGCGCCGACTATGGCGAGCGCCGCGCCGATGAGGGCAAGCGGCGTGCTGCGGAACCACACCGCCACGGCATAAAAGGCGGGGCCGATATGCTCCACCAAATGGCCGCGAAAGAAGGCCGTGGTCGCGGCGGGGTCCTCGGCGGCGTACTGCACGGAAAGGCCCAATACGGCCCGCAGGGCCTCTTGGGGGGAGGCCCACAAGGCCGGCCACAGGGCGATGGAGGTGCCTATCGCCACCAAGAGGGCAAAGGCCCCATCTCCCAGCCATAGCCGGATGGGCCGACGGGCCGCTGGGGATGTTCGGCGCCTTCGCCACCCTTCCACGAGCCATACCCCGCCCAAGCAGGGCGCGGCGAGGAGGGCATAGGTCTTGGTGAGGAGGGCCAGGCCCCAGAGAAATCCAGCCAGGAGGAGGCTGCGACGCGTCCCCTCGCGGAGATAGATGAGTGCGGCCAAAAAGGCCCCAAGCATCAGCGCCGAGGTGAGCGCATCCAAATGGAGCACGCGCGCTAACGCCAGGTAGAAGGGGTCTGCCAAAAGAAAAAGGCTCGCGACCATAGCGACCGGGCGCCCCAGGGCGCGCCGCATCAACAGGTACAGCGCCACGAGGAGCAGATTTTGTAAAAGAATCGCCCCCCCTTTGGCCAAAGGGAGGAGGACGCCGAGTTGGCGTAACAGGGCGACGTCGTGGGTCTGCCAGGGCACCGCCGCGACGGCCTCCAGTTGCGCCTGCGTGACGAGGCCCGTGATCTTTTGGTGCCAGGCCAGGCTCAAGGCGCCGCTCCACATCGTGAGGACGCCGGGGTGCCCTACTTGGAGTGTGCCGGCCCAATCTCCCCGGCGCAGCGCCATAAGAAAGGCAACGGCGCGATAGGTCCAGGCCGGCTCATCCCACGTTACAAAGGCAGAAGAGGCCACGCCCCGCAGCCACCACCCCAAACCGAAGAGGAACAGGCACCATAGCAGGTCCACTCCCCACCGGTTGAACCCGGCACTGCGTGGGGGTACGGCTTTCCCTGTGTTAGGGAGGTGCATCTCAAGCCCCCAAGATTTCGGCGCGGAACCAAGCCACCTGGGCGGCCAAACCCTCGCGCAACCCCACGCGCGGCTTGAAGCCGAGCACCTTTTCGGCGAGGGTCGTATCGGCCCAAGTGTGGCGCACATCGCCGTGCTGGGGCGCCTCGTACGAAACGCGCACCTCGCGCCCTGTAACCTCTTGGAGGATGCGCAGGCACTCGTTCACCGTCACGCGCGACCCGCCGCCGATGTTGAAATAACTTCCCGGTTCGCCGTGCGTCATCGTGAGGATATTCGCCTCGATGGCATCGGAGATGTAGGTGAAATCGCGCGTTTGCTCGCCATCGCCGTAGATGTGGATCGTCTCGCCGGCATAGATGGCGCGGATGAATTTGTGGAAGGCCATATCGGGCCGCTGGCGAGGCCCATACACGGTAAAATAACGCAAAGAAACCGTGGGCACGCCAAAATTCGCGGCATAAAGGCGGGCCAGATACTCGCCGGCCAGTTTCGTCACCCCATAGGGGGAGACGGGCGCGAGGGGGCTGGTCTCCCGCAAGGGCAAGTCGGTGCTATCGCCATAGACGGAGGAAGAAGAGGCATAGGTGAATTTGCGCAGGTGCGGTGCCCGGCGCGCCGCTTCGAGGAGTTTTTGCGTGGTGAGGATGTTGAGATCGGTATAGATGGCAAAGTTCTCTCCCCAACTGGCGCGCACGCCGGCCTGCGCCGCCTGGTGAAAGACGTACGAGACCCCCTCCAGAAGGGCGGCTAGGTCCATCTTGCCCAAATCCTGCTCGATGAAGGTGAAGCGCGGGTGGCCCCGCAGGGCACGCAGATTGGCCTCTTTGAGGGAGCGCGCATAGTAATCGGTGAAGCAATCCACGCCGATGACGCGGTAGCCCTCTTGGAGGAGCCTTTCTGCCAAGTGGGAGCCGATGAACCCGGCCACGCCGGTAACCAAGCAGGTGCCTTCGGCCATTGAGGTGGATGTCATAGGGACCTCTTTATGGGATGATAGAGATTTCGGCGAGGCGGAGGGCATTAGCATCGTTTGCCTCGCGCCCCGAGAGCGGTACGCGCACGCCCGTCGGGAGATCGTACCAGCCGATCCAAAGGGTGGCCGGGCCGGGCGTAGCATCGGGCCGGATGGAGACGCGATGTACGTCGCGCAGGGTCTCCCCTGGCTCCCATAGGGAGGTGGGGTAACGCCCCAGGCAAGGCGGGCCATCCCCTTGGCCGATGATTTCCCCTTGGGCGTTCGTCAGATGGATGAACACAGTATAATCCTTTTGGGGCGTTTGGCGTACTTGCCAGTAGAGGGTGAGGGTCAATTCCCCGCCTGCCGAGGCCGTGCTGGGCGCGAGGTCATACCCCTTGAGAAGGAGGCCATCTCCCCAGTGGGCCTCCAGAGGGTGCGACGGCGCCCCATCCTCCGTGGGCGCCCGAACCTTGACGCGCGTCACCAAGGGGCGTTCCACCGGGCGCCCTTTGCCATCGAAAACGGGGAGCCGCGCCATATCGGCCAGGCGGTAGACGCCCACATCCAGTTCCGCTGCCACGGGCGCGGCGGGCGCTTTCTTCACGGGGAGGAGGTACGTATCCTGCACGATCTGGCCCACTGGCCAGGCGCTCGTGGGGTAGGTTCCCATCCCCAGGTAACTATCCCTCTGGCCCAGGCGTTCCCCCTCCCAGCCGGTCAAGTGGAGGTAGACGGAATAATCCTCCTGCATAGGCGCGAGCGCCTGCCAGTAAAGGCGCACGCGGAGGGATTCCCCGGCCTGCACCGTGTGCGGCGAGACCTCATAGGCCACGAGGCGGAGGGCCTCGCCATACGTCGTGTTGAAAGGCTGGGCAGAAGGGGGAATCTCCTCGGGCCGGAGGATGGGCGGCCGAGCATAGGCCGGCGCGATGGACGTAAACGGCGCACTGAGGGCCAAGGCGCCGAAAAAGGCGGCCAGCCCACCCACGGCCTTGCGGCGAGCCGCCGCAGAGAACCAGGATACAAAGCCCCAGGCCATAAAGAGCATCAGCGGGGCAATGGCCGGGAAGAGGAGCCGGCCTTGGGAGGCTTTGGTTTGGCCCGTCCAGTGGAGGAGCGAGGCCCCGATGATCGCGGCCCAGGCTGCCAAGAGGAGGATGATCAACCCTTGGGGGCTGGCGAGCCAGCCGGGAAAGGCCTTGGCGCGGCGCGCGGCGTGGCACGCCAGGCCCACGGCCGAAAAGAGCATCAGGGCATCGAGGGCGAGGTACACCTGGGTGGGCCGCAGGAGGACGTTGACCACCCCAAACAGCCCCCAGAAACTAATGCGCAGGCCCCGGAACTCGCGCCACATTTCGGCAAGCGTCGGCTGGCGGGTGCGCTTGCCGAAAACATCGAGCATCACGTTGAGGCCCGTGGGGTCTCCGTACATCTTCCAATTACGAACGTACCACCACCCCGCAAAGAGGGCGACCGCGCCCAGCACGAGGGCGTATTCGCCGAGCCAGCGCCGAAGGATCTCCCCCCAAGGGATTCGCTCGGAACGGCGATGGGCGGCCCAAGCCCGCTGCGCGCCCTGGAAGGCCAGGGCCAGACCGGCGAGCGGTATTAGCCCTAGGGCGCTCAGTTTGCTCAGGCAGGCCAGCCCGATGATCGCCCCACCTAGGCAAAGGGTCTTGAGCGATTGGGCCCCTTCCACCCACTGCACCATAACCCACAGGGCGAGGGTGGAAAGCAGGGTCACGAGGTTATCGTTATTCACGCTGGCGCTGATAAAGAGAAACTGGGGGTTGAACGCCGCGAGCACGAGTGCCCCCAGGGCGACTTCGGGGTGTTGGGGTAGGGCGCGCTTGACCAAAGCATAGAGGCACGCCAGCGTGCCGACCCCCATCCAGAGCGACCAGAAACGCACCCACCGCACGGCGAGCACGGTCCCCCGCCAGGGGAAGCGCTCGCTCTCGGGGCGGTGGACGAGGATGTTCTTGTTATCTTGCGCGAGGGGGATGCCCACCTGGGCGTGAGGGTTGATGCAGCGCACGGCGGGCAGGTCCGAGTCGTCTATCCAAAAACTGAGGGCCGCCATCAGGGCATAATAAAGGGGCGGCTGGCTGGCCTCCTGTTCCATCATCGTGGGGTGCCGAGGGTCTTGAACAGGCAGGCCGTGCCCATCGGCCAGATGGGCGACGTAGGGGTAATGATACATCTCGTCTGGGCCTTCCATCGTGGGGTTTATGGCCCCATAGAGAAGGCCCAGCGCGAAAAAGACCCCTATCACGACCCGCGCCCAGCGGTCTGGATGCCAAGACCCGGCGTTTGGCCCAAGAAGCGCTCGATAACGGCTCATCGCCATCCGTCATACGGGGTTGACGAGGATATCTTCGCCCACCAGGCCCGCATAAGCCCCTTGGGCGATCAACCCCTCTGCCGAGGGATGGGCGATAAGCCATTTGTTGATGGCAAAGAGCAGTTTGGCCTCGCCTTTGCGGTATACCCCAAAGTGGAGCGCCCTGTTCGTATCTTGAGGGAGATACACCAGGGTGGCGAAATAGCCATCTCGCCGCACATGGATGGGCGCAAAATGCAGGCACCAGGCGTGGAACTCGATGACCGACCCTTGGGGCGCGTAAAAGGCTTCTACGTGGCGCGTATCATAGGAGATTTCTTCCTCCTCGAAAACGATGTCGCGCATATCGCCCACCAGGAGCACGACGTCTGTAAGGCAGACGTTGACCTCGATGCCCTTGTGGTATTCGAGGGCGCCCATTCGCGAGTTCTTGCCGTAGCACCAACCCACTTGAATGGGCATCCCCCCAAAAATCTGGCACTGCACGGCCACGTTGAAGGCGCTGGGGGCCTCGAGCGAAGGCACCGTCGGCTCATAGACGACTTGATCGCTCTGGGGCAAGATGGCCTCGGCGCGTTTGATGATTTCGCCGGGGTCGAGAAGGTCGAGCACGCGGCCATAGCGCGCGAAGTGGGGATCGGTTACCGGATAGATGGCAAGGTGCGGGTTTGCCGCCTGCAATTGGGCTAGGATGTCCTCCATCGTCGGGTTCCTCCTATCATCAGGCGTTTGGTTATGTGGCGCTATGAATGTACCCAGAAATGCCCAAAGAGGCAAAGCCCCGTGCAGAGCGAGCGGCCCCGCGCGCTGCATTCGCACAAAACAAGGCCCGGTTGTATAATGCCTGACCACGCGATTGGCCTGCCGCGGTTTACTCAGGGCACAGTGGCCCAATCCCCTCGATGAAGGACGTTGCGTATGTCTGATGTGATCATCCGGCCCATTGATATCGAGCGCGATGCCGAGAGCCTCGCGCAAATGTGGAACGAGAGCGACCTCCAATGGCCCGGCAGTTGGACGGATGGCATCCCCGTAACCGCCGACGAGATGAAGGAATCCGTCCTCGAGGAGGACGCCCTCGTGACCTACGTCGCCGAAGTGGACGGTCGCATCGTCGGTTTTTGCAGTTTTTTTGACGGGCACGGCTATGTGAAGGGCCGCGAGGGTTACTTGGGCCTTCTGAACGTGCACCCCGCCTATCAGAAGCGCAGCATCGGTCGGCGCCTCATCCAGGCGACGATCGAGCGCTCGGTGCAGATGGGCTGGAAGAAGCAAACCCTCAGCACTTGGGCCGCCAATTTCAAATCCGTCCCCACCTATAAAAAGACGGGCCATTTCTGGAAGCCCGATTCCGAAGTGTGGATGGAGAACTATATCCCCGGCGCTTTGCAAATGCCCATCGCCAGGCCGTTCTTCGAGCGGCACGATTGGTATGCCTGCTACGTCCGCACGTTGGAACAGTGCGAAGATGACGAGCGCTGGGAAGGGATGAAGGTCTACACGATGCGGTGGCGGGCCGGCGACGAGTCGCTCACCATTTGGGTAGACCGCGAGGCCGGCGCGCCCACCGCCGTTGAGACGGATGACCTCTTGGTGGCGGCCATCGCTTCGGAATTGGAACCGCTCAACGGCACAGAGACGGCCCTGCACTGGCGCATTGCCAACAAGCGCGAGGAGCCTCTGCGTGTGCACATCCGCGCCTTGGGGGCCGATGGCTTGGAGATTGATCACCACGAGATGTTCGTGGTGCCGCCCAAAGGCACGGTGGAGCATGTGGCCAACGTCAAGGTGACGGAGGATGCCCCCCGCGCCAAGCCGCATACCGGCGAAGCGCCCGCCGTGCGGAGCATCATCACGCTGGATCATATGGATGTCGAACTCTACACGGGGATGCGCCCCCGTAAACCGCTCAGCCTGGATACGGACCCCTCGCCCATCAGCTTGACGCCCGGCGTGCCGGGCGAAGTGGCCCTCCAACTTCACAATGAGACGGACGAGGCCGTTTCGGGCGCGCTGTACCTTGCTCCGCCCGAGGGGGTGGCGGCCGATTGGCTGCGCCGCGAGGTCGTGGTTCCGGCCAAGGGGTGGCTCCGCGTGCCGGCTGCGATCACTTGCGCGGCGGAGGGCGCCTATACCCTCCCCGTGCGTTGGGCGCCTGAGGGTGGCCGTTGGAAGGCGGTGAGCGAGGCGTTTACGCTCTTTGCCGTGGGCGCGGGCGGCGTGGTGGCGGCCCAGGTGGGCAAAGACGTCCGCCTGGAGACGGCCTCTCTGCGCGCGATGGTTGAGGCGCGCGGGGGCACCGTAACCCTCGTGCGGAAGGATACCGGCGAGCAACTGACCTCCTCCGGCCAGATGATGGGGCCGCCGTATTGGCCGTCCGCCTTGCGCGGGGTGGAAATGAAAGTGGCCCTTGAGAGGCGCGATGGGCGGGCCATCGTGCATACGTGGGCGGAATCTCCCAAGGATGCGGGCCTGGTGATGCACCGCGAGAGCGCCCTTTCGGCCGATGGCCTCCTGACGATGCGCGTCTGGTTGGAGAATCAGGGGAGCCAACCTTACCGCCGCCGCGTGCAGGTCGGCTTGCGGCCGTGGGATCGCGAAAAGGTGTGGATCGCCCTGCCCCTGGGGGGCAGCGTGGTCTATGAGCCGATGGCGGTTTTCGCCGGGGAGGGGCGAGATTTGCCCTTCGCCGCCTCAGCCTATGGGGAGCCTTGGCTTGCGTTCACATATGAGGGGTTTACCTTCGCCCTGGCCTGGGGAGAGGGTGTGGAGCGACTACGGATGGGCTGGGGGATGGATGTGGCCAGCCGAGAGGTGTGCCTGGAACCGGGCCAACGCGCCGAGGCGATGCGGTTGGCCCTGTGGGCCGGCCGAGGCGGTTGGCGTGAGGCGCGGGAGGTGGCTTTGCGTTGGCGCGGCCTATGGAACCCCAAGGCGTCTGCGCCGCGCACGCGCTTGGCGGCTGAGGCGCGCCTCGAACCCGAGGTGATGACGACCATCCACCCTGAATTCACGGCGCGGCTCGTGGTAGATAGCGCCTCGCGGCGCGCTCTCGATGGGCACGTCGCCCTGGAGGCGCCCGCAGAGGTGACGCTCGAACCGAATCAACTTGCCCTCCAGGGGCTAAAGCGCGATGCCGCCCTCGAGCGGGAGGTGCACGTGCGCTTGCCCGAGGCACCGAGCGGCGTTTGGAGCGGCCAGGCGCGGTTGGAACTGCCCGTCTTGGGCGGGGTGAAGCCGTTCCACATTGTGCGGTTGGGCACGGCACGAGGGGTTGCCATCCGTGAGGAGGTGCGCGAGGGCCAAGCCGTCTGGGTGGTGGAAAATGGCGCGAGCACCTTCGCCGTGGCCCCGGCCTTTGGCCCCAGCGTGATTTCCTGGTTGTGGCGAGGGCAAGAGCAATTGGCAAGTTATTTCCCTCGGCCGCAGGGCTTTTCCTGGTTCTACCCGTGGTTTGGGGGCCTCCACGCGACGGTTGTGGACGGATACGAAAGTTTTGTGGGCTATCTCCATCGGGAACGCTTTACGGCGCAGGCGGTGGAGGTGCCCGACGAGGCGGGCATCCCCTGGCGGGGGGTGCGGCTCACCGCGCGGCCCGAAAAGGAGATGCTCAAAGACCTGGTTATCGCGTTAGATTGGCTCACCGTGGGCGAATCGCCCCTTATCAAGATGGTCTATCGCGTGCACAACGAGCGGCCCATCGCCCGGGACGTCCACATATCCGTACGGGCGATGTGCGCCCTAGGCGGCGCGCCCACAGATCTCGTCTTGCGGGGCGAAGGGGAGACGCGCCACCCGAGCGTTTGGGCCAGTTGGCGATCGGGCGGGCGCTGGGGCGTGCTCACCCACCGCGAAAGCGGCGCTTCTATGGCGCTCATCTCGCCCCGCCCGTGCGTTATGCTTATGGATGCCGGCCAATTTGGGCGCTTGTTGGGTTTGGGAGATAAATTGGCCGTGCCGCCAGAGGGGGCTGCCGAGGTGGTGAGTTACTTTGTATGGGCAGGCTCCTTTGAGGAGGCCAAGCGCTACTGCGTGCTCGCTGGGCCTCGGGGGGCCGCATAGCCCCTTGCGAGGCGCCGTGGATCTTACCTGAAGGAGGACGTATGAACCTTCGCATCCCAGGGCCGACGCCGCTCCCGCCCGAGGTGATGGCCGCCGTAGGCCAGCAGATGATCAACCACCGCGGGCCAGAGTTCGAAGCGATGCTCCGCGAGGTGACGGAACACCTCAAGACCTTTTTCGAGACGCAACACGATGTGCTCATCCTGACCTCCTCGGGGACGGGGGGGATGGAGGCGGCCATCGTGAACACCCTTTCGCCCGGCGATAGGGTGCTCGCCGTCTCCATCGGTGCCTTTGGCGACCGCTTTGCCGAGATCGCCTCAGCCTACGGTGCCGAGGTAACGCCCCTGCGCTTCAAACTGGGGCACCCGGCCGATGCGGAGGCCGTTTCGAAAGCGCTCCGCGAAAAGGGGCCTTTTGCCGCCGTGCTCCTCACCCAGAACGAGACCTCCTCCGGCGTAACGAACCCTATGGAGCGCCTCTGTGCGGCCATCCATAAGGCCTCGCCGGAGACGCTCATCTTGGTGGATGGCATCAGCGGGCTGGGGGCCATCCGCTTGCGGAGCGACGCCTGGGGCTGCGATGTGGTGGTGAGCGCTTCGCAAAAGGCTTGGATGGCCCCGCCGGGCCTGGCGATGATTTCCTTTGGCCCCCGCGCGTGGGCCGCCTATGAGAAGGCGCGTATGCCGCGCTACTATTTCGACCTGGGCTTGGCTCGCAAATATGCCCAACGCGGGCAGACGCCCACCACCCCCGCCCTGCCGGCCCTCTACGGCCTCCACGTGAGCCTGCGACAGATGGCCGCCGAGGGGCTGGAGGCCATCGTCGCGCGCCATCAGCGCATTGGCGAGTACTGCCGCAAGAAGGCACGCGCCTTGGGGCTGAATCTTTTTGCGCAAGAGGGCTACTATTCGAACACCGTCACGGCGATCACTTTGCCCAAGGGGGTGGATGCGAACCGCGTGATGGAGACGTTGCGCACGCGCTACGGCATCATCGTGGGCGCCGGCAAGGACCCCGAGGTGGATATGCTGCGCATTGGGCATATGGGGTACGTTTCCGAGGCGGATATAGACGCCGTGTTCGATGCCTTGGGTGAAATCCTGTAAGCCACTGGGGCGCTAGGGGCCAAATGCCGGGGCCTTGCCGCGCCCCTTTTTTTGACCGAGAGGGGACCCAACCTGTGAGCGAAGGCCAGCCTTTGGAAGGCATAGCCCCTTCGGCGGGGAGGCTCGTCCGCGCGGCGGGGATCAATTCGCTGGGCAATGTGGCCAGCCGCGTGATGGGCCTTTTGCGCGAGGCCGTCATCGCGGCCACCTTTGGCGCGAGCGGCGCTACGAGCGCCTTTGACGCCGTCTCCGGCGTGCCCAAGATGGTGTACGAACTCCTGGTGGGGGGGATGCTCAGCGCGGCCCTGGTGCCCGTCCTGAGCGAGTACGCCCCGCCGGCCGACCCCCCGGCAACCCCCGAGGAGGAGACGGCGCGGACGCGCAAACGGGCCGAACTCAACGAGGTCCTTTCGGTGCTCCTCAGCCTGGGGGGCCTTATCTTTCTCCTCGTCACCGCGATTTTGGAACTCGGCGCCCCGTGGATTGCCACCATCCTGGTGGGCGGGTTTGATCGGGCGCTGCTCGCCACGGCCACGCTCCTCGTGCGGCTCATCGTGCCCAGCATCATCATCTATGGCCTTTCGGGCCTCCTCCAGGCCTACCATTATGCGAACCAGCATTTCGTATACCCCGCGATGGGCGCGCCGGCGCATAATTTGGGCGTCATCATCGCCGTGGTGCTCCTGGCGCGGCGGCTGGATGTGGCCAGTTTGAGCATCGGCATCGTGGTGGCGGCGCTAACGCAGTTCCTCGTCCAATTACCGGGGCTGAGGGGTGTGCGCCTCGCCTGGAGGCTCGACTGGCGCCATCCCGTGGTGCGGCGCGTGCTGGGGCTGTATGCACCCGTGGTGCTGAGCATCGTCATCCAGAATATCGGCATCGTCATTGATCGCAACCTCGCCTCGCGCACGGTGAACGAGGCCATCACCTGGATGGCCAAGGCCACGTTCCTCATCCAACTGCCGCTCGGGTTGGTCTCGATGGCCATCTCGCTCGCCGTGCTCCCCACGCTCTCGCAGATGGATGCGCGCGAAGCGCTTGAGGCCTTCAAACGCACTTTCAGCCGTGGGCTGCGGCTAGTGCTCGTCCTCATTATCCCGGCGGCGGTGGGGCTGGCGGTGCTGGGGAGGCCCATCATCGCGCTCATCTTTGAACACGGCGCCTTCACGCCGGCCGATAGCCTGGGGACGTGGCGGGCGCTGCGCCTGTACCTCATCGGCCTGCCCTTTGCCGCCATTGACTTGCCGCTCATCTTTGCCTTCTATGCCCAAAAGGATACCCTCACGCCGGTCATCGTGGGGATCATCGCCGTGGTCATCTATCTCATCGTGGGGCCGACGCTGGCCTTCGCCTTGGGCTGGGGTTACCTGGGGCTGGTGATGGCCAACTCGGCGCAGTTGGCGGCGCACGCCCTCATTATGCTCGTCCTCTTTCGGCGGCGGTTTGGGAGTTTGCGAGGGTATGGCGTCTTACGCGCCACGGGGCAGGCGCTCCTTGGCTCGCTGCCGCTCGCGGCCATCAGTTGGGGGGCGCTTCGTGCCTTGGAACCCATCGTGCCGGGCGGGTTCGCCGGCGAGGTGCTCCTCGTGGGGCTGTGCGGAGGGGCCGGCGCCCTGGGCTACGTCTTGGCGATGCGCGCCCTCCATATGGAAGAGTGGGAAATGCTCCAGCGCGCCTTGACAGGGCGCTGGCGGCGCAAGGTGGCCTAAGAGCGAGCGCCTTCGATGAGGCTCAGCGCCTCCTGTGGGTGGGCTGCGACGGTGTAAAGACCTCGCCAAGAGGGGGGCGCAAAGCGCTCGCGGTAAAACTGGTCGAAAAGGGCGAGCAACGTATCGTAGAACCCCGCGGTGTTCACCAGGATGAGGGGCTTGGGCGAGGCCGTGAGGGCCTTCCACACCAGGGTGTGGGCGATTTCCTCCAGCGTGCCAAACCCGCCGGGCAGGGCGATGAAGGCTTGGCCGAGGGCCAACATCCGCGCTTGGCGTTCGGCCATCGTCTGGACGATCTCGAGTTCCTCGGCCTCCTCATAGGCCTGCTCGCGCGCCACGAGGGCCTGGGGGATGACCCCATGCACCCTGCCGCCGGCCTGTTGCACAGCCCGCGCGAGGAGGCCCATCAAACCCAAGCGCCCGCCCCCATAGACGAGGGTATGTCCCCTCTGGCCCATCAGGCGCCCAAGGGTGCGGGCGGCCTCCTCATAGGTGGGCGCTACGGCGTCGCTCGAGGCGCAGTAAACGCAGATGTGCATCGGCCCCTTTGGCTCCTTATGCCCAACAAAAAACGCGCCGAGGCGCGTTCTTGAACCGATGAGCCGTGCGCGACTCGAACGCGCGACAACCTGCTTAAAAGGCAGGGGCTCTTCCGACTGAGCTAACGGCTCCCTACGCCACCCATTATACAAGACCTGGGCGGATCGTCAAAGTCCGCCGACGCGGCGCCCGCCGGTGGGCGAAAGAACCCTCCCGCAGGTGCGCACCTTGCGGAAAAGTTTCAGGGCATTCCGGATGGGGGCGGCAGGCCGAGTTCGCGGGCCTTGGCGAAGTCTCGAGCGGCCAGTTGGGTTTTACCCTGCCTGTAGTAGACCAGCCCACGGCCATAGTACGCGTTGGCGTATTGCGGGTTAAGGCGGATGGCCTCGGTGTAATCCGCGAGGGCGCGCCCCAGGTCGCCTTGCAAGGTATAAGCCGCCCCGCGATTATAGTAGGCGACGGCGTATTGCGGGTTAAGGCGGATGGCTTCGGTATAATCCGCGAGGGCGTGCTCCAGGTCGCTCTGCAAGGCATAGGCCAGCCCGCGGTTGTTGTACGCGGTGACATCCTTCGGGTTGAGGCGAATGGCCTCGGAGAAATCCGCGAGGGCGCGCCCCAGGTCGCCCTGCTTGGCATAGGCCAGCCCGCGGTTATAGTACGCATCGGCGTATTGTGGGTTGAGGCGAATGGCCTCGGTGTAATCTGCGAGGGCGCGCCCCGGGTTGCCTTGCTCGGCATAGGCCAGCCCGCGGTTATAGTACGCGGCGGCATCCTGCGGGTCGAGGCGGAGGGCCTCGGAGAAATCCGCGAAGGCGCGTGCCAGGTCGCCCTGCTTGGCATAGGCCAGCCCGCGATTATAGTACGTGGCGGCGTCTTTCGGGTTGAGGCGAAGGGCCTCGGTGTAATCTGCGATGGCGCGCCCCAGGTTGCCCTGTTTCCGGTAGGCCAGCCCGCGGTTATAGTACGCGGCGGCATCCTGCGGGTTGAGGCGAATGACCTCGGAGAAATCCACGATAGCGCGCTCCAGGTCGCCCAAATCGGCATAAGCCGCCCCGCGGTTGGTGTACGCGGCGGCGTATTGTGGGTCGAGGCGGATGGCCTCAGAGAAATCCACGATGGCGCGCCCCAGGTCGCCCTGCTTGGCATAAGCCAGCCCACGATTATAGTATGCGATGGCAAGTTTCGGGTTGAGGCGGATAGCCTTGGAAAAATCCGCGATAGCGCGCTCTAGGTCGTCCAAATCGGCATAAGCCGCCCCGCGGTTGGTGTACGCGGCGGCGTATTGTGGGTCGAGGCGGATGGCCTCGGTAAAATCTGCGATGGCGCGCCCCAGGTCGCCCAAATCGGCATAAGCCGCCCCGCGGTTGTTGTACGCGGCGGCATCCTTCGTGTTCATACCCCTTCATCTCCCTTTTGAGCCTGCTGGTCAATCAAGGGCCATTATCGCCCTTTGTCAGGGGGCGTCAACCCCTCACCCCCTTTCCCATGCCTATCGTGGAAGAGAGGATGAGGACTGTACCCTCCCGCAGGTGTGCACCCTGCGGGAGGGTGCACTTTACGGGTACAGCCGGCCCAGCGTGCGTGGGAAGGGGATGGCCTGGCGGATGTGCTGAAGGCCAGCGATCCAGGCCACGGTGCGCTCCACGCCCAGCCCAAACCCCGAATGGGGCACGGACCCATAGCGGCGCAGGTCCAGGTACCACTCGAAGGCCTGGCGCGGCAGGTTGTACTCGGCGAGCCGGCGCTCCAAGAGTGCAAGGTCGCTGATGCGCTGGCCCCCGCCGATGATCTCGCCGTAGCCCTCCGGCGCGATGAGATCCACCGAGAGGGAGAGTTCGGGGTTCTGCGGGTCCGGTTCCATATAGAAGGCCTTGCAGCGCGCCGGGTAGCGGTGGACAAAGACGGGCCGATCGTGCGAGGCGCCGATGATCGTCTCGTGCGGGGCGCCGAAATCCTCGCCCCAGGGGAGCGGCTCGCCCTTTTCGGCGAGCAAGGCGAGCGCATCGTCATACTGCAAGCGCGGGAAGGGCGGTTGCACCCTCTCCAAGGGGGCCGTGTCGCGCTCCAAAATCTTGAGTTCCTCGGCGCGCTCCTCCAACGCCCTCCCCACGATGTAGGAGACGAGTTGCTCCTCCACGGCCATGCACTCGTCCAAATCGGCATAGGCCATTTCCGGCTCCACCATCCAAAACTCGATGAGGTGGCGGCGCGTCTTGCTCTTTTCGGCGCGGAAGGTTGGCCCAAAGCAGTAGGTGCGGCCAAAGGCCATAATCGTGGCCTCGTTATAGAGTTGGCCGCTTTGGCTCAGATAGGCCTTTTCGCCGAAATATTCCGTCTCAAAGAGGGTGGTCGTCCCCTCGCAGGAACTGGGTGTGAGGATGGGCGTATCCACGAGGAGGAAGCCGTTGCTATCGAGCCAATCTCGGATGGCGCGGATGACCGTGGCGCGCAGGCGCATCGTGGCCCACTCTTTGGTGGAGCGCAGCCACAGGTGCCGCCGATCCATCAGGAATTCGATGCCGTGCTCCTTGGGCGTGATGGGGTAATCCTCGGCGAGTTGGACGATCTGGATATCCGTAAGGCCCAACTCATAGCCACCGGGGGCGCGGGCATCTCGGCGGACCAGGCCCGTTACGACAATCGAAGATTCCTGCGTCACGCGCAAGGCGGCCTCAAAGGCCTCGGGCTTGATCTCCCGCTGGAAGGCCACCGCCTGGATGAGGCCCGTCCCATCGCGCACGAGGAGGAATTGTAGGCGCCCTTTATCCGTCTTGTTATAGAGCCAGCCGCGAACGGTTACCTCGCGACCTTCGTAGCGCGCGATATCGGCCAGCCGTACGATCTCTGCCATAATGGGTCTCCTTATGTTCTGTGTATCTTGTGGGGGATTCTAGGCTTGAGGGGGCGGGGCGTCAACCGCGCGAGGCTTCCACCGCCGAACCAAGGCGCCCAGAGGGAGGGCGCGCTGCAAGGCCTGGCGCTCGGGGGCGTCAAACAGCCTCAAGGCATACAGCCCTACGCCAAAGAGGATAAGCCCTCCCATCAAGGCGATGGGCAGGCCACGGCGAGGGAGCACCCAGACGAGGAGCGCCATCGGCAGGGCGCTGACCCACTGCTTCCAGACCAGGCGCAGCCAGGGGATGGGGGCGAGGTGCCTGCGAATGCCCACGTAAAAGGGGATGAGGAGGGCCAATTCGGAGGCGATGGCGACATAGGCCGCCGCGATGTAACCGACGCGGGGGATGAGGAGGACGTTCGCCAGGACGTTGAACCCTAACCCGATGGCAAAGGCGCGCGTGAGAAAGCGCTGTTGGTTCAGGGCGATGAGCACATATTGCGTCACCGAGTTGATAAAGCCGATGGGCATATACCAGATCATCACCCGGAGCACGTCCGCCGCCTGGGGGAGATACTGCGACCCGCCGAGGAGGCCGATCCACTCCCGCGCGCCGAGCGAAAAGATGAACCCCAAGGCGACGGCCGCCGCCATAAGGAGTTTGATGGCCAAACGGTAGGCCCTTAGGAGCGCCTCACGATCGGTGGCGGCGTAGCGCGCCATCAGCGGGAAGATGGCCAACGTAAAATAGGCGGGGATGACGCCCACCGCGTCAATATACTTGTACGCCGTGCTGTACCAGCCCAAGGCGCGCGGGTCGGGCACGAGCCATTCCAAGAGAAAGACCGACACTCTGAAAAAGAGCGAGGCCAACAGGAGGTTGACCATCAACGGCCAGGCGTCATCGAGCATCTGCCGCTGAAGAGGGGCATCTGGCGCCCAACGGGGCGTGTAGATGCGCCGCAAAAGGGTATAGAGCACGCCCAACGTGATGAGGTTCACCGCGATGGAGACGGCTGCTAGCCCCACATAGCCGGCCCCCACAAAGAGGGCGACCGTTCCCAGGCAAACCTTGAGGAGGGTCGTCAGGGTGGTGATGGCCGCGGGCGTCTCCATCCGTTCAAAGGCGTTAAAGAGGGCCGTGAGCGAGGCGGAGATGTTGCTGGGCAGGAGGCCGATGAGAAAGAGGCCGATGGCCCACATCGTGGCGGCCTCCAACGGCTTGGTGAAGCGGCGAAAGACGAAAAAGGCCGCCATCAAGGGGAGCGAGAGGCCCCATATCCCCAAGCGCAGAAGGATCGAGTTGGTCAGGTGGCGGTCGGCCAAGGAGCGGTCTTTGGCCACTTCGCGCGTAACGAGGGTGTTCAAGCCGAAATTGATGAGGATATCGAACCAGCCGGTGACCACCACGGCCAGGTAATACCGCCCCGCATCTTCCGGGCCGAGGATGCGGAGCATCAGCATCGCGAAGGCCATATCTATCACTTTGTTGACGAGGTTTAGGATAATCGGCGCGATCGTATTCTTGGCGACGCGCTCGACCGTCTCTCCCTCGCCCTCGGGCGCGCGATAATACCGCCGCCAGGCCGCGTAGCCGGCCATCAGGACCAAAATGGTGCCGCTCAGAAAACTGATGTACAGCCCGAATTTCACGGCGGCCGGCGAATACTTGAAGCGCAGCACGTATCGCCCGGCGGGCACCTCGACGGCGCGAAAGTTGCCATCGGCGCGGTAGATGGGCGTGCTCTGTTCGGCGTCGGCGGGGGCCTCGGCGGGGCGGATGAAGGCCAGCCAGCCATCGAAGTAACTGTCGCTCAAGACGACGAACCCGGGCGTGGGCGCATCTACCGTCAGGCGCACCTCGTTGAGGCCGTACTGAATCTCTTGCACCTCCTGGAACTGCGGCGCGGCCTCGGCGTAAGCACCGGCCACCGGCTCTTCAAGGATGACCTCGCGGCGCGGGTCGAGGTTTCGCAAGGCCTCGCGGCGGGCCGACTCATCCGCAAGGGTGACGGCGCGGGAGACGAAAAAGGCCCGCGGCAAATACCCCTCATTGCGGTAGATGAGCATCTCGCCGGCATAGACGAGGGTATAGCCCGGCCGCTCGATGGGCCGGGCGGGGTCGGCGAGGACGTATTTGACGTTGAGCAAATCCAAAAGGGGCGAATCGAGCGCCTCGGCGTGGGCCTCGTCAATCGGGGCGATGCGGTTGTAGGGGAGTTCGCCCTGGGGATGGAGGAGCGCCATAAACTCGGCGTAACCGCGCGGGATGATGGAATCGTACCCGCGCACATCGGCGATGTCATAGAACATACCGGCGTTGGCGTTGAACGTCTTTTCGTCTCCGCCGACGTAGGAGGTGATGCGGTAGAGTTCCTTATCGGCCAGGAGAACATCAATGCCCGGCGTGCGGTAGCCCACGAGCGAAGCCTCCACCGCCGGGAAAAAACCGTGGCCGATGATCCACAATTCCCCGCAGAGGACCAGCCCCAAAAGCGCGCCCCACACCGTGGGGCGCAGGTGCCGCCGCAAGGTGAGGACGATTCCACCCAAAAGGAGCGCCCCGGCCAGGATGGCGATATTGCGCGCCTCGTAGGAATAGAACATCCGCCCGTCGGCAAAGGCCGAAGGCGCTAAAGCCAAATGCCACAGGGCGCGTTCGGCAAGCGCGGCAACGCGCTCTTTGAAAAGGAGGCTCGCCCCCAGCCCTACCCAAAGGCCCGCGCCGAGGGCCAGGGTGCCCCAAGGGATGAGCCGCTCCGCGAGCCAGCGGCGCGCCTTGGCCCAAGCGCCGGAGGGGGGATTCCCTTGGCCCTGGAGGAGGGCCTCGGCGCCCATCCCCGCAAGGAGGGCCATGCACAGGCTATAGGGATAGACCCATCGGAAGGGTGTGTGCACCTGGCTGAAGCCGGGGAGTTTGTAGATGACATAATAAATGGGCGCGCCAAAGGCAAAAAGGAGCGAAAGGACGGCCAGCCCGAGCCAAAACCCCGTTTCGCGCAGCGTGCGCCGCAGGGCGGCGATGGCGGCAAGCACCAGCGGGAGCGCCCCCACGTAAGCCGCCCCCTCGACGTAATTCTTGATGCCCCAATCAATGCTCCGAATGCCTTGGCCCAAGGCGTTCACGGTAACGGGTGTCATCCGCCAGGTAAAAAGGTCCAGGTAGCGGTGGTGCGAAGGGTTGCCGTAGAAATCAGGGAGGAAAAGGGCCAGGATATGCCGCTTGGGATAGGCCCAACCGAGCACCTCTCGAAAGGAGGCCCCGCCCTGGCGCACATTGTGGCGCACGAGGTCGAGAAGGGGGAGCCATTGCACCGCCCCAAGGCCGATGCCGACGGCAGCCATCGCCAAAAGGATGCCGGCCACCCTCAGGGCCGATTTCCACCGTTTGGCCAGCCCGGCGAGGCGCCACAGGCCGTAAAGGGCTGCCGTGAGGCCGACGTAGTAGTACATCTCGGGGTGGCCGGCGAGCAGGACCATACCCACGGCCGCTGACCCATAGAGGACGTCTGGGATGTGGCGCAAGAAGGAAGCGCCCCTCGCCTCCCGTTGGGCGATGCGTTCGATGGCTATGAGGATGACGGGGAGCCACACCGCCGCCGCCACGATCATCGGGAAGACGTTCGAGATGACGAGAAATCCACACCCCTCGAAGGTGAGGCCAGCCAGGGTTGCCGCGCCGCGGCGCAGGCCAAGGGTCCGCGCCAGGAGGTAGGTCAAGGCGCCTGCTAAAAAGAGGTGCAGCGCGGCAAACCAACCGTACGCGGCGCTGAGGGGCAGGATGTAAAAGAGCGCGCTGAGGGGATAGAGCGCCGAATGCTGGCCGGCGGCGAGAAAGGGGACGCCCGTCAGGATATAAGGGTTCCAGAGGGGGAGTTGGCGCGTATGCAGGGCCTGGAGGATGAAGCGCTTCCAGGCGTAATTCTCCAGGTAGAGGTCGCTCAGGAGGGCGTTATGCGGCCCCTGGGGGCTGACCTGGCCGGCATAAGCGCGCCACGGGGCCCACACAAAGACGTTATCGGCCGGGAGGAGCGTTTTCCCCCCCAGGGTAACCTGCCCGAAGAAGGCCAACGCCAGGAGCAAGAAGGCCACCCAGGGTGCGAGATCAACCCATCGAATTCGGCGCGGCACCATTCACCTCGTGGGTGTTTGCGGAAGCGGGTATGAGGGCGAGGGGATTATAACATGGCCGAGGCCCCCTTCCAAGAAGACCCCTCGTTTGACGGCCTGTGGGTGTGCCTCTACAATGTCCCCCGTGAGCACAAAGCCATTGGCTGCGCCGCGCGCTACTGGGGAACCCCCTCTGGTGGGGGAACGCTTGGGGATGCTCGTCAGCCTCGTGCTGATTGGGCTACTGGCATCTATTTTGCTCCCCTTGCCCTCGCGCCACGTGGCGCTCGTCGTGTTCGGTTCCGACCTCTCCTTTGAATTCTCGGGCGCGGTGCAACTTGTGATCATCCTCGTCGTGCTCGTCTCTTCGGGGGTGGATGGCCTGCTTCGCGCCCGCGAGGGGAGCACCCGCCTTTTGTTCAGCGCGACGTTCTGGGGCCTGCCCACGGTGAGCGCCATCGGGGGCTTGCTCGTCGTCCACAGCCTGGCGTGGTGGGGGTATCAGATTCTCGCGGCTGGGGCCGCGGGAGCCTTGCTGGCCGGGGTCATCCTCGCCCAGTTGCGCACTTTGGAGGTGCAGCGGCACCGCCTGGCCGCCCTTTTTATCACGTGGATGGTCTATCTCGCGGCGCTCGGCCTCTATGTGGCGCTCTATGGGGCGCGTTGGCGCAGCCTCGTCTCGGCGACGGGGGTGCTCGTCCTCAGCGCGGGTTTGAGCCTCGAGTTATACCGCCATACGGGGGCGCCCCTCCCGCGGGTGTGGCTCTATGGCCTCCTGAGCGGCCTGATGATGGGCGAGTTGACCTGGGGGCTGAACTATACGCGGCTCGATGCGCGCTTGGGAGGGGCCTCTTTGCTCCTCGGCTTTTACATCATCACGGGGCTGGCGCGCCAGCACTTGTGGGGGCGCCTCACGCGGCGCGTCGCCTGGGAATTCGCCGCGCTCGGCGCAGCGGGCCTAGCGGCCCTCGCCTGGCTCGCCTCGGGTGCCACTTTTTGACGAGGCTTGACAAGCGCACAGGTTATTGATATAATGTAAGCACAAATGAGGAGAGCAATGAGGCTGCCGCACGCACAGTATGGCCTGTGGGCTGGGGTTATCTTGAACCGTTCGGGCCGATTGATTTTAGGGTACCGATGTTCTCCAACCAGCCGTTTGAAGGGATTCCCCATGCTCAAGGGACCGGTCTTTTCCGTGAGAAGCCGTGAGCACCCCGCAACCCATCTTTCAACAGATTCCCCCACCTTGAGAAGGCACGGAGGGTTGGCTTTTGACGCGCTATGGCGCGGCGCAAGGGCGTTTGGCCCGAAACAGCGTTTGACAGCTCGCCCCTTATGTGTTATACACCCCTTACCCGATACAACCCGCGAGAGGAAAGGGCAACGTGCCCTAGACAGCATCTCCCGAGGTTTGTATAATCGGCACCGTCGAATCCGCCCTATGGTTGACCCCTTGGAGGAAAGGAGGTGAGGATCTGCTAGGTCGCATCGAAAAGTGGGTTGAGTTTGCATTTCGAGGCTTCGGAAATACGTCTATGGCAATGAGGAGGAGGTCTTAGAATGGCTCAACGGATGAATCGTCGGCAATTCCTGCTCACCTCGGCGGTGGCGGCGGCGGGCGTCGTGCTGGCTTCTTGCGCGAAAAAGCCCGAAGTCGCGGTCCAGCCCACGGCAGCGCCCGCGACGGTGCCCCCTACGGCGGCACCTACGCCCACGCCACAGCCCACCAACACGCCCATCCCCACCAAGCCGCCTGCCACACCCGTACCCACGGCCGTGCCCTCCAAAGAGGCGCCTATGCTGCAGGAACTGGTCAAGGCGGGGAAACTGCCTCCCTTGCAAGACCGTCTGCCCAAGAACCCGCTCACCCTCAAGCCGCTTCATCAAATCGGCAAGTATGGCGGCACCCTCCGTATGTTCCATATGAACCTGGGGAACGCCCCGCAGGAGATGATGTATGGGCCTTCGCCGCTCCGCTGGATTGACGACGGCCTGAACATCGCCCCGGGGATGTGCGACACCTGGGAGACGAACGCGGATAACTCGGAGTGGATCGTGCACATCCGCGAGGGGTTGAAATGGTCGGACGGGCAGCCCTGCACGGCGGATGACGTCATCTTTGCCTACCAGGACCTGGTGATGAACCCGGACTTTCCCGACCCGGCCACTGAGTTCTACACCCCTGGCCCGGTGACGATGCTCAAGGTGGACGATTACACCGTCAAACTCAAGTACCCGCAGCCGGCGCCGCTCACGGCGAAGCGCCTGTGCATGTGGGTGAAAGATGGCATCGGCCCGCGGTGGATCGCCCCCAAGCACTATCTGATGCAGTTCCACCCGACGTACAACTCGGCCATCAAGGAATATCAGACGCTGACGCAAGAGATCCTCTGGCGCCAGAACCCCAAGCGGCCACATCTCTCTGCCTGGGGCTGCGAGAGTTACGAGCCGGGCAAGCGCCGCGTGTGGGTGCGCAACCCCTTCTACTACTGCGTGGATACAGAGGGGAACCAACTGCCCTACATCGACCGGCTGGATGAGGCTGCCATCGAGGATAAAGAAGTGCAGATGCTCACCATCATCCAGGGCGGTGTGGACTATCTCGCGCACGTGCACCATCGCGGCGGCTTGGCCGATATCGCCCCGCTCAAGGCCGGCGAGAAAGACGGCAAGTACCGCGTGATTTTGCTCGATTCGGGCGGTGGCTCGGGCCATTACTACTTCTGGAACTGGGATGCGCCGGAGGAGAACTACCGCTGGCTCTACCGCAACCCCAAGTTCAAGATGGCCTTCAACCACCTGCGCGACCGCGAGCGCATCACCAAGACGCTCTACTTTGGTTACGGCGAATTGACCACGGGCACGATGAGCCCCAAGGCTATCGAGTTCAACTACAACGACGAGGCCCGCGAGTGGTATAAGAAACAGCGCGATTGCTACATCCAGTACGACCCGGAGAAGGCCAAGCGCCTGTTGGACGAGATCGGCGTGGTAGATAAGAATGGCGACGGCTGGCGCGAGTTCCCTGATGGCACGAAACTGGAACTGCGCGCTGACTTTAACGCGACGGCCTCCAAGACCTGGATGGACGGCCACGAGATCACCATTGCCGACTTTGCCAAGGTGGGCCTGAAGATGGTCACCAACCAGATGCCGGATGCCGAATTCGGCCAGTTCTGGCCGAGCGGCAAGGGGCACATCCGCGGCAACTGGGGCGTGGGCGACGGGCCTGACCACCTGGTCTATCCTTCTTGGGTGGTTCCCAACGAGCCGAACCGTTGGGCGCCGCTCTGCGGGAACTATTACCTCGCTCGCGGCACCGACAAGGAGAACTCGGAGAAGGACGTGAACCCGTGGGATCGCACGCCGCCGCGCTGGATTGCCGACGAGAAGGAGCAGATCGGCGAGGTGGTGTTGAAACTCCAGGAGTTGCTGGATACAGCCCTGGCCGAGCCGGATGCGATGAAGCGTATGGAACTGGTCTGGCAGATGATCCAGATCCATATTGACCAAGGCACCTTTGGCTCCGGCACCACGGCGAACACGCCTGTGATCTACATCTACGGCAATAACCTGAAGAACGCCCCGGCCCGCGAAGAGACGGCCACCGGTGGCTTCTGCGGCCCGTGGATCGTGCCGCATCCGGCCATCCACAACCCCGAGACGTTCACCTTCGTCTAAACGGAGGCGCTGCACTCGGATTCGGCTATCGAAGGGGGAGTGTGCGAGCACTCCCCCTCTCCATCAAGGTGTGAAAGGGGGGCGATGACAGGTTACATTCTGCGCCGTTTGGGCTATATGGCCATCTTGATCGTCCTCGTGGCGGTCGTCGGGTTTATCATTATCGAACTGCCTCCTGGGTCTTATCTCGAAGTCGAATTGGACCGCATCCGCGCCTTGGGCGGCGATATCAACCAAGCGATGATCGATGCGTTGAAGCAGCAGTACGGCGTGGACCAGCCCTTGCACATCCGCTTTTGGAAGTGGCTTAGCGGGTTTGTCCGAGGGGATTTCGGCCTCTCCTTTGAGTATTGGACGCCGGTCTCGAAACTCATTTGGCTCCGCTTGTGGTATACCATCTTTACGTCCCTCCTGACGCTCGTCTTCCAATGGGTGGTGGCTATCTTCATCGGCGTCTATTCGGCCACGCACCGTTACAGCCCGCTTGACTATCTGTTCACTGTCCTTCAGTTCATCGGCCTTTCGGTGCCGGCCTTTTTGTTGGCCCTCCTCCTGATGGTGGTCGTTCATAGGACGCTGGGTTGGCACGTGAGCGGCTTCAACTCGCCCGAGTTTCAGGATCTCCCCTGGAATTGGGCCAAGATCGTGGATTTCGCCAAACACGTGTGGCTGCCCATCGTGGTGGTAGGGGCCAACGGCACGGCCTGGCTCAGCCGCGTAATGCGCGCCAACTTGCTGGACGTGCTCAATATGCAATACGTGCAAACGGCCCGCTCCAAGGGCGTCAAAGAGAACGTCGTCATCTGGAAGCATGCCGTGCGCAACGCCATTCACCCGCTCATTATGGTGCTCGGGGCGAGCCTGCCGGCGATCATCTCGGGGCAACTCATCGTGGGGGTTGTGTTGAACTTGCCCACGGTGGGGCCGCTCTACTTCCGGGCGCTGATGAACCAGGATATGTATCTGGCGGCCTCTATCCTTATGTTCCTGACGTTTGCGCTCCTCATCGGCAACCTTCTGGCGGATATCCTCCTCGCCATCGTGGATCCGCGCATCCGTTTGGGCGAAGGCTAAGCCGCGTTTGGGATGATGTGAGGTAAGGAGAAAACGGATGACCGAAACGGCACAAGTGCAAGGTCAAGAGCGAGCAGAAGTTTGGGTAGAGCCGATTAGCGAGGTCGGTCAGTATTCCCAGTGGAAACTGATGCGTATGCGCTTCGCCCGCAACAAACTGGCGATGATCGGCTCCATCGGCCTGCTCGTGCTATATATCATTGTGGTGCTGGCCCCCTTCTTGGCGCCCACGGATTATATGCGCCAGAACGCGGACTATGTGTATGGGCCTCCTAGCAAATTGACGTTTCGCGGGCCAGATGGAAAGTTGGGCCTTCGCCTCTATACCCACCCCGTCACAACGGTTCTGGATAAAGAGACGTTCCGCTGGATGTACATGCCCGATAAAACGAAATTCGAACCCGTGGTGCTCTTTGCCAAAGGGGACCCTTACACGCTCTTTGGCATCATCAAGAGCGATATCCACCTCTTTGGCACGCGGAGCGGAATGCGCATTTATCTCCTCGGGGCGGATTCCTTGGGGCGCGATATGTTGGCGCGCATCCTGATGGGCGGGCGGATTTCGATGACCGTGGGCCTCTTGGGCGTGGCCCTCACCATCGTCTTTGGCACGATCTTTGGCACGGCCTCGGGCTACTATGGCGGCTTTATAGATGATATGATGCAGCGCTTGGTGGAACTCATCCAATCCTTCCCCACCGTGCCCCTGTGGGCGGCCCTTTCGGCGGCCTTGCCGAACATCTCCGAAGAGTTCACCGCGCTCGACCGGTATTTCCTCATCACCTTAATTCTCTCGTTGGTGAACTGGACGGGCCTAGCGCGTCAATTGCGCGCCAAGGTGATGGCCTATAACCGGGCCGACTTTACCCAAGCAGCGCTCGCGGCGGGGGCCTCCGATGCGCGGATCATCTTTGTGCATATGATGCCCAACGCGGCGAGCCACATCATCGTGGTGGCGGCCCTTTCCATCCCTGGGATGATCTTGGGCGAAACTTCGCTGAGTTTCTTGGGCTTGGGCATCCTCCCACCCTTGGTGAGCTGGGGTGCGCTTTTGCGCGATGCACAGAACTTGAACACCGTGTTGATGGCGCCCTGGTTGATGATTCCGGGGATTGCGGTGATCATTGCGGTGCTTCTTTTCAGTTTCTTGGGCGACGGCCTGCGCGATGCCGTTGATCCGTATTCGATCTAAATTAAAGGCGGAGGCGGCGAAAAGATGACGGCCGAAGAAAAGATGACGACAACGACGACTCAAACTGCAGAGGAAACAGCGGCTCGCGCGGTGGATAACATTTTGACCATCCGCAAATTGCGTACTTGGTTTTTCACCGATTTGGGCATCTCGCGCGCTTTGAACGGCGTGGACCTCGATGTGCCCCGTGGTAAGGTATTGGGCATCGTGGGGGAGAGCGGTTGCGGCAAGAGTGTAACATCCCTTTCCATCTTGCGGCTGGTGCCGAGGCCGGGGCGCATCGTCTCTGGGGAGATTTTGCTCCACAGGCGGCGCAAGGCACCCGATGGCACCATCACCGAAGAGACGATTGACCTCACGAAATTGCACCCGCAAAGCCCGGAGATGCGCGCCATCCGCGGCGCCGAAATCGCGATGATCTTTCAAGAGCCGATGACCTCGCTCAACCCCTGCTACACCATCGGCAACCAAATTATGGAGGCCATCCTCCTGCACCAGGACGTGAGCAAACGCGAGGCCTGGGAACTCGCCGGCGATATGCTGGAAAAGGTGGGGATGCCCAATCCGCGGCAAGTGCTTTTGCGCTACCCGCACGAGTTGAGCGGCGGTATGCGGCAGAGGGCGATGATCGCCATGGCGCTTTCCTGCGAACCGTCCATCCTCATCGCCGATGAGCCGACGACGGCGCTCGATGTGACGACCGAGGCCCAAATCCTCGATTTGATGCGCGACCTGCAGGCGGATATCGGGATGACCATCATTTACATCACGCACAACCTCGGCGTGATCGCCCAGATGTGCGATGAGGTGGCCGTGATGTATCTGGGGCGCGTGGTGGAAAGGGCCTCTGTGGAAGACCTGTTCTATAATCCCAGGCACCCTTACACCAAGGCGCTTCTGGATTCCATCCCGCACGTAGGGAGCCGCACCAAGAGGCGGCTGGCTTCCATTCGCGGCGTGGTGCCCGACCCGTATGCAACGATTTCCGGGTGCCCGTTCCACCCGCGATGCGATGCGTATATGCCCGGCAAGTGCGATCAGTTAGTCCCCGCCCCGGCAAACGTGGCCCCGAACCATATGGTGCGCTGCTATCTCTATTCTGACGAGGGGGAAGTCGAAAATGGCGGCTGAGACCACGCAAGATAACCTGCTTCTTGACGTCAAAGACCTGAAAAAGTACTTCCCCATTCGATCAGGCCTCTTGCGGCGCGTTACGGGGGCCGTCAAGGCGGTGGATGGCGTCAGTTTCTTTATCCGCGATGGCGAGACGTTGGGCCTGGTGGGGGAAAGCGGCTGTGGCAAGACGACCACCGGCCGCACCATCCTGCGGCTGCTGGATCCTACAGGCGGCACCATCCGCTTCAAAGACCCCAAGTTGGGTTGGGTGGATATTGACAAGATGAGCCGCGAGGAAATGAAGGCCGTGCGGCCCAATATGCAGATCATCTTCCAAGACCCGTTCTCCTCGCTGGACCCGCGTATGACGGTGGAGCGCATCGTCAGCGAGCCGCTGGTCATCAACAAAGTGGCCAGTGGCCAGGAACTCAAAGATCGCGTGGCGGACCTCCTGCGGCGCGTGGGGATGCGCCCCGAATATATGAGCCGCTACCCGCACGCCTTCTCGGGCGGCCAGCGGCAGCGCATTGGCATCGCCCGGGCGCTCGCGTTGAACCCGAAACTCATCGTGTGCGATGAGCCGGTGTCGGCGTTGGATGTGTCCATCCAGGCGCAAGTGCTCAACTTGCTGGAGGACCTGCAAGAGGAGCTCAAACTGACCTATCTCTTTATCGCGCACGATTTGAGCGTGGTCGAGCACATTTCCGATCGCGTGGCGGTGATGTATGTAGGGCACATCGTCGAGATGGCGGATACGGAGGCCCTCTACTACTCGCCCAAGCATCCTTATACCGAGGCCTTGATGGCCGCCGTGCCCAAGCCCGACCCACGGCGCCGCGAACGGCCCATCAAACTCCCCGGCGAGGTGGCCAGCCCGGCGAACCCGCCTTCGGGGTGCTACTTCCACCCGCGCTGCCGCTATGCCAAAGAGATTTGCTCCAAGGTGATGCCCGAACTCCAAGAGATAGAGCCGGATCACTTTGTGGCGTGCCATTTTGCGCGCGAACTGAAACTGCGGGGCGTGGTCGTGTGAGATGTCATTGCCAGAGGGCCGCACAAGGGCCTGGGGTCTAGCCGCCGCGCGCCTTGTGGCGTGGCTCGTTTCGGCCGCTTTGGTCATTTTGGACCTATTCTTGGCGCGGAAACTCGTTTTTGGCATCCTCGTTTATATTGGCCGTACGATGTCCCCAGAAAAGGCCCTGCAACGCGATTTGGCGGGGGCCTCTTATGGGTGGGCGGCGACCTTTTGGCAGTACGTGGCCTTGATCATCTTGGCCTGCCTGGGCATCGTAGTGGTCATCGGGGTGGATTACTATTTTCGGCAAAGTGCGGATAAGCGGCAGTTGTTCAAGCGCGTCCTTCGCGTTCTGGGCATTCAGATCGCCTTCGGGGCGCTCTGCTACGGGCTAAGTTTCGTGTTCATTTGAGCAACGAGGCGGGGCGATTCCGCACGGGATGATAAAGACCTGAGGAATCTTGGGGCGCTGGCCGCCGGTCAGCGCCCTTATTCTTGCCTTCGGTGGCATACGGAGGAGGTGGCCTTGTTTTGGTTGGCATATCGTGCGTTGCGAGGGCGCCCGGGGCTGACGCTACTTTCCATCGTGGGGGTGGCCCTGGCCGTAGGGTTAGCGGTGAGCGTGCCCGTGTTCGCCCAAGCCGTGAACCGGGCCATTATGGAGGAGCAGTTGGCCCAGCGCGCTTGGGAAATCAACCGTTCCGCGTTGAGCATTCGGCACTATGTGTTGCCCTCTTCGCAGAACCCCATCACGGCGCAGGCTTGCCAGGAATATGCCTTTCATATCGGGCGCATTTATGAAAAGAACCTCGGCCTGCCCGTTACCAGGGTGCAGACGCGCGTGGAATCCGGCGGGATGATCGTCAAATCGGCGGAAGAGGGGCCGTACGGGCCGGCCGGCGCCTTTTTGGGGAACGCCTCGGTGGGGTTCATCACGGGCGTGGAGGAGCACACCGAGGTGCCCGTGGGCGATCCGCTCGGCACCCCCTCGGGGGAGGTGCTCAACGTGTGGGTTAACGAATCGTGGGCGCAGGAACTCGGCATCCAGCCCGGTGAGCGGCTCACCATCCAGCCGGTGCTGCAAGGCCTGCCCATCACCGTGCGCGTGGCGGGCACCTGGCAGCCGCGCGAGCCGCGCTCCTCCTTTTGGCCGGCGGGCAGCGAGAGCGCCTGGCGTACCTTCCTCCTCGTGCGGCCGGAGGACTATTCGGCTTTCGTCGAACCTTCGCTGGGGAATATGCCCGTGGGGGGCGCCTCGTGGGTCGTCTCGTTCGATGAGACACACTTTGTGCCCGAGATGGCTGAGCGGTACGTCCAGGGCCTCCAGCGCGCCGAGGTCGAGGTCTTGCAGATGCTGCCGACCGCCAAGATGGATGTTACGCCGCTCCCGATCTTTCAGGCGCACCTGGAACGCCAACGGCCGCTCACGATCCTCCTCTTTGGCTTTATGGTGCCGATCATCGGCTTCCTCTTTTACTTTATCACGCTCGTCTCGCGCATTGTGGTCGAACATCAACGGCGGGTGGTGGCCACCGTGGTCAGCCGGGGGATGAGCCGCGAGCAGGTGCTCCAATTCAACCTCTACCAGGCGCTCATCCTCTTTATCCCTGGGACGCCCCTCGGCATCTTTTTGGGCCTTGAGGCAGCGCGGCTGATGGGCCACACGGTGAGCTTCCTGATGTTCGAGCCGCGAGGGGCGCTGACCGTATCTTTGCGCAGCGTCAACCCCTGGCTAGTCCTCGCCACGCTCGCCGTTGCGCTCATCGCGCGCCTATGGCCGAGCCTTCGCGAGGCCCGCTGGAGTATGGTGGAATATGTGGCGCACACCGTGCGCCAAACGGGAGATTCGCTCTTTAGCAAACTCCACCCAGAGTTGCTGTTGGCCATCCCTACCTATTACTTGTACCGCCAACTTCAACAGCGCGGCACGATCGCCCTTTTGGGGTGGAAGTCTTCCGGGGATATCTTTCGCGACCCTGCCCTCTTTTTGGTGCCGGCGCTTTTTATGCTCGTGGTGGCGCTGTTTGCGGCACGCCTCTTCCCCCTCCTTATGCGCCTTCTTGACCGGACGATTGCCGGGTTCTTGGGCGTGGTGGGCTGCCTCACCTTGCGGCAACTGGGGCGCCGCAGCCGCGATTACACGAGTTCGCTCCTTCTCATTATGGTATCTTTGAGCGTGGGGGTGTTTATGGCCTCGATGGCGCTCAGCCTCGACCAATGGCTCAAAGATCGCACCTACTATCCCTTGGGCGCCGATGCCGTAGCCAAAATCGAAGAAAAGCCTTCCGAAGGGGAGGGCCTCGCCTTTGGCCAGGAACCGGAACCCCTCATCGAGATGGTCAACCCCGATAGTTGGCTCATCCCCCAGGCGGATTTGCTCAGCATTCCTGGCGTGCGGGGCGCCACCTGGGTGGGGCGCTATCGGGCGATTATCCCCGTATCCGCCACGGCGACGAGCCGAGGATGGTTCGTCGCCATAGACCGGCAGACCTTCCCCACGGCGGCGGCCTTCCGGCCCGATTTCAGCCCGGAGCCGCTTGGCGAATTGATGAATCGTTTGGCCTCTCAGCCCAATGGCATCCTCGTCTCGCGCAAGATGCTCGAAAAGAGCAATCATCAAATCGGCGATGTCATCCCGCTCAAGGTGGCCGTGGTGGGCGTAACAGAGCGCGAGTACCAAGCGCGGATCGTGGGCGTGTATGATTACTTTCCCACGGTGTATGAGGAGGAATCGCCGGCCGTCATCGGCAATCTCGATCACATCATCACCACCTTTGGGGGTGCTTCGACCTACGAAATCTGGCTGCGCGCCGACCGCGAGGCCTTGGAGAGCGGCGCTGTAAAGCGCGGCTTGGCCGATGTGGCCCCGGCCGTGACGGGCTACCGCGACATCTGGGAAGAAATGGCCGAAGAACGCGAGGCCAAGGAACGCATCGGCGTATACGGCACGCTGACTTTGGGATTCTTGGCCACCCTCACCCTGAGCGGCGTTGGCCTGCTCATCCAGTATCACCGCTCGCTCAACGAGAGGCTCTCGCGCTTTGCTATGCTGCGAGCGCTCGGCCTGACGCGCGGCGAACTGTTTGCCCAGGTGCAGGGGGAATACCTCATCCTCCTCGCCGTGGGGTTGGCGGCAGGGGTGGGGATTGGCATTTGGGCCTCTCGGCTGTTCATCCCCTTCTTCCGGGTATCCAGCGCGGAGGGCACCTTGCCCATCCCGCCGCTCTTGCCGCTTCTGGATCGGCCGCGCATCCTGGTGATGACGGCGGCCTTTGGCGCCATCCAATTCGTGGCGCAGTTGGGGTTCATCTTCCGCACGATGCGGGTGGAACTCTTTCAGGTGCTGCGGATGGGGTACCAGGAGTAAAAAAATGGCCTCCTGCAGAACATCCGCAGGAGGCCATCCCTTGTTCAGAGGCGCTGCGCCTTGGGCAAGCGCGCTTGGACGGGTTCGACGAACTCGAGCAGGGCCTCCAGTTGGTCTATCTGGCGCTCCAATTTGGCTAGATAGCGGCGCAAGCGCTTGACCCGAAAGCGCCACCAAAGGCGCAAAAGGCCGTAAAAGAACCCCTTCGGCGAAGAAGATATCCGCTCGCGGTAGGCGGCCATCTCGTCCAAACCCTTTTGCTCGGCAAGGAGTTTGCCCCAGTAGTTCGCTTCGATGGGCGAGGTCATCAGGTGGTAGGCGAAGAGGCCCGTGATCTCAGCCATAATCTCGATGCCCGCTTTGCGCTGTTTTTCGGGCAAGCGCGTGCGGAAGGCCTCGCGAATGGCCGAATAGGCTTGCTCGTAAGGGAGGGCGACCTCCTCGTCGAGGGGATGCCACCGCGACTTTTTGCCGATGGGGATGATGCGGCGCGCAATGGCGATCTCTCGCGCCTCCAAGAAGGTCTCTTGGCCCCACTCATAGGCGAGGTGCGCCAAGATATCTATCCCTTGGCCGCAGTGATCGCACCGCCAAAAGTTCACATTGCCGGGCACGGGGAATTCGGTTTCGCACGTGGGGCAGCGAATGGTGATCTCGTCCATCACGAGCCAACCCCCTGATGGCGTGGGGTTACAGTTCCATCGTCATCATCGTGTTGTAAAACATCGGCTCCCAGTAATCGAATTCTTCTTCGGTGGCCCCTTGGGCGATCATCGTCAACTGGCCGTTGCCCCAGTAACTGACGCGCGTCCATCGCTTGCGGCGCACCCCATCTTCCACAAAGGTATAGCGCGCATCGAGCAGGATGACCCCCGCCGGGCCAACGCTCTCCTCGTGCTTGATGATCTCCACCTCAGGGAGTTGCTGAATGCCCTCCAAGAAGCCTTTTTGGAGGATGTCGAAATCTTTGGGCCGCACCGAAAAGGCGAGTTTTTGCTTTTCGACGTAGAAACAGGTGTTAATATCATCGGGGTAGGGCGAATAGATCACCCCTAGGCGGCCCTCTTCGAGGTCATACTGGTACCAATCGCTGGGCACCCAAATGGCGAACCCCGCCTCGGCGTTGACATATTTGTGCATCCCCGTGTATTTGGGGCGGCCCTCCAGTTTCCGTTGGGGCATATCTCCTCCTTCTCCTCTCTCCCTCGGACTGTACTGCCATTATAGCAAAGAGGGCCGGGAGGGCAAAGCGCCCTCGAGGCCCCATACTCCCTCGCTTGGCCGCACCCTGGGGCCGTGTTATACTCTTCCCCCAGGAGGGGAATCGGGGTTATGCCCACGACGCGCGATACTCTGCCTGGCAGCCCATATCCCATTGGGGCCACGCCGCAAAATGGCGGCGTCAACTTTTCGCTCTTTTCGGCCCACGCCACGGCGGTGGAACTCTTGCTCTTTGACGAGGAAAATCAGCCCCAGCCCTCGCGCGTCATCCCGCTCGACCCGGAGGTCAACCGCACCTATTACTATTGGCACGTCTTTGTGCCAGGCCTCGGCGATGGGCAGATTTACGGCTACCGCGTGTATGGGCCGTATGCCCCAGAGCGAGGATTGCGCTTCAACCCGCATAAGGTCCTCTTGGACCCCTACACTCGTGCGGTGGCCAATAGCGCGCATTGGCGGCGCGCCGACGCCTTTGGCGTAACGGATAACACGGCCACGGCGCTCAAATCGGTGGTGGTGGATACCTCCCGTTACGATTGGGAAGGCGACCAGCCGCTCGGCCGCCCCTGGCGCGATACGGTCATTTATGAACTCCATGTGGGCAGTTTTACCCAGCACCCCTCCTCGGGCGTGCTGCGGCCGGGCACGTACCACGGCTTGATGGATAAAATCCCCTACCTGAAAGATTTGGGCATTACCGCCGTGGAATTGCTCCCCATCCAGCATTTTGACCCGCAAGAGGCCCCTGGCCGCAACCCGTTGACGGGCGAACCCTTGGAGAACTATTGGGGCTATGCCCCGGTGGCTTATTTCGCGCCGCACGCACCTTACGGCTGTAGCCCTGTGGCCCGCGATGTGGTGGACGAATTCCGCGATATGGTCAAGGCCTTTCACCGTGCGGGGATCGAGGTCATCCTCGACGTGGTGTTCAACCACACCGCGGAGGGCGGGGAGAACGGGCCGACGATTTCCTTCCGCGGCCTTGAAAACCCCGCCTACTATATGCTAGACCCCACCGATCGGAGCCGCTACCTCGATTTCACCGGTACGGGCAACACGGTGAACTGCAACCATTCCGTGGTGCGCCGGCTCATCCGCGAGTGCCTGCGCTATTGGGTGCTGGAGATGCACGTGGACGGTTTCCGGTTTGATTTGGCCTCCGTCCTTTCGCGCGACCCCAGCGGCCAAGTGGTGTACGAATCGCCCAGTTTGTGGGAAATCGAGTCGGACCCCGTTTTGGCCAGGACGAAACTCATCGCGGAGGCCTGGGATGCCGCCGGCCTCTATCAACTGGGCGCCTTCACGGGGGATCGTTGGGCCGAGTGGAATGGGCGCTTTCGAGATGATGTGCGCCGCTTTGTGCGCGGAGACCTGAACACCGTGCGAGACCTGGCTTGGCGCCTGGTGGGGAGTTTTGACGTCTTTCGGAACAAAAGGAGTTATGTCTCCTATCGGAGCATCAATTACGTAACCTGCCACGACGGGTTCACCTTGGCCGATCTCGTCTCATATAACCACAAGCATAACGAGGCCAACGGCGAAGGCAACCGTGACGGGATGGATGAAAACTGGTCTTGGAACTGCGGCGTAGAGGGGCCGACGGATGACCCCAAAATCCTTGCCCTGCGCCGCCGGCAGATGCGCAATTTTATGGTGTTGCTCCTCCTCGCCAGGGGCACGCCGCTCGTCCTTGCGGGGGACGAATTCGCCCGCACCCAGCAGGGCAACAACAACGCCTACTGCCAGAATAACGAGATCAGTTGGGTGGATTGGCGCTTTTTCCTCAAATATGCCGATTTGCATCGCTTCGTCAAGGGGTTGATCGCCCTGCGCTCAAGGCACCCCTCTCTGCGGCGGGTGGTGGCTCTGGGAGATCGCCCCTTTACCGAGGCGCTCACTGAGGGCATCTCCTTTCATGGCGTATCGCTGGATAACCCCGATTGGAGCCACTTCTCGCACTCGCTCGCCGTGCGCTTTTACTCTGTGGAGGGCGATGCGGAGTTCTATCTCATCGCGAACGCGTATTCGGAGCCGCTGAGTTTTGCCCTGCCCGGTGATGTGCGCTGGCGCCGCCTGGTGGATACCGCCCTGGAACCTCCGCACGATGTCGAGCCAGAAGAGGGCGCGCCTTTTGTGGAGGGAGAAGCATACACCGTTCAGCCCAATTCGGCGGTCGTGCTCATCGGGGGCGAGAAGGTGTAATCTTGGCAGGGTGGAGAGGTCGGCCTATACTGTTTACGAAAGCGGATAAAGAGGTCCGCATAGACTCTGAGCCGAGGAATGAATTGTATGCCGCGCATTACCCATGTTGTTAAGCGCACGGGGGCCATCGTCCCCTTTAATAAAGACCGCATTACCAACGCCATCTACCGCGCCGCCGTGGCCGTGGGCGGGCGAGATCGTTCCCTTGCCGAGCGCCTGGCGGACCAAGTAGTGGAGATCCTCGAGCGGGATACGCCCGAAGGGGTCATCCCGCACATCGAGGATATTCAGAACATCGTCGAAAAGGTCCTCATCGAGAATGGGCACGCGCGCACGGCCAAGGCCTACATCCTTTACCGCGATGAACGCGCTCGCGCCCGCGAGGAACGCGCCCGCCGGGCGATGCGCTCGACGGATAACATCCCCTGGCGCAAGATTTGGGAGGTGCTCGACTGGGCCGTTACCCATGACCTGCATACGGTCGAGCGGCTCAACGCCCGCATCGAGCGCGGCGAGTTCGCCGAGATCGTGCGCGAGAGCGACCATGCCTATAACGAGGATATCACGTGTGCGGCGCAACTCGTGGCCGAACGGCGCGGCCAGGTCAAGATCGTCATCATCGCCGGCCCTTCCTCTTCGGGCAAGACGACCACGACCATCAAACTGAGCCATCTCCTGAAGGAGCAGGGCCTGAGCCTGGTGCCCCTGACGGTGGATCACTATTTCTTTGACCTTTCGGTGCACCCCAGGGATGAATTCGGCGATTATGATTACGAGACGCCCCAAGCCCTGGACCTGGCGCTCATCAATGAACACCTCGAGGCCCTTTTGGAGGGCAAAGAGGTGCGCATCCCCTATTACGATTTCAAGACGGGGCGCCAGCACCGCGACCATACGCCGATGCGCATCGGGCCGGACGATATCATTCTCATTGACTCGTTGCACGGCCTTTACCCAGAGATGACCTCGCGCATTGACGACGAGCGCAAGTTCAAACTCTACCTCGAGCCGCTCCTCCAGATGAAGGGGCCAGATGGCCGCTACATCCGTTGGACGGATCTGCGCCTGATGCGGCGTATGGTGCGCGACGCGGCCTATCGGGCGTATGACCCCGAACAGACGCTCCTGCACTGGCACTATGTGCGCACGAGCGAGTTGCGCAACATCATCCCCTACGTCAACAGTGCGGATTACATCGTCAACACGGGCCTGCCCTACGAATTGCCCGTAATGCGCCGACGCCTTTTGGAGCATTTTGCCCAGTGGGTAGAGAAATACCGCGATGACCCCTTGCGGATAGATGCCTTCGAGCGCGCTCAACGCGTGCATAACCTCCTGCAGGCCGTGGTACCCGTGGAGGATGAGTCGGCCATCCCGCCGGATTCCTTGTTGCGCGAGTTCATCGGGGGGAGTTGCTACCAGTACTGAGGGCCTCGGAAGAAATCTTTCCTTTGGTGCGCTGGACAGGGCACCGCGAATGGGTCTATAATCTCGCCCGCATAACGGGTTGTACGTCATCCATTTGAGGAGGCCGTTTGGTCTCAAGGGCGCGTTCTTGGCACATATCGCTCTTTATCTTGGGCCTCGCCGGGCCGATTCTCTTCTTGGCGGGGCTGCTATCGCGGGGGTTGGCGCTCCTCAACGAAACCTACCTACGCCTGGGGTTGATCTTTGGCGTTCTCGCCCTGAGCGCGGCTGCGGCGGCCTATAGCGCGGTGCGGCGCGGTAACCTCACCGCGCGCCTCGCCTCTTTGGTGGCACTCGTTGTGACGATCGCGGCCATCGGCTTTG
Organism: Chloroflexota bacterium; assembly: GCA_019873625.1. GTDB lineage: Bacteria > Chloroflexota > Anaerolineae > UBA1429 > UBA1429 > JAIOAW01. The sequence continues at coordinate 111,963 of JAIOAW010000005.1, forward strand.
CGGGGTACCTTTGGTCCAACGAGATGCGCCGCGCCTTTCTAGAGGTCGAGATGGTCCCCTTTGAGCCGCCTCAAGGGGGCATTCTCGTTTGCCCGGCCGATCATTCGCCGCGCGAAAAGGAAGAGGCGCGCACGCTGGAGGATACCCTGCGCGCCTATGTGGAGGGCGCAGGGTTGAGCGCGGAACTCGCCGTGAGGCCGTGCTACCCCGTCTCTTCGGAAGAGCAAGCCCAACGCCTGGGCCGCGAATTGCGGGCCAACGTGATCCTTTGGAAAGAAGCCCAGCCCCGGCGCAACCGCCTGGAAGAGGCCTTCCACATCACCGTATTGGGTGCGAGGGAGAGCGACCTGCGGCTGGAGCCGTTGAGCCTCCTTATGGCGATGAGTGGGCGCGCCTCGCTCACCTTGCGCACGGCCACCGATCTCGAAAGGCCCTCCACCAGCCCGTACATCAAGACGATCCTCGTCCCGGCGGCGACGGGCTATGGGTTCTATGCGGTGGGGCGGCCCGAGTTGGCCGCGGCGCAGTTCAAGGCCGCCCTGCAAGCCCCCAATCTGCCGAAGGATATCGAGCAGGCCTTGCAGAATGCCTTTGGCCTGTGTATGTTGGCCTTGCAAAGGCCAGATTTGGCTGAAGAGGCATATAATGCCTCCCAAAAGATCGCGCCGAACGCCCAGGCCTGGGTGGGGCTTGGCATGGTGGCTCTGACCAGCCACGATTGGGATTTGGCCGCCGAGCGCTTCACGCAGGGCATCCATATAGACCCATACGACCCCACATCTTATTGCGGGGTGGGCGTGGTCTTGGCGAGCAAGCGCGACGTGCAGGGCGCGATGCGCGCCTATCGGCAGGCCATCGGGCTAAACCCGAGGCTCAGCGTGCCCTATGCGCTCCTGGCCCTGGCGCACGAGTTGGATGCGAACGTCGAAAGCGCCCGGCAGCAGTATCAGATGGCTTCGTTGTATGCCGGCCCTAGTGCCGGCCTGGCCCGCGCCGTGGAGCGGCGCGCTGAGGAGATCCGGCTGAACCCCCCCACGCCGGTGCCCACCGCCACGCCACGGCCCACACCTAGCCCGACGCCGATTCCGACGAGCGCAATCTACCAAGTGCAGAAAGGGGATACGCTCAAGACCATTGCGGATAAATTCGGCGTCTCCGTCAGTGCGCTGGCGGAGATCAACAACCTCTCCGATATCAACGCGCTCGATATTGGGCAGACGCTGTTGATCCCCAAAAAGCCGTGATGGCTACCCCCTGGAAGGAATAGGCCGCCTTGGGGGCGGTTCCGGGGCGCAGGCGCAGCGGCGCGCACAGACGGTTCGGTGAGATGCGACGGTGAACGAACGAACCCGCCTCGCCAGCCTATATCCTCTCGTCATTGCCCTCTTTGCCGTGCTATGCCTCGCGCGCCCCGCCTTGGCCGAGCCGCCCACAGGGCGCGCCACGCTCACCCTAGAAGGGCTAGAGGGGCGCCCCCAATTCGCCGTAAGCCCGGAGGGCGAGGCGCTGCTCGCTTGGTGGGCGCGCCCTCAAGAAGGGGAGACCCCGCACCTCTACCTTGCCCGATCGCCGAGTTGGGCGCCGCAAGACCTCGGTGCCCTCCCCCCTGGCGCGGCGGTGGGAGATGTGCTCCTGCGCCCTGGGCGTGAAGCGGCCCTAGCCTGGAGTTACTCCACCACGCGCACCGAGATGATCCAATGGGTGGTGCCCGGTTCGCCTTGGCCGGCCCCTCAGGCAGAACCGTTTCGCGCTTGGCGTGCCTATGCCCTCGATGGCGCGTTATGGGCTGTGGCTTGGCGCACGGAGGAGGGATTGGCCATCCGCCGTGGGGCGGGCGCCATCACAGAGACGATTCCCCTCGCCCCGCAAGCCTCTTTGGAGGCGCTCCGCTTGGCCATAGATGCCCAAGGCGGCGGCCACATCGCTTGGGCCATCCGCGAGGAGCCGGGCGTCCGAGGGGGCATCTATTATGCGTCGGTTGTGCGCGGGGCGGTGCCTGTGCCGATCTGGCCCCGCGCGCGAGAAATCGCCTTGAGCGCCGGGCCAGATGGCGTAGCTCACTTGGCCTGGGTCGAGGAGGATGTGCTGTATTACGCCTCCAGCATCGCCTGGCAAACGCCTATCTCTGTGGCGCAAGGCCTGACCGATATGGAGGCCTTGGCCCTAGCGGCTGGGCCTGACGCGACGGCCCGCCTGGTGTGGGCAAGCGAGGGGCGTTTGTGGACGATCTCTTCTACTCAGTGGGGAAGGCCCACCTTTTTGGCGGAAGGCGTTTCGCCAAACCGGCTGATGGCCGGTGTGGATGGGCGAGACCGACTCCACGTGATGTGGATTTCTGCCGAGGCCCCACAGCAGGCGCACTACCTCTTGGTGGATCGCCCGCCCTTGCAGGTGCAAGTGGTCTACCCCATCGAGGGGGAAATGATCACTGAGGAGACCCTGGCCCGCGCCGAAAGCAACGCGCCTTACGGGTGGGTGGAGCGCGTCGCCTTTTACCTCGAAGAGAAGGAGGGCACCCTTTACAGCCTTGGGGTAGATCAAACGGAGGCCGATGGGTGGGCCGTGCCCCTTTCTCCGAATGGGCTACGGCGGCAGGGGCGTTACCGCGTCGTGGCCTTTGCCGCCGTGCGGGGCGGGGAGATCTTGCGGGCCGAAGGGGGGTGGTTCCGCGCCCAACCGCCGGAGGAACCTGCGGTGTGGCTCTATCTGCAAGGGGCGCGGCCTATGCGGGGGCAAGGGGTTGTTTGGGCCTGGGTGCCGCCTGAGAGCGGGGGAATAACGGACCTCGACCTCTATGCCGTGCCAGCGCGCACCGCCTTTTGCGAAGGCGATGGCTCCCCGTGCCCGCTGGGGGTGCCCCTTTACCTCGGCCACTATCCCTTTCGCCAAGAAGGGGGCGCTCAACGGTTGTCGTTCCCCCTTGAGGCTTTGCAGGATGGCCCCTATCTCCTCAAGGCGCATTTGGACGTTGGCGATGGGCAAACGGCCTGGGTTACGGCCTCCTCGCCGATGGAGGTGGAGCGCACCGCTCGCCCCAGGGTTGAAATTGTCTCTCCCAAAGGGGCTTGGGTCAGTGGGGAGAGGTTCTTTCTAGCCGCTCAGGTCGCCCATCCCTTCGGCGTGGTGCAGCGCGTGGATTTCTACCTCGAACGGGCCTCCGAAAGGCAAGCCGATGCGCCCCCTACGGCGCCCTCGCTCCTGTGGGTGGGGAGCGATAGCGATGGGGTGGATGGTTGGGCCGTGCCCGTGATGGCGAATGCTTTTTGGCAGGGTGGGCCGTGGTATGCCTGGGCCATCGCCTACGATGCGGAGGGGCTTTCTGTAAGGGCGCGCTCGGCGGAGCCGTTCACCATCTTGGGGCCGACGCGGGCCGCCCTCAAGTGGCTCTCCCCCACCGAAGGGGCACCCTTGCAGGGCACAGTGCCCATCGAGGCGGCGGTGACCCAAGGGCAAGGCCCCCTTGCGGTGGAGGCCTATCTTGAAACGGGGGGTGCGCTTCAGCCCTTGGGCTTGCTCACCCAAGAGGGCGCATCCTGGAGGCGAGATTGGGATACGACGGTTCACCCCGATGGTGCGTACCGCCTGCTTCTCCTCTCGGTTTACGAGGGGGGGTGGTATGATTTCCTTTATAGCCCGCTTCTCCGCATTGGGAATGGTTCCGCGCCTTGGGCACTCTTGGCCGAGCCAGATTCTGGGCGCGGGATGTTCCGGGGGGAAGTAACCCTTAGCCTCGCCTGGCAGGGCAAAGGGCCGGCCTTCTTTGGAGAAAGTGCGCCCCGGGCAGTGCGCCTCTTTTTGCGGGAGGCCGACGGACCGTGGCTGCCCATCGCCGAGGGGAGTTTGCCGGGGGCGCTCGGCCCTGGCGAGGCCTGGCGCACGGTGTGGAACACCCGCACCGTGCTCGATGGCGATTACACCCTCATCGCGCTGGTGGCCAGCCCCGATGGGGGGTGGGCGCGGCTAGAGAGGCCCTTCTCCATCCGCAACGAGACGCCCTCCCTCGCCTTTGGGCCGCTCCGCGACGTGTGGCGGGGCCAAGAACGCATCACCTGGCAGATAGACCAGCCTGTAGATCGGCCCATTACCGTAACCGCCTTGTATAGCCCGAGCGGCCAGGATGATTGGCTCCTCATCGGCCACGCCTTGCCGGGCGAGGACTCGCTCTTGTGGGATACGCGCGCCGCGCCCGACTCGGGCCAGGGCCGCTTGCGCCTCACGGCGTGCAACGGTTTGCGCTGCGCGAGTGCGGTGAGCGACCTCATCCGCGTAGATAATGCGAACGAAGCGCCCCTCGTGGCTTTGCTTTCGCCCTCGCTGGGCGAGCCGCAGAGCGGCGCGGTGCCCATCGCCTGGGAGGTTTGGGACCCCGACGGCGACGAGATGACGTTGACGCTTGAATTCCGGCGCGGCGGTGAACCCTGGTCGCTCTTACGAAGCGGCCTCCCTTCGAGTGGCCGCTTCGTCTGGGATGTGAGCGCCCTGCTCCCCGGCGACGATTACGCCCTTCGCCTTACTGCGCAAGACGCTCGGGGCGCCCAGGGCGCCGCGCTGGTGGAGGGCCTCGTCATACGGCGGAATGCGCCGCCCACTGTGCGCCTGGTGTGGCCCAACGAGGGCGTCCGCCTGGTGGATCGCACGGCCATCCTCTACCAGGCGAGCGATCGCGACCGCGATACCCTGACCATCTCGCTCTATTACAGCGACAACGGTGGGCAGACATGGCTCCCCATTGCCGAAGGGGTGGAGAATACGGGGTATTACCTGTGGCAGGTTTCTTTTTTGCCGCCGGGCGCGCAGTACCGCGTGCGCGTGGCGGCAAGCGACGGCCTTGCCACGGCCTATGATGAGAGCGACGGCGTGTTCGCCATCGGCGCAGAGGAGCCGCCCCGCGTGAGCCTTCAGGTGGCCTCAGGGGAAGTGCTCTCAGGGTTGCAAGTTGTGCGCTGGGGCGTATCCGACGCGGAACGGCGGGCTTGGCGCGTGCAGATCGCCTTGCGCCCGGTCGGCGGCTCCCGCTGGTTGACCTTGGCCGAGGCCCCTGCGGGCGTAGGCGCTTGGCTTTGGAATACGCGCCCCTGGCCAGATGGCGCGTACGAACTGCGGCTCGCCCTTTATGAAGCGGGGGCCGAGGCCCTTGGGCCGCCCGCCGCGGTGGACGCCAAACCCGTGCGGATAGCCAACGCCCAGAACCTGCCCCCGCGCGTGGAACTCTTGGCGCCCCAAGGGGGCGAGATATGGAGCGGCATCCACGAGATCGCCTGGCAGGCGACGGATGCCGATAGCCGCGTGCTCACGGCGACCATCCACATAAGCCGCGACGGCGGCGCGTCGTGGGAGCCGATCGCCACGGTAGATGCCCACCCAGGGTGGGCCTTGTGGGATGCGGGGGCCTTCCCGCCGGGGCAAACCTACCTTGTGCGCCTCCGCGTGAGCGATGGCCAGAATGAGGTCTCGGCCCGCAGCGCCGGCACCTTTGCGGTGGCGCAACGGCGAGCCGTGCCGCCCGAAATCGCCTTTGCCTCGCTGGATGGCGTTACGATTTCCACAGGGCGCGATGTCATCTCTTGGAGGGCTGCGGATGCCGATGGAGATGCCCTCACGGTGGCCCTTTGGGTGAGCGAAGATCGCGAGAGATGGCTCCCTCTGGCCTCACGGCTGGCCAATACAGGCCAATATCTCCTCCCCACGCCACTGCCCGATCAGCCGCTCTGGCTGCGCCTCACCGTGGATGACGGCCTTTACCGCACGGGGTACGTGTGGTTCGCCCCGCCCAGCCTGCGCCCTTATGCCCCGCCGGTTGAGATAACCCTCGAAGCGCCCCAGGCCGGCGATCTCCTCTCGGGGATGGCGTGGGTTCGCTGGCGAGCCGCGGTGCGCCCCGTCGAACAGGCCGTCGCGCTCGACCTGGATGCGAGCGCCGACGGGGGACTCACCTGGCAGCCCTTAGCGCGCGACCTGCCGAATACGGGCAGTTACGCGTGGGATACGACCATTGTGCCCAATGGCACCTATCGCCTGCGCATAACGGCCAAAGGCGAGACGTTCTCGCGCACCTACCTTTCGGGCACTTTTCAGGTGCATAACGACAAGCGATCAATGCCCATCGTCTCCCTCCTTGCGCCGCAAGGGGGTGAGGTCTGGTGGGGGATGCAGGAGATTCGCTGGCGCGCCGAGGATGCCGATGGGGATCGTTTGACGATGAACCTGGCCTACAGCACCGACCGCGGCGCCACATGGGAGCCGCTGGCCTTCTCGATTCCGAACACGGGTTTCTACGTGTGGGATACGACAGCCCTGCCCAACAGCGAAGAGGTGTGGTTCCGCTTGAGCGCGAGCGATGGGCTGTGGACGGCCTGGACGGTAAGCAACGGCCCGGTGGCCCTGCGCAACCCGCTCGTTCCCAGCGTGAGGCTGTTGGTCAATGCCCCTACGGGCCGATGGCAGGGGGTGCAGGCCATCTCTTGGAAAACCTCCACATCGGGGCGCACACCGCGCGTGACCCTGCGCGCCTCGGTGGATGGCGGCCCGTGGCAGGTGTTGGCGCGCGACCTCGATGCCCAAGGCACCTTGGAGTGGGCGACGGCCCAGGTGCCAGAAGGCGCGCAGGTGCGCCTGCAGGCCATCGCTTCGGCGGGGGTGACCCAGGGCATAGACACCCGATGGGAGCCGATCCTGGTGCGGGGTAATCAGCGCTTCCGGCCGCCGTTTTATCCTCGGTGAGGGGCGACGGGGCGCGCCCTTGGGCCTGCGTGGCCGAAAAACTCTCGGAAGGCCTCACTTGACGATATGTTCCTTTCTACGTATCTTTGTTCAGCCAGATATCCAAGGCCCCTAGGGGCCTTTTGCATCCATAGGCGCGATGAGCATTCGACGGCGTGCGAACCAGGAGAGAAAAGGGTTGTTTTTTGACGAGGCGGTCATCAGAGTGCGGGCCGGCCGGGGCGGCAACGGCTGTGTGAGTTTTCGCCGTGAAAAGTATGTGCCCTTTGGGGGGCCGAACGGCGGCCACGGCGGGGCAGGCGGGAATGTCTATCTCCGCGTGAACCCCCAGTTGAACACGCTCCTGCCCTTTGCCCATCAACGCCATTTTGCCGCCGAGAACGGCCAGCATGGTATGGGTAAGGGGATGCACGGCCGCAATGGGGCGGACCTCTATATCGAGGTGCCCCCCGGCACCACCGTGCGCGATGCGCAAACGGGCGAATTGTTGGGCGACCTCACTCAGCCGGGGCAAGAACTCCTCGTGGCGCGCGGTGGGCGCGGTGGGCGCGGGAACGAGGCCTTCAAATCTCCCACGCGCCAGGCGCCGCGCTTTGCCGAAAAGGGTGCCCCCGGCGAGGAACGCACCCTGCGCTTGGAACTCCGCCTCATCGCCGATGTAGGGCTGGTGGGCAAGCCCAACGCGGGCAAGTCCACCCTCCTGAGCCGGGTGAGCGCGGCGCGCCCCAAGATCGCCGATTATCCCTTTACCACGCTCACGCCGAACCTCGGCGTGGTGGAGGTGGATGGCCGCACATTTGTGATGGCCGATATCCCCGGCCTCATCGAGGGGGCCCACGCAGGGGCCGGTTTGGGGCTGCAGTTCTTGCGCCACGTGGAACGCACGCGGCTCTTGGTGCACCTTTTGGATGGCGCTAGCCCAGACCCCGCCGGGGACTATGCCGCCATCAACCGCGAACTCGCGCTTTATAGCGCCAAGTTGGCCTCCAAGCCGCAGATCGTCGTGCTGAACAAATTGGACCTCCCCGAGGCGCGCGCCCGTTGGGCGCCCTTGCGCCGGGAACTCGGCGAGGAGGTGCTCGGCATTTCGGCGGCCACGGGGGAGGGCGTCTCTGGCTTGCTGCGGGTGATTATGGAGCGCTTGGAGGAACTGCCCGCCGAAGAGCCGATGGAAGAGATGCCCATCCTGCGGCCCTTGGAGGCGCGCGAGAGCACGGCCTTTACCGTGGAAAAACTCGGCGAGGGCGTGTTCCGCGTGCGCGGCGAGGAGATCGAGCGCTTGGCCTTGATGACCGATTGGTCGAACGATGAGGCCATCGAGCGGTTTGAACGGATTATGCTCGCCCGGGGCATTTCGGCGCGGCTGGAAGAAGAGGGCGTCCGCCTCGGCGACACGGTCTATATTGGCGAGATCGAACTGGAATGGCGCTAGCCCCTCGACCCATCGCCCGCCTGGGCATTCTGGGCGGTACGTTTGACCCCGTGCACATCGCGCACCTCATCATCGCCGAGGAGGCGCGCTACTTCTGCCACCTCGACCGCGTGCTCTTTGTGCCGGCGCGCCTTTCCCCGCTCAAGATACAAGAGGGTACCCTTTTTAGCGCCGAGGAACGCTATGAGATGGTTCGGCTGGCTACGGCGGATCACCCGGCCTTCGAGGTCTCTCGGGTGGATCTCGACCGCGAGGGGCCTTCGTTCACAGCAGATACCTTACGCCTCTTGCGCGAGGCTTACGGCCCCGAGACGGCGCTCTTTTTCATTATGGGGATGGATTCCTTCGTTAGCCTGCCGCATTGGGTGCGCCCGCAGGAGATCATCCGCCTGGCACGGTTGGTGGTCATCAACCGGCCGGGCTTCCGGCCCGATATGGCCGCGTTAGAGCGCCAAGTGCCCGGAATAGGGCAAGCGACGGAGATGCTCCTCACGCTGGAGATCGGCATCTCCTCTACCGAACTTCGGCGGCGCATCCGGCAAGGGCTGCCCATTCGCTACCAGGTGCCCGCGGCGGTAGAAGATTTCATCCACGCGCGCTACCCCTTGCAGGAGCCGAGGTGATGGGCGACCCTTTGCTTCGCATCAGCCTTTCGACGGCCTGCTTGGCTCCCCTTTCGCTTGAGGCGACGATGCGCCTCGCTGCCGAGGCCGGGTTTATGCAGGTGGAACTCGTCCTCACGCCGGAGACAGCGCGCCTTGGCGCGGAGGGCGTGCGGGCGATCGCGCAGAAATATGGCCTGAGCATCCCCACGGTGCACCAGCGGCTGATGGGCTTGGGGCGCTGGACGCTTGCCGCCCGTTTACTCGAAGCGGCCGATATGGCCCGCCGGCTCGGCGCGGAATGCGCCGTGGCCCATGCCCCCTGGGCGCGCACCGAAGAGGACCCCCACTTTCAGGCCTGGCTTCGCGCGCTCGACGTGGCCCAAAGAGATTTATCCGGTGCACCCACCCGCCTGACGGTCGAAAACTATACCCAGCCCCCGACCGGGGCCGGCGCCGCTTTTTTGAGTGACCCGCAGGCCCTGGCCCGCTTTGCCCAAGAGCACGGGGTGTGGATCACCTACGACACGTGCCATGCCGGGTCCGCCGGGCTGGATCTCCTCGCAACCTATGACCTTTTGAGGCCGCTCCTGGCGAACATTCATCTCAGCGATCGGCGTGGCCTCTTCGCCCCCCTTTCCGATGGGCACCTCGTCTCGGTGTTCACCCATCACCAGATGCCCGGCGCGGGCGATTTGCCTTTGCACGACTTCTTGCGCCGGCTCGTGGCGGATGGCTACCGAGGCCCGGTGAGCGTGGAGGTGAACCCCGTGGCGCTGGGCGTTTGGTGGCCGGCCTGGCGGCGGCGGAATTTGGGGCGGATCGTAGAGTATGTTCGCTCCGCTGGCCGCGGGTGAGGGCCATATTCGGAGCGCGGGCCTCCTGGCCCGCGTGCGAGGCTCCAGCCTCGCGCACCTTCCCTCACCCTGACCCTCTCCCACGTAAAGTGGGAGAGGGAACGCCGTACAGCGCTCGTCTCGCGCCCCGATTTTTGTCCCTTCTCTCTATCGCGCTACAATGCCCCCGAAATCCTTTCTGCGAGGAGCCTCCGATGGTCTCTCTTGATGTGCTCGTGGGCGCCTTGCCGCAGGCCACGCGCTACCACTGGCGGCCCGTGGAGATCGGCGCCATCCGCCACGATTCGCGCCAGGTGCAGCCGGGCGACCTCTTTGTGGCGATACCGGGCGTCTCGACGGATGGGCACCTCTACGTGGCCGATGCCCTACGTCGCGGCGCGGCGGCCTGCGTGGTAGAGCGCCTCCTCCCGGAACTCGAGGGCGTGCCCACCGCCTTGGTGCCCGATGCACGGCAGGCGCTTGCCTATCTCCATGCGGCCTGGCGCGGCTTCCCCGCTCGGCAGCTGAAGGTGATCGGCGTGACCGGCACGGATGGCAAAACGACCACCACGCGCCTCATCGCGAACATCCTGCGCACGGCGGGGCGCGAGACGGGTTCGGTGGATACGGTGGCCGCTTTCATCGGCGGGCGAGAGCGCGATACGGGCTTTCACACCACCACGCCGGATGCTCCGGATTTGCAGGCCTACCTCGCCGAGATGGTGGAGGCGGGGGCCGAGTATGCCGTCATCGAGGCCACTTCGCACGGCCTGGCCCAGCACCGCGTGGCGGCCTGCGAGTTCGACGTGGCCGTCGTAACGAACATCACCCACGAACATTTGGATTACCACGGCAGTTACGAGGCCTACCGCGAGGCGAAGGCGATGCTCTTTCGCGCCTTAAGCACCTCTTTTCGCAAAGAGGGTGTGCGAAAGGTGGCCATCCTGAATGCGGACGATCGCTCCTATGAGTACCTAAGGGCCATCCCCGCCGATTGGCAAATCGCCTACGGATTGGGCGAGGGGGCCGATTTCACGGCGCGGAATATCCAAGATACCCCCTCGGGCCTGCGTTTCGTGGCCGTGGGGCTGGGGGTAGAAATCCCCATCGTCTCGCCCCTCGTGGGGGCCTATAACGTGTACAATATCCTTGCGGCGGTGGCTGCGGCGCGTTCGCAGGGCGTGCCGGAGGGGGCGATCTGCCAAGGGGTGGAGACGATGCGCGGCGTAACGGGCCGTATGGAGCGCATTGACCGCGGCCAGCCCTTCACCGTCATCGTGGATTTTGCGCACACGCCCTATTCACTGGAGAGCGCCCTACAGGCGGCGCGCAAGTTGACGGAGGGGAGGGTCATCGTCGTCTTTGGCTGTGCAGGGCTACGAGACCGCCTCAAGCGCCCCTGGATGGGCGAGATCGCTGGCCGCCTGGCCGACCGCACCATCATCACCGCCGAAGATCCGCGCACCGAACCGCTCGAGGCCATTATGGAAGAGATCGCGGCGGGCTGCCGCAAGGCGGGGCGCACAGAGGGCGAGGGGTTCTGGCGCATCGGTGACCGCGCCGAGGCCATCCGCATGGCCCTGGCGATGGCCCGGCCGGGCGACCTCGTGATCGTCACAGGCAAGGCCCACGAGCGCTCGATGTGCTTCGGCACCGTGGAATACCCGTGGAGCGATCACGAGGCCGTGTATGAGGGCCTGCGCGCCCTAGGCTACGGCGAGGCTACTCCCAAGGGTGCAGGATGATCTTGGCGCATTCGTGCGAGGCCGAGACCTCAAAGGCCTCTTGCACGCGGCTCATCGGGAAGGTGTGGCTGATGAGATCCTTCACCACAGGCGAATGCTGGATGACGTGCATCACCTTGGGGAAGAGCGCCAGGTTATAGTGCCAAATGCCGTGGAGGGCGATCCCTTTGCGGAGCATATCCGGGCTGATGCGCAGGGGCATCGCCTCCTGGCTCTCGCCGATAAAGGCCACCTGGCCGCGCCGCCGCACGGCGTCCACGCAGAGGCGCTGGGCGGCCACCACGCCGGAGCAATCCATGGCCGCATCCACCCCGCGACCCTCGGTGAGCGCCATAATTTGTTCGAGGGCATCGGGGGCGGTGGGGTCTATGACATAGTCGGCCCCCAGGCGGCGGGCATAGGCGGCGCGATAGGGAATGGCATCTACCCCGATGACCCGTGCCCCGCGGAACTTGGCGTTCACCACGCCGCCCAACCCCACGGCACCCAGGCCGGTGATGAGCACCGTATCAAAGGCGTTCACGTTCATCCGCTCGCACGCGCCAAAGGTCGGCCCTAACCCGCAGCAGGCGAGCGCGGCTAAATCATACGGCACGCCCTCGGGAATGGGGCTGAGCAGCCAAGAGGGCTTGAGGAGATATTGTGCGTAGGTGGCGCTCCCTTCGCGCGTGCCAAAGATCGCCTCAAACGAGGGGGCGTTCTGGCAGTGGATGTAATCTCCCGAGATGCATAGCCGGCAGACGCCACAGCCGTGCAAGGGCTGGACCACGACGCGGTCTCCTACCTTGACGCGCCCCGGTTGGGCCACGGCTACCACCTCGCCGGCCGCTTCGTGGCCCAAGAACTCCGCGCGTTGGCCGGAGAGGAAGAGTTTGTACTCCGTGCACATCGGCGCCGCCATCACCTTCACCACAACCCAATCTTCCTTGGGGTGCAGGTCGGGCGCCTCTACCACCATCGCCTGCCGCTCGCCCGCAATGATCGCCTTCCTCATCTTAGTCGTCTCCTTCTGAAGGGGGATAGGAATCCCAAACTGGGCACAGTGTATCCAAAGCGCTGGTTGGGTGCAATCGGGGGGATGGGTTATCGAGGGTGAGGGGGGAGCGCGAGGCGGGAGCCTCGCATGCGGGCCGGGAGGCCCGCGCCCCGAATATGGCCCTCACCCTTAGCCCTCTCCCGCCCCAGCGGGAGAGGGGAAGAAAGAGTAAGGGGCGCGCTGTATGGGGTTCCCTCTCCCACTTTACGTGGGAGAGGGTCAGGGTGAGGGGGAGCGCGAGGCTCCTGCCTTGCACGCGGGCCGGGAGGCCCGCGTGCAAGGCAATAGA
>JAIOAW010000006.1 GCA_019873625.1 Chloroflexota bacterium
GGAGGTTTATCCACACGGGCCTGTGGATAAGTTGGGGAAAACTGTGGATAACCCGCCTCTTTTGTGGATAACCCCGCCACTTATCCACAAGGGGCATAGAAGGCGAGGCTCTCCATCTTGTGGTTTCTTCGTTTGAGGTACAATATCTAGGGATGCGCACCAGGGCGCCCAACGAGAAGCACAACTTATCCACAAGGGCGCTCCACGGCCCTGTGGATAACGAACCACAAGCCCTAGGGGCGCTGCCCCTCAAGCATACGAAGGCTTGTGGAGGGACGGGGTTATCCACCTCTCCACAGGCTCTATGACGATGACGAAACTCTCTTACATACAAAGATTGTGCACAAGATATTTCCTAGGTAACACGCTTATGTCCAAGTTCGATCTCGATTTAAAGGGAATACGGGATAAGCGCGTCATCGCGGCTATGGAGCGCGTGCCGCGCCACCTCTTTGTGCCCGAACCCTATATGCCGCAGGCCTATGAGGATCACCCCCTGCCCATCGGCTATGGGCAGACGATCTCGCAGCCGTATATCGTGGCCGCGATGACCGAACTCCTCCAGCCTGAGCCGGCGGACAAGATCCTCGAGGTGGGCGCGGGGTCGGGCTACCAAGCGGCCATCTTGGCCGAATTGGTGGCACGCGTGTACACTATCGAGATCATCCCCGCGTTGGCGCAGCAGGCGCGGGAGCGCCTGGCCCGCCTAGGCTATACGAATGTCGAGGTCATCGAAGGGGATGGCTATCTGGGGTACCCCGACCAGGCCCCTTACGATGGGATCATCGTGACCTGCGCGCCCGATCACATTCCACCTCCTTTGGTCGAACAACTGGCGGACGGGGCGCGTTTGGTCATCCCCGTGGGGCCGGCGGGGTACCATCAAGATTTGTGGGTGGTGGAGCGCCGTGGCACGGAGGTGCGCTCGCGCAAAGTGATGGGCGTGGCCTTTGTGCCCCTCGTGCGCCGGCACAGCCCCCAGGTAGCCTACGAGGATGAGGAGGAGGAAGTCTTTTAGGTTTGGCGCTCGGCGCGCCGCAGGGCGGGGTCTAGCCAGCGGCGGGCTACCTCGGGCAGGCTCTGCAAGGGGCCTTGGCGGGCGGTGCAGGGGGGCAGGGAGCGCAAGATTAATTTGCCATATGGTTTGGTGATGAGGCGCTTATCCAGCACGGCCACGATGCCGAAATCGCCTTGGCTGCGGATGAGCCGACCAAACCCCTGCCGGAAGCGCAAAATCGCTTCCGGCAAATAGTATTCCTCGAACGGATTTTCGAACGTCTCGGCGCGCGCGGCCAATACGGGGTCCGTCGGCACGGAGAAGGGCAGCCGCGCGATGACGAGGCAACTCAAGGCCTCGCCCACGACGTCTATCCCCTCCCAGAAACTGCGCGTGCCCAAAAGGACCGAGCGCGGCGTGGTGCGAAAGTTCCGCAAGATCTGCCGGCGCGACCCATCTATCCCCTGGGCAAAGACGACGATGCCCTCTTTATCCAACACGGGTTGGATGGCCCGATAGGTAGCATAGAGTTGGCTGTTAGAGGTAAAGAGAACCAGAGCGCGCCCCTCGGTGGCGCGGATGAGGTCTATCAGGGCCTGCTCCACCGTCTTTTGATAGTTCGGCTCGTTCGGCTCGGGGATATCTTTGGGCACATACAGGAGCACGGCCGTTTTGAAATCAAAGGGAGATTCCACGGCCAGTTCCAGGGGATCCTCGAGGCCCAGGCGTTCTTTGATATAGTCAAAGGTGCCGGCCGTGCGCAGGGTAGCCGAGGTGAGGATCACACAATCCTTTTGGGCAAAGAGCCGTTCGTTCAAAAGGTAACCCACGTGGAGCAGCGCGCTATGCAGGGTGATCTCCAGCGTCTGCGGCGCCACAGAGACCCAGTAAATCTCGTCTTCCCGTGGGGCCATCAAGATGCGCGCCAAGCCCTCACCGATCTCTTGGCCGTGGACGAGTTCGGCCTCGAGCAACTGGGCGAGGTCATCGCGCTCGGCGTTTTCGGCCAAATCCAACCGCCGGATCATCGAGAGCACCTTCTCGCCGCTGCGGAGCACGTCTCCCCAGGCGGGGGCGAATTCCTCCCAGGCCTCTTCCACGCCGGCCCAATCCGGCTGAGAGCGCAGGCCCGGCGTGATGCGCACCTCTTCCTCATAGGGGGAACGGCCGAGATGGAGGGCATCTTGCCCTTTGAGGAAGCGCGTCAGGGCCTCAAAAAGGAAGTGCACCCGCGTTTGGGCGTGGTCAATGGCTTGGCTGGCCGCCTCGAGCGCGCCGGCCAAGGCGCGTTGGGCCGTCTCGCTGACGCCTCCTTGGGCGTACAGGCGCGGCACATCGCCCAGCAGGCCCTGGGGAGCCTCACGCTGGGCATAGCCTAACGTAGAGAGGAAGGCGTAAAGGTCTTGCCGCGCGATGGCCAAGCCGAACTGCGCCGTCGCTTGCTCCTCAAGGTGGTGCGCCTCGTCAATGATGAGATATTGGTATTCAGGGAGGATGCGGCTCTCTAACATCAAATCGGAGAGGAGGAGGGCATGGTTGACGATGACGAGGTGCGCGCGGTGGGCCGCGCCGCGCGCCCGGTAAAAGAAGCATTCCCCCCTGGCCATATAGGGGCAGCGGTCTCCCAGGCAAGTCTCGGGGGTGGATTCGATCTGCGCCCAGACTTGGTTTTCCTCGCCAATCAGGAGGAGTTCGGCGCGGTCGCCCGTTTGCGTCTGCGGGAGCCATACGAGGACCTTGGCCAAAACGCGAGCCTGATCCGCCGTCAGTTGCCGGGAACGTCGGAAGGCCTCCAGCCGGCGCAGGCAAAGGTAGTTGGCGCGCCCTTTCAGGAGGGCGGCGCGGAAGGGGATGTTGAGGATGCGCTGGATATCCGGGATATCCTTTTGAAAGAGTTGATCTTGCAAATTGATGGTGTTGGATGAGATGACCACGCGCCGGCCGTTCTGCGTGGCAAAGCGAATGGCCGGCAGAAGGTAGGCGAGCGACTTGCCCGTGCCCGTGCCGGCCTCCACAAGGAGATGCGCGGGGGTGTTCAGCGCCTCGCACACGGCGCGGAGCATCTCCACCTGTTGCGGGCGATACTCATATCCTGGGAAGGAGGCAGCGAACGCACCCCCTGGCGAGATGAGGGCGGCCAGTTCATCGGCATCTACCGGGGTGATCGTCTCCGTGGGTTCCAAGGGAGGCGAAACCTCGGCGGGCCTTGCGCGGGGGGCTTGGCGCCGCCGAGCAGGGGTAGGCGTGACGATGGCCCGCTCCGAGGTGCGGTCGGCGATGACATCTCGCAGGAGCGCCAAAAGCGGCCAGCCGCTCTCTTGGCCCAGGCGCGCCAACTCCTCAAGGAGTGCCAGGTCCCACTGGTAAAGGCGATCGAGGATGGCCAAGAAAAGGTCCTTGGTGGCCAGGGCGTCTGGCAAGGCGCGGTGGCTCTCGGCCATCGAGAGGCCCAAATGGTTCACGAGGTTTTCGAGGCTGAAAGTCTGCGCATCGGGGAAGAGGATGCTGGCTAACTCGAAAGTGTCTATCGCCAAGTTCTGCAAGGGGCAGCCCTGCTTTTGCAAAAAGTGCAGGTCTATCTCGATATTGTGCCCCACGAGGGGATAGTTTCGCACGAAGGAAAGGATTTGCCCCTTGAGGCTTTCGAGGGTGGGGGCGCGATCTATTTCGTCCTGGGTGATGCCGCTCAATTGCTCAATCTTGTAGGGGAGCGCCCGATGGGCGCGCACGAGGCTCGTAAAGGTCTCGAGCACCTCGGCGCCGCGAAAGCGCACCAGGCCGATCTCGATGATCTCGTCGCGCTGGCGGTCGAGGCCGGTGAACTCTAGGTCTATCGCCACGTACGTCCGAGGCATATCCCCTCCCTTTGGGCAGGCACCACCTTTTCATTATACCGAAAATGAGGGCCTCTCCAACCGAAGGGCCTTGGAAGGTTGCGTACCGGCGGCCTTTCACAATTTGACTTACCTTCGCGGTTATGGGATAATGCGCGATGGTCACAACTCGGCATGTGGCAATTTCTGCAAAAGGGGATCGGCAACTATGGCAAAAGAGCAAGCGCTGGCGGAGGTTTCAGAAAGCCAGCCCACACATCCTCACGCATCGGATCCTTCGGAACACGGCCCAAACGGCGGCGAGGCCGCTTTATCTTCCTCCACAGGTGAACCCCCCAAAACCGAAGCCCACGCCCTGACCTTCGAGGCGCTCAAGCCCGGGATGCGTATGAAGGGCACCGTCCGCAGCATCGTCGAGTTCGGGGCCTTTGTGGATATCGGCGTAGGGCGTGATGGCTTGGCCCATATCTCCACGCTCAAGCGCGCCGGTCTCGATAAGACCCTCCATGTGGGCGATGTGATAGACGTCCAGATTCGCCGCGTAGATTTTGAGAATAACCGCATCAGCCTGACGGTGCCTGGCTCCGGCAAGGGCGCCAAGACGCCTCTAGAAGACCTCGAGGTAGGCGCGGTGGTTACGGGGCGCGTGGTGCGCCTGGTGGATTTCGGCGCCTTTGTGGATATCGGCGCCCAGGCCGACGGCCTTTTGCACGTCTCTCAACTGCCCCATGGCTATGTAAGCCATCCCGCCGAGGTGCTCAAGCCGGGCGATGAGGTGCAAGTGCGCATCATCGAGGTGGATGCTCGCCGCCGGCGCATTTCGTTGAGTATGAAAGAGATGGAAGAAGCGCCCGCCGCGCCCGAACCCGAACCCACGAAAGAGGAAGAGGGTTCCTCCACGGGCGTGTTCGCAGCGGCCTGGGAGAAGGCCCTTCAGGAGCAGCGCCAGCGGCGCAAGCGCCGCGCATCGTAGGGAGGGAGCGTTCCCATCGTGTGCATTGGGGCAGGCCAAGGGGTTTGCCCCATTTTTTGTTGCACAAGAAATGCCTTTCGGGTATACTTACGGGCGCCGTGAACCGATCCGCCTATTCATAGTCGCAAAGGAGTATGTAACGATGGCCAGCATCAAAGGAACACAGACGGAAAAGAACCTCCTCGCCGCCTTTGCGGGCGAATCTCAAGCCCGCAACCGCTACACCTACTTTGCCGAGGTCGCCGAGGCAGAGGGGTACCAACAGATTGCCGCGATCTTTCGAGATACGGCTGATAACGAGCGCGAGCACGCCAAACGCTTCTTCCAGTTCCTAGAGGGCGGGGAGGCTGTCATCACGGCGGGCTACCCCGCGGGGGTCATCGGCGACACGGCGGCCAACCTAGAGGCCGCTGCCGCCGGCGAACGGATGGAGTGGACGACGCTTTACAAGAACTTTGCCGAGGTCGCCGAACAAGAAGGGTTCCGGCAAATCGCGGCCCTCTTTAAAGAGATTTCCGAAGTGGAAGAGGGCCACGAGAAGCGCTACCTCAAACTCCTGGAGAACGTCCGCGAGGGCAAAGTCTTCCAGCGCGATGAAGAGGTTTACTGGCGCTGCCGCAACTGCGGGTACATCCACAAGGGCAAATCGGCCCCCAAGACGTGCCCGGCCTGCCTCAAGCCGCAGGCCTATTACGAACTGTTCGTCGAGAACTACTAACGCACTGTGTGTCCGGCCAAAACAGCCGCCCAGCGTTCTGGCTGGGCGGCTGTTTTCTTGGCCCTTTGGGTTAGCGTTTAGGAATCGGCGCCCAGTTTTTGCTGGATCTTGGCCCACGTATCACGGAGCGATTCGGTGCGGTTAAAGACCAGGCGCCCATCGCGGCTGTCGGGGTCTAGGCAGAAGTAGCCCAGCCGTTCGAACTGGAAGCGGTCGCTGATCTGCGCCTCGGCCAGGCTCGGCTCGAGTTTGCACCCTTTGAGGATGTGCAAAGAGTTCGGGTTAAGGTGGGCCGTGAAATCCTTGCCCTCGGGCACATCCAAGGGGTCTTCCACGGCGAAGAGACGGTCATACAGGCGCACCTCCGCCTCGATGGCATGCGCCGCCGAAACCCAATGGAGTGTAGCCTTCACCTTGCGCCCATCGGGGGCGTCTCCGCCGCGCGTGGCGGGGTCATACGTGCAGTGCAGTTCGATGACCTCTCCCGTCGAGGGGTCCTTCACTGCCCGTTCACAGCGGATAAAGTAGGCATAGCGCAGCCGCACCTCGCGCCCCGGCGCCAGGCGGTAGAATTGCTTGGGCGGGTTCTCCATAAAATCATCCCGCTCGATGTATAGGATTTTGGAGAAGGGTACCTTGCGCGTGCCGGCCGAAGGATCCTCGGGGTTGTTGACGGCCTCCACCTCCTCCACGAGGCCCTCAGGGTAGTTATCCAAAATGACTTTGAGCGGCCTGAGGACGGCCATACGGCGCAGGGCGCGCTTGTTCAGGTCTTGCCGGAGGCAGTATTCCAAGAGCGATACGTCCACGATGCTGTTCGCCTTGGAGACGCCGACGAGTTCCAAAAAGGTGCGGATGGCCTCCGGCGTATAGCCGCGGCGGCGCATCCCCACCAGGGTGGGCATACGCGGATCATCCCACCCGGAGACGTACCCCTCCTCGACCAAGCGCCGCAGGTAGCGTTTGCTGAGCACGGTGTAGGTCAGGTTGAGGCGCCCAAACTCGATCTGCCGAGGGTGGTAAATGCCGAGTTCATCCAAAAACCAATCGTAGAGAGGGCGGTGACCCTCATACCCCAGGTCGCACAGGGAGTGCGTTACACCCTCGAGCGAATCGCACTGGCCATGCGCCCAATCGTAGGTGGGGTAGATGCACCAGGTGTTCCCCGTGCGGTGGTGGGTAACGTATAGAATGCGGTACATAATGGGGTCCCGCAGGTTCAGGTTGGGCGAGGCCATATCAATCTTGGCGCGCAGGGTGCGAGAACCCTCGGGGAATTCGCCGGCGCGCATTCGCCGAAAGAGATCGAGGTTCTCTTCCACAGAGCGATCGCGGTAAGGGCTGTTGCGGCCCGGTTCCGTGAGCGTGCCGCGATAGGCGCGCACCTCCTCCGGCGAGAGGTCGCAGACGTAGGCCTTGCCCTTTTTGATCAACTTTTCGGCGAGTTCATACAACTGCTCGTAATAATCCGAGGCGAAATAGAGATGCTCGCCCCAATCGTACCCCAGCCAGCGGATATCCTCCTTCTGGGCCTCGACGTATTCGACGTCTTCAGCGGCGGGGTTCGTGTCATCGAAGCGTAGGCTGCAGAACCCGCCGAACTCTTGGGCGATGCCAAAGTTGATCCAAATGGCCTTGGCGTGGCCGATGTGCAGATAGCCGTTCGGCTCGGGCGGGAAGCGCGTTTGCACGCGATGGAAGCGCCCCGAGGCGAGGTCCTGGCGGATGGCCTCGCGGATAAAGTCGGTACCTGAGGCGGGTTCAAGGTTCGTCATCTAGGCATTCCTCCAAAAAGCAGGCCCTATGTGGGCTAAAGCCTGCTGGGCTATTGGGTTATGTTACACAAAAAGGCCCCAAGAGGCAACTCTGGGGGCCGCCGTGGAGCGCGGAAGCCGCGCTGCCGCATCGTAGGGCGCGGCTTTGACGAGTTATGAGCGTTTGGCGCAGATGGCCCAAGTCGTTACAATGTATTTATATCGTGTATCGAGTTTGTAAAGAATGTGGACGACCATCGGGCATGAGTGGGCGATTGCAGCGCTCGAACGGGCCATCGCGGCCCGGCGGGTGCCCCATGCACTCCTTTTTACGGGGCCGGCCCACGTAGGCAAAACGCACCTGGCGCGCGAATTCGCGGCGGCCCTGCAATGCGAAGGAGCCGCCCCTCCCTGCGGAGAGTGCGAGGCCTGCCGCCGTGTACAAAAGGGCACCCACCCCGACGTGCGGCTCGTCGAACCCGAGGGCGACCATATCAAGATTGGGCAAATCCGCAACCTGCAGTATGAACTCTCCCTTTCGCCCGTGCAGGGCGCGTGGCGCGTGTGCCTCTTGACGGATTTTCACACGGCCACGCCCGAGGCGGCCAACGCCTTTCTGAAGACGCTCGAGGAACCCCCGGCGCACGCGGTGATCATCCTGACGGCGCTCGATGCGGGCCTCCTCCTGCCCACCATCCTCTCGAGGTGCCAAGTGTTTGCCCTGCGGCCCGTGCCGGCGCGGCGCATCGCCCAGGCCCTTATGGAACGGTGGGGGGCGCCTGAGGAGCGCGCCGAGACGCTGGCGCGGCTTTCGGCGGGGGCCGTGGGTTGGGCCATCTACGCCTGGGAACACCCCGAGGTCCTGGCGGAGCGCCAGGAGCGCCTGCGCGAATTGGAGGCCCTGCTCACGGCGAGCCGTGGGGAGCGTTTGCAGGCGGCTGAGCGCTACAGCAAGCACCCCGCTTTGAACGAGATCATCGGCCTTTGGCAAACGTGGTGGCGAGACGTGCTCTTGGAGTGCGCCGGCTGTGAAGATTTGATCACACACGCCGACCACCACGAGGCCTTGAGGCGCATCGCCCGCCTCTGGAGCCTCCCCGCGGCGGAGGCGGCGCTTCGCTCCACCGAAAACGCGTTGGATCAGTTAGAGCACAACGCCAACGCCCGTTTGGTTTTAGAGGTGATGTTCTTGAGTTGGCAGCCTTTGGCAGCCTAACCGAATAACCCTATACGAGAGGACGGCTCTTATGCCGATTGTGTGTGGCATCAAGTTTCGAGAGACGAGCAAGGTTTACTTTTTCTCTCCCGGCGACCTTATGGACCTCCAAGAGGACGATTACGTCATCGTCGAGACGGCGCGCGGCACGGAACTGGGGCGGGTGGTGATGCCCCCCCGCGAGGTGGCCGAATCGGAGGTGGTGGGGGAGTTGAAACCCGTCTTGCGGCGGGCCACGCCTTTGGAACTGGTGGAGGCGGAAAAGTTCCGCCAGCGCGAGGAAGAGGCCGCGCAAATCTGCCGAGAGGAGGTACGCAAGGCCGGCCTGCCGATGAAGATTGTCGGCGCGGAGTACAGTTTCGATGGCTCGCGCCTGACCTTCTTTTTCACCTCCGAGCAGCGCGTGGACTTTCGCGATTTGGTGCGCAACCTGGCGCACCTCTTCAAGGCGCGCATCGAACTCCGCCAAATCGGCGTGCGCGATGAGGCCCGCCTCCTCGGCGGGTTGGGCAAATGCGGCCGGCCGCTGTGCTGCGCCACGTGGCTTTCGGATTTCGCGCCCGTTTCCATCCGCATGGCCAAAGAGCAAAACCTGCCCCTCAGCCCGATGGAGATTTCGGGCCTTTGCGGGCGCCTCCTGTGCTGTTTGGCCTACGAGCATGATTACTATCACGCCGTCAGGGGGGTCTTCCCCAAGGTGGGCAAGATGGTCGAGACCCCCTTTGGCCCGGCCAAGGTTGTGAAGGTCAGCGTCCTACAAGAGACGGTTACCCTCCTCTTGGCCGATGGCTCAACGATGGAACTGACGGCCGATCAACTGGCCGGCAAAGAACCCTGCCCGGCGTTGGCAAAACGAGACGGGCGCCGCGCCTCGATGGAGGAGCAAATCGCCCGCGTCCTGCCGGGGACCCCGGAAGGGGCCAAAGGGGGAGAAAAGCCGAAGGCGGAAGCGTCCGCGCCCTCGAATGGGGGGCAAAAGGCCTCGAGCAAGCGCTCGGCAGAGCGCCCACGCGCTGAGGAGCCTCCCTCGGCCCCGGCAGCAGGGCCGACCGCTCCCCTCCCGAAGCGGCGCCGCGCTCGGCCCACGCCAAAGGCCGAGCAACCCAAAGCGGGCGGCGCCTCGCGCGCTCGCCCCTCTCGGCAGCCGGGCGGTAAACCCAAGGCACGCCGCAATCCCTCTGAGGGGGCGGGAGACGCCTCTTGAGGCGGGGTTCGGCCCCAGCCCTTATTTTCTTGAGGCAGCCAGTTCGCGGTGGCGCCGCTTTAGGGCGGCCAAACAGCGCCTGGGCACGTGGACGCCCCCCAAGATGTTCGTCGGCGCCACCTCCAGGCCGTGAAAGTCGCTCCCGCCGGTGCAGATGAGGCCGAACTCGTCGGCCACTTGGCGGAGGGCGGCGATCATCTCGGCGGTATAGCCCGTGTAATAAACCTCGAGGCCCTCCAGCCCTTCCTCTACGAAGGAGGCGACCATCCCTTGAAGGCCCCAGGGGTGAGCCAATACGGGCACCCCGCCCGCCTCGCGGATGAGTCGGATGACCTGGGCCGGCGTGGCCTTGATGCGCGGCACAAAGGCCGGCTGGCCTTGGGCGAGATATTTGGCAAAGGCTTCCGGCACCGAGGCCACGAACCCCTCTTCGACCAGGGCGCGGGCGATGTGAGGCCGCCCCACCGTGCCGCCCTCAGCCAGCGCCAGCACGCGCCCCCAATCGAGGGGCATCCCCAAGCGGCGCAGCCGCTCGAGCATCTCTTGGGCGCGCCCCAACCGCGCCTCGCGGAAGCGCGCCAAATCCCGCTCGAGCGAGCCATCTCGGTCATCGAAGCAATACCCCAAGATGTGCACCTCGATTTCATCCACCTCGGCGCTGATTTCCACGCCGGTGAGGAAATCGAGGCCCATCTCGGCGGCGGCAGAGGCCGCCTCATCTAGCCCTTTGATCGTGTCATGATCGGTGACGGCGATCGCCGCCACCCCCTTTTCTTGGGCGAGGGCCACTACCTCGCGGGGGCTGTAGAGGCCGTCTGAAGCGTTGGTGTGCAGGTGCAGGTCAATGGAGCCTCTCAGCGCGGTTCGACGATCCATTTAATGGCGGTTCTTTCTTGATCGTCAATCTTGACGTCGGTAAAAGCGGGGATGCAGATGATGTCAATCCCATCCAGCGCGAGGTAAGATCGCGCGATGGCGATGGCCTTCGCGGCCTGGTTCACCGCGCCCGCGCCGATGGCCTGCACCTCGGCGCGCCCCTTTTCCCGAATTACCCCGGCGATAGCACCTGCAACGGCAGTGGATCTTGAGCGGGCTGAGACTTTGAGGACTTCCATGGTTGGCCTCCTTTTGACAGAACGAGCCGCTACAACGATCCAAGGGAGAGCCTGAGCGAAAGGTGGCCCTTCCGCTCAGGCTCCTTTCGCAGGTTATCTAACCTCGATCACTTGGCATATTCCGTAGCGCGCGTCTCGCGGATGACGGTTACCTTGATCTGCCCAGGATATTGTAGGCTCTCTTCCACCTTTCTGGCAATATCGCGCGACAGTTTGATCGCGCCATAGTCATCCACCATATCGGGCTTGACGAGGATGCGGATCTCCCGCCCGGCCTGAATGGCGAAGGAGGATTCGACCCCTTCGAACGAATTGGCCACCTGTTCCAGCGCGCGGATGCGCTTGATATAGTTTTCCAGAGATTCGCGCCGTGCCCCTGGCCGCGCCCCCGAGATGGCATCCGCCGCCTGGACGAGCACCGCCTCGATGGAACCTTGCTCTGCCTCGCAGTGGTGGGCGGCGATGGCGTTCACGATCTTTTCGGGCAAGCCGCAACGGCGGGCGATTTCGGCGCCGATGGCCGCATGCGGCCCCTCGACCTCGTGATCTACGGCCTTGCCCAGGTCATGGAGGAGGCCGGCCAGTTTCGCATCTTCGACGTTGGCGCCCAACTCCGCGGCCATCAGCGCGGCCAGGCGCGCCGTCTCGATGGAGTGCTGGAGCACATTTTGCCCGTAACTCGTGCGGTAGTGCAGCCGCCCCAATAGGCGGATGATTTCCGTCGGCAGGCCGTGAATGCCCAAATCGAGCGCGGCCTGTTCGCCCTGCTCGCGCATTGTCTGCTCCACCTCTTCGGTGGCCTTTTCGACGATCTTTTCGATGCGCCCCGGATGGATGCGCCCATCCAGGATCAGGCGGTTCAGGGCGATGCGGGCCACCTCACGGCGCACCGGGTCAAAACTGGAGAGGATGATCGTATCGGGCGTATCGTCAATGACGAGGTCCACGCCCGTGATGCTCTCCAGGGCGCGGATATTGCGCCCACCCCGGCCGATGATGCGCCCCTTCATCTCATCGTTGGGCAGTTCCACGGTAGAGACGGTCGTCTCCGTCACCTGGTCGGCGGCGATGCGTTGGATGGCCGTGGTGATGATCTCGCGGGCGCGCTGTTCGCCCTCTTCGCGGGCCGCGGCCTCGATTTCGCGGATGATGCGCGCGGCGTCAATGCGCGCTTCCGCCTCCACCTCTTTGAGGAGGAGTTCCTTCGCCTCTTCTTGGGTCAACCCAGAGATGCGCTCCAAGGCGGCGATGTGTTCGTTCCAGGCGTTATCCAGTTCCTGTTGGCGGGCATCGAGTTTTTGCTCGCGCTCTTTGATCTTGCGCTCACGTTGTTCGAGGGCGTCAAACCGCTGTTCGAGGCTTTCTCGGCGCTGTTGAAGGCGCTGTTCTTGGCGGCTCAACTCGCGCGTGCGCGACTTGATCTCCTCTTCCGCCTCTTGCAGGATTTGGATAGCCTTTTCTTTGGCCTCCAACTCGATCTCCATTGCCTTGTTGCGCGCTTCCGCAAGGAGGGCTTTGGCTTCCTCCTGCGCCTGGCGAGCGCTCTTGCTGATGAGGCGGTTCTTGAGAGAGTTGCCCAGCACAAAAGATGCAGCGCTCGCGATGAGCAGTGCGACGATCCAAATCAGTGTTGCCAATGGTCCCATGCGTAATGTCCTTTCCAGAATCTATGTAAACGGGGGCAACCCCGTTATTCCCCCGAGAGGGGATCGGCCTTTGAAAGACGTTCTCGTTCCACCTCGCGCCAAAGGCGCTCCA
Source organism: Chloroflexota bacterium (assembly GCA_019873625.1). GTDB lineage: Bacteria > Chloroflexota > Anaerolineae > UBA1429 > UBA1429 > JAIOAW01. Next base: position 12,570 of record JAIOAW010000006.1, read on the forward strand.
CAATGCGCCGGCACACCTCTAGCGTAAACCCGCGCCTTTGCAGGTAGCCCGATAGGCGGCGTCGGAAGGCCTCTTCTTCGAGGGAGGCATAGCGGCGGAGGGCCTTTTCGGCGGCCCGTTGGGCGCTCTCCTCTTCGTCGAGGGCCTCCAGCGCCGCCTCGATGGCCTCATCGGCCACACCCTTTTCGCGCAACTCGGCGCTGAGCGCCCAACGGCCCTTGGGGCGGAAGGCCTCCCGATTATCCACCCAAAAGGCAGCAAAGGCGCCGTCATCCACCCAGCCCTCGGCGCGGAGCCTCTCCAAAAGGCCCTCTGCGGCCTCGCGGCCCAGCCCGCGCCGGGTCAGGTAAAGGCGCATCTCCTTTTCGCTCCGCGGGCGCAGGGCGATGTAGCGTAGGGCGGCCTGGTAAGCGCTCTCTAGGAGGTTTTGCCGTTTGAGTTCGGCGATTTCCGCCGGCGAGAGTTCGCGGCCTACCTCTAGGCGCGCCGCTAGGGATTCCTCCAGGCTGAAGGCATAGGCGCCATCTATAAAGATGTTGAACCGCCCACGCCGCCTGGCTTGCCCTAGGATGGCCGTAATCGTCGGACTCATCGCCCCCCGCGAAACAAAAAGGGACTGCAGCCATGGCCACAGTCCCCAAGTGCATCGAAAGTCGTCGAATGTAGGAGCACCGTTTGGCCGAAACGACCGCCCGCTGGACCTCGGGCTAGCCATTCCGCTCTGTTAAAGAAAACAGGGTGTGAAAGGTGCGCTCTCGAGTACTTTCTATGGAATAGGCGTAGCGACCGGCGTATGCCCCGCAAAAAGGGGCACACGGCCCGGCGGCCCGCCCTGGGTAACTATGACCTGGCGACCGCGTTTTTCAAAATCACTCTTCGTCGAGCGCCTCGGTGCTGACCTCATCGGCCACCGGAACAAACGGCTGCGGCGGCGCGCTCACAACGTAGGCCGGCTTGGGCTTCAGCCCCACGGCCAGGCGAACCTTGTTCTCGATCTCATCCGCCAAGGCGGGGTTCGCCCGCAAGAAGGCCTTAGCATTCTCGCGGCCCTGGCCAAGGCGCGTATCACCATAGGAGTAGAAGGAGCCGCGCTTTTCGATGACGCCGACCTCCGTGCCTACGTCGAGGATGCTCCCCTCTTTGGAGATGCCCTGGTCGAACATAATGTCGAACTCGGCCACTTTGAAGGGCGGCGCGACCTTGTTCTTTTTGACCCGCGCGCGGATGCGGTTGCCGATGACCTCCGTCTTTTGTTTGATGGCCTCCGCCTTGCGCAGGTCCAGCCGGACGGCCGCATAGAACTTGAGCGCGTTGCCGCCGGTGGTCGTCTCAGGGTTCCCAAAGAGGACGCCGATCTTCATCCGCAGTTGGTTTGTAAAGATGACGGCCGTGTTGCTCCGCTTGATGGCCCCCGTCAACTTGCGCAGGGCTTGAGACATCAACCGCGCCTGCAGGCCCATATGGGCATCTCCCATTTCGCCTTCGATCTCGGCCTGGGGCACGAGCGCCGCCACGGAGTCAATCACGATGACATCCACTGCGCCGCTGCGCACCAGGGCCTCGGTGATCTCCAGGCCCTGTTCGCCCGTATCGGGCTGGGAGATGTACAGTTCATCAATGTTCACGCCGCACTTTTGGGCATAGGCGGGGTCCAGGGCATGCTCGACGTCAATAAACGCGGCGATGCCGCCCATCTTTTGGCACTCGGCGATGATGTGCTGGCACAGCGTCGTCTTGCCGGAGGATTCCGGCCCGTAAATCTCGGTGATGCGCCCCCGGGGAATCCCTCCAATCCCCAAGGCGATATCCAGGGCCAGGCAGCCCGTAGGAATTGCTTCCACATCCAGGCTGGTGGCGTCTCCCAATTTCATAATTGCGCCATCGCCATACCGTTTGCGGATTTGCGCGATGGTGGTATCGAGCGCCTTTTCTTTGCCGATTTCCGTCATGGTAAACCCCTCATCAGGCTCTGCCCACACCTCTAGTTTACAAGAAATGGTTAAAGAACGCAAGTATTTTGTTCCGCCCTATACGTTCGGTCAACTTGCGCCGGTTGACAAGCCCCCTCCTTTGGGCAAAAATCGCGCTATGCCCATTTTGGATTGTCATACGCACATCCTGCCGGCGGAGATCATCGTCCAACGGGAGCGGCTCCTCGTGCGCGAGCCGTGGTTTGGCCTCCTCTATGCCAACCCCAAGAATCGTTTGGCGATGCTTCCGGACCTCCTCGCCGCGATGGATGAGGCCGGCGTGAGCCAGGCGGTGGCCTTTGGGTTCGCCTTTGTGGATATGGGCCTGTGCCGTTTGGCCAACGAGTATGTGCTTGAGGCGGCGCGCTCGAGCGGCGGATGCCTTATCCCTTTTGCCGTGGTGAACCCCGCGGCGGGCGAGGAGGCCATCCGCGAGGCGCGGCGTTGCCTCGAGCAGGGGGCGCGGGGCCTGGGCGAGTTGATGCCGGATGGGCAGGGGTTTTCGCTCGAGGGCGACGCGCTGGATGGCCTCGCGGCCCTGGCGCGCGCCTACGGTGCGCCGATGCTCCTCCATGTGAACGAGCCGGTGGGCCACGCCTACGCGGGCAAGGGCACCCAAGGCCCCAAAGAGGCCTATGCGCTCGCCGTGCGCCACCCGGAAAATACCTTTCTCCTGGCGCATTGGGGCGGGGGCCTGCCTTTTTACGAATTGATGCCTGAGGTCAAAGGGGCCTTATCGCGCGTCTATTATGATACGGCGGCCTCGCCGTATTTGTATGAGGATGCCATCTACCGGCACGTGGGCGGGTGGGCTGCCTCCAAAATCCTCTTTGGGAGCGACTTCCCCCTCCTCACGCCGAGCCGTTGCCTGAGGCGCGTGCGCCGGCTGGGGTTGAGCGCCGAGGTCGAGGCCCAAATCCTCTATGGGAATGCGGCGCGGCTCTTGGGTTTAGGCGATATGTCGAAAGGGAGGTGAAGGCCTATGGCAGAGGCGATGCGCACGTTTATCGCCATCGTGTTGAGCCAAGAGGTGCACAAAGCCCTGGGCGACCTCATCGGCCGCCTGCGCGCCGGCCCTGGCGGCGAGGCGGGGCGATGGGTTCGGCCGGAGAGCATCCACCTCACGCTCAAATTCTTGGGAGATGTGCCCTCGACGAAACTCGAGGCCGTGTATGCCGCCGTTCAGCGCGCCTGCGCCACAGTGCCCCCTTTTGAGATGATGGTGGAGGGGGTGGGGTGCTTCCCCAACGCGCGGCGGCCCCGCGTGGTGTGGGCCGGCGTGCGCGAGGAAACGGGCCGCCTCGAGGCGCTCCAAAGGGCCGTGGAGCGCGAGGCGGCCAAAGAGGGCTTTGCGCCGGAGGATCGCGCTTTCACGCCCCATCTGACCCTAGCCCGCATCAAAGACCGCGCCGATCGCGCCGAGATTGAGGCCTTGGGCAGGGCGGTCTCTCAAGAGCAGTTCGCCCTTGCGGCGCCCGTGCGGGTGGAAGAGGTGTATGTGATGAAAAGCGACCTACGCCCCGAAGGGGCCATCTACACCCCCCTCTTTCGCGCCCCCCTGGCGGGCTAGGCCAGCCATAGGGCAAAACACCCTCCCGCAGGTTCAAAACCTGAGATATGGAGCGCGGATGCTGAAGCAAGGCTTCAGCACTCCATAAAAGAAAGGAGCGCGGGCCTCCCGGCCCGCGTGCGCCGAACGGCGCCTTAATTGCGATGGTGATGGGAGGCCTAACGACCTCCCCGCGAGGCAGGCGCCTCGCAACCCCTATTCCACGCGGCAGATGAACCCTTTGAGATACGCCCCTTCGGGGAAGGCGAGGGAGACGGGATGATCCGGCGCTTGGGTGAGCCGCTCCAGGATGCGCACCTCGCGCCCAGCATCCAGGCTCGCGCCAAAGAGGATTTTCTGAAAGAGATCCTCGCTCACCAGGCCCGAACAGGAGAAGGTGCACAGGATCCCCCCTGGGCGCAAAAGTTTCATCGCCAGGAGGTTGATATCCTTGTAACCGCGCGTGGCGGCCATAAGCTGGGCGCGGCTGAAGGCGAATTTCGGCGGATCTAGGATGATCAAATCAAACGCACGCCCCTCATCTCGCCAGGCGCGGAGGACGCGGAAGGCATCTCCCTCGACGGATTCCACCGCCTCCGCCGGCAGGCCGTTGAGGGCAATATGCTCGGCGGCGGCGCGCAGGGCCTCGGCGGAACTATCGAGGTTGACCACGCGGCGCGCCCCGTGGCGCAGGGCATACGCGGCAAAGGCCCCCGTGTAGGAAAAGGCGTTAAGCACCTCGCGCCCCGCACAATAAGGCGCCACGCGTCGGCGGTTGACGCGCTGGTCGAGGTAGAACCCCGTCTTGTGGCCGCGATAGAGGTCCACCCAAAAGCGCAACCCGCATTCGTCAATCTCGACCCTTTCCGGCGGCGGCTCGCCCCACAGGAGGCCCGTCGCCTCCGGCAGGCCCTCTTGGGCGCGCACGTCCACATCGCTCCGCTCATAGATGCCGCGCGGCCGGAGGAGTTCCCTCAGGAGTTCGGCCAGCAAAGCCTTGCGGCGATCCATCCCCAAGGTGAGGGCCTGGAGGACGAGAAAATCGCCGTAGCGATCCACGATCAGCCCCGGCAGGCCGTCCGATTCGGCATAGACGAGCCGTTCGGCCGAATGTTCGGCCGCGTCGGGCAGGGCCTCGCGCCGCCGGAGGGAGGCCTCTAGGCGCCCGCGCCAGAAGGTGGCCTCTATTCCCTCTGAAGGGTCAAAGGTCAGGATGCGCAGGGTGATCTGCGAACGGGGATTGTAATCGGCCAGGGCAAGCGGCTGGCCAGCGTGGTCGGCCACCGCGACGACTTCGCCCGGCTGGGGAGGGCCTTCGAGGCGGCCAATGGCCCCGCTAAAGACCCAGGGGTGGCGGTTCAGCACCGATTTTTCGCGCCCCGGCTTGAGGAGGATACGCTTCATAGGTCGTCTCCCTCGCCCTCGGGGGGCCTCCGTTCGAAGCGCACGGTGAGGATGCGGCGCGTCTCGGGCCGCACGGCAAAGCGCGCATCGAGCCGGTAGCCCACTACCCAAACGACCTCCTCTCCGCAGAGGAGGAGCGGCACGCTATCGCGCAGGGCGCGGGGGATTTTGAGGTTCGTCATCAGGTCGCCCACCTTTTGGCGGTGCCCCAGGCCCAAGGGGATAAGCCAATCTCCCTCTCGGCGGGGCCGGAGCAGGAGCGGGCCGCGCAGGGTTTCTGCATCGAAATAGCCCGTCAAGGGGTCCGCGTTGTTCGCCCAGGCCTCGGCGAGGGCCTCTCGCGGGGAAAGCACCGTGCGCACGGCCCAACCGCCCGTGGGGAGGGGCGTTTCCCCTTCGAGGGGTAGGGGCAAAGGCCCCCATACTTGCGGGTGGCGCGGGTCCACCCAGCGATGGTCGGCGGAGGAGATGGTCAGCGCGCCGTAGCCGAGGGTGAGCATCAGCCCCTGTGGCAAAGTCGCCTGGGCGCCCGTGGCCCCCTCGCAGGCCACCTGCACGGCATTTTCGATGTGCACCCAGTTGATATTGCGCAGCGACCGCCGCAAGCGGTGCACCGCCTCGCGCAAGAGCGAACGCTGCAGGGCCAGGGGCTGGGCGCGGAAGGCCGCCAAATCAAAGACGATGGCCCCAGGCGATTCCTCGCGCACCAGGCGCCCCCAAGCCTCTTCCACTATCGCCCGCAGAAGGTCATAATCGGCGGCGATGACCTCCGCGGTGCGCCAAAGGACCTGGCGGATGTTGGGGTTGTACATCTCCAAGATGGGCAAGAGTTCGTGGCGCAAACGGTTGCGGTAAAAGGTCGTATCCAAGTTCGAAAGGTCAAAGCGATATGGAAGGCTCTGTGCCTGGCAGTAGGCGAGGATCTCTTGGCGCGAGACGCCCAAGAGAGGGCGGATCAAACGCACCTCCTTTGGCGAAATCCCCTCCCCCAGGCGGAGGTCTTCCAAGCGGCTCAAGGGGCGCATCCCCCTCAGCCCCGCCAGGCCCGACCCGCGCAAGAGGTGCATAAGCACCGTCTCCACCTGGTCATCGGCATGGTGCGCCACGGCCACGGTGCGCCCCCCGAGCGAAGCGGCCAATGCCCCCAAAAAGCGGTAACGCGCCTGGCGCGCGGCCTCCTCTAACGCCAGGTGTTGCTGGCGCGCCAAGGCGGGCACATCGGCGCGCTCCACGGTACAGGGGAGGCCCCAATCTCGGCAGAGGGCCTCCACAAAGGCCGCATCCTCCGCCGATTCCGCGCGGATGCCGTGATCGAGGTGCCCCACGTACAGGCGGATGCCGTACTTCGGCGCCAGCCCTTTCAGGATGTGCAAAAGGCACAGCGAGTCGGCCCCGCCGGAGACGCCCACGACTACTGTATCTCCCGCCGGCAGAAGGCGCCAGCGGTCAATCGTCTCGCGCACCGTCCGTTCGAGGTCGCTCACTGTGCCTCATTCCCTTGGCCGCCCGTTCCCCGCTAGAGGGCCTCTGGGGTGCGCTTGCTCACCCTTTCGGGCGCCTCGCCCGGCCCTAAGGGGCGGAGCCTCACGCAGAAGGTCGTCTCGGCGGCCGGCAGGAGGTATTGCGGCAGGGTGGCCGGCCCGCAGGAGGCCGTCCCCAGGCCCGACTGGGCGTAATCCAAATTCAGGGTGATCTCCTCGCTCCGCTCGAGTTCGTGCCAGTGGCGGGCGGCCGTCAGCGCCTCGGTGGTGTAGTGGTGCGCCGTCACGTTTAGGAGCGGCATACCCACGGCCAAAAGGCCAAAGCCCGCGTCATCCGTCAGGGCCGCCCAGCGGACGTCAATCTTGTTCCCATTTTCCTGTGGCATCACATAGGGCACATGCTGCTCATCCACCGTGCTGCGATAGAGGCTAATGCGCCCGCTCGCCTTGCGGTCGCTGTAGCACTCGTGCGGGCCAGCGCCGAACCAGGCCATCTGCTCGAACCCTTGAGGTAGGCGCATCTGCAACCCCAGCCGCGGCAGGGGCGGCAGATAGATGCCCGGGCGCACGTGCGTCTCGATGACCACATCGCCGCTCCCGTAGAAGGTATAGGTATAAGTTATCCCGAAGCCGTTGGCGCGGTCGGGCGGGGTGGAGTAGGCCCGGATGGTGACGCGCACGGCCCCGTCGGCCAAGCGTTCCGTCTTGGTGCGGCGCACGCGGTGCTGAAGGCGGTCATATCCCGCCCTACGCCAGGCCATCGCCGAGGCGGGGTTGCGCCACGCGCCCAAGGGAGATTCGTCGTTATCCGTCGGGGCGCGCCACACGTTCAGCCTCGGCCCGCTGGCCACCAGTTCGCGGCCCTGATATTGGAAGGAGGTGATCGTCCCCTCGTGCTTGCCCAGGGTAATCGCAAAGGGGCCTCCCTCGGCCTGGCCGCGGATGAGGATGGCCGTCTCATCCTCCTCCACCTGGAGCGGGTTCATCGCCCGCACCGAAAGGGTGGGCGCTTGGGGCGCCTCATAGGGCATACGGAACTGTTCCCAGGCCACTTCGTGGCCCCAAGCGGCCCAAGGCGTCTCATGGGCTAGGGTGAAGTAAAGCGTCAGCCAATATTCGGCGCCCGGTGTGAGGGAAGGCTTGCCGATGGGGAGTGTAATGACCTGGCTCTGCCCCGGGCCGATATCCAGAGGGGCCAAGGCGCCCTTTTGGATGGCCTGCCCATCCTCCTCCAGGACCCAACTGATATCGAGATGGCTGAGGCTTAGGAAGGCATAGCGGTTGATGATGCGCACCTGCCCGGCGGCGAGGTCCACTGGCTCGACGCGCACGGGCTGGATGAGTTTCTTGTACTCGATGAGGCCAGGGTGTACATCCCGATCTGGCCCGACGAGACCGTTGCAGCAAAAGTTGCCGTCATTGGGCACGTCGCCAAAATCGCCGCCGTAGGCCATCCATTCGCGGCCATCCTCCGTCTTGCGGCGCAGGCCCTGGTCTACCCAATCCCAAATGAACCCCCCTTGCAGGCGATCGTAGGATTCGATGGCCGCCCAGTAATCCGCCAGGCTGCCGTTGCTATTGCCCATCGCGTGCGAATACTCGCACATAATGATGGGGCGCGTCTCCCCTTCCTTTTGGGCCATCTCGACAATCCGCTCGATGGGCGGGTACATCGGCGAGAGGATATCCACCGTGGGGGCGTCTCCAGCGGGGTTGTAAAGCACCGGCCGGGTGGGGTCATGGGTGTGAATCCACTCGCTCATCGCGGCATGGTTGGGGCCGTAGCCCGATTCGTTCCCCAACGACCAGGCAAAGATGCAAGGATGGTTCTTATCCCGCTCCACCATACGAATGGCGCGCTCCAAAAAGGCGTGCCGCCAGGCGGGGTCATTGCTCAGCAGGCCCCACACGCCGTGCGTCTCGAGGTTGGCCTCATCGAGCACATAGAGGCCCAACTCATCGCACAGGTCGAGGAAGGCCGGGTCGTTCGGGTAGTGCGAGGTGCGCACGGCGTTGATGTTATACTGCTTCATCAAGATGATATCGCGCCGCATTGAGGCGTAATCCACTGCTTTGCCGCGATCGGGGTCGTGGTCGTGGCGGTTGACGCCTTTGATGGTGATAGGCACACCGTTGATGTGCAGCATTCCCTTTTTGATCTCCACCTGGCGAAAGCCCACGCGGCAGGGGATGGCCTCGAGCAACTGTCCGGCCTCGTCACAGAGCGAGATGACGAGGGTATAGAGGTAAGGATCTTCCGCCGACCACTTGTGCGGGTTTGCGATGGGCGCGGCCACCTCTTGGGTAACTTCCTCGCCCGCCTTGGGCGCGGCGGTAACCCGGAGCGGTTCGGCCAAGACGGGGCGCTTTTGGGCATCGTAGAGCATCACCGTGGCGGTGTGAGGCGCAGCATCGTAAGGGGCGTTGTTGCGGATGTGCAAGCGCACGCGAAGCGTCGCATCTCGGTAGGCGTCATCCAAATCGGTGCGCACCCAGAAATCGCGCACGTGGAGGGCGGGCTGGGCGTAAAGGTACACCTCGCGGTGGATGCCGCTCATCCGCCAGTGGTCCTGATCCTCCAAATAGGTCCCGTCGGACCAGCGGTAGACGCGCGCCGCGATGACGTTCTCGCCCTCTCGCACGTAGGGCGTGATGTTGAACTCGGCGGGCAAGCGGCTATCTTGGCTGTAGCCCACCATCTGGCCGTTCACCCACACGTAAAAGGCCGAATCCACCCCGCCGAACACCACGAACACCTGCTTGCCCTTCCAACCCTCCGGCAGGGTGAACGTGGTGCGGTAGGAGCCGATCTCGTTCGTCTCGTGGGGCACGCGGGGCAGATCGTCCGCCGAGAAGGAATAGCCGATGTTGACGTACACGGGGATGCCGTAGCCCTGCATTTGCCAGTTGCTGGGGATGGGGATCTCATCCCACGAGGAGACGTCATACTCAGGCCGGTAGAATTCGCTCGGGGCCGCATCGGGGTTCGGCGCCCAGTGGAACTTCCAGGCCCCATTGAGCGAAAGGTAATAGGGCGAGGCCTCGCGTTCTCTTCGAAGGGCGGCCTCTTCGGAATCGTACGGCACAAAGGTAGCGTGCATCGGCTCGCGGTTGCGCCCGACGACCTCTGGATTTTCCCAATCGTGAACGGATTCGCACATTGCCATCCTCCTTATGGAACGATTGTTATCGTTTACGATGGTTGGCGCAAGAACGATAGGCAGGGGTGCACCGGCCGGCCGGGGATGAGCCGCTGCCCATCGGTGAACCCCTCTTCGCGCCCCTCCAACTCGCGGATGAGGATTTCGCGCCACTCGGCAAGGCGCGTTTGCCAGGCTGGGTCGCGGGCTAGGTCGTGGCACTCTGTGGGGTCGTTATCCAAATCGAACAGTTGCTCGTGGCCGTTGGCGCTGAACCAGACGTACTTTTGGTGGCCATCCGTTACGTAGTGGAGGGATTGCCCGAACACGGTATGCTCGCCGTGGAGATAGGGCCGCCAAGGGATATCCTTCCCTTGGGCGATGGGCAAGAAACTCTGCCCCTCCACCTCCGGCGGAATCTCTAGCCCGCAGCATTCGAGGAGGGTGGGCATCACGTCGCGCAGTTCCACCACCTGGCGGTATACGCCGCGCGGCGGGATGAGGCCGCTCCCCTTGGGCGCCGCCAGAATCATCGGGATGTGCGCCGACCCCTCGTAGGGGTAAGCCTTGCGGAAGAGGTGATGGTCGCCCATCATCTCGCCGTGGTCGGAGGTAAAGAGGATGAAGGTGTTCTCGCCCAGGCCGTATTCGTCCAACGTCTCTAAGAAGCGGTTGAGTTGGTGGTCAATATGGGTCATATGGCCGTAATAGCCGGCCCGCGCCCACTGCAAAAGGCGCGGCTCGATGGCATCCACAAAGGCATCAGGGCGGCGCGGCTCGGCCCAGGGGGCTAGGATATCCGCCCAATCTCCCACGGGCACGGAGGGCATCGGCGCATCGCGATACATCTCAAAGGCCCAAGCGGGCGGGTCATAGGGCGGGTGCGGCCGATGGAAGGACATAAAGAGGAAGAAGGGTTTGCGCGGGTCGCGCCGCCGCAAAAAGTCAATGGATTGGGAGACGACCCACGTGGTGGGGTGCAGATATTCGTCTTTATCCCACGGGCGGGCTACGTACGAGTTGCAGTTCACGCCGTGGTCGAAATAATCCGCCTGGCGGCCCAATTGCTCGCGCAACCAGGGGGTGTAGTCATCCACTAGGTCGTAATTGCGGTTGTGCCGCCGGGCAAAGTGCAAAAAGCCATCGTGCAAGATGACGTTCTGGAACCCCATCTGCGAGCGCTCGGGGTAGACGTGCATCTTGCCTACGGCCTGCGTCTGGTAGCCCTGGCGCGTGAATTCGCCGGCTAGGGTCGTCACGTAATCCCACGGGACGCCATCTTGATAGCCCACGCGCCCGTGCGAGCGCTGGGTTAGCCCCGTAAAGAGGGCCGCGCGCGCCGGGATGCAGGTGGGCGTGGCGGAATAGGCGCAGGTAAAGCGCGCCCCGCGCAGGGCCAGTTGGTCGAGGTAGGGCGTGTGCACCACGGGGTGGTCCGCGATGCTAAGGCCATCTCCACGCCATTGGTCCACCATAATGAGCACCACATTGGGGCGGTTGGGGGATGGAGCACGTTCGGGCATTCGAAAGGGCCTCCTTTCGGGTTCTCGTTCCATTCTACCCCGTTCGCGCACGTGGGGCAATTGCTATGGGCCGCGCCCTCGCGCCTGCCTCGCACGCGGGCCGGGAGGGGCACGCCGAGGTTGCGAGGGGAAGTCTATCGGCATAGAATAGGCCCGCCTGATAGCGTATCCATCACCCATCCTTAGCCAAAGCGAGGTGCCATTATGGGGCAAGATTTGCGACTCAAGCCGGAGCAATTGCGCCGCAGGTGCGATCCATCCGTCTTTTCGTTCACGTCCACGGCTGAACTCCCGCCCCTGAACCGCGTGTTAGGCCAATCTCGCGCCGTCCGCTCCATTGATTTCGGCATTGATATGCCCAACTATGGCTACAACATCTTTGCGGTGGGCTATGCCGGCTCAGGGCGCACCACCGCCGTGCGGCAATTCCTCGACCAGCGCGCCCCCAAGCGCCCTGCGCCGCCCGAGTGGTGCTATGTTTACAACTTTGAGGATCCTCGCCGCCCCAAGGCTATCAGCCTGCCGCCGGGGAGGGCCTCCATCCTGCGGGAGCAGATGGCCGCCCTCATCCAGCGCCTGCAGCAGGAGATCCCCCGCGCCTTTGAGGGGCAACCCTTCGAACAGCGCCGCCGTGAACTCCTGATGAGCCTTCAACAAAAACAGCAGGCCCTGTTCGAAAATCTCGAGCGCTATCTGAACGAACGGGGGTTTGCCCTCATCCGCTCGCAGATGGGCCTGGGTATCGCCCCTATGCTCAACGGGGAGGTCCTTTCGCCAGAGGCCTATCAGAAGCTCGACCCCGAAATCAAGCGCCGTTTTGAGGCCTACCGCCCCGAACTCCAAGAGGAGTTCGACAAGGTGATGCGCCAGGTGCGCGAGTTGGACCGCCAAGGCCGCAACGCCATCGAGACGTTGACGAACGAGTTGGCCGGCTTCGTGGTGGATACCCTGATGGCCGAACTCCGCGAGCAGTTTCAAGATTGCCCAAACGTCCAGCCCTATCTGGATAGCGTGCGGCGCGATATTGTCAGCAACGTCCAGCAATTCCTCCCCAGCGCCGACCAAAGCGCCGCCTTACCCTTTATGGGGGCGCTGGAGCGGGGAAGGTGGTTCTCTCGCTATGCGGTGAACGTCTTGGCCGAAACGCGAGACCGCACCTGTGCGCCCGTGGTCATCGAAGATAACCCCACTTACCACAATCTCATCGGGCGCATCGAGCATCGCGCCGAATTCGGCACGATGGTTACCGATTTCACGCAGATCCGCGCGGGGGCCTTGCACCGGGCGAACGGTGGCTACCTTGTGGTGGAGGCCAAGAACCTGCTCGTCAACCCCTTCGCTTGGGATGCCCTCAAGCGCGCCCTCCACAACCGCGAGATCAAGATCGAGGAGATGTCTCAATATTACGGCCTGGTGGCCACGTCCACCCTCGAGCCGGAACCCATCCCCCTCGATGTGAAGGTGATCCTCATCGGAGATCATCGCCTCTACCAACTCCTCTACCTCTTTGATGAGGATTTTCGCGAACTGTTCAAGGTGAAGGCCGAGTTTGGCCTGACGATGCCGCGCGATGAGGAGAGCCTGCGCGATTACGCCATCTTTGTGGGAGACCTGTGCCGCCGCGAGGGCCTGCTGCCCTTTGATGCGGGCGCCGTGGCGCGCCTGGTGGAGGAATCCTCTCGCCTGGTGGATGACCAAGAGAAACTGACCACGCACTTTGCCTCCGTGGCCGACCTCATCCGCGAGGCCTCTTTTTGGGCAGGCCGGGCGGGCCGAGGGGTGGTGACGGCGGAGGACGTCCGCCAAGCGGTGGAGGAGCGCACGGCCCGGCTGGATTTGGCCGTGGAACGCTATGTCGAATCGGTGTTGAAGGGCGTCATCCTCATTGATACAGAGGGGAGCGTCGTCGGCCAGGTGAACGGCCTTTCGGTGGTGCAATCGGGCGAGTTTGTCTTTGGGTTGCCCTCGCGCATCACGGCGCGCACCTATCTGGGGCGCGCGGCGGTGGTGAGCATCGAGCGCGAGGTCAGAATGAGCGGCCCCATTCATGATAAGGGGCAACTCATCCTGGCGGGGTACTTGGCCAGCCGTTTCGCCCAAAAGCACCCCTTGACGATGTCGGCCAGTTTGACGTTTGAGCAGTTGTATTCCGGCGTAGAGGGCGATAGCGCCTCATCTACGGAACTGTATGCGCTCCTCTCTAGCCTGGCCGATGTGCCCATCAAGCAGGGGTTGGCGGTTACGGGGTCTGTGAATCAACTCGGGCAGGTGCAGGCCATCGGCGGCGTGAACGATAAAATCGAGGGGTTCTTCCGCGTGTGCAAGGCGCGGGGGTTGACGGGCGAACAGGGGGTACTCATCCCGGCGGCGAACGTACGCCACTTGATGCTGCGCGATGAGATCATCGAGGCCGTGCGCCAGGGCCAGTTTCACATCTATGCGGTCAACACGGTAGAAGAGGGTATCGAGATCCTGACGGGCATACCCGCCGGCGAGCCGGATGAAAACGGCGATTACCCGCCCGACACGGTATATGGCCGCGTGCAGGCCAAGTTGGATCGCTATGCGGAACTTATGCGCGCGGAGGGCGAGCGCGCCGCGGAGAGGCCCAAGCCCCCGGAGGAAGCGCCCACGCCTCCTCCAGCGCCGGGCGAACCCCCCGTGCCCCAACCGAAATAAGACGTGAGGGAGCGGTTTATCCGCTCCCTCGCTCTTTAGGGGAATTTCAGCCCATCACCGGGCCTTGAAGGGCCTGCTGGGCCTCTAAGGCTTCACGCACGGCTTGGATGACGACAAAGAATTCGAGGCTGCCGGCGCTTTTGAACTCACCATTGACGAAAAGAAGCGGGTAAACACGGTAGCCCTCTGGGACTTTGGCAAGGAGGTCTTGAAACTGCTCTTTGACCTCGCTTTGGGCCGCATCATAATAGGCCCAGGTCACCTGGCCATCGTAATAGTGCTCGAGATAGGTGCCGATGATCTCTGCGGTCTCCGCCGAAGACCGCCGCGGCCCTCAACCCATGCGGCAGCCCACTTCGCCCGCGCTGTTGCCCAAGATAAGCACGTGGACGGTGCCCTTTGCCATACCGTTCCTCCTGATGGTTTGATACCCTCTATGGGTATATGATATCATATCCTTGTAAAGGCCTCGTGTCAAAAAAAGGCGCGGCGAGGAAAATCCGAAAATTCCCGAAAATGGCCCCAAAAAGGTTGTCTTTTTGTGAAGGGTGTGATATAATCCTATTTATGGTGTAAAGAGTGCGTAAAAATGATCCCTATAGCCGATGCCAACCCACGCCGCCGTGTGCCGGCCGTTACGATCTTGCTCATCTTGGCGAACGTGGCCATCTTTCTTTACCAGGTAACCCTTTCGCCCACACGGCTGAACGCGCTCTTGGCCAATCTGGCTGTTATCCCCCTGCGCATCACGCAGTTCTGGGGGCCAAAAACAGCGCGGACCCTGCTTACGGCGATGTTTCTGCACGGCAGTTGGCTGCATCTCCTCAGCAATATGCTGTACCTTTGGGTTTTTGGAGACAACGTCGAGGATATCCTCTCTCCTTTCTTCTACCTTCTCTTTTACTTGGCGTCGGGCGTGGTGGGGTCTTTGGCACAGGTGGCCGTTTCGGCCTCTTCGTCGGTGCCCGTCATCGGCGCCAGCGGGGCCGTGGCGGGGATTCTGGGGGCCTATATCGTCCTCTTTCCGCGCCATCGGGTGCGCACGTTGGTCATTCTTTTCTATTTCTTGCGCGTTATGGATGTACCGGCTGCGATCGTCTTGGGGATGTGGTTCTTTTTGCAACTTTTCAACGGCTTGGCGGCTATCGCAAGGGTTTCCTCCGGGGGCGTGGCTTGGTTCGCCCATCTGGGAGGGTTCGCTTTGGGGATTTTGGTGGGCCTTCTGGCGCGCCCGCGGAGGCGGCCCGCTATGTATGGGTGAGGCCAAAAGGCGATTCATCTAGGGCACGATGAAAGGGCAGGCGAGCGATGGGCTTTAGAAGGATTGGGCGAAGATTAGGAATCGGCCTTTTTGTAGGGATGCTTTTGATGATGATCTGCTTCCCGGTGGGGGCGGCCGCGCTGCAGGCGCCGTCGATCCGCTTTGCCGACGTCGGCACGGATGCGCAGCGAAGCGGCGTTTGGGCCATCGTCGAAAATGCGGGGCCAGCCCTTCTGCCCCAAGGCCTTGGGTGGCGGCTGTGGAGGATATTGCCCCAAGGCCAAAACCTTGCCTCCGAGGGGTCTTTGCCGGCCCTCGTGCCAGGGGAGACGAGCCGCCTGGAGGTGACGGGCCTGGCGCCCAGCATATACCGCTTTTACTTGATGCCGAAGGAAGAGTTCCTGCCGGAGGGGCTTTGGTCTGAGGAGATAATCCTTTCGCCAACCGTTACGCCAACGGCAGCCGCCGAGCCGACGGCTACCGCGACGGTAACGCCTACGGCGGCTGCACCTACGCCAACGGTCGCAGAGGCGACTCCTTACCCGGTAGCCCTTTCGCCCGCGGTTACGCCCACGCCGCGTCTCCTCGCCCTGCCGCTTATCCTTCAGCCGGCGATGGGGGCCTCTCCCACGCCGACCCCCTTGCCGACGGTAGCCCCTATGGTGCCCACGCCCTCGCGCATCCTTCCGCCGCTGGCCTTCCTCGCGCCGGTGGAGCGAGAGGCTCTCAGCGAGAACGCTATACTGACGCTGGGCGACCTCTCGGGCGGCAAGGCGCTCACCTTGCAGGGGTATGTGCCTTCGGCTGCGGTGTATTACCTCTTGGAAGAGGGCGGGAGCGCCTCCGCCGGGCGGCTCACCATCCGTTTTCGCCATTCGGCCACCCTTCGGCCCGATTCGACGCTGACCGTCAAGGTGAACCGCATCCCTGTGGCGAGCGTGCGCCTCACCCCAGAGAACGCCGAGGGCGGTGAGATTGCCGTCGAAATCCCCCCTGCGGCCTTGACGGGCGATACGATTGAAATCGCCTTCGCCGGATTTTTGGGCACGACGGACGATATTTGCGCCCTTTTGGATGATGAATCGGCCTGGGTAACCATCTTGCCCGATTCGGAATTCGCCTTCACGGTGAACCGTCCGCCCTTCCAGTCGAACTTGGGCCGGCTGCCTTACCCCTTTGTGCGCGAGCGCACGCCGCAGGAGCAGGCCGTGCTCGTGGTCTTGGCGGATGATCTCGACGCCGCCGATTGGGCCGCGGCCTTGCCCTTGGCCGGTTACCTGGGCCGCGCCTCGGCCTGGAGAGACCTGCCCATCTATGCCGTGCGCGAGGGAGAGTTCAACGCGCGCCTCGCGGTGCAGTATGACCTCATCTTTGTGGGGCGAAGCGCCTCGTTGGGCCTTCTGAACCGCACGGGGGTCGCGCTCCCCTTAGGGCGCGCGGCCGATGGGGCTATCCTTGGGCCAGATGGAACCCCCCTTGCCCCGGATACGGGCGTCATTATGGAGGCCGCCTCGCCGTGGGATGCCCACCGTGGCTTGCTCGTCATCACGGGCGGTACGGCGGAGGCCCTGCGCCGGGCGGTGCACGCTCTGATTCAGCCGGCCTTCCCCAGCGAGGCCCGTGGTGAATACGCCCTCATCTTGCAGGGGGCGGCCGAGGAACCGACCGTCATCGCCTCGGGCCGGCTGACCCATACGCTGGAGAGCCTGGGGTATGATGACCTTGTGATGCAGGGGGTGGGCCGGCAAACGCGCGATGTAACCCTGATGCTCCCCTCGACGCTCAAGGTAGAATCGGCTCGGGTGAAGGTGCGCTTTAGCCATTCGCCCTTCTTGTGGCGAGGGGTTTCGTACCTCAACGTGTATGTGAACGATGTCCCCGTCAAGGGCGTTTACCTCGATGAACGCAACGAAGATCGCGGCGAGGTGACGTTCGATATCCGGGGCGATCAGTTCGTGCCGGGCCGGAACGTCCTCCGCTTCCTCTTTGACCTGCGCCTGCAAGATTGGGATTGCCGAGATACCGAGTGGGCGCGCGCCTGGGGCACCATCCACCGCGATACACTGCTCACGTTGGACCTCGCGCCGGGCGATGGCGCGTGGGATTTGGCCGGCTTCCCAGGGCCGTATACGGGCGGGGCCTTGTGGGTCTTGCCGGATCGGCCGTCTCCTGAGACGATGGCCGGGACTTTTCTCCTCGTGGCGCAGTTAGGCCGCGAACTGGGCGAGGACGTCTTGCGCCACACGTTCGGTGTGGCCAGCCACGTGCCGCGCGCCGAACTCGAAAAGCAGAGTATC
This sequence comes from Chloroflexota bacterium, assembly GCA_019873625.1. Lineage (GTDB taxonomy): Bacteria > Chloroflexota > Anaerolineae > UBA1429 > UBA1429 > JAIOAW01. The sequence goes on from JAIOAW010000006.1 coordinate 29,874, forward strand.
ATCGCCGTGGGCCTGCCGGCCGATAACCCCATCGTCGCGGAGGTGGCAGCGCAGTTGCCCTTCCCGTTGGGGGGCGACTCTTCCGGGGGCATCCAGGGTGCCAAACCGGTGGGCGCCGTGGAGCAGATCGCCTCGCCGTGGAATGCCCGCTACCGGCTGCTCGTCATCAGCGGGGTTGATGACGAATTGGTGGGGCGTGCGGCCTATCTCCTGGCCGATGCTCGCCAGCGACCGCGCCTGCGCGGCGAGGCCGCGCTCGTGGATGCCGATGGCGTCGTAACGACCATCGCCCGCCAAACGCGGCCAACGCCCGTCCCCGGCCGGGCCGTCGGCACGCGCGCCACGCCTAATTGGGTGACGATCGCCGCCCTGGGGGCCTTGGCTGTGCTCGTGATCGTCATCGGCGTGGCCGTGGTGCGCCGGTTGGCCCAACGCGGCGCAGGGCGCAAGGGGCCAGCGGCCTAATGGCGGAGGTCGGGCCTGAAAGACGAGGGAGATATGGCTGAGGAGGTCTCTTTCTCGGCGGCAGAGCGCACCAAGCCTCGTCCACGCTTTGGCGAGATCTTGCTTGCGGAGGGGTTGATTACCGAGGCGCAACTGCAAGAGGCGCTCGCCATCCAAGCGCGCACGGGGGCGCGGTTCGGCGCGGTGCTCGTGAGCCTGGGGCACATCAACAAACTGGCCGTTGCCCAGGTACTGGCCAGGCAACTGGGGTTGCCCTTTCGGAATCTACTCCTCAACCCGCCCGAGGCGGAGGCCGTGCGCCTCATCCCGGAGGCTTTGGCGCGCGCGGCAGGCGCGGTGCCCACGGCCGTGGAGGCCGATGGCTCGGTGACGGTGGGGTTTGTGGACCCGCTCGATGAGGCCGCCCAGCGCAAGGTGGCGGAGGCTTTAAGGCGCCCCATCCGTCGAGAGGTGATCAGCGAGTACGACCTGCAATGGATCCTCGATCGGGTTTACCGCGAGGAGTACATCCAGCGGAGCGTGATGGAACTCTACTATCGGCGCCCCGATGAATCCGCCTACGTCACGTTCACCACGCCCCAGTTGGTCATCCTCTTGGCGTTGGGCCTTGCCGTGCTCGTCGGGGCCATCCTCAGGCCAACTTGGACGTTGGTTATCGTCAACATCCTCATCACGGCCATCTATTTCATCATCACCTCCTATCGGGCCTATCTGATGTATAAAGGCCTGCGCCTCAAGCCGCAGGAGGCCCTTTACCCCACCGAGCCGGTCGAGATTCCCGACCGGGACCTGCCTACCTACACCATCCTCGTGCCGCTCTTTCGGGAGCGCGAGGTTTTGCCCACCCTCCTCCAGGCCATCGCCAATTTGGATTACCCGCCCACCAAACTCGATGTGAAACTCCTCTTTGAGGAATCGGACCCCGAGACGCTCGCCGCTGCGAAGGCTTTGCGCCCGCCGGGGTACTTTCAGTTCGTGGTGGTGCCGAACGTCCCCCCGCAGACCAAGCCCAAGGCCTGCAACTATGGCCTCATCAGCGCGGTGGGGCAATATTGCGTCATTTATGATGCCGAGGATATCCCCGAGCGCGACCAACTGCGCAAGGCGGTGGCCGCCTTCCGCCAGGTGGACCCGGATGTGGTCTGCCTGCAAGCGCGGCTGAATTTCTATAACCGCGACCAGAATATCCTCACCCGTTGGTTCACGTCGGAATATTCGATGTGGTTCGACGTCTTTTTGCCGGGGCTGAACGCCACCCGGGCGCCCATCCCCTTGGGGGGCACCTCGAACCACTTTATCACCGAGCGCCTGCGCGAGTTGGGCGCGTGGGACCCCTTTAACGTGACCGAGGATGCGGACTTGGGCGTGCGCTTGCACCGCGCGGGCTACCGCACGGCTATGCTCGGCTCCACCACCTATGAGCAGGCCGCCTCCACGACGTATGAGGAGGCCAACTCCCAACTGCGGAATTGGGTTCGCCAACGCTCGCGGTGGGTCAAGGGGTATATGCAGACCTGGCTCGTGCATATGCGCTACCCCTGGCGCCTACTCAAAGACGTGGGGGTCAAGAATTTCTTGAGTTTTCACGTCACCGTGGGGGGCACCCCGTTCACCCTGCTCGTGAACCCGTGGTATTGGCTCGTGTTCCTCCTCTGGATCCTCACGCGCTGGGACGTGATCTATGTCGCCTTCCCAGGGGTGCTTTATTACCTCTCGCTCATCTCGCTCGTCGTGGGGAATGCCTATTTCGTCTATTTCAATGCCGTGGCCGCCTATGCGCGGGGGTATCACAACCTCGTCTTATATGCCTTCCTTTCGCCGTTTTATTGGGTGTTGATGAGCATTGGGGCCTGGAAAGGCCTGTACCAGTTGCTTGTCAAACCCTACTATTGGGAAAAGACCATCCACGGCCTGGCCAAGACGGATGACCTCCCCCCTACAGCCCGGGTGCGGAGGTAGCGTGAGATGACTCGTCGGCATTGGGATTGGGAAGCCACCGTCGTTTACGGCGTTTGTCTCGCGCTCAACCTGATGGGGGTGTGGTATGTGGTCTTTCACATCCGCCTCTTTCAGATTGACGCGATAGCCCGCACCCTGAACGCCTGGATGGTCTTTTTCAGTACCGAACCGAAACTCTCGAATATGGGGTTCGTCTGGCTGCCTCTGCCCACGCTTTTGCAATTGCCCCTCATCCTCATCCCCCCTCTGCGAACCTATGGTTTGGCGGGGAATGTGTTGACGGCCCTTGTGGGCGCGGGTGCGGCCACCATCCTTTACGCCCTGATGCGCCATTATGGCTTCCCCCGCTGGCAAAGGATCCTTTGGCTTGGGGTTTGGGTGCTGAACCCGATGGTCTGGCTCTATTCGGCCAACGCGATGAGCGAGATCATCGCCATCTTTTGCCTCTTATTGGGTTGGTACCATTGGGATCGTTGGGTGAGCACCGAAGACACCTTCAACCTGGTGGGGATGAGCCTGGCTATGGCGATGTGGTTCCTCACCCGCTACGAGAGCCTGCTTTTTGCGGGGGCGCTGCTCGTGCTCATCGCCCTGCACCTATGGCGCAAGGGGGCGCCGTGGGGGCAAGTTTGGTCTTCGGCGCTCCTGTATGGGGTGCCCGTGGCGGGCACGGTCGCCCTCTGGCTCGTGGTGAACTGGGCCATTATGGGCCACCCGCTCTATTTCGCCATGGGGTCATATAGCCCCGGCACCGAGGCGCCTCTCCTCGTGGCCGGGGACCCCGCGCTTGTGCCCCTGCGTTCCAATGTGCTCGCCGTAATTCGGACCATTATGGTGCGCTCGTGGAAACTTTATCCCGGCGCGGGTTTGGGGGCGGCCTTTCTCATCATCGTGGCCGTCTGGCGGCGGTCTTGGGCGTTGGCGGGCTATCTCCTCTTCCCCTTGGCCTTTTTGGCGAGCGCCGTGTACAACGATCTGTTTGGCTTCCCCTTGCTCTCGCTGCGCTATTTCATCTTGGTCATCCCCCTAGGGGCGCTTTTGTGGGTGGAGGGCGTGCGCGGCCTCAAACCTCGGAATACCTGGGCGGCGCTTTTAGGGGCGGCCGTTTTGGCGGGGTCCATCCCTTTCACGGCGCAGGCTATGCTGGAATCTCAAAAGGGGATTGAGGAAAACTATGCCATAAATGCCCTCTTGGGCAGGCCCGTGCCCGACTTGTGGGCGAACGACCGTTTGATGGCCCGATATATCCTCGAACACGCCGGCTACCGCGAGGTGCTCGCCGACCCACGTGAGGGGTCGAACGTCATCTTTTTCGCCGGCCGGCTGGATCGCTTCGTCCTCCCTGCCGATAGCGATTTCAAGCGCATCCTCCAGGCCCCATATGGCCAGGTGCGCTACATCCTCGCCATCGAAAAAAACCCCGAACTCCTGCTCGACCAGATCGCCGAGACCTACCCCGAACTATCCTATCAGGATGACGTCGGCTGGGCTAGGCTCGTCTTACGGGCCTATCCCTTCCGCCTGTATGAGGTCTTGGGCGACCCTTACCGCCTGCCGGAGACCCCGCCCAGCCAACTGCTCAAGCCTTCGGCGCCTGGGGGGTGAGGGCAGGCTCTTGGGCGGGGCTGTAAAAAGGCGTCTCTAAGCCATGCCGCTCGAGGAGGGCGGCATCCTGCAAGAGGTGGGAGGTGGGGCCATCGGCCACCAGGCGCCCGCCGTCGAGGATGAGGGTGCGGGGGCACAATTCCCACACCAGGCGCATATCGTGCGTAGCCACGAGCATCGTCCGCGGCAGGCCCCTAAGGAGCGCGATGAGTTCCCGCCGAGCGCGGGGGTCAAGGCCGGCCGTCGGTTCATCCAAGGCCAAAATGGGCGGTTCCATAGCGAGGATTGTCGCGAGGGCCGCCCGTTTGCGTTCGCCCAAACTCAAATGGTGCGGCATCCGCGCCTCAAATCCTTCCAACCCTACGAAAGCCAGGGCCTCGTACACCCGGCGCGCGACCTCCTCGGCGTTCAGGCCCGCGTATAAAGGGCCGTAGGCCACATCGTCGAACACGGTGAGCGAAAAGAGTTGATCATCCGGGTTTTGGAAGAGGAGGCCCACCTGGGCGCGGATGGCGCGCAGCGTAGCCCGCGAAACCTCTTGCCCCGCGATGAGGATGCGGCCTCTCCTCCCCTCGGTGAGGATGCCATTCAGCAAAAGGAGGAGGGTGGATTTCCCCGCGCCGTTCGGCCCCACGAGGGCGACTTTTTCCCCCGCCTCGACGGTAAAATGGATGCCCTCCAGGGCCTGGCGGCCATCGGGGTAGGCAAAGGATAGGTTTTCGACCACGATATAGGGTTGAGCCAAGGGGTGCTCCTCTAAAAAAGGATTCGCAGCGCAGCGGCCAGCGAGAGCATAGCGCCCCACAGGAGGGCGGCTTGGGTATCGGCTTTGCTCCAAGTGAAGCGGCCCAGCGCGCGCAGCCGGCCATCATAGCCGCGAGCGGTCATCGCCGCATAGATACGTTCGGCGCGCTCCAGGCTGCGCACCCACAGCGAGCCAACCATCCCGCCGAGGACGCGCGCCCGCCAGAGGATATTTCTCCCTGGCCCGACGGAACGCGCCTCGCGCGCGGCCTGCAAGCGCAGGGCCTCCTCTCCCAGAACAAAGAGGTAGCGGAGCATCAGGCCGATGGTGGAAGAGAGGAGGGTCGGCATCCCCAAGGCGTCCAGCGCCTGCTGGAGGGCCGGCAGAGGGGTCGAGGCCACCAGGAGGACGCTCATCCAAATGGAAAGCCACCCTTTGGCGAGGATCGTCCCCAGCGCCTCCAGCCCCTCGCGCGTAACCTGGAGGGTGATCGGCCCCCAGTGCGCGGCCCAAAGGGTGTGCCCGGCCCGCACAAAGGGCACCGAAAGGGCGGCCAGGGCGATGAAGGGCATCGCCGGGGCAACCCTCGCCCAAAGGAGGCGAAAGGGCAAGCGGGCTGCGCCGTGCACGGCGCCCGCTACCAGGGCCAATAAGCCAAGGGACTTCCAGGCGGGCGCGGGCAGCGCCGCGGTGAGCGCGATAAAGGCGACGGTGCCGATCACTTTGAGGCGAGGGTCAAGCCGGTGAAGCGGGCTTGACCCTCGCACATACGGCTCGCGGATGGCGAACGTCATACGCGTTTCTGAGCGCCCTCCCGGCGCCGCAAGGCCGCCGCCAGCCCCCAGGTGATGCCAAAGACGAGGAGCGTGCCCACGATTCCGGCGAGGATGGTGGCCGCGGCTTCGTTGGAGATGCCGGGGAAGACGTAATCGGCAATGAGATGATAAGGGGCATCCAGAGCGCGTTGGATAAAGCCCTGATCCTCCGCCACGCGCTCTAGGCCGTCAGGATGGGGCGAGGCCAAGGGCGAAAGGAGGGCGACGATCAGCGCAAGGCATAACCCAGCGATCCATATGCGGCGCGAAGGGGCCTTCATAGAGCACCTCCCACATCGGATGTGCGCCGGCGCAGGAGCAAATCTGGCCGGACGGCGCGCACCAGGGCCAACGTGGCCAGGGTGATGATCCCCTCGCCGATGCCGATGAGGGCATGCACGCCCCCCATCGCGGGCAGCACCACCCGCCACGGCGAGGCGCCCGATAGGGCGAGTTCCACAGAGGCCATCAACGAGGCGACGAACACCGAGGTCCACGCGGCGAGGAAGGCGGCCAACGCTTGGCCCCACGTCTTTTGCCCCCACAGGCGCGCCAAAGCCCGATAGACGGCCCAAGCCACGAGGACGCCCACGACAGCCATATTCCAGATGTTCGCGCCCAGGGCGAGCAAACCCCCATCCTGAAAGACGAGCGCTTGCACCGCCAAGACGCTCGTCAGGGCGAGCATCGCCGCCCATGGGCCGAGAAGGATGGCGGCCAACGCCCCGCCGAGCAAATGCCCCGATGTGCCGCCGGCCACGGTAAAGTTCATCATCTGCGCGGCAAAGATGAAGGCAGCCGTCACGCCCATCAAGGGCACCTGGCGCTCATCCAGTTCGCGCCGCAGGCGATGAACCCCGTATCCTACGCTGCCGCTGGAGGCGACCCACGTGGCGGCAAGGGTCGCCGGGTTGAGAAACCCATCCGGAATGTGCATAGAGGCCTCCTTTTCTTTGTTTTCGCGGTCTCATCGCGCACTGGGCGATGAACCGCGGCAGTTTTCGCAAAGGCCGTAGAGGGTTACGTCATCCAAGTCCGCCTCAAAGCCGTAGCGGGCGCGCAGGGCTTGGAGGAGCGGCTCCACCTCGTGAATGGGCACGCCGACGATGCGCCCGCACCCTTGGCAAACCAGGTGCACGTGTGGCTCTTGCAGGGCCGTGAGCGCGAAACGCGCTTGGCCATCCCCTGCATCCACCGAGGCCACGAACCCCATATGGTGCAAGAGATCGAGCGTGCGGTAAATGGTGGAGATATCCACCGAGGCCGAAAGGCGCCGCACGCGTTCGTAAATCTCCTCGGCCGTCTCAAACCCTTTGGCCTCATGCAAGGCCGAAAGCACCATCTCCCGCTGGGGGGTAAGGCGCAGGCCCCGCTGGTGCAACTCGCGGATAAAGATCTTTTCGCACGCCATTGTTGCGGCTCCTTTTTGTTGCAACTGGTTGCAAGATACCACATCTGCCCCGATGATGCAAAAAGGGCTTCGCCTATGCGCGGCGCTTGCCCACCGCCACCATATAGAGCGCCTTTTCGCGGCGCCCATCCACCCCCAAGAAGGCGTTGAGGGCCTCATCGTCAAAGGCGCCCACCGCGCAGGCCCCCAGGCCATATCCCTCGGCGGCGAGATAGACGTTCTGGGCGGCGTGGCCGGCCTCGAGGAGGATGTAGCGTTCGGCGCGCCCGCCGTAGCGCCGCTCGGTGCGCGCGGGCACGGCGCTCAGGATGATCACGACGCCCGCTTGTGCCAACATCCCCTGGCCAATGCCGATTTGCATAATGTGCCGTTCGAAACGCCCCTCGCGGAGGAGTTCCAAGGCGTGCTCGGCCGGCCGATAGCGGTACAGCCCCGCTGCGAGCGCCTCCACGCGATGCACGAGGGCATACGTCTCGAGGGGATAGGTGGCCCCCGCTGAGGGCGCGGCGCGGAAGGCGCGAAGGGGGTCGGTTATCCCCTGGGCGGCGAAGAGAAGGCCGGCCAGTTCCCCCTGGCTGAGGGGGAGGGAGGCATAATCGCGCCGCGAGCGCCGCCGGCGGAGGGCTTCATCGAGCATAAGGGTACTCGGCAAAGGGGGCGGCAGGGGGATCGCCGCGCCGGAGGGGGTGGGCTGGGGGGGAGGAGAGGCGCCTCCCCGATCGGTTGGCGCGGGGCGGCCTTCCCTGGGCGCGGCCTTGCCTACCCAAAAGCCTATCACCCCGCCCGCAAGCATCGCCAGGGCGCCCTGCAAAAAGTCGCGCCGCCCTCGCACGGGGCGGTAGGAGGGCGCCGGGCGATGCCAGCGATGGGCGTAGGAGCGGATGAGGGGCGCATTCAAGGCAAGGTGCAGGGCGCCCAGGGCGGCGCAGGCGTAGCCCATCTCCGCGTGGAGGATGAACGTGGGCAAGCCCCGCACGTCCATCAGGATGCCGCTCCACATGGTGTAGAGGGCGCACAGGCCCAAAAGGAGGATCACGAGGTAACTCATATCGCGTTGGCGCATCGGTCTTTCTCCTCATCGTTGTGGGGGCAGGGGCGGGCATTACGGTTTGCCAACCCCGCCGCACGGAGGATTCCGCCGATCGTATTATAATCCATAGCGCGAGTGCTTTCGTGGGGAGGAAGGATGGAACGCGAGGCGGTGAGGGCGTTTTTGGAAAGGCACCTCTATTTTCGCCATCTGCCCCCGCAGGATCGGGAACGCCTCTTGCGGCAGGCGCAGTTGCGCACCCTTGAGGCGGGGGAGGTCTTGGCCCTGGAGGGCGAACCCTGCACGATGGTGTATGTGGTGCTCCGGGGGCGCCTTTATGCCCTTAAAACCTCACCCGAGGGGCGCGAGCAGATCGTGAACAGCCTCCTAGCCGGCCAGGTGCTTTATGCCGTGCCGGCCCTCGACGGCCTCCCCTTGCCCGCCACAACCCAAGCGGCCAGCCGTGCGGTGGTGCTCTCCATCCCCAAGGGGGCCTTTTTGGAGGCCCTGCGCACCTGCCCCGATATGGCCATGGCCGTCTTGCGAGATTTCGCTGGCCGCTTGCGCCGCTTGACCGCTTTGGTGGAAGATTTGGCCCTGCGCTCCGTGGCCGAAAGGCTCGCTCGGCTCCTCTATGAGCGGGCCTTGCAGCCCGGCTCGCCGAGGATGACCCAACGGGAAATGGCCGCGCACCTGGGCACCGTGCGCGAGGTGGTGGCGAGGGCGCTGGCCCAATTCGAAAGGCAGGGGTGGATCCGCCTAGGGCGCGGGGTAATCGAAATCTTGGACGTCGAGGCCCTGCGCCAGGCCGCCGGCCTGGGAATGTAACTTGGGTTACAGCCCTAGCCGGGGTTTGATGGCATACTGAGGAAAAGACGAGGGAGTAAAGGCCCGATGGGCGAGACGGTTATGCCGGAGATAGATGCGTCTCTTTGCCTCCTCTGTGGGTACTGTGTGGCGGCCTGCCCGGCGGGCGCCTTGAGCCTTTCGGAAGGGGGCGTTCACCTCGACGAGAGCCTCTGCGCCTACTGTGGAGATTGCGAGGCCGTGTGCCCCAACGGGGCAATCTCTTTGCCCTATGAGGTGCGCGTGCAAAACGCCAAGACGGCCGGCCCTCTTGGCGAACCGCCGGCCGTTCCGCACGGCCCAACGTGATAGAAATGGGAGGGGCGAGTTAGCGGGCTTCCCAATCCTCGCAGGTCATCTCGTCAGGGCAGCGGGGGCACTGCCGCCGAATGGCCTCCTGCGAGAGAAGGCGAATATTGATGTGGGAAGGCAGAGATTTGGCGCAGTAGCCGTGCCCCTCCACCATAGTGTAATAGCGGCAATCGGTGCAACGGCGATTGGTAGACTTGCGGCCAAATAACCTCATAGCGCATCCCTCCGAAGAAGATCCCTCGCAAGCCGGTTACGGCCTTGCCTGTGGGTGCAAGTATAGGGGAGAAGGGGGCCTTGTCAAAAACGGAATAACCCTTTGGCACGTAAGATATCCCTCTCCGGCAGGGTTGTGGTATAATGAGCCGCGTCATTTTACGGAGGCAAAAGGTTGACCATCACCCGCAGGCTGTTTTGGGAAGATCCTTACCGGCGCGAGTTTGAGGCCACCGTCATCGAGAGCACCGACTATGCGGGGCAGCCCGCCGTCGTGCTCGATGTGACCTGTTTTTACCCTACCTCGGGCGGCCAGCCCCACGATGTGGGCACCCTGAACGGCATCGCCGTCTGTGAGGTGCTGGAAGAGGGTGGGCGGATCCTGCACATCCTCGAGAGGCCCCTGGCGGAAGGAACTGCCGTCCACGGCGCGATTGACTGGCCCCGGCGGTTTGACCATATGCAGCAGCACAGCGGCCAACACCTTCTTTCCCAGGCTTTTGAACGCCTGTTTGATGCCGAGACGGTCTCCTTTCATCTGGGCGAGGAGGCCTGCACCATTGACGTAACGATGGCCGATCTCGACCTTGCCCAGGTGAGCCAGGTGGAGGCCTTGGTGAACGGTGTCATCTTTGAGAACCGCCCCATCTCGGCCCGCGAGTATGCCGAAGAGGAGATCGGCGCGCTTGGCCTGCGCAAAGCGCCCACTGTGCACGGGCGCATCCGCATCGTCGAGGTGGAGGGGTTTGACCGTTGTGCGTGCGGCGGCACCCACGTGCGCACCACGGGGGAAATCGGCCTGGTGCACATCCGCCGGTGGGAAAAGCGCCGCAGCCAAACACGGGTCGAGTTCCTGTGCGGGGGGCGTGCCCAGAGAGATTACCTCCGGCTGGAGGCCCTCTGCCGCGAGGCGGCCAACCGCTTGAGCGTGGGCGTGGGCGAACTGCCTGAGGCTATTGTGCGGCTCCAAGAGGCCTTGCAGCAATCGGGCCGAGAGGCGCAGGCCCTGCGCAAACAACTCCTCGAAAGGGAAGTGGCCCTCCTCGCCCTAGAGGCGGAGCCGATCCCCGGCGGACGTTTGCTCTGCCGCCTGCTGGCCGATTACGATGCGGCCGCTATGCGCTATATCGCCCAAGGCCTGGCCGCCCAGGGGGGCATCGTGGCCTTGCTCGCCGTGCGAGAACCCTCTGCCCAGGTGTGCTTCGTGCGTTCTGCCGATTTCGAGGCGGATATGGTGGCCCTCTTTCGGGAGGCGGCCGGCCCATATGGGGGGCGCGGCGGGGGCCAGCCGCACGCCGCGCAGGGGGGCGGTATGCGTGCGGATGATTTGCCCGCCATCCTTGCGCGTGCCCGCGCGCTTCTTCTGGGCGAGACGGGGTGAAAAAGGGGGATGATGGTGAAGGAAATCGGCCAAGGCGTGTATATCGAAACGCGCTTTGAGGGGGGGAACGTAGGCGCCGTGAGCACGGCGCGCGGCGGGCTGCTCGTCAATGCCCCGATGCTCCCCAACGAGGCCCGCGAGTGGCAGTTGGCCCTTCGGCAAATCGGCATTCACAGCCTGTACGGCATCGTCAATACGGATTATCTCCCCGAACACGCCTTGGGGAACTCTTTCTTCAGGCCGGTTCGTACCTTCGGCCATGAGGCGGCGTTTCGATTCATCGCCAAATCTGAGGCCGCCGTGCTGGAGGAGTTGAGCGCGCGCTATCGGGAGGTGTATCCCTCGCTGGCGCAAGAGATTTTGGCGATGCGGTTCACCCCCCCAGAGGTCGCCGTGGGCGACCGGCTCACCCTGTATTTTGAAGATCGCGTGGCAGAAATCCTGCTCCTCGAGGGTTATACGCCAGGATCGTTGGGGCTGTACCTCCCGCAAGACCGCATCCTTTTTGCCGGCGATAATGTAACGAACGGCGAGCACCCCGCGCTGGCCCAGGCGGATTCTCTGGCCTGGCTCAAAACGCTCGAGCGCATCGAGGCCATGGAGGTGGACCTCATCGTGCCGGGCAAGGGCGAGCCGTGTGGCAAGGAGGTCATCCGCCCCCTGTACACCTACATCGAAGAGATGCGCAACCGCGTGACCGAGTTATTCCAAAAAGGCGTCAGCCGCCGCGAATGCGTGGAGCGAGTGGACCTGTTCAACTTTTTCCCGGTGCTGCCAGCGCAAGAGGCGCTCCTGCGCAAGCGCTACCGCGAGAGCATCGAACGCGTCTATACCGAGGTGCGCCTTGCCTTGCGCAAGCGTTCGTGAGCGGCTCCTTGGCGAGTATCCCTATGTCCTCCAAAGCGCCCTTTGAGATCATCGAGACCAACCGACGCACCGTGATAGATATCCTCATCGCCTCTTCGGTGAACGAGGCCCTGGGGTATTTGACCTCTCACCACCGGGAGGCCCAGGTGATGGGCGGGGGCACCTGCCTGATGCCCCAAGTGCAGCGAGGAGAGATTCGCCCCATCCGCCTGGTGGATGTCTCGCACATCGGCGCGATGAAGCGCATTGCCCGCGAGGGAGAGATGCTTCTCATCGGCGGGGCAGTTACCTTTGCGCGTTTGGCCAAATGCGAGGCCGTTCAAGAGGCCGCTCCGCTCCTTTGGGAGGCGGCCTCCGCGATGGGCACGCCGGCCATCCGCCGCTTGGCCACTTTGGCGGGGAATGTCGTGGCATCGGTGGGCAATGCCGATGGCGCCGTGGCTTTGGTGGCGCTCGGCGCCGAGGCCGAGGTTACGAACCTTACCGGGTCGCAGTGGCTACCCATCCTTTCTCTCTTTATGAGGCAGGGCGTCTCGCGCATCAACCCGAGTTCGGAGATCATCACGGCTTTTCGCCTTTCGGCCTTGGGCACGGGGCAGGGGTGTGCCTTTGTGCGGGCTAAACCCGCCGCCCCGTGGCAACGCGCCCCCTTTGTGCTCGGCCTGGTGCTCTCTTTGGATGAGGCCAAAGAGAGGGTGGCGAGGGCCGCGGTGGCGGTGGGCTGGGCGGGCGGCATCCCCCTGCGGCTAACTGAGGTTGAACGCGAGATGGCCGGTTGGTCCGCCTCCAGCGAAGATACATGGGGCGCCTTCGGCGCCATGGTGCGCGAGGCCCTCTTTGGCGGCAGGGCCGAGATTCCCCCCGCCCTCGAGATGGATATCGCACGGCTGGCGCCGCGTGCCTTCCGGCGGGCCGTGGAGCAGGCGCGCCGGGGGCCGAACGCGGCGCACCCGTGAGGGGCGAATCGGGCGATGGTGCCGGCTGGCCTTTACGTGCATATCCCCTTTTGCCTGGCCAAGTGCGCGTATTGCGATTTCGTCTCCTTTGCGGGCCTCGAACCCCTTTATGAGGCCTATGTCGAGGCGCTCTTGCGAGAGGCGGCCCTCGTCGCGCCTCGTTGGGCAGAGTTTTCCTTCGACACCCTTTTTATCGGGGGCGGCACGCCCACCGTGCTCCCTGTGGCCTGGTTAGAGGCGGTTATCACCGCCTGCCGCGAGGTGCTTCACCTGGCGGAAGGGGCCGAAATCACCGTGGAAGCCAACCCGGGCACGGTGGATTTCCCCAGCCTCCGCGCCCTACGCGAGGCCGGCGTCACCCGGCTGAGCCTTGGCATCCAGAGCCTGCGCGATGCCGACCTGGCCCTCTTGGGGCGCCTGCATAACTGCCAAACGGCGCGCGAGGCCTATACCCTCGCGCGCCAGGCGGGGTTTGAGAACATCAACCTCGATTTCATCTTCGGCTTGCCCGGCCAAACCGTGCCCCAATGGCAGGGGGTGCTCGAAGAGGCCTTGAGCCTCCGGCCGGAACACCTTTCCCTGTACGCTTTGACCTTGGAAGAGGGCACCCCTCTTGAGGCGCGCATCCGCCGGGGCGATCTCCCCGCGCCCGATGAGGAGGCCTCTGCCGCGATGTACGAACTCGCCGAGGCCCTTTTGGGCAGGTCAGGCTACGCCCATTACGAAATCTCCAACTGGGCGCGGCGCACGCCTGCCGATCCGCCCTATGGCCCGCCGGCCTTGGCTTGCCGCCACAACCTCAAATATTGGCGGAACGAACCCTACTTGGGCCTAGGGGCCGCCGCCCACAGTTACGATGGCACGGCGCGCTATGCGAACGTGAGCGACCCGGCGGCCTACATCGCGCGAATAGGCCAAGGCCAAGAGGCCGTCGCCGAACGAGAGGTGCTAACCCCTGCGCAGGCGATGGGCGAGACGATGATGCTGGGCCTGCGCCTCATCGAGGGGGTAGAGTATGCTGCCTTTGAGGCGCGCTTCGGCGTGCCGATGAGGGCCGTCTATGCCCGCGAGATGGAGGAACTCATCCAAGAAGGCTTATTGGAGGCCGACGAGTGCGGCGTGCGCCTCACCCCGCGCGGGAGGCTCTTGGGGAACCGGGTGTTTGCGGCGTTTTTGCCCTAGTGTTGGGCCCATTTCGCCAAAAAGGGGATGTAAATCGAAAACCGCGGCCGGGGCAGGACGGAAAGGGTAGGCCCCAGCCGCAGCGCATTTTCTTGGCCCCCTTCGAGGGGAAGGCGCTCGCCGGTGGCCCAATTGTACACCCACACCTCGATAGCGTATGTGCCGCTGACCATCTCCCTAGGGGTGAAGAGGAGGTGCTCATCCACGATCACGTCCCCTCGGCGCCAGTGCGTGGGGGGATAGTTCGCCGCCGCTCCCGGCGCGTGGTCGCTCTGGGCTACGAGGCGCCCCTCTGCATCCACCACGTGGATAAAGACCGAATAGTCGAAATCGGGCGGGCGGAGCGCCTGCCAATACAGCCTAAACGTAACCTTGCCGCTGACTCCCTCGAGGAGCGGCCCCGGGCGTAGTTCATAGCCTCGCAGGGCGATCATCTCACCGAACCGAACATTCATCTTGTTCGGCGCAAAGAGAAGGCTGGCGCGCGGCGCGGGGGCCACGTTCGGGTTGACGACCTGGATTCCTCGGAGGAAGGGCACATCTTTCCAATCCCACAGGCGTTGGGGCGCCAGATCCACGTTCACTGGGGTGCCGCTCCAAGAGATTACATCCCAATTCGTGGCGCAGCGCCATTGGATCCATCCTGAGATGAGCGTCAAGATGCCCAAAGAAGTGTAAACCCCAACGCGATAGGGGATTTTCACCCCCAAGGGCCGCTCGAAAAAGGGAATGAGATAGAAGATGAAAAAAGAGTTCAAATCAGCAAAATAGCGCGGCCCCACCGAATGCCCAGCCCACCAAGCGGCTGCGAAAAGCGAGATGGATATCCAATGGAGGCCGATCGTCGCGAGAATTACGAGGTCAATCCCGCGCATTTGCCCGCGGCGCGCTTTGAGCCAGCCTCCCGCAAGGGCGAAGAGCAAAGCAGGGCTGTAGATGAATAGCCCTCGGCCAGGGCTGAACAGAGTGCCGGGCAGGCCATCCCAACGGGGGCGCGAATGAGTGCTCGCGAAGAGATAGTATTGGTCGAGCACTCGGCCCGATTTCGCGTAGCAATCCGCAAAAAGCGGGATGAGTGAGATGAGGCCAAGGCCGGCGAACAGGGGGAAGCGCTTGCGATAGCGCCAGAGCACATAGAGGCTAAAAAGGCCCACGGGGACAAGGTTCGTGGGGCGAATGGCATATGAAAAAAAGAGGGGTATGGCAGCGGCATAGATCCAACGATCGTCCTGCTCGGCGCGGAGCAAGCAATAGAGCGCAAAGGTCAGCGTCAACAGCGAAGGGCCATGTTGCCAAAGAGATTGGCTGATGATGGCCCAGGTGTTTGTGGCGTAGGCAAAGATCAAAGCGAGGAGTAGAGCGCGCCAAGCATCCACGTAGAGGCGGCAGAGAAAATACACCATGATGGTCGCCAGCCCCGTGAGGCATACCGCCACGGCCGCTTCGAGCCTCCCTGGGTAGGTTTGTTGAGCTTTGGCGTACAGGTCCAAGCCGAACACGTGGGCAGCCACTGTGTCGAAGGCATATACGATGGGCAGGGCCATAATTGTCGGGCCGATGGGGTACCAGTTATAGAGGTGCCCATTATGGCGGCGCACGCCATAATCGCGGGGGGTGATCATCCCGCGATATTCGTCGAGGTCGGTGTTCCCCTCGTGGATGAGGCTGAGGGCGGTAGGGATGTACCAGCGCGTGTCGCCCGAGTGGGCCGCTCTGCCGTTGAACTGGGTGAGGACGATGAGGACGAAAAGGCACAGCGCGATCCACCGATCACGCCGATCCTTTTTGCCTGGTTCGGGATGTATCATAGGGCGTCCTCCGGCCTACAGGGCATCATACCCCAAGCGAAATGGAACTCCATCGAAAGCCCTTTTTAGCCGGGGCCAAGCAAGGCTTTACGGACCTCCGTGCCCATACTGAGGGAATGGCTTGTATGGGCCTCCAGCGATGGATAGATAGGGTGCTCTAAAAAAAGGGATGAGGATGGCGGAGGCGAAATCGTCATCGCACCCTCCAGCCGCACCGCATTGTTCTGGCTTTCCCTTAAAGTTAAACGCTCTCCCGTAGCCCCATTGTACACGCCGATTTCGATGGCGTAAGAGCCGTTTGGCCACGCTGCTGAGATGGGTATGAGATGATCGTCTATCACCACCTGGCCACGGCACCAGGTGGTGGGCGGGTATCCTGCGGCGCTGCCAGGCGCGTGATCGCTTTGGGTGACGAGATGCCCTTCGGCATCCACAACGTGAACAAAAACGGAATAATCAAAATCAGGCGGGCGGATCGCTTGCCAATAAAGGCGTAAAAGCGCCTCGCTACCCGTTCCCCCAACAGGGGTATTTACCTTTATATCATACCCTTTTAGAGCGATCATTTCGCCAAAGCGATGGTTTACCTTGTTCGGTGCAAAGAGGAGGCTGGCGCGCGGTGCGGGGGCTACGTCAATATTGGGGTTGATATACTGGATGCCCCGCAAAAAGGGAATGTCCCCCCAATCCCATAAGCGGTTTGGATTCGTATCCACATTGGCCGGGTAACTGCTCCACAACAACACATTTCGACTCGTGGCGCATCGCCATTGAATCCATCCCGAAGCAACGGCGGTGAGGCCGAGGGCCACATAAAGGCCCATTCGGTAAGGCACTTTCAACCTCAAAGGACCCTCGAATAAAGGTATGAGATAGAAGGCGAAAAAAGGGTTCAGATCGGCAAAAAAGCGAGGTCCAGGAGAGTGCCCACCCCACCAACCCGCCGAAAAAACCGAGATAGATACCCAATGAATCACGATAATCGCCAGGAGGATTATGTCAATTTTTTTGAGTTGCTTACGATGTATCTTGAGCCATAATCCTACCAAAAAAAAGAGCAAAACAGGGCTGTAGATAAATAGTCCACGCCCTGGGCTGATGAGAGTACCCGGTAGGCCATCCCAGCGAGGATGGGTTCGCACGGTGCCACTTCCACCGGAAAACGAATAGTAGGGATCAAGCAACCTTCCTGATTTGATATAACTATCGGCGAAGACGGGCAAGATCGTTACCAGGCCAAGGCCTACGAAAAGGGGAAAGCGCTTCCGATGCCGAACCAGCACGAACAGGCTAAAAAGCGCTATGGGAAGGGCGTTTGTGGGGCGGATAACGTAAGAGAAAAAAAGCGGCAAAGCCGCAGCGTAAACCCAACGGTCATCTTGCTCGGCGCGGAGTAAAAAATACAGGGTAAGCGAGAGGACGAGCATCGAAGGCCCATGCTGCCAGAGAGATTGGCTGGCGATAGGCCAGGTGTTCATCCCATAGGCAAAGAGGAACGACGGGAGGAGAGATCGCCAACGATCCAAATAGAGGCGGCATAAAAAATAGATGACCACCGTCGCTAACGCGGCGATAATCGCCGAAACGGCCGATTCCAACCTCCCCAAGTACTCTTTTTGAGATTGGGCATAGAGATCCAGATTGAATACGTGCAGGGCTAGCCTATCAAAAAAGTACACAAAAGGTAAGGCAGTGAGGGTAGGGCCGATAGGATATTGATTATAGATGTGCCCCTGGTACGACCTCGTTGCATATGCATCGCGCCAAGTGATCATATCGCGGTATTCGTCGAGGTCAGTGTTCCTTTCGTGGATGAGACTGAGGGCCGTGGGGATGTACCAGCGGGTGTCGCCAAAGTGAACCGCGTGGCCGTTGAATTGAGTTACAACCATCACGGCAAAAAGGAGAATGGCGATCCAAATGTCTCGCTGGCCCAACCCGCTCGATTTGGAATGCCCCACGACGGTACTCCCATTGGCCTGCCGAGTGCGGGCCATACTAGGCGCGCTGAATCGTCATCTTGGCGACGATCTGCCCCCGAAGGTCTTGGAGTTTCTGGCTGAGCGCCGCATCGCCCGCTTTGGCGTACTGGGCCGCATAGGCATCGAACAGTTTGAGGAACTCGTCGTTTAACAGGCCGCGGTGCTCTTCGAGGATTTTGCCCGTCTCGCCGGGATAGTCGGCGCGCAAAAGGCGGCCGATGAGCCGCATCGCGGGCGGCAGATCCTCCTCCAGCACCTCTTGGGCCACGCGCGAGAGGCGCTCGAACTGCTCCATACGCCGCGTGTCGTTGCGGGCCGAGGCGCGCCCATACAGGCGGCTGAGGACGATGAAAAAGATCTCGTCAATCTCCTCGCGGTGGGCACGCACCGCCGCCGGCAAATCCTCCGCCTCGAGGAGTTCCATAATGAGCAGGCTGGCCTCGTCCTCCGCCTCGCGCAAGCGATTGCGCTGGGCGTCTATCTCTGCGAGGATGCTCTCTCGCAGGGCGCTCAAGGCCTTGGCCTTTTCGGCATCTCCCTGGCGTTCGGCCTCTTCGATGCGCGCCGTGAGGGTTTGGAAGAAGGCGTAGTCCAGCCGCGGCAGGTTGAGGGCGATCGTCTGGCTCCAGGTAGGCCCGCCCCGGGCCTTCTGGAGCATTTCGATGAACTCGTCAAAGGTCGTGGCCTGTTGAGCAGGGGTCGCCGTAGGCGAGACGCGCTCCAGCAGCCGATCGCGCAGCGCTTCCAGTTTTTCGGCGCTCTCTCGAGACCCCCTCTGGGCCTCCATCTCGATGAACTCGCTCAGCGTCAGGAAAAAGGCGTAATCCAGCCGCTCGCGGTTTTCGGAGACGAGTTTTTCGAAGGTAACCTCATCCTCTAGGGCGGCTACGAGATCATCTATCAAGCGGATGAGGGCGCGTTGGGCCTCGAGCGCCTCTTTGCTGATGCCGTCGGCCTCTAGAATGGCGTCATAGAGGCCCTCGAGGGTGAGCGCCGTCTTGGGGTGGAGGAAATAGGCCTTGCGCCCTTCGGGGGGCAGGCTGTTCATCACGGTGTTCACCAGGCTGCCGATGAGGCGCTCCTGTTCCTCCGCCGGCAGGCCCATCTCAGGCGGCACGAAAGCGATGAGCAACTCTTTAGCCGGGTCATGATACAAGAGGGGGGTGCTCAAAAGGCCGTTGCTCCCGCAGTGCGGGCACTGAGCGCGGTTGACCTCCCCCGCGAGGAAGCGCTCTTTGAGTTCCGGCTCTTGGCCTACATCTATGATAGTGCGCAGTTGCACGATAAAGGGTTGTTTGCAGCGTGGGCATACCACGCGCGAGGGAATCGCAGGGAATGCCATATCCCTTAGGCCTCCTCCATCAGGTTAAGACGGCGCTCACACCCACCGTAAGGGGCGCCTTCTGGCAAGGATGCGCTCCACCAAGGCGTGCGGGTTCGTTACCGTCGCGGCGAGCACCTCCTCCTCCGTCAGGCCCGCGCCGGCAGCGACGCGTTGGGCGAACTCCAGGGTGATGAGGTCGGAGGGGTCGTGCGCATCGGTATCGAGCACCATCGGCGCGCCGGCCTCGCGGCAGAGGCGGGCCACGTAGCCGTTGGTGAGCGAATGCCCTTGCCGGGCCGTGATCTCGATAAGGCAGCCGCGCTCGGCGGCCAGGCGCGCCTCTTCGAGGGTGAGGAACCCCGGATGGGCCAGCACGTCTACCGCCAGCGAGGAAACGGCCGCCCGATTCGTGCCCGGCGCCACCGGCTCTACGATCGTCTCCCCGTGGACGACGACGATTTCCGCGCCGATTGCCTTGGCGCGGCGCGCGAGGCGGTCAATGCTCATCGGGGCCACATGGGTGAGTTCCACCCCCACGAGGAGGTGCAGGCCGAAATCCTCCGCCTGGTCCTCGGCCACGCGGCGCAAGGCGCGGATGATCTCCGCCATATTCGAGGCGTCGACATGGTCGGTGATGGCCACGGCCCCGTGCCCCAAGACGCTCGCCCGGCGCAATAACTCGGAGGGCAAGAGCGATCCGTCGCTCAGAATCGAATGGGTATGCAAGTCTATTCGCTGTGCGCGTTCCATGGTAGGGTTTAGTATATCTTTCCGTTTGGCTCTGTCAACGGGTCGTGCTCCAGATAGGGCGCGCGAGGCGGGAGCCCCGCGCGCGGGCCAGAAGCCCGCGTTCCCTTTTCCGCCCTCGCCCTAGCCCTCTCCCGCCCCAACGCGGGAGAGGGAACCGGAGCGCGAGGCTCCCGCCTCGCGTGCGGGCCAGAGGCCCGCGCTCCATATTTTCCCCTCTCCCACCTAACGTGGGAGAGGGTTAGGGTGAGGGTGGAGCGCTTCACAGCCCATCCCACACCATAGCCGGCGGCTCGCGGCGGAACCCCAGCCGTTCCAAGAGCCACCGCGCCTCCCCTTCCAAGGGCGAAGCGCCGTTCCAGGTGCGCACCCAAACGCGCCGAGGTTGGGCGCAAAGGCCCCCCTCTCGGGTGAGGTGGTCGCGGCAGAGACGCACGGCCTCCAGCAGGCGGTTCGCATCGGAGGAGCGGCCCGTCCACCGCGCGGAGCCATGCTCGTAGGAAAGGATGGGCCTCCCCTGCCAGAGGACGACGTAATTGGAGGGCAAACGGCTGAGGTGAAAGCCCGATCCACCGCTAGCGCCGGCTGAGGAGAGGTCCTCTTCCGCGCCGCGCCCGTAGACAAATGCCGGGTCGCAGGCGTTGAGGAGGGTGAGGGTCTCCTCTTCGGCAACCTCTCGCGCGCAGGTGCGCAGTTCTTCCACCGCTTCCGGCAGGGCGAATTGCAGGCCCGCCAACCCTTGGACGAAATAACCCCTGCGTACTTGGCCGCGCATCTCCATCAAAGCGAGTTGGCGGTAGAGGGAAGGCCAATCTGCCAACCCCGTTTCGCGCTCCAAGAGGTCGCGCGCCACCACGCCATAGCGCAAGAGGAGTTGCCGAGCCTGGAGTTCGGCCCGTTCTTCTTCCGCAACGCCGCGGCCCCAAATGCCCACCCTATGCACCAGCGACCAGCGCCCCGGCCAGCGCGTGGGCGGCGCGAGGCGCGGCTCGATGCGCTGGCGGGCCTCACGCCGCCGAGAAGCGGAGGGGCGCACCCCCGCGAGAGGGGCATATTGGGCGCGCCAGCGGCGCAAATCGGCATCGAGGGCGCTCAAAGCGGGGCGCTCGGCATCGGCCGGCGCGTAATCAAGGGCCTGGCGCAGCGCGCCAAAGTGGTCGTTCGTCACCAAAGCCGCAAGGAGGAGTTCGACGAGCGCGCCGTCCAAGGTCGCCGCACTGAGGCCCAAGGCGCGCTGAATATCCGAGGCGTAGCAAGCCCCTTCCTGGCGCAAGAAGGCCCACACGGCGCGCGCCGCCTCGCTGAGCGAGGCCTCTTCTTCGGCGATTTCGGGGGGAAGCAGCCAGGCCCCCTCCCCACGGAAGAGAAATCTGAGCGCCGTGCGGCGCGCATCCCCCCCAGAGGCGACCCAAACCAAATCCCCTTGCGTCGAGAGCGTGTCGAGCATCGCGGGGCGGTAGTCGCTCACGCGCAAAGCCAAGAGGTCGCGTTCCCACACGATGGCGGGCGCGGCATAGCCGCGCAGTTGCTGGAGGGCGCGCAAAAGGCCGGCCTCGCCGGCCAGGCGGTGGGCCGGGTGGGCGTGCTGCCAGCGCAAGGTGAACTCCGCATAGGCCGCCCAAGGGACGGGCTTCACCTCTTGGCGCAGGAGGTTGAGGGTGCGCCGGTGGATGCGCTCGAGCACACGGCGGTCGCACCACTCGGTTTGTGCGGCGCCTGGGCTGAGCCGCCCCGTGGCGACTCGCCCCGTCTCGACCATCTCGTTCAAGGTTTGGTCGAGCCAATCCTCCGGGAAAGCATACCGTGCGAGGATTTGTTCCTTGGTGAGCGGCCCGTGCGAGCGCAAAAGGACGCGCAAGAGCACCTCACGGGCGGCCTCGGGCGTGTGCCGGGGGACGAGATCCGGGGGCGGCGGGAAGGGCAATTCGCCCTCGCACAGGAGCGCGTCGCGGTAGCGCCAGTAATCTTCGGCGGCGATCCACGCTATGCGCGGCCCTTGGCTCGTAGGGATGGTCATCCGCAGGGCCAGCCCCTCGGCGGCGAGCCGCAACAGCCAGGCCTCGGCCTCGCCGCCCGCGCGCTCGCGCACCTCCTCGATGCTGAGATCGCCCAATTCGTGCAAGAGGGTGAGCAACTCTTCTGCGCTGCGCGCTCGGTAACCCTCGGCCAGGTGCTGAAGTTCCTGCTCCACCTGGGCGATGGCCTCCGGCCGCAGGAGATCGGGCAGGGCGCCCTCCTCGAGGAGTTGGGCCAAGAGTTCGCGGTTGATGGAAAGGGCCTGCATCTGGCGCTCGAGGTGGGGCGCATCCGTATCGTAGAGGTGCACGGCCATAAACTCAAAGAGCAGCCCCGCCGCTACGGGCGAGGGAACGAGCGTTTCCGCCTCGACGATGCGAATCTCCCCGTTGCGGATTTGCCCCAGCACCTCCAAAAGGTGCTCCAGGTCCAACACGTCGCGCAGGCAATCCCGGTAGGTCTCGACGAGGATGGGGAAATCCTCATATCCCCGCACAGAGGCCAAAAGTTCTTTGGCTCGGAGCCGTTGGAGCCAGAAGGGCGTTCGCCGTTTGGCGCCGCTGAGGCCCGGCAGGAGGAGGGCACGGGCCGCGTTCATACGGAACTGGGCACCAAACAGCGCCGAGTTGGGCAGTTCGGCCAGGATGCGCTCCCGCGCCTCCTCTGGCCCGAGGGAGCGCACGAGGTCAAGCGGCAGTTCGCGCTCGGCATCCAGAAAGCGGAAGAGGAGGCCATCGTCGTTGACCTGCACCTCCACTTGCAGGCCCCTTTCCTCGCGCATCGCGTGGGCCAGGGCCAGCGCCCAGGCGCTATTGACGCGCCCGCCGAAGCAGGAATGGATGACCATACGCTGGTCGCCTAGGGCATCGGTAAAGGTCTCGACGACGATGGTGCGGTCAGAAGAGATCGCCCCCACCACATCGAATTGCTGGCGCACGTAATGGGCCGCGTTGCGCGCCGAGTTCTCGTCGAGGGCGTATTCCTGCATCAGCCATTGGAGCACGGGTTGGGTTTCGGGAGGCCATTCGCCGATGGGCGTTTCGGGGATGGGGAGGTCCCTTACACGCTCGGCCAGAGCGCGGCGGAAGCGCCCCAACCTCAGGCCCATATGGTAATCTCGCTTGGGGAGTTCGCCGTGCCAAAAGGGCATACGGGGCAGGCTACCGGCCGCATCGGTTACGATGAGTTTATCCTCGTCTATATCTATGACGCGCCAGGTGTTCGAGCCGAGGGCAAAGACGTCGCCTTTTTGCGTTTCGAACACAAACTCTTCGTCCAGGGTGCCGATGGAGGTCTTGCGATCGGGTAGGTAGACGCGAAACTCGCCCCGGTCGGCGATGGTGCCCCCATTGCGGATGGCCAAGAGGCGGCTGCCCGGCAGGGGGAGGAGCATATGATGCACCCGATCCCACACCAGGCGGGGGCGCAATTCGCGGAAGGCCTCCGTAGGGTAGCCGCCGCTGAGCATCTTGAGCACAGCCTCCAGGGCGGGGCGGGAGAGGTCTTGGTAACCGTAGGCCTGGCGCACCAGGCGATGGAGCGCCTCGACGCTCCAAGGTTCGCAGGCCACCATGGCCACGATCTGTTGGGCCAAGACGTCTAGGCAGTTCTTGGGGGTGTAGGTCGGTTCGATATCGCCGTGGAGCATACCGTGGGCCACGGCGGCGGCATCCAACAGGTCTTCCCGGTGGGTGGCATAGATGCGCCCCACACTCGTTTGCCCCACCAGGTGGCCCGATCGCCCCACGCGCTGCAGGCCGCGCGCGATGCTCCGAGGCGATTGCAATTGCAGGACGATATCCACCGAGCCGATATCAATGCCCAACTCGAGCGAACTCGTGGCCACTAGCGCAGGCAGCGCCCCGGCCTTGAGCCGCCGCTCCAGGTCCAGCCGCACCTCGCGCGATACGCTGCCGTGGTGTGCGCGGAACGGCCCCCCGACGCGCCCTGTGCCGAACATCCCCTCGCCCTTGGGGGCGCCATCTGCCAAGAGGGCAGCGGGCGAGCCGGGGGGCACCTCTTCGCTTTCCTCCATGGCATACTGCTCGTTAAGGCGATCGGCGGCCCGTTCGGCACCACGGCGCCCATTCGTAAAGATGAGCGTGGTGCGGTGCCGGCGCACTTCTTCCAGCACATGGGGGATGAGGCTTGGCCAAATGCTGCCCCCGATGACCTGCCGCAAATCGGGCACCACGGTCACCACGCGCAGGTCCATCTTTTTTTGCGCGCCGGCGTTGATAATCGTTACCGGCCGAGAGACGAGGCGCTCGCTGCCTTGCTCATCTACCTCCCACGTTTGCCCCACCAGGAAGCGCCCCACCTCCTCCAACGGGCGCTGGGTGGCCGAAAGGCCAATGCGCTGGAACTCCCGCCCCGTGAGGTGGACGAGCCGCTCTAGGCTCAGGGCCAGGTGCACCCCGCGTTTGGTGCCAGAGAGCGTATGGATTTCATCCACGATGACCGTCTGCACGGCGCGCAGGATCTCCCGCGCTTGGGGGCTGGTGAGGATGAGGTACAGCGATTCGGGCGTGGTGATGAGGATATGGGGCGGCTGTTTGGCCATCCGCTGGCGTTCGGAGGGAGGCGTATCGCCCGTGCGCACGGCGATATGCAGGGGCGGCAAATCTATCCCCTCTCGCTTGGCCGTGTAGCGGATGCCCGCCAGCGGTTCCCGCAAGTTGCGGGCGATATCGTTATTCAGGGCCTTGAGGGGCGAAATGTACAAGAGGCACACCCCTCGCAGCGACGGATCGTGCAAGAGGCCCTCGAAAAGGCGTTGAATGCCCCAGAGGAAGGCGGCCAAGGTCTTGCCCGAACCGGTGGGCGAAAAGATGAGGGTATTTTCGCCGCGTTGGATGGCCGGCCAGCCCAAGGCCTGCGGAGGCGTCGGCTCGCCGTACGTGGCGCGGAACCAATCTCGGATGGGCGGCAAGAAGGATTCAAGCGGCGTGGACATCATCCGTCCTTTCTGGGGGCATCTTATAGCATACCCCAGAATAACCGCGCTGCAAACAAAGGGTGAGGGCGTTCTATCCCACCCGTTTGACCAGCCCCCCATTCGGGGGCACAATAAAAAGGAAGAATCCCTCGGCGCCCCAAGGCGTGCTTACTCTTGAGGAGGGTTCCTATGGACGAACTGGTCAGAATATGGGAATGGCCCGTGCACCCGGAAAACTATATGATCGCGGGCTGGCAACAATGGGCCGACGCGGGCGAGGTATCCTCCGGCCTGCCGCGATACCTCATCGAACACCTGGGTGCGCGCCGCATCGGCGAGATCAAGCCCGACGGGTTTTATCTATTTCAAATTCCGGGGGCGCACCACTTGATGCGGCCCCACGTGCGCCTGAAAGATGGCTATTGCCAGGCTATGTCTTCACACCGCAACGACCTGTATTACGTGCCCATCAAAGGCAAGGGGCTGTTCATCTTTATTGGCGAGGAGCCGAACCAAAACGAAGAACGCTATGCAGGGGCGCTGCTCGATCTCGTTCAAGCGCTGAACATCAAGCGCGTGGTCGCCGTAGGGGGCGTGTATGGGGCTATGCCCTTCGAGAAAGATCGCGAGATTTCGTGCGTGTACAGCCTACCCCGGCTGCGTGCGGAGTTGAACAATTACGCGGTGCGCTTTTCCGATTACGAAGGGGGCACGACCATCACCACCTATCTCGCCTACCACGCCGAAAGGCGGCAAATCGAGTTCATCGCAATGTATGCCTTCGCGCCGGCCTACGAGTTCACGCAACTTGGCCTGACGGTGCAGGCGATGCGCGTGGAAGAGGATTGGAAGGCCTGGCTCGACCTGATGCGGCGCATTGACTATATGTTCAAGTTGGACCTGGATTTGAGCGATCTCGAGGAGCGCAGCCGCGACCTGACCGAGGCTTGGCAACGCAAGGTGGATGAATTAGAACAGCGCCACCCCGAACTGCACATCAAGAGTTACCTGGAGAGAATCTCCAAAGATTTCGAAGAGCGCCCCTTTATCCCCCTCGATAAGGCCTGGGACGAACTCAGCGACCTCTTGGATAAGGTGTGACCGATTGGGGCCTGGCCGGCGGGGCGCCTCACCGGGCGGGGCCGCGCAGGCGCCGCCACGTGCGGTAGAGGAGCCAGCCCGTGCCGGCCAAGCCGATCGCGTTCCCAATGAGGGCGGGGATCGGGAACGAGGCACGTCCTTGGGCGAGCACCTCAAAGGCATCTACCAGACAGGCCGTTCCGGTGGAGGCCGGATTGTGGTCGTTGGCTACGGTGAGGCGAAGGATATGTTCCCCTGGGCTGACGCCCTGCACAAGCGGGATGGACGCGCGCCGCTCGATCATCGGGCGGTAGAGGTCTACATAACTCAGGCCCTGTTCATCGGTGGGCAGGCCCGGCACGGTGTGGCCATCCAAAGAGACGTTCAACCGCCCCCCGCCGGGCCAGCGTTGGGCGATGAGGTTGACCCCTGCCCCATTGAAGGTGAAGGTGAGGCTTTCGCCCGGCGTTTCGGAGAGATAGTAGGCCCCGCCTAGGGCGCCCTCATCGCGGACGGGTCGCCAGCGGCCGTACGGCTTGACGGCGGGGTTCGTCTCTTGATACAGCCCCGGGCCGGCCATATCCTGCCGGGCGGCCACGTCTTGCACGGCAAAGTAGAGTTGGCGCGGCGTGAAATCCTCATCCACCATGCGAAAATAGTATTCGGCGCTATCGGGCGGGATGTTGCCCACCTGCCGAAAGTACCAAATCATAAACACACCGGCCCAGGGCCATGCGCGGCGCGCGTATTCGATGCCTTGAATCGTATACTCGGCCTGCTCCTTTTCGCTGACGCGCTTCCAGATGAGGCGGTCGGCGGGCATATCCTCCGGCGCGGCGTTCCAGCCATACTCGTTGAACCAGACGGCCTTGTTGGCATCTCCATAGCGCTCCATAATCTGCCGCTGCAGGAGCACCCGCTGAAAGTTGAGCACGTTCGGGTCGGGCGGGTCTTGCGGGGGGCGATCCATCCCAAAGGCGTTGGCCGAAAGGATGTCAAAATACTCGCGTGCGCCGGCCTGGTACATCCTCTCCAGAAAGGTCAAGTCGCTCATCGCGATCCATTGCCCGGGTTCTGGGTGGGGCTGGCCGAGGGTAATGGCCAAGGGCGCGCTGAGCACGTACACGTTGGGGTCCGCCTCTTTGGCGCGGCGATAGGCGATCTTCAAGAGTTCGACGTACGCCTCGGGGTTGACGGGCTGGTTCCCCCACTCAGGGAAGATGTTCGGCTCGTTCCAGATTTGGATGTAGTGGATGCGCCCCTTATACCGGCTGACGAAGGTGTAGACGAAATCGCCGTAATCCTCAAAATTGTCGGGGGGGCGCTGTTTGTAGGTGTTATCCTGGCGGGTCCAATCGGGGGGGCGATCCAGCCGAGCGACGATCTCCAAGCCGTAGCGCTCGCAGGCCTCGACGATACGGTCATACTTGGCCCAGGTATCAGCCTTGGTGACGGGGTCAAGGTATTCCCCTTTGCGCAGGGGTTCGATCTCTTCCCAAGAGAACTGCTGTTTCACCCAGCGGATGCCCGCACTCGCGGCCATTTGCAGGGTGCGCTCGAGTTTCCAGGGTTCTACCTCGCGCGCCAGGAAAAAGTTAGCGCCAAAGGGGTCCACATCGGTATTGGGGATGGTGCGGGCGGGCGTGGGCGCAGGGCTGGGGCCTCGCCCCACCCCACGGTAAAGGAGGTAGCCAAAGGTGCCCAGGAGCGCGAGAAAGACTCCCGCCAAAGCGATGAACCGTGCCCACCAAACCTTGCGCCGGTTTGCGAACATCCAGCCCCCTCAAGGCGCAACGTGCGCAGATTATAGGCGGCCGGCGGGGTTCTTGTCAATCCGTTATGGGGCGGTATAATCGGCTCAAGGGAACGCTCCGGCCAAAGATAGGTGCCAGGATGAAGATCATCACCAGCCACGAGCGGGCCGATATGGATGCGTTGGCCTCCATTTATGCGGCCTCGCTCCTTTACCCAGATTTCATTGCGCTCCTCCCGCAAAAGATCAACCGTAACCTGCGGGATTTCGTGGCGCTGTATCGAGAGGCCCTGCCCTTTGTGGAGCGCCGCCACCTACCGCACCGGCGCATCAGCGAGGTCATCTTGGTGGATACGCAGACCATCGCCCCCCTGCGAGGGATGGACGCCCACACGAGGATCCATATCATTGATCATCACCCTCTTGAGGTGCCCCTGGGCGAAAACATCACCTTCGAGGGAGACGCCGTGGGCGCCACCACTACCCTGCTCACCGAAAAGATCCGCGCCCAAGGGATCGCGCTGAATTCCGTGGGGGCCAGCCTCCTCTTGATGGGCATTTATGAAGATACGGGGTCCCTTTCGTACCTGACGACCACCGCGCGAGATGCCCAGGCGGCGGCGTGGCTCTTGGAAAAGGGCGCCGACCTGCGTTTGGTGGGCGAATATCTGCACCACCCCCTTTCCAGTGAGCAGCGCCAGGTTTTGACGCAACTCCTCAACCAAAGCACCCTGCACACCATCCGCGGGCGGAACATCTGCCTCTCGGCCGTGGTGCTTGACCAGTATGTGGACGAACTCTCCTCGCTCATCCACCAAATTATGGATATCTATGAGCCGGAGGCGTGTTTTATGCTGGCCCAACATGGGGAGAGCGTGCAGATCATCGCCCGCAGCGAGACGGACGCCATTGATGTGGCCGCGATCTTGCGGGAGTTCGGCGGCGGGGGGCACAGCAAGGCCGCCGCCGCGCATTGCGAAGGGGCCTCCATCGAGACCCTGAGCGCCGACCTCTTGCGCGCGCTAGAAAGGCACGTGGTGCCGCCGGTGCTCGTGCGCGAGATTATGTCCACCAACGTCCACACCCTGCCGGTGGATATGTCTATCCGCGAGGCGGCGCAACTGATGCGCCGCTACGGGCATGAGGGCTTCCCGGTGGTGGAGGGCGACCGCCTGGTGGGCGTCCTCACGCGGAGCGATGTGGACCGCGCCTTGCACCACCGTCGCGGTGAGACGCCCATCCGCAGCATCCTTTACACGGGGCCGGTATACGTCAGCCCGACGGCTCCGGTGGATGAGGTCCAGCGGGTGATGCTGGAATCTGGCCTGGGCCAGGTGCCCGTGGTGGAGGATGGGCGCTTTGTGGGGTTGGTAACGCGCACCGACCTCATCAAACTGTGGTCGGCGCCGCTTTACCCTTCTCGCCGGCCGGAAATTCGCCGGATGATGGAGGAAGTCCTCCCGCCGGCCCTGCGGGACCTGCTTCTCACCGCGCGCGATGTAGCCAATGATATGGGTTATTCGCTCTATATCGTCGGTGGGTTCGTGCGAGACTTGCTCCTTGGCTCGCCGACGCTTGACCTGGACCTGGTAGTGGAGGGCGACGCCATCCGTATGGCGGAGGAACTGGGCCGCCGCTTGGGGGCGCGGGTGCGCAGCCATGCCCGCTTCGGCACGGCCAAGGTCATCCTCGATGGCGACCGCGCCACGGGCGTGCCCCCCTCGCTCGATTTTGTTACGGCGCGTACCGAGTTCTACGAGCGGCCCAGCGTCCTCCCGCAGGTGGAACGCAGTTCCATCAAGCAAGACCTCTACCGGCGCGATTTCACCATCAACACGTTGGCCATCTGCCTGGATCGTGGCCGCTATGGCGAATTGCTCGATTATTACGGCGGAGAACGGGATATTCGCGAGAAGCGCATCCAGGTTCTGCACAACCTGAGTTTCGTCGAGGACCCCACGCGCATCTTGCGGGCGGTGCGCTTCGAACAGCGCCTGGGCTTTACCATCGAGGCGCGCACCGAGGAACTAATCGGCGAGGCGCTGGACTTGCTCGACGATGTGAGCGGCGAACGGCTGCGGCACGAGTTGTACCTCATCCTCGCCGAGGATGAGCCAGAGAAGGCCCTCGATCGCCTATACCGCCTTGGGGTGCTCCAGCATCTTCACCCGGCCTTGCGCTTTGGCCGGGAGGTGGCGCAACTCTTTGTGCGGCTGCGCGAGCGCTTTTCGGCTTGGCCCCAACCCGAGGGGCCTGGTGTGGATGCGGCAGACCTCGCCGAACGCCAGGCCGCCGCGATGAGGCTCTGCTATCTGGCGATCCTCACCAGCACCCTTACCCCCAAAGAGTTGGAGGAACTCGCCAACCGCCTGCGCTTTTCGGGGCGAGACAGCCGCTTCCTCCAAGAGGTGCGACGCCTGCGCGAGATGCTCAGCCAACTGCAATCTACGGTGATGCTCCGAAGCACCATCTACCGCCTGCTCAGTCAATTCTCGCGCGAGGCGCGGTTCGTCATCACCGTGTTGACGGATTCTGAACTCGTCCGCGAGCGGCTCGACCTCTATGAGCGCACCCTTTCCACCGTCTCACCGCGCATTGACGGGCACTATCTCAGGGCGCTGGGCGTGCCGCCGGGGCCGATTTACGGGGAAATCCTCGAACGCGTGCGCGATGCCGTGCTAGATGGCCAAGTGCAGACGCTTGAGGAAGAACAGGCCCTCGTGCGCCGCCTGGTGGGCGCGGCGCACAACGGCCGTTCCATCGGAGATAAAGTCAACGGGGCTAAAACACCCGCGTGATCTCGTCCACATCGAAGCGGGGCAGGGCCTGCTCTTTAGCCCCGCGCACCATCACGCGCTGGTTGGGGTCCGGCAAGAGTTCGCCGATCTCGACGCAGGGGATGTTCTCTTGCCGATAGCGCGCGATGAGGTCGGCAGCCCGCTCGGCCTCCACGGCGATGAGCAGCGCGCCCGAGGCGATGACGCCGAGGGGGTCGAGGCCGAATTCGGCGCATAGGCGTGCGCCCTCTTCCAAGATGGGCACGACGTCGGCGTTCAGGCGAACCCCCACGTTCGCGGCGGAGGCCATCTCGTGCAGGCCCGTGGCCAAGCCGCCTTCCGTTGGGTCATGCATCGCGTGCACGCCCGGCATATCGGCGGCCAACCGCGCCGCTTGCACCACGCTGATGCCGGGGTCATAGAGATACCCCTGCGCCTTGCGGAGAAAGGCCTCCGTATAGCCCCGGCGGCGCAAGGCCTCGGCCTTTTCGCGCGCGATGAGGGCCGTGCCCTCGATGGGGATGCCCTTGACGAGGAGGATGCGGTCTCCGACGCGGGCGCCCGCCGTGGTGAGCAGCCTTTCGCGGGGCACCTCGCCGATCATCACCCCCACCACGATGGGCCGATCCAGCCCCCAAGTAACCTCCGTATGCCCTCCCACGAGGAGGATGCCCAGTTCGTCGCAAGCCTCGCGCAGTTGGCGAAAAATGGTGTGCACCACATCGAGGTTCGTCTTGCCCTCTGGCAAAAGGACGGTGTTCAGCATCCACAGGGGGCGGGCGCCGCTCGTGGCGATATCGTTCGCGTTGACGTGCACGGCATACCAGCCGATTTGGTCGCTGGCAAAGGTGATGGGGTCCGTTTTGACGACGATGTAGCGGTCGCCCATATCAATCACGGCCACATCTTCGCCCACAGCCGGCCCGGCGATAAGGCGCGGATCGGCCCTGCGGCAGTGCTCCAAAAGGCTTTGGAGGACCTCCATCGGCAGTTTGCCCACGGGGAAGATGCCATCCTCAGGCATAGGCGGTTCCACCTCCCGCAAGGGTTAGGATAATCGGATTATCCTTTGCGGGGCGCGTTTGTCAAAAGGCGCGGCGTGGGGAACCCTCATGCCGCGCCTAGACGCCTTACACCTTTTCGGCCTTGGCCTTTTTGGGCGGCAAGAACTCGAAAATGGCGTTCAAGAGGATGCCCACGACGGCCGAGGTGGCGATGGCCGGCAGCCCCGAAGGGAAGGCCGCCTTGAGGAAGGGGATGTTGATGGGCAGGTTGCCCCCTTCAAAGGCCGAGCCGCCGATGCCGATGACCAAGATCACCGCGCCCACAGCGAGTTGGCGCGGGTCAAACAGGTTGACCTTTTCGGATTGGATGAGCGCCACGCCTTGCAGGCCGATGACGCCAAAGAGAAAGATGGCTAGCCCCCCGGTAACGGGGACGGGGAGCGTCTCGACGATGGCGGCCAACTTGCCGATGAAGCCGAGCAGGATGGCAATGACGCCCGCTGCGATGAGCACGGGGCAGGAATAGTTCCGCGTGATGGCCATCAGCGAGTTATTTTCGCCATAGTTCGTGCCGGCGCACCCGCCTAAAAAGCCGTTGATAGCGTCTCCGATGCCATCCAAGATGAGGTTGAGGCCGATGAGGTTTTTGATCTGCAAGGGCTTGCGCTTCATCTCTTCGGCGAGTTCATCCACATAAAGGCTGATCTGATAGAGGTGCGCGGTGGATTCCGGAATGGTGGCGATGGCGATGGGCGCGATGGCGACGATGGCCCCCCACTTGAAAACGGGCAAACTGAAGGCGGGGACGCGCAGCCATTTGGCCTCCATCACCGGGGTAAAGTCCACCAGGCCCAAGGCCCACGAGAGGAGATACCCAGCGAGCGCCCCCAAAAGGACAGGGATCATCGAGACGAACCCCCTCCCCCGCAAATACACGGAAAAGAGCACCGTGGCCAGGAGCGTAAAGAAGGCGATGCCCCAGTGGGCGCTGGCCATATCGAGCGCGGCCTTGGCGAGGGAAATGCCGATGACGATGGCCACCGAGCCGGTGACGATGGGCGGGAGCACGCGATCGAGCGAGTTCTTGCCCGTCCAGCGGATGAGCAAGCCCGCTAGAATGGAGACGAGCGCCGTAGCCACGATGCCCCCTTGGGCCACGCGCACACCGCCCCACTCGGCCCCGACCACAGCGGCCACGGCGGCGATGTAACTGAAACTCGAGCCGTAATAGAGGGGGATGCGCATCCCCGAGCCGAGCAAGGCCACGATGGTGGCTAGGCCGCTGGCAAAAAGGGTCACCCCCACGTCGAACCCCGTGAGGATGGCCACCAAGACGGTCGCCGGGAACATCGTGAGGACGTGCTGAAAGCCCAGGGCGACGAGCGCTGGCAGGGGCGGGCGATCCTGCGGCAGGTAACCGATTGGCTGCGTATTCGTTTGGGCAGACACAGGGCCTCCTTTGGAAAGAATGTATTTGGAACCCCACATCTCTTCGCCCTAAAGGGCGGTGGCTCCCGAAGGGCAGGCGCGCTTGCGCGGCACAAAAAAAGAGGGACTCTCAGAGTCCCTCAAAAGCCCCCAAGCCCCTTAGCGGGGCGCGATCGAGCGGCCAGGGTCGGGGTTGAAAGGGCATTCGCTTTACCCAAAATTCCGGATGTTGCCAGGCTGGCGCGGCATTTTATGCAAAGGCGCCCAAATCGCCAAAAAGGCTAATTCCCGCCTTTGGCTTGCTGGTAGGCCGTGCGGATATTCCACAGGTAGCCGGCCATCGTCTGGGCGGTCCACTCGTCGCCCCGCAGTTTGAGGTAGCCGTACATATAGGCAGATTCGCCATCCAGTTTGCCGCTAAAGAGTTTGTCGAGCGTATCGCCGCTCAGCGTGATGGCGATGGTGGCCTTATCGGCCCCGCCCTCGGCGCCTCTGAGGGAGCCTTTTTCAAAATAGAGCGTGTATTCGGCGCCCAACTCGGGCACGATGATGCCCATCGAAGCGTTGGCACTGGCGATGCGCTTCTTGAAGGCCTCATCCGCCTCCAGCGTGGCCACCATCTTCCCCAATACCTCGTACAACTGCTCCTTGGATTCGAACGCGGCCATCGTAACCTCCTCGTTCAAGATGGTGCTCGACCTGATCGCCGATACAATACTATAAGGCCTTGATGTTTGTCAAGCGTAAATCTCGGGGGTCTCGCGCGCCCCCGAGCCGCCACGTGGCAAAACCCTATGAGGCGCCAAGGGCTTTTGGCCCGGCGCCGTTTGGCCTATAATGGGTTGCCACTCCGGCCTTTGCCGAAGGAGAAGGATGCCCCAAATCGAGGTCGAAAACCTGGTCAAGACCTTCCGCGTGGCCGAGCGCCAGGCGGGCACGTGGGGCGCGCTGAAAGGCCTCCTTCAGCGGCGCAGCCGCACCGTGCGCGCCCTAGACGGCATTTCCTTCACGATGGAGGTGGGCGAACTCGTCGGCTACATCGGCCCCAATGGGGCGGGCAAATCCACCACGGTCAAGATCCTCTCGGGCATCCTCATCCCAGATAGCGGCCGTTGCGTGGTGATGGGGCGCATCCCCTGGAAGGCGCGCACCGCCCATGTGGCCGAAATCGGCGTGGTGTTTGGCCAGCGCACCCAACTCTGGTGGGACCTGCCGGTCATCGAATCCTTCGATCTCCTGCGGGAGATTTACCGCATCCCCCCGCGCGAATACCTGAGGACGCGCGATGAACTCGTGGCGATGATGCGCCTCGAACCGCTTTTGGATACGCCCGTGCGCCAACTCAGCCTGGGCCAACGGATGCGCTGCGACCTGGCCGCCGCCTTTTTGCACCGCCCCAAACTCCTCTTTTTGGATGAGCCGACCATCGGGCTGGACGCGGCCTCGAAACTCGCCGTGCGCGATTACATCAAGCGCCTCAACCGCCAAGGGGTGAGCGTCATCCTCACCACGCACGATATGGACGACATCGAGGCCCTTTGCCGGCGCATCCTGCTTATCAACCGGGGGCGCATCCTGTTTGATGGGGCGCTCGAGGCCCTCCGCGCCCAAGTAAGCCGAGATCGGCAATTGGTCATCGTCCTCGCCCACGAAGAGACCTGGGTGGAGGACCCCGATGCCCAGGTGATCCGCCGCAACGGCCACCACCTCACCCTGCGGTTTGATCCGGAGCGCATCTCGGCGGCGGATCTCATCGCCCGCATCACGGCGCGCTATGAGATCCGCGACCTCTATGTGGAAAACCCGCCCATCGAGGAGATCGTCGCTCAGATTTATTATGAGGAGGGAACCGCCCTATGAGCGCCTATGTGGCCCTCTTTAAGGCGCGTTTGCAGATGGGCCTGCAATACCGCGCGGCGGCCCTGGCGGGGTTGGGGACCCAGTTGTTCTGGGGGATCATCCGCCTGATGATCTTTGAAGCCTTTTTTCGCTCTTCGGCGGCGCCCCAGCCCATCACCTACCAGCAGACGGTGGACTATTTGTGGCTCACGCAGGCGCTCCTCCTCATCTTGCCGATGCGGTTGGAGGGGGAAATCCAACAGATGATCCGCACGGGTGCGGTGGCCTATGAGTTGGCGCGCCCCACCGACTTGTATTGGTTCTGGTTCTTTCGCAGTGGGGCTGGGCGCACGGCGGCCCTGGCCCTGCGCGCGGCGCCGCTCTATCTTCTCGCTTGGCTCTTTTTGGGGCTAAAGGCGCCGCCCTCTTGGGCCTCGGCAGGGGCCTTTCTCCTTTCGCTCGCCTGCGCCAGTGCCTTGGGGTGCGCCCTGGCCACGTTGATGACCATCAGCCTCCTATGGACCGTCTCCGGCGAGGGGATTAGCCGCCTTTTGAACCTCTTGGCCTATGTTTTCTCCGGCTCGGTCGTGCCGCTCCCCTTTTACCCAGCGTGGGCGCAGCGCGCCTTGGCTTTCTTGCCCTTTGGCGGGCTGATGGATACGCCCTTTCGCATCTACTCGGGGCACATCCCACCGGAGGAGGCCCTGGGGGCCATCGGCCATCAAATCGTTTGGACGGTGGCCCTCATCCTGTTGGGGCGCTGGATCCTCGGGCGTGGCCTGCGCCGCCTCACGGTGCAAGGGGGGTGAGCGCGATGCGCCGGGGGTTGGGGCAGAGGGGCCTTCGAAGGGTCGCCGCGCTCTTGGCCGATATCGGCGATGGGGCGCGCCTTTATGGGCGCTATATCGCCCTCTCCATCCGCGCGCAGATGCAGTATCGCGCCTCGTTCATTATGCTCGCCGTGGGGCATTTTCTCTCCACGGGCATCGAGTTCTTGGGGATTTGGGCGCTCTTTGCCCGGTTTGGGGACCTCAAAGGGTGGTCTCTCCCGGAGGTGAGCCTGTTCTACGGCCTCGTGAACGTCTCGTTTGCCCTGGCCGAGGCCGCTGCCCGTGGGTTCGATACGTTTGACGGCCTCATCCGCAGCGGCGATTTCGACCGCCTGCTCCTGCGCCCACGGAGCATCGCCCTGCAAATGGCCGGGCGCGAACTCCAGTTGATGCGCATCGGGCGCTTCTTCCAGGGGCTGGTGGTGCTCGCCTGGGGCGCGGCGGCCCTGGGCCTCCCTTGGACGGTTGACCGCATCGCCATCGCCCTAGGCGCCATCGTAGGGGGCGCCTTTGTCTTCGCGGGCCTCTTTGTGCTCCAGGCTACCCTCTGTTTTTGGACGGTGGAATCCATCGAGATCATCAATACGACGACCTACGGCGGCGTGGAGACGGCGCAATTCCCCTTGACCATCTACCGCGATTGGTTCCGGCGCTTTTTCACCTACCTCGTGCCCTTGGCGAGCGTAACCTACTTTCCCATCCTCGCCATTTTGGGCCGCGATGATCCTTTGGGCACCCCGCACCTCTTTCAGGCCCTTGCGCCCCTCGCAGGGCCGCTCTTTTTCGCGGCCACGCTCCAGGCTTGGCGTTTCGGCGTGCGCCACTATCACTCCACGGGGAGTTGAAAGGGCGCTGGCCCTAAGGCCAGCGCCCGATCGGTGCCCCTATGAGGCGGGGTCAGCGCAAGGCGCCCCCTTCGGTGAACCACTCGCGCGCAGCATAGTCGAGCGCGCGGCAGACCTCCGGCGTGAGGGGCGAAGGCCCCTCGCGCCCATAGGCCGCCATGGGCACGCCCCGCTTGGCAAGGAGGTACTTGCTCCCTTGGGGGTGCACCTGCCGTTGGGCGAGGTGGATGGCGCACAGCCGCGCCTGGAGCGCCTCGGCGCGCGCAGCGTCCTCCGGTGCCTTGCTCTGGCCCAGGCGGATGACCTCCGCCACCAACTCGGGCACGATGATGGAGGCCACGCTCATCGTGCCCGGTGCGCCCAGGCGCGTCGCCTCCAGGAGGTAGGAGACGTTGGCCTGCAGGAGCGCGAGGGGTGTGCCGCGCACCGCCTCCAACAGGGCGGCGATTTTGTGGATGTCGCAACTCGTCTCTTTATAAGCCACAAAGCGCCCCGTGCGGGCCAGTTTGCGCACCAAATCCACGCCGAGGTGGTACGGCCGAGGCACAGGGCACTCGTACAGGCCCAAGGGCACATCGGGCAGGGCCTCGGCTAGGGTGAGATAGTAGCGTTCGAGAGCGGCGTCATCCTCCAGGAAGGGCGGCACCACGAGCATCACCACGTCGGCGCCGGCCTCGGCGATGCGCCGGCAGAGGCGGAGATGCGCCGCTTGGTCTTCCCCCAGGTTCCCGGTGGCCACGATGGGAACGCGCCCCTTTGCCACGTCGGCGGCCTCTCGCACCAAGGTGACGCGCTCGTCGTCATCGAGGGCGTACATCTCGCTGGAAAGGCAGTTGGCGTACAGGCCCCCCACGCCGTGTTCGAGATACCAGGCAATCATCTCGCGGTATGCGCCCAAGTCGAGCGCGAGGCGCTCGGTAAAGGGTGTCACCATCACGGGCCAGGAGCCGGCCAAAGTGCGCAAGGGCATATCGCTCGTCATCCTCCTTTCTTTATTTACCCGGCGTACGCTCCGGCGTGGGCGTGCGCGTCGCGGTGGGCGTACGGGTGGGTGTCGGTGTGCGCGTCAAAGTCGGCGTACGCGTGAGCGTAGGGGTGTACGTCCGCGTCGGCGTGCGCGTCAAAGTCGGCGTGCGCGTGAGCGTGGGCGTGCGCGAGGGCGTGGCCGTGAGCGGCGGCCCGGCCTGCACGCTCAACGTGTAGGGCTGCATCGAGGTTTGAGAACGGCTGGAGGGGCTTACGCGGATGTAAAACACCTTGCCGCCTTGGGCCGGCACGTTCAGCGTCACACTCTGGCCGGCAGAGGCAGAGTAATCAGAGGCCACGGTGTAGCCACCTTGGTCGTAAACGACCAAGTTCGGTTCGACATTGGGCGCCACATCGGTTAGAGAAATCGTCAGAAGGGTCGGGGCGAGAGGTGTAGGCACAAGGATTTTGTAGTAATCCGCCTCGCCCGTCACGCGTTCCCAGAAGTAGCCATGCATCGGCCCGGCTTGCCAATCCCACGGGGTGGCCTCGGCCCGCGAATCGTTCGGCTCATTGGGGTCGGGCACGGTTTGGATGGTCAGCCGATAGGGCTGGAGCGACGTCTGAGAACGGCTGGAGGGGCTTACGCCGATGTAGAACATCTGGCCCGCGTTCGCGTCTATGGTGAGCGAGACGCTCTGCCCAGACCCCGCGGAATAGTCCGCGACCACCACATAGCCCCCCACATCCAAGATGATCACATTCGGCTCGACGTTCGAGGGCACCTCATCCAATGTGGCCGTGAAGAGCACGCTCCCCAGGCTCGTGGGGATGGTTACGGTATAGTAATCCACATCGCCCGTCACGCGTTCCCAGAAGTAGCCGTAGGCCGGGCCGGCCTGCCAATCCCAATAGTTCGCCTGGGCCTTGGTGTCGTTCGGCTCGCCGGGGTCCGGCACCCACGAGAGGGAGAGATGATAGTACGCCGAGGATGTTTGCGACGCTCTGCTCGCGCATACGCGCGCCGTAAAGACCTCACCGGCGTTCGCGTCAATCGTCAACGAGACGGGTTCGCCTGCCCTGGCCGTGTAATATGAGGCGATGATGTAGCCGTTGGCGTTAAAGAGGATGAGATCCGCCTCGATATTCGCCGGCACGTTCGTCAAGGCCACCGTGTAGATGCCCGACTCGGGCGCCTGCCACCGGAAAAAGTCCTTATCTCCTTGGGTGGCGATTTGCCCGCGCATCTCCGTCGTAGCCGGCCACAAATCCGCCGTAGAGAGCGAATCGTTCGGCTCAGATTCGGTCTCGCCCGTCCACGGGATGGGCGTGGGAGTCGGAGTCCACGTGGGGCGAGGGGTGGGCGTGATAGCCGGCGTGGGCGTGGTGCGGAGGAACTCCACACCCAGGGTATAATTCCCGCTCCCCGTGTAGCGCTTCACCCAAATGTAATAGGTGCCCGCCTGAGGCGAGGAGAGGTAAATTTCCTCGTCCAGGTTGCTGCCCCGCTCCGAGTAGGCCAATTCGCCGCACTGCTGAGGGGGGCAATCTTTTTGGACCAAGAGGTCGAAATCCGCGCCGGGGGAGATATTCGTCAACGTGAGGCGCAGGGCCACTAACCCCGCAGGCACCTGTAGGCGGAAGGTCTCGCCCCCTATGCCCTCTTGAAGGGCGCTCGAGGTCGTGCCAGGGCCGATATCTCGATATCCCGCTGGCGTGGCCGTGGGCTGCTGGCCGGGCGGGGGCGGTGGCGGCGGAGGGTTGAAGAGGTCGAGCGAGCAGGTGGCCGAGTTATCCGCCGTATCCTTATCGTGTGCGATGGGCGCCTCGGCGGTGAGGGTGTACGTGCCCTCTAGGAAGCACTGGCTTGGCCCCTCTGTTACAAAGACATAGGTGTCTCGATCCACCCTGTTCCAGTAAATCGGTAGGTTCGATTCGCTGTTGCGGATGGTATAGTCGCCGCTATAAGCGTCCCAATGGGTTACCGTATCGCTCCAGTCGCTCCAATCGGCAAACCACCCGCTCTTGGTGCGCTCGCGCACCCACATCCAGCCGGAGACCGTCCCCTGAGAGAAGGTGACGCTATCCCCATCGCTGTTGAGGAGCACCCAGCCCTGGCTGGCCTGGCCATCCATCCCACTGCTCGAGGAGATGAGGGAAGTCATATCGTAGAGGCCATTCCCCCAAGAGATGTCAACCGTCTGGTCTGAGGGCTGGTCAAAGAGGGCGAGCAACTCGCACGCGTGGCCCAGGTTCTCTTGCAGGCATTGATTGTACCCGTAGGAGATGACCCAGTTCGGGTAACTGAGAGTGGGCACATCTTCTTTGTGCACCAAGAGGCGCTGGCCATCCTCCCTTTGGAGCCACACGTAGGTTTTGAACTCGCGGCTGTAGGCATCCGGTTCGTAATCGGGGAGCAATCCGGTGCGCGAGTTATCTACTCTCACGCTCAGGTTCCCCTGCGAGCAGTCGGTGATCGTCGTCCGCACGTTAGGGGCGTAGCGGCAGGGGTTGCTCTCGCACTGGTTGACGCACACACTATACTGCCCCAGCACCATACTGCGGCAGTCGAGGGTGTACCCCCCCGGCGCCCCCACGATTTCGGAGGCGATGGAGAGAAGGAAGGTAAAGTTCTGCCACCAATCCGGGTCGTTGCAGCCGGTCAATTCGACGGCCGTATTGTACCAACGGATATATGTGTCGAGGTTCTGCATCCCCAGGACGTACTGATAGTCGAGGCAGTTGGCGGCGCAGGCGTTCACGCGGCAGGCTGCCTGCGGTCCCTGGGCGCGGGCCTTGTGCAGCCCGGCCCCCCAGATGGCCCCGCCCGATACGATCGTTAGGCCCAAAAGGAGGCCCACAATGCACCGCATTACCCCACGTTGGCGGGACAGGCCCATAATGCCATCCCCTCCTTTTGCTCAGCGGGCGAACACCCAAAGGTACCGGAAAGGCCAATCTGTATACAAAAAGTATAATCCCGCCGGGCCAGTGTGTCTACCCCAAGAGGCGGGTTGACGCATCGCCCGGCGCCAATACAATCCGCGTCAAAAGGGCGCGTTTGGGAGGGGGAGATGACCGGATGGCTTGAACAGTTCCCACCCGTTTTGCAGGCCCTGCTGGCCACGCTTTTTACCTGGTTCGTTACGGCGCTGGGGGCTATGCCCGTCTTTTTCACCTCGCGCGTCAACCGGCGCCTGCTGGATGGTATGCTCGGTGCGGCCTCGGGGGTGATGATTGCGGCGAGTTTTTGGTCGCTCTTGGCGCCGGCCATCGAGATGTCTCACGGGTCTTGGGTGCCGGCGGGGGTAGGGTTTTTGTTGGGGGGCGCGGTGCTGCGCCTCATCGATTTTCTCTTGCCGCACCTGCACCCCTCGTTGGCCGGAGGTGCACCAGAAGGTTTGAGCACCTCTTGGCGGCGGAGCGTGCTCCTCGTGCTCGCCGTAACCCTGCATAACATCCCGGAGGGGTTGGCGGTGGGCGTGGCCTTTGGCGCGGCTGCGGCGGGCATCGAAGGGGCGACGTTGGGGGGCGCCCTGGCCCTTGCCTTCGGCATTGGCCTGCAAAACTTTCCGGAGGGCACGGCGGTGGCTATGCCCTTGCGGCGCGAGGGCCTTTCGCAGTTCAAGGCCTTTTGGTTCGGCCAACTTTCGGGTTTTGTAGAACCTATGGGGGGTGTGTTGGGGGCCTGGGCCGTCCTTGCGGTGCGTGGCCTTTTGCCCTATGCCCTGGCCTTTGCCGCGGGCGCGATGATCTTCGTGGTCATCGAGGAGTTGGTGCCGGAAGCGCAATCGGCGGGGAACGGGCACCTCGCCACGGCGGGGGCGATGCTAGGGTTCGCCGTGATGATGATCCTCGACGTGGCCTTGGGCTAAGGGGTGGGGGCGCTCTCGCGCGGCGGGCGGCGCGTACTCACCAGCGTGAGCGAGAGGAGGAATGACAAGATGGCGATGCCCAGCGCCCCCGCGAACACGGCGATATAAGAGACCGACCGCGCCACCCACCCCGCCAAAGCAGGGGCGACCATCACGACGGCGGTCAGGGTATTCATCAGGCCGATGTATAGTGGGCGGCGCGCCTCGCCGGCGTATTCCATAATCCAATTGAAAAAAGGCCAACTGAGGCCGCTCATATAGATGCCCAAAAAGAAATAGATGGCTGGGAAGATATACTGCAACGCCCCCGGCACGGCCGGCGCAAGGAGGGTGGCCAAGAGGGCCAAGGCCGGCGGCAGGCCGGCCAAGGCGATGATCAAACGGATGTGCACGAGCGGCCCCCACTTGGCTTGCACCAGCCCCAACAAGAATCCCGCCGTCATCGAGCCGATGACCTGGGCGGAGATAAAGAGGCCCGCGTCGCGCACGCTGAACCCCAGGTTGCGCGTGGCGTGGAGCACGTAAAAGGCGCCAGCGCCCCCCACATACCCCACGATGACCTTGACGAGCACCAAGCGGCGGAAAGGGCGATCCTCTTTGAGGATGCGCGGCAAAGAGGCGAATACCTGCCGGAGGGGTGGGGCATCCTGCGTGGCCTGCGAAGGTGGCTCATAGACGAAAAAGAGCGCGGCCCCGCCCAAGAGAAAGGTAATGCCC
The DNA here is from genome assembly GCA_019873625.1 of Chloroflexota bacterium. Classification (GTDB taxonomy): domain Bacteria; phylum Chloroflexota; class Anaerolineae; order UBA1429; family UBA1429; genus JAIOAW01. Next base: position 71,590 of record JAIOAW010000006.1, read on the forward strand.
CCGATGAGAAAGAGGATGGCAAAGTTGGCCGGGTAGGTCCAAGGGCTGGTTTCGCCCAGGGCATAGCGCACAAAGAGGCCCACGGCCACACCCCCAAGGCTCCCCAACACCTGGCCGATGCCGACCACGGTGCCGCGCCGCCGGTGCGGCAGGGCGCGCGCGATGACATCGAACCAAGGGATGCTGGCCATCGCATCCCCCATAAAAAAGAATACGATGCTAAAAAGGGTAAAAGCCAAAGTCGCCGTAGGGGCCACCGTGGTGTAACGCCATACCACCCAAGCCAAGACGAGGATGATGGGGCGCGTCAGCCAGACGGCGCGTAGGATGGCCGGCTTTTTGCGCGGCAGGCGCGCCACGAGGCTCGCTACGATGAGTTGGGGGAGCAGCCAGGCCGCGCTGATAAGGCCGCTCGCCAGGCCGACGATGACCTCCGAGCGCGTCAAAGACCCGATGAAGGCGGGCATCACCGTGGTCGAGCTGATAAAGGTTACCGCGATATAAAAAAGGCATACATCCGCGCAAAAGGCGCAGGCGTTGCGCAAGAAGTATTGGGGGCGCGCCTCTCGCTCCAAAAGGGCAGTCTGGCTCACGGGATCGTTCCTCTCCTCAGGGTGCAAACACCCCCATACTCTAGGGAGAAGCGCCAGAGCGTCAAATAAGGGGGCCAGGGGCAAGGCCTCCTGCCTGTGGAGCCTTGCCAGGGGCCGGCCCCTTTCACCCCCGAGCGCTTCGGGGCGGGGGCTGGCCCCGCTTGGCTCAGCCCAAATAGACCCCCTGCCTTTGCAGGGCTTGCCGCAGGAGGCCGCTGGGCACGGCGCGGGGAGCGCAGCCCAGTTCAACGGCTAACGCGGCGGCCACCCCGGCCGCTTGGCCTGTGCAGAAACAGGGCACGATGAGGCGCAGGGTATTGCAGGCCCGGTAGTCGCTGGAGACGGAGCGCCCGGCCACGAGGAGGCCATCTACCCCTTTGGGCACCATACAGCGATAGGGGATGTCATAGTTCAGGCCGCGGAGGCGATAGGTCGGCCCCCAATCGGGAAAGTAAACGCCTAGCCGGGCGATGCCATCTTCAAAGTGGCGGCTGGCGCGCAGGTCCTCATCGGTGAGGCGATATTCGCCGTGGATGCGCCGCCCTTGGCGCACGCCCAATTGCGGGTACGTCTCCACAATGCGCGCGGCCTCCCAGCCGGGCAGATGCTCGCGCAGATAGAGGAGCGCCGCAAAGGCCTCTCGGCGGAAGATGATCTCGGCGCGGGTCAACGCCTCGGCGTTTGCGATATCCAAGCCCGGCAGGCGGCGCGACGCGCCGGGCAAAACGCCGCCGTTCAGGCGCTTGGCCTCGGCGATGAGGGCGTCATAGGCGGCGGGCTGCTCGCGGCGAAAGGCCTCGACCCGCGCAGTATCTACGCCGCTGACCGTCATCCCCAGGGTCACCTCGTGCGGCTCGTTATCATAAGGCACCCCGGCCCGCGCGGCCAGGTCGGCATCGGCGGAGGCATCCACCGTAACCGCCGCCAGAATCGCCTCGCGGCCGCTCTTGCTCTCCACGGTGACACCGATGACCCGCCCCTCGCGAAGGATGGGGTCGCAGGCCAAGGTATGGAGCCGCAGGCGGACCCCCGCCTCGAGGAGCATTTCGGCGGCCTGCCATTTGAACAGTTCGGCATCCACGCGGTAGTCGCCCGAGCGGCGAAACTCGGCGGTCTCTTCATCTTCGGTATCTACGACGCCGTGGACGCCCCCCAGTTTGGCGAGCCGCTGGCGGATTTCCTCCGTAATCCCCTTGGCGATGGGGCGGTTCCCGTCGCCCACGCCGAGGATGGCCACGACGCGGGCGCCCGTGATCATCCCGCCGAGGTAGCCGTAGCGCTCCACAAGCAGGGTGCGGGCGCCCTCGCGCGCTGCCGCAAGCGCCGCTGCGATGCCCGCAGGGCCGCCGCCGGCGACGAGGACGTCCACCTGGGCGATGACCGGCGTGCGCCGAGGGGGTTCTTCAATCCATGATGTCGTCATCGTGATTCTCCTAGAAAGGGTTGAACGCAAACGCCCCCATCATAGCGCACGAAGGGGCTGGCTGGCAACCCGTTGGGGGAGCGGGGTTCCCTGCGCGTTCAAAAAAAGGCGCCCAACGCCCTCGCGCACTGGACACATCCCCCCAAGCGCGCTATATTGAAAGGGATGAAAGCCCAGTTGATCTACAACCCAGTGGCGGGCCTGCGCGATGCCGAACAGGACCTCCAGCAAGCCATCGCCTTCTTAGAAGGGCAGGGCTGGGAGGTGCGTATGCGGCGCACCTTGGGCCGGGGAGACGCCATCACCTATGCCCGAGAGGCCGCGGCCAGCGGCTGCGATATCGTCATCGCCGCGGGCGGCGATGGGACCTTGGGCGAGGTAGCCACGGGGTTGGTGGGCACCGAATGTCTGCTCGGCGTGCTGCCCGTGGGCACGGGGAACGTATGGGCGCATATGGTGCGGCTGCCCGTTTGGTCGCCCACCTACCGCACGGCCCTTCTCGATGCGGCGCGCATCTTGGTGAGCGGCCAACAGCGCCTGGTGGATGTGGGCAAGGCCGGCGAACGGTACTTTGTGCTATGGTGCGGCATCGGGTTCGACGCCGCCGTGGCGCGCACCGTCGAGCCGCACCGCGAGATTCGCCGCAGTTTGGGGAACATTACCTATGTGGTGGTGGCCCTGGCCCAAAGTCTGAGTATGCGCGGCATCCGCGCTACGGTGGCAGTGGATGGCAAGGCCGTGCGCGAGCGTGTCTTGATGATCGTGGTTAGCAACGCGCGGCTGTACGGCCCTTCTTGGCCGCTGGCGCCGCTGGCCCAATTGGATGACGGCCTGCTCGAGGTGTACATCTTTCGAGGCGGGAGCACGCTTGACCTGTTCCGCCATTTTGTCACGCTCCTCTTGGGCAGGCACCATCAGAACCCGCGCGTCGAGTGGCATCGGGCGCGCACCATCGAGGTGCGCGGCGAGAGGCCCCTCCCCGTGCATCTGGATGGCGACCCCGCCGGCTATACGCCGGTGGCCATCAGCGTGGTGCCCAGGGCGCTCCGCGTGATCCTCCCCGAGGAGACGGCCCCGTCTCTCTTTCAAGGGGAACTCGCGGTGGAGGAGGAGGCCCCTTCCTTGGGCGCGCGGCTGGCGCAGTACCTCGCCCACCAGCGCGAATATTGGCGCGGCGAGGGCGAGCGGCTGCGCGCGGATTTGAAACGCCTGGGCTTCCCCCATGGGGAAGACGAAGCGTAGGCGGAGATTGCATACGGCGATAGGAGTTCGGCGGCGTGAGCGAATTCGTCCATCTGCATGTGCACAGCGAATATTCCCTGTTGGACGGGCTGGCCAAGTTGCCCGACCTCTGCCAGCGGGCCGTGGAATATGGGATGCCGGCCCTGGCGCTCACCGACCACGGCCAGATGTACGGCACCATCAAATTCGCGCGGGCGGCGGCGAACGCCGGCCTCAAACCCATCTTCGGCTGCGAGGTCTATCAGGCCCCCCGTTCCCGGCACGATCGCGACCCTCGGCTGGATAGCAAGGCCTATCACCTGATCCTCCTTGCCCAGAATATGACGGGGTACAAAAACCTCCTGTGGCTGGTAACCCAAGGGAACCTCGAGGGCTTTTACTATCGCCCGCGGATTGATAAGGATCTCCTGGCCCAGCGCGCCGAGGGCCTCATCGCCCTGAGCGCTTGCCTCTCAGGCGAGATCCCCTCGCTCATCGCCGAAGGGCGCCTGGAAGAGGCGCGCCGCGCGGTGGCGTGGTTCAAAGACGTGTTCGGCGCCGAGAGGTTTTATCTCGAATTGCAGCGCCACGAGGGCCTGCCCGAATTGGACCAGGTGAATCGCCATCTCTTGGAGATGGCGCGCGCCTTCGGCCTCAAATGCGTGGCCACGAATGACGTCCACTATGTGCGCCGCGAACAGGCCGCCGCGCAAGAGTTGCTCTTGGCGATGCAAACGAACACGACCATCTCCGATCCCTCGCGTATGCGTATGGGGAGCGATGACTATCACTTTGCCTCGCCCGAGGAGATGGCTCTCTCGATGGCCGAATGCCCCGAGGCCTTGACGAATACCCTGCGCATCGCCGAGATGTGCGAGGTGGACCTGAGTTTTCAGGGCTACCGCCTGCCCAAATTCCCTGTGCCACCGCCCTATGACGCCCAGAGTTACCTGCGTATGTTGTGCGAAGAGGGCCTCAAGCGCCGCTACGAGCGCATCACGCCCGAAATCCAGGCCCGGTTGGATCACGAACTGGCCGTCATCCACGATATGGGGTTCGACGACTATTTCCTCATCACCGAAGACCTGGTGCGCTGGGCCAAGCACGAGGCCAAGATGCTCGTCGGCCCTGGCCGTGGCTCGGGCGCAAGCAGCCTGGTGGCCTATGCCCTGGGCATTACGGATATCGAGCCGCTGGGGTTGGGGCTTATCTTTGAGCGCTTTCTCAACCCTGGCCGCGTTACGATGCCCGATATTGACCTCGATTACCCCGAAGATCGTCGCCAAGAGGTGATCGATTACCTCACCCGCCGCTACGGCGAGGATCGTACGGCGCAGATCGCCACCTTCGGCACGATGGCGGCGCGGGGGGCCATCCGCGATGTGGGGCGGGCCTTGGGCATCCCTTTGCAGGATGTAGATTACATCGCCAAACTCATCCCCGGCGGCCCCAAAAAGCGCATCGAAGATGGCCTCAACGAAGTGGCGGAACTCAAACAGGCCTATGAAACGCAGCCCTGGGTGAAAAAACTCATTGACTGTTCGCTCAGCGTCGAGGGGGTGTCTAAGCACCTCTCCACCCATGCGGCGGGCGTCATCATCTCGGATAGGCCGCTCATCGAATACACGCCCCTCCAACGCGCCCCCCGCGGCGAGGGGATCATCTCGCAGTTCTGTATGGAGGATATCGAGGCCATCGGCCTCCTGAAACTGGACGTCTTAGGCCTTTCGACCCTGACGGTGATTGACCGCGCGCTCCGCTGGGTGGAGCGCACGACAGGGCGCACCCTGAGGCCAGAAGATATCCCTATGGATGACCCCGAGACCTATGCCCTCCTTTCATCCGGCGAGGTGACGGGCGTCTTCCAGGTGGAAAGCGCGGGGATGCGGCGCGTCCTGCGGGATATGCAACCCACCGAATTCACGGATATCGTGGCCATTTTGGGGCTATACCGCCCTGGGCCGATGGCCTACATCCCCAGTTACATTGACCGCAAGTTCGGCCGCGAGCCGATTACGTATGCCCACCCCAAGTTGGAACCGATCCTCGCCGAGACCTATGGCATCATCGTCTATCAAGAGCAGGTGATCCAAATCGCGATGCAACTGGCCGGCTTCACGCCCGCCGAGGCCGACCTGATGCGCCGCGCGATGGGCAAAAAGAAGCGCAAGGCGCTCGACCAACAGCGCGCCAAGTTCATCCAAGGCGCAGCGGCCAACGGCATCCCCCAGGAGGTGGCCGAGGCCATCTTTGCGGATATCGAGGCCTTTGCGGATTACGGGTTTAACAAATCCCACGGGGCGGCCTACGCCGTCATCACCTTGCAGACGGCTTATCTCAAGTGCCACTATCCCGTCGAGTTTATGGCGGCGCTCCTCTCGGTGGAGCGCGGCAACTTGGAGAAGGTGGCCTTTTTCATCGGCGAATGCCGGCGGTTGGGCATCGAGGTGCGGCCACCGCACATCAACTACTCGGGGGCGGATTTCGAGATCGAACCCCTCTCCTTTCGCACCCCGGCTGAACGAAATGACCTACGGGGTGCGAAGGGGTTGGCCATCCGCTTCGGGCTGAGCGCCATCAAGAACGTGGGCGATGGCCCGGCGCGCGCCATCGTCGAGGCGCGGGGCGACCAACCCTTTGCCGATCTCGACGATTTTGCCCGGCGCGTGGACCTTCGCCAAATCAACAAGCGGGTCCTCGAGTGCCTGGTTCGGGCCGGCGTGTTCGATGAGATGGGCGAGCGAAACGCCATCTTGGCCTCGCTTGACCAACTCATCGCCATCAGCACGGAGGTGCACCGCGCCAAGGATGTGGGCCAGCGCACTCTGTTCGAACTCGCGCCCTCGTTGGGGCCTTATGCGGGCGTGCGGTTCGCGCTCCCGCAAGACGTGCCGCCCCTTTCACCCAGGCAGTGCCAGGCGGATGAAAAGGAACTCCTGGGCACCTACCTCTCGTCGCATCCGCTAGCCGTCCTCTCCCAATATGCCGACGAGCGCTTGCGCCCCCTCGGGGAGATTGACGCGACGATCGCCAACGAAGAGGTGGAGGTGGCCGGTATGGTAAGTGGCCTACGCGTCATCACCACGAAAAAGGGCGAATTGATGGCCTTTGCCCAGGTGGAGGACCTCACCGGCGCGCTGGAGGTGGTGATCTTCCCCCGCGTCTATGAGACTTGCCGTGAGTTGCTCGCCGATGGGGGCATCAAGCACATCCGCGCCAAGGTGGACGTGCGCGATGACCAGCCCAAACTGGTGGCCGAGGCCATTATGCCGTATCGCCCCCCGCAAAACGGCAAGCGGCCCTCGGCCGGCCGCGAGGCCAAACGGCTCCTCGTGGAAATCCCCTTGGATCACGACGAGGCCAAGGTGGCCGAACTCGCCGAACGCACCTTGGAGATCCTCCGCGAGCACAAGGGGAACGTGCCCTTCGAGTTCTGTCTCAAGAGCCGCCTGGGGAGCGTCGAGATGGCCTTCCCCGAGATGGCCACGCAATACTCGCCGCAATTGGAGCAACAGATTACCTCCTTGCTGGGGCAAGGGCATCTTCGCATCGAGTGGGCGTAGGGCGCGATGAAGAGGGGCCTCTTGAGGCCAATGGGCGCGACGATCGGCTTGGCCCGCCCGTGGGCGGGGCGCGCGGCGCGGTTCATCCGTTGGGTTGCGCTTTGCTTGTGTGCCTTATGGTGGGCTGGCCTGGCCCAAGGGGCGCGGGCGGAGGTCCCCATCGTTTGGCGGCAGACGAACGGCCCCGAGGGCGGGCCGGTTACGGCTTTGGCGGTTAGCCCCTCTCAGCCGGAACGAATCCTCATCGGCACGCCGCTCGGCGTGTACCAGAGCATAGACCGCGGCAAGGCCTGGGTGCGCCTGGCCGGGGCCAGCGGCATCGGCTCCGTCTACGTCGTGGCTGTGGATCCCTTGGAGACGAGTATCCTCTACGCCGGCGGTGCGGCGGGGCTGGTGCAGAGCCGTGACGGCGGCGCCACCTGGGCGAGGGCTGAGGGCAAACTGGGCTGGGAGCCTATTTACAGCCTGGCCATTGCGCCGGGCGCGCCGCAGATCCTCTACGCCGGCGCGGAGAGTGGGGTTTACCGCAGCCTCGATCGCGGCGCTTCTTGGGAAGTGGCTCGCGAAGGCCTGCCGCAAGGGCCTGTAAGGGGGGTACTCGTCCACCCGGAGAACCCCCAGGTGGCCTATGCGGCCACCGATCAGGGCGTCTACGTCACGGGGGATGGCGGCGCCCGCTGGTATGCCGCAAGCCTCGGCCTGCCGGCAAGCCGGCCCGTTTTGGCCCTCCTTCGCGAGCCCAGCGACCCCGCTCATCTCTATGCGGTGACGGAGGAGGGGGTGTTCACCTCGCCGGATGCGGGGGCGCGGTGGCTCCCTCTGGAGAGTTCCCCCTGCCTGAAGGGCTTGTTCGCGGCGCAGCGCGCTCAGGGCCTATGGCATACCCCGGCGAGCGCCCTCTGCGAGGCCCAAACGGCCTTGCCCTCTGGGGCGCCTCGGGGGGAGGGCCTCGCGGCCTTGGCGGTGGACCCCCAAGACCCCCGCCGGCTCTATGCCGGCACGGCGCAGGGCGTGTGGGTGAGCGAGGATGGCGGCGCGACCTGGCAGCCGCGCTGGCACGGTCTGGTGGGGAGCGCCATCTTGGCCTTGGCGGATGAACCCTCTTCGCGGGGGAGGTTGGTCGCCTCGACCCCCATCGGCCTTTACCGCACCGAAAACGGCGGGGAGACTTGGCTGCCCATCCCCATCGAGGGGGATGATGGCCCCATCGCCTTTTTCGCCACAGCGCCCTGCCCTCAGGGCCTGTTTGCGGCCACGCCAGGGGGTGCCGTCTTTCGCCTCCAAGGGGGGGCGACGCACCGCCTCTCGGCTATCCCCCTCCCGGAGGGCGCTACGCTCCGGCATTTCCTCGTCGCCCCGGCAGGGGGGTGCGAGGCGCTCGCGCTCCTGGCGGGAGATAGCGAGGGCGGCCTTTGGCACAGCCCCGATGGTGGTGCTTCTTGGCAGGCGGTTTCACCCGGTTTGCCGGGAGCACCCCTTTCGGCCATCGCCTATTTGGGGGGCAAGGCGGCGGGCTATTACGCGGCGAGCGGGGCCTTTCTATACCGCCTCGCCCTTGGCGAGGGTGGGCGCGCCTCTTGGGAGCGCCTCTCGCAGGCCGCGCTGGATGGCACCATCTCGCACTTGGCGGTGAGCAACGCGCGCCCTCGGCACTTGTACGTCCTCACCGAGCCGGGCACCCTGCACCGCTTTGTGGAAGAAGGCGCCGGCTGGCGGCTGCAGGGCCAGGAGGTCATCCCGCGCGGGGTCGAGGTGAGGGCGCTCCTCGCCTTTGTAGAGCGCGGGCGGGAAATCCTTTTGGTCACGACGCCGGAGGGTGTCTTCATCAGCGAGGATCAGGGCCTTACCTGGGCCTTTGGCCGCCATGCGGATTGGCAAGAGGCGCGGCTCCGCACGGCCGTGGTGGATGCCGATGACCCAAGCGGCGCCCTTTACCTGGGCACGGAGGTGGGGGGCGTCTATCGCGGGGTCATCCAAAGGCCGCGCCCCCTGTGGCTCGGTTATATCCTCGGCCTGGTGGCCGTGGCCGCGGGCACGCTTTGGCTCGCGCGGCGTCGCCACCTCTCCGCCTTGCGAGGCGAGATGGCCATCCTAGAAGAGCATTGGGAGGGGTGGGATGCTGCCATCCGCCAGATGCTCGTGAGCCGCCACGAGGTAACGCCTGACCTCTTGCAGGGCATCCCCCTTCAGGCGCGCGAGCATGCCATCTACCGTTTTGTGGAGGCGCACCGCGAACTGGCCCTTATCCTCCGCGAGGACCCCCTGCGCCTCGAACCCGCGCGGCGGCTGCCACTCCACCAGTTCGCGCAGAACTGGCAAGCCCTCGTCGAACGCCGCAACAGCCCCTCCAGCGCGGCGCCTTTGGCGACGCGTTTGATCGAGCAACTGTGCCAATTGCTGGGGTTTGAGCCGCTTGCTCGCCAGGAATATGGGGCGTGGGTAGGTTATATGGCCGAGGCGTCGAGCATCCGCCTGAGCCTGCCGGCACGCTTCCCCATCGTCTTTTGGGTGGGCGGGGAGGCGGGCCCGCGCGATTTGAGCGACCTGCGCACGCTGATGCTCAACCTCAACGCACTCTCTTTCTTTGCGCTCTTGGTGGTGGTCAGCGACGAAGAGGCCCAATATGAAGCGAAGCGCACCCTGGTGGGCCTCGTGCGCGGGGGCGCGGAGGACCTCATCGTGCTCACCGTGTATGACCTGTACAGCCTATTCCTCGCGGCGGAACCCGTGGCGCGCCTCGTCGAGATCATCCTTCAGCAGATTGACCTGACCGTCGTTTCGCCTTATGTAACTTCCGGCCCCGTGCCCGAGAATATGTTCTTTGGGCGAGATTACGAGTTGAAGGTCATCCTACGCACCATCCACGATGCGAGTTACGCCCTCGTGGGCGGCCGCAAGATCGGCAAGACTTCGGTGTTGAACAAACTCCAGCGTCTCATCCAGCGCACAGAGGGCCTAGCGGCCTTTTATGTGGATTGCCACGGCGTAACCGATACGGCCACCTTCTTTGAGGCCTTTCAGGTGGCCACCTCGGTCTCTGTGGGGGCGGCCAAGCCGGAAGCGATGCGCCAGGCGCTGGTGAGGCTTCGCCAGCAGGCCGGCTTGGGGCGCGAGACGATCGTCTTCTTGCTCGATGAGGCCGATCAACTCGCCCGCGCCGATCGTGAGGAGTACGGGGGCCTCTGGCGCGTCTTTCGCTCGCTCGACCAAGAAGGGCTGTGCCACTTCGTCTTTACCGGCGAGCGCTACCTTTACAACGCCCTTCATAACCCTGCCTCGCCCCTGTATAACGCGTGGCGCGTCTTGCGGTTGGGTTACCTTTCGGAAAGGGATGTTCAACGCATCGTCACCGAGCCGATGCGGGAGATGGGCCTTTCTTGCGAAGATACCGCTGCCCTCGTGCAGACCGTCATCGAGATGACGGCTTGCCACCCCAACTTGGTGCAAGCCGTCTGCCAGATGCTCATCCGCCTGATCAATACCCGGGGAGACCGCCTGATCCGCCGCGAAGATATCGAGGCCGTGCGCCACGACCCATCGTATCCAGACCTCTTTTTAGAGGTCGTATGGGGCAACGCCTCCACGCTCGAGCGGCTGATCTCCGTCCTTATGGCCGAGAGGTCGGCCTTTACGGTGGCCGATGTGCGCGAGGCCCTCGCCGCGCAGGGGTGCACCCCAACGACGGCGGAAATCGAACGGGCGCTCGCCAACTTGGATCTCATCGCCCTGATTCGGCGGCAAGGCGGAACCTATGCCCAAGGGGCGCCTGCCTTGGCCAGGCTCCTTCGAGAAGCGGGCCTGGGCGAGCCTCTGCGCGAGAGCCTGACCGAGACCTTGCAAAGGGAAGAGGGGCGCGCGGCCGGCTAGGCCTCGCCAATCCAGAGGTGGTGGGGAAGGATATCCGTGCGGGCGATGACCTTCAAGGCCTCTGTAGAGGCCTCCGGTTTGAAGACGCTTGGGTGGACGTAGCAAACGTTCGGTACCCGGCCGTACTTTTCGCGGTAGCGCCGCGCCGCGCGCTCGATTTTAGCCTCAAGTGGGCAATCGGCGCGGTCGTCGAACCAGAGCATCCCCACGCGCAAGGGCAGCATAGCCGGCCTCCTTTCGCTTTTGGGTGGGGCGACCTGAGCGCGCGGCCCTTGCGCGCAGGCTGTGGGCAGAGCCTTTTGATGTCTTTGGGTGCGCGGGCAGAAGCCCGCGCTCAGATCGCCTTTGCCACCATTAGGGTAGCAGAACATTTGTTCTATGTCAAGTGGAACGAAAAACGCCCTCGGCCGAAATTCCGCCGAGGGCGCTTATAGAGCGGCGCGTTTGATGCGAGGGGGGCTTCCCCCCTGAGGGCGACTATTCCCCGAGCATCCCTCGCACGATGATATCCACGGCTTCTTCCTCCTCTACCCCACGGGACATCAGCGTTTCGAGTTCCTTCTTGCCCACCGTGCCGATGGCCGCCTCATGGGTGATCTGCGCGCGCGCATCGGTTACCACGACGATGGGCGCCGCATAGGCCAAGGCCTGGTCGCGCACGATCTCGACGCAATCCACATGGCCTCGCGCCAGGGGGGCATGGCCCTCGGTGGTGGCAAAGACGTGGCTTTGGGCGCGATCTCGCACGGCGACGCGCGATTTAGCCAGCCCACGGGCGCCCTCGCCGTTGAGGCGAATCGTCTCGCGGATGGTGATGCGGTCTTCGCCGTATCCCAGCGCCTTGGCCGTCAATTCGGCCAAACCGTGAGAGGCTACATCCACCTGATAGTCAAACTCGATGCGGCCGGCGCGGCCGTGGGTCTGAGTGAACGCCGAACGATAGCGCCCTCGCTCCTCCACAACTGTGCGCACCTTAGGGAGCACCTCGATGCCACCGGCCTCGCCATGATAATGCACCTCGCTGTAACGCATCGTGGCGCCCGCGCCGACGTGCACCTCCCCTTCCATAATATGTTGGACGCGCAGGGCGTTGGGGAAGGTGCAGTGTGCCAGGAATTCGACGGCGGCGCCTGCGCCGATTTGAAAATCCACCACGATGCGCTGAACCCCTTCGGCGGGCACTACGCCGAAGCAGAGGTGGACGGGGAAGGCGATTTTGGCGCCCTCGGCCACGCGCACGGCCACCTGCACGCCATCGGCCAGGGGGCTAGCCTCCACGCTCAAGCCTGGCACGGCGTTCAAGCCGAGCACTTGGTTGCCGCTGATGACCAAACTGCCCACCGTGGGAGATTTGAGAAAGGCTGGGTCGCCGCCCGCCGCCTCATAGGCCCGGAGGATGGCCTCAAAGTCGCTCATAATCCACCTCGGATTCGACCTTTTCGGCGCGATCGCAGGCCCGGCAGCAGCGCGCATACCGCTCGCATACCTCGTGGGGGGCGCCGGAGGCGAGGATCTGCCCCGCACAGATGAGCGAAGCCGCATCGGCGATTTGAACGACCTGATCGCGATGGCTGATGAGGAGCACGGTGATGCCCTCTTGCTGCATACGGCGGATGAGCGCCGCGATATCCTCTAGGGCCATCAGGTCAATCCCCGAATCCGGCTCATCGAGGATGGCCAGGCGCGGTTTCATCGCGTATACGGCGGCCAGTTCGATCCGTTTGCGTTCGCCGCCGGAGAGGGAATCATCCACATAGCGGCTCAAGTACGTGTCGGGGTCCAGGGCTACCGCCGCCAGGGCAGAACGCACGCGCTCCGGGTCCGGTTGGCGCATCCCCAGGCTGAGGTAGCGCTTTACCGTCAACCCTTCGAAACGGGCTGGCTCCTGCCAAGCCAGGGTCAGCCCCAACTGGCCGCGGGCGCTCATCGGCAAAGGCGTGATATCCTGCCCGGCAAAGAGGATTCGGCCGCGTTGAGGCTGGTACCCCGCCGAGCCGACGAGGGCATAGGCCAAGGTTGATTTGCCCGAGCCATTCAACCCCAGCACGGCGTGCACGCTTCCCTCTTCGACCGTTAGATAGATGCCCCGCAAAATGGGTTGGCCTTCGCGGGCCACGTGGAGATCTATAACCTGCAAAAGGGGCGATTCTGATGCCATCTTACCTACCGATTTCGAAAAAATGAGGGGGATGCGCAAGCATCCCCCTCGGGCAGCGCAACTAGTTCGCGGCTTGGCCCGTGATGAGCGCCTTCACCGCTGCGATGGCCTGTTCGGTGGTCATATTGCGGATATCCACGCCCGAGGCCTTGCTCCCATCGAATTTCGCGGCCTCAAAGGCATCGCGGAACATTTTGGCCTGCATCATTGGGTCGCACCCGGCCACATAGAGGTGCTCCGTCTCATTGCTGGCGAGGAGCGCGGTCAAAAAGTTGTCGCCATCGCGGGCGCACAACTGTGGGTGCACGGCCACGTAATCCACCAGTTTTTCGCGGCGAAGGGCATTCGCCACCTCAAAGATGTTCATCGCTTGGAACGACGGGCAAGTGCCCTGGCACACGCAGAGAAGAAGCCCTTTCTTTCCCATAGTAACCTCCTAGTTGTTTTCGTCGTCGCCGAAATACGAAATCGCCTCGGCCGGGCAGATTTTGGCGCAGCCTCGGCAGAATTCGACACAGTTCTCCGGCGCCACCACGAGGGGCTGGCCGTTGCCATCCTCCTCGTACACGCCATGTTTGCAAAAGGCGATGCACGTGCCGCAGGCAATGCACCGATCCCGATCAATGATAGGATACCACGTCTTGGCCATATTGATTCGCTCCCTAGGAATGTGATTTTAGACGTTTTTGAGCGGCGCGCCCCTTGGGCAAGGCGAACGCTCGCGGTGGCAGCAGGCCCTGCTCAGTTTTCTACGTCTCATAGGCGTGGAGGCCTCCTCAAGGTTTGGCGGGCCGCACGATATTCAACATTTTGAATAATAGGCGAAAGCGAGAGGATGTCAAAAGGGCGAAGGGGGCCCCTTTTTGAGGTTCTTCTCGCCTTGCCTAGCGGGGCAGGGTGAATACAATCGAGACACATCACGATATGAGGGGGAGACGATGAAAGAGATCATCATCCCAGAGGGGACGGACCCTTCGGCCCTGCCCTTTTCGCCCGGGGTCAAGGTGGGGAATCTCCTTTTCCTCTCCGGCTCGGCAGGGATAGATAAAAACGGCCGCGTGCCCGGGCCGGATATCGAATCTCAAGCGCGGCAGGCCTTCGAGAACCTCGGCGAGGTGCTCAAGGCGGCGGGGTCCTCGTGGGATAAGGTGGTCAAGGTGACCTGCTACCTCACCCACCCCGAACGCGACCTGGCGGGTTGGAATAAGGTTTGGAAGGAGTATTTCCCCACCAATCCGCCGGCGCGGGCCACGGTGGGGGCCTCGCTCCTCAACAGAGAGTGGCTCATCGAGATTGACCTCATCGCCACGGTCTAGGGTCGAGGCCGAAAGGCTAGGCTATGCCCCACAGGGTGGGCTGAAAGGCAGGGCGCTTGCCCCCTAGGAGGATAAAGGGGGCGGCGCGCTCGGCGAGGGCCTTGGGCAGCCCTAGGTGCGTGAGGTCGCGGAGTTTCCCTTCGCGGCGACGCTTGAGGATGCGGCCTGCGCTCCGTGGGCCGATGCCGGGGATGCGCAAGAGTTCCTCGCGGCTGGCCGAGTTCACCTCGATGGGGAAGCGCTCCGGATGAGCCAATGCCCAGAGGAGTTTGGGGTCGGCCCGGGCGGGGAGGTTGCCCTCCTCGTCGAAGATGAGGTCGTCGAACGCAAAGCCATATTGCCGGAGCAGAAAATCGGCCTGGTAGAGGCGGTGCTCTCGCCACAAGGGCGTGGCGGGGTGATCCTCCAGCGGCGTTTCGGGCACGGGTTGAAACGCGCTGTAAAAGGCGCGGGCCAGGGCCAGCCCACGGTAGAGCCGGGTGGCCGTGGCCAATATCTCCCGGTCGGATTCGCCTGCCGCGCCCACCACGAACTGCGTCGTCATACTCACGGGGCGGCCGAGTTCGTTCCGCAAGCGGTTGGCTGCCTCTAACGTGCCGAGGAGTTGCCGTTCGAACTCCTTGTTGCGGCTCAAGGCGCTCAGGCGTTCGGGGCTGGGTGCCTCGAGGTTGACGGAGACGCGGTCGGCCAGTTTGATGGATTCGGCGATGCTCGCCTCATCGGCCCCTGGCAAAATCTTGAGGTGGATGTAGCCGCGGAATTGGTAGCGGCGGCGGACGAGTTCGACGGTGGCCAGCATACGTTCCGTCGCCTGATCCACCCGGCCGCAGATCCCTGAACTGAGGAAAAGGCCCTCCGCATAGCCGCGCTGGGCGAGTTCGGCGAAGGCGCGGGCTAGTTCGTCGGGCTGGAAGGTGATGCGGCGGGTATCTCGCCCGCTGCGGTGGGCACAATAGGCGCAGTCGTTCTGGCAGGCGTTTGATTGCAGCACCTTGAGCAGGCGCACGCGCTTGCCATCGGGCCGCACGGCGGGATAGATCCAGCGGCCAATGTCATCGCGCACGCGGTGCATCTGCGTGCCGCAGCCCTGGCAGGCATCGTACTGCGCGGCTTGCCCGAGTACATCAAGTTTTTGCCAGAGGTCCATAGCCCACGCTCCGCAAGGGTTATGAGGGTTTTCATCATAATATTAGCACATATGTTCTATTTTGTCAAGCGGCACAAAACCTTGAAAGGGTCCCCGAACGTGGTATGATAGGCCTCGCCATACGATCTTTCGGAGCCAGAGGATGAGCAACCGCGCCTTGATGGTCTTTATCGCGTTTCTGGGCGCTATCTTTTGGGCGGCGCTGATCGCCTTGATGAACCTCAAGCCCCCCACGATGCCTAACCGTGGCTTGTTCCTCGCCATTTTGGGGATGGCTGTGCTCTGCACCACGGCGCCCCTATCTTACGCCCTGCATGCGCGCCTGGCCGCCTCCTTAGGGAGGTCGGGCGACTTGGGGCGGGCCTTGCGGCAGGGGTTCCTCGCCGCGGCCCTGGTGAGCACACTTATGGCCTTGCGCTTCCTCTACATCCTCACCCCGTTCAGTGGGGTCGTGCTTGGCTGTATCGTGCTCTTGGTGGAGGTGCTCTTTTCTTTGCGCCGCGATTGAGCGCCCTTGCGGCAAAGAAAACAGGCCTTGGGGGTTCCCCCAAGGCCTGTTTCTCTTTGGAGCGCTTAGCGGATGGCCATCTCCGTATCGCGGTCGAAGGCGTGCATATAGTCCATATTGAAGAGGACTTCCACCGTCTGGCCGACGCGGGCCGAGGTACGCGGGTCTACGCGGGCGATGAAACTCTTGGTGCCCGTGATGAGGTAGAGATAGACCTCGCTACCCATCAACTCCGTCACGTCCACCCTGGCCTTGACGGGTGCCGCGGTGATGCCAGGAGGCGCGTATTCGGGGTCGTGGATATCCTCAGGACGGATGCCGAAGATGACCTCCTTGCCGAGGTACTCCACCAAGGGCTGGGCCTTCTTGGGGGGCACCTTGACTTTGAAGGTACCGCCATCCAGGTACATCTCCTCCGGCGTGCCCGTTACCGTAACGTCAAAGAAGTTCATCGCCGGGCTGCCGATAAAGCCCGCCACAAAGACGTTCGCCGGCGCGTTGTAGAGCGTCTGCGGGGTATCGGCCTGCTGGAGGATCCCATCGCGCATCACGGCGATGCGCGTGCCCATCGTCATAGCCTCCACCTGGTCGTGCGTCACGTAGATGAAGGTCGTCTCCAGGCGCTGATGCAACTTGGAGAGTTCTGCGCGCGTCTGCACGCGCAGTTTAGCATCCAAGTTGGAGAGCGGCTCGTCCATCAAGAAGACGGTCGGCTCGCGGACGATGGCGCGCCCCAGGGCCACGCGCTGGCGCTGGCCGCCGGAGAGTTGTTTGGGCTTGCGGTCGAGGAGTTCCTGGATGCCCAGCATAGCCGCCGCTTCGCGCACGCGGCGGTCAATCTCGGCCTTGGGCGTTTTGCGGAGTTTGAGGCCAAAGGCCATATTATCGTACACGCTCATATGCGGGTAGAGCGCGTAACTCTGGAAGACCATTGCGATGTTGCGATCTTTGGGGGCCACATCGTTGACCAGGCGGTCGCCGATATAGATATTGCCCTCCGTGAGTTCCTCCAGGCCCGCCAAGAGGCGGAGCGAGGTCGTCTTCCCGCAGCCCGAGGGGCCGACGAAGACGAGGAACTCCTTGTCCGCGATCTCGATGGTGAGATCGTTGACGGCGATCACATCGCCAAACCGCTTGACGACATGGTCGTACGTTACACTTGCCATGAATTGTACTCCTTGCCTGCTGAAAAAAGGTGTTGTCGGCAATGGGATGGCGCCAGGAGCCGAACTCTTCGGTCGGCGAGGAACCGGATGGCCTCGCCGGGCACAGGGCCAAAACCGCCTCCTGGTGCCCCGAACGCTTGCTCCAAGAGCATGCCAAAAGGCTCAGAAAGGCTCACGCACCCTCGATAAGCACCCCCTTTCCCGGCTCCTGCCGGAGGCTGTGGGGCGCTGCGCCCGCATTCGCAGCGCATCGAACGGTTTCTAACGGCACGTTTAGTATAGCAAATCTTGGGGCGCAAGTCAACCGGTTTTATGCCTTTGCTCCCCCTTTTTATTTTGACCAAAAGGCGCGCTCGCCTTATACTTTACGGCGGTTCGGTCGGGGGCCTCACGGGGACGTGAGGGCTTTTTTTGCGCGAGTACGGTGGGCGCGATGGAAATCCTCTGGCAATCTCAAAATTTGACGGTTAACATCATCCTGGGGTTGGTCGCCATCGCCATCTTGGTGCTCAGTTCTGACCAGGCCGTGAAGCGCTTGGTAGGGCTGGCGGATTACTTCAACCTTTCGGCCACCTTTATGGGGATGACGGTGGTCTCGCTGGCGACGAGTATCCCGGAGATCAGTTCGCATTTGACCGCATCCGTGGGCATCCTGCGCGGCACGCTCGATTATCAAATCAGTTCGGCCGTGGTCTTGGGGGCGAATATCGGTTCGAACGTCGTCCAGCAAACCTTCATTATGGGCCTCGTCGTCTTTTTCGCGGGCACGCTCTACTTCCGCCGCTATTTCCTGTGGAAGAGCTTGCTCCCGATGATCGGCACGACCCTGATGTGCATCGTCCTGGGGTTGGATCGCACCTACTCGCGCCTGGATGGCTTTATCCTCTTTGGCACCTTTATCGCCTACACTTACTATTTGTACGTGGACGAGCGCAAACACTATCGCAAAGAGGCCGCGCCCCAGGAAGAGGAAAAAGAGGTCCCCAAATCCGGCCGAGAGGCTATCTGGTGGGGGGTGCTCGCCGTGGTGGCGATGGCGCTCACCGTCTTGAGCGCGCAGATTGCCCTGCACGTTACCGAGTTCGTGGTGCAAACCACGGGCATCGGCGGGTCGCTCATCGGCGTCGTAACGCTCGGCGTGGCCTCGGCGCTCCCCGAGTTCACCACAGCCATCTCCGGCGTGCGCAATAAAGAGCACGGCATCTCCCTCGGCACCCTCGTGGGCAGCAACATCACGAACCCCTTGGTGGCCATCGGGGGCGGTGCGCTCCTCTCCACCTACTGGGTGCCGCGCCCGCTCATCGCTTGGGACCTCGTGTGGGAGACCTTGACGGGCGCCATCCTGTGGGCTATCCTCTGGTTCCGTAAGGGCAAACTGGGGCGCTGGGGCGCGTTCTACCTGATGGGGTTGTATTTCGTCTATGTCATCTCGCGGGCGGTGTTTTTCTCGGTAGATTAGGCGCCCCTAGGCAACCCAACCTCTGCCGGCGCCCAAAGGAGGGGCGATGAACAAGATCGAGCGCGTGCGGGCTGTTCTGCGAGGGGAGGCGGTGGATCGCGTGCCGGCGGGGTTTTGGTTCCACTTCCCGCCGGCCTATCGCGGGGGCGAGGCCATGGCCCAGGCCCATCTGGATTACTACCGCGCCACCGATCTCGACATCCTCAAGGTGATGAACGACACCGGCTATGCCCCCATTGGGTGCTTTATCGTCCGCCACGTACGAGATTGGTTCGCCCTGGAGCCGACGCCCCTTTCCGACCCCCTGTTTCAGAGCCATCTGGAAGGGCTGAAGCGCATCGTCGAGGCCGTAGGGCGCGAGGTGCTCGTGATGACGACGGCCTTCAACCCCTTCCATCAGGCCGTGGCCGTCCTTCAGGCCAGCCAGGAGGCCCAGGGGATGGAGGGCGAGGCGCGGGCGACCTTCGTTCGCCATCTGCGGGAGGATCCGGAACCGCTCTTGCACGGGCTGAGGGTCATCGCCGAGGATTCGGCGCGCTTTTTCCGCGCCTGCATCACCGAGGCGGGCGCGAACGGCATCTATTACAGCGCCCAGGGCGGCGAGCGGGCCTTGATGACGGACGAGGAACATACCCGCGCCGTCAAAGCGTTCGATCTCTATGTGTTGGGCCAAATCAACGAGGTGGCTGAATTCACCGTGGGGCACTTCTGCGGGCGCGGCCTGGCCTTGGAACGCTTTGTGGATTATCCCGTGAGCCTCGTGAACTGGGCCTACCAGGCCGATAACCCTTCTCTGCGCGAGGGGCGCGCCCTTTTCGGCGGCAAACCCATCCTGGGTGGGATGGACGAGCGCGGGCCGATCGTGACGGGGCCGCGAGAGGCCATTCGCCGCGAGGTTCGGGCCGCGCTGGAGGCGCTCGGCACGCGGGGGTTTATGCTGGGCGCAGGGTGCACCGTGCCCAGCGATATAGACTGGGCCAACCTCATCGCCGCGAAAGAAGAGGTGGCCGCCCTCTCCGCGGCGGTTTAGGAGAAGCGATGGGCCTTTGGGAGGCCGAGGGAAGCCCCATCTGGGGGCACGACGAGGAGCGCGTGCTCGTGGCCATCGTGCCGAGCCTGCGCGATTGGGCGCTCGTCTGCGAGGAGCACTGGTACCGCATCCCCTTGGAGCGTGCGCCCCAGCGCATCGCCGCCTCCTACCTGGCCTTTTACCACCCGGCCTGTTTTCGCGAGACGCGCTGGACCATCTCCTACTATGCGCCTCTTTTGCGCTACCGCGTGGTGCCGCGGCGCGTCCTTTTGCCCGGCGAGCCGAACCATCCGCACGCCGAGGCGCTCTATTACCGCTTGGAGATCGGCGATCTCATCGCCCTGCCGAGGCCGATACCCAGCCCGCGGCTCCGCCGTGTAACCTTTATAATGACCACCCTCTCTCGCCTTTTGAGCGCCCGCGAGATTTCTGACCTTTGGCTGCGCGATGCGCCCCAGGCCGCCCGCGAGCGCGCCTTGCGGCTCGGCGAGGGGCAGGTGGGGTGGGCCGTTACCCCGGCCTAGGGCGGCGCTCACTCTCGAAGCACGGCCGGCACGTAGATGATGAGCGTGATGAGGGCATCGGCCAATACGAACAGCCCAAAGGCCGGGAAGATGGATACCGCGAACTGTTTGCGCCGGCACCAGAGCGCCGTGAGGAGGGCCGCCACCGCCGAGATGGCCAGCGGCGCAAACAGGATTAGGAGATCGGCGGCATCCGAGGGCAGGCCGGGCGGCAGGGGGAGGGCCATCAACCAGCCGGGGCGCAAGGAGTATTTCAGCGCCACGTAGAGGAGGCTGGAAAAGCCGAGCACCGCGAGGGACGTTCGGCGCGTGAGGTCGGCCTCGGGCACAAAGAGCACGTAGACTACGATGATCACGAGCGGCAAAAAGCCCCAGGCCAAGATCACCGGCATAAACCCCATCGCCTGCACCACACCCCAGAGGAGGTTCAACAACCGCACGGCCAGGTCGGTGAACGTCCAGCGGTTGAGGTAGGCCCGGGCGGCGGGCGAGGTGCTGGCATAGTACACGTCATAGGCGCCAAAGCCGGCCGTATCCAGCCAGGCCAGGTGGAGGTTGCCGCGATCGTCCCACGCTAGGACGGGGTGGCTCGAGGCCGAAGCTGTCTGCCCGACGATCTGATAGCCGAACAATTCGCCCCCTCGCCAATAAGTCATAATGACTTGGACGATGCGCTTGGTGCGCCCCACCAATTCTACGGCAAAGGCGACGGGCAAATCCCCATTGTGGGCCCCCTCCGGGGCATAGGGGAAATAGATAAAGTCAGAGGCCTCTTCGCCACGAGTGCTCAAGGCCAGGTGTCGAGCGGGTGGGGAGCCTTCCACCTCCCGATAAAGGGGATGGTTCCAAGGGGGGATGGCCACCTGCCGAGGGGCCAGGGCCTCTTCGGGCTTGCCCAAGGGGAAGAGGGTGTAGAAGGTGTTGGCCATCGGGGCCGTCATCCCGCCGCCGCGCCGCTCGATGGACCAAAAGGCGTAAACCTGCCCATCGGCCAGGGCCAGCGCAGGGGGATGGTTCACCAAGCCCAAGCCGGAGGGGAAGGAGGCCAGCCGCACGGGAGCCGTGAGCGCGTTGGAGGCGGGAGCGATCGCCCCGTAGTACAGGGCGCGCTCGCCGTAGGTCAATTCCTCCGCCCAGAGGAGGTGAAGGGTGCCCGAGGCATCGCGCTGGAGGGCCGGGTCCACCCCTGGGGTGCCGAGGGACGTGCTGGGGAGAAGGATCCCCCCATCGGCCGCGAGGCGCACGAGGAAGAGGTTGGCCTTGGCCCCTTCGGAGGCGCTCAGCACGAGGGTTACGGAGCCATCGGGTTCGGAGGCCAGGGCATAGCCGTTCGCCGTGAGGCCCTCGGGCGAGAGGGGTTGCGGCTCCCGTTGGATCCAGCCGCGCCCGTCCACCAAGGCGTGAAAGAGCGTTCGGGCGGAAGCGGGGCCATCTATCCAAAAGAGGTGCAGGAAGCCGCCCGCCGGGGCCAAGCGCACGGAGACGGGATGATAGACCTCGATTTCTTCCACCTCCCGCTCTGAGAGGAGCCGGCCGGAGGCCTCGAGTTGGGCCGTCTGGAGCATCTCGCGCCCATCGTAATGGCGCCGCGTGACCCAGGCCAGGTACAAACGCTCGCCGCCGGGTGCGGGGAGGAGGGCCACCGCGTCGTTCACGGCGGCCTCCCCCAGGCGAAGGCCGCGGCTCCAATCGGGGTTGGCGCGCTCACTGCGCGCCCCAGAAGGCTGGCAGGCCCCCAGGAGGATGGCAAGCCCGATGGCGAAAAGGCCCAAGCCGAAGCGCAGCGTGTACTTTTTGAACATACGATCCCTCCCTTTGGTGAAACGCGGCGGCACCTACAACTATACGGCCTGTTGGCGCGCGGGGCAACTCGGCCTTTTGGCAGATTATGGAAGGTGTTTGACATGGCTTGTCGAGGCGATTATAATAGCCCTGTAAAAAGTGACCCGCCTCAACGGTCACCCAGACCGATCATAGACCTCAAGGTTGGCCCTTCTTTTCTTGTAATCGCCTCGTCGCGCTTTCCAAATTCGTTTTCGATACACGCCACATACCCCGTTGGCCCGCTCTGGTGAGTGAGCCGGGTTTGACGTGTCTTCCTGCATGCCTTTTGAGTGGGAGTGAGCCAAAGTGAATATCGCCGAATTAGAACGCCTGACCCTGAGCCAACTGCGCGATATCGCCCGCACGCGCGATATCGTGGGGTATAGCCGCCTGAAAAAACAGGACCTGATCCTGCGCCTTTTGCGCGCCCAGGCCGAGGAGCGCGGGTTCATCTTTGGCGGGGGCATCTTGGAGATCGTCCAGGATGGGATCGGCTTTCTGCGGAGCGACCACCTCATCCCCGGCCCGGAGGATGTGTACGTTTCGCAGTCGCAGATCCGTCGCTTCGGGCTGCGCAATGGGGATATGGTCATTGGCCAGGTGAGGCCGCCGAAAGAATCGGAAAAGTATTACAGCCTGCTCCGCGTGGAGGCCATCAATGGCCTGGACCCCGAACAATCCAAACAGCGGCCCGTCTTTGAAAAACTCACGCCCATCTTCCCCTATCAGCAATTCAAGTTAGAGACCTCGCCCAAGATCTTTGCCACGCGCCTCATTGACCTTCTCGTGCCCATCGGGCGCGGGCAGCGAGGGCTTATCGTCTCGCCGCCCAAAGCGGGGAAGACGACCATCCTCAAGCAAATCGCCAATGGCATCACGGCGAACTATGATGACGTGCACCTTATGGTGGTGCTCATCGGCGAGCGCCCCGAAGAGGTTACGGATATGGATCGCTCCGTCGAGGCGGAGGTGATCAGTTCCACCTTTGATGAGCCGGCGCAGAACCACGTGCGCGTGGCCGAGATGGCCCTGAGCCGGGCCAAGCGCCTGGTCGAAATCGGCAAAGACGTGGTCATCCTGCTCGATAGCATCACGCGGCTGGCCCGCGCTTATAACCTCATCGTGCCCCCCAGCGGGCGCACCCTCTCCGGCGGGCTGGACCCGGCGGCCATCCAGCCGCCCAAGAGTTTCTTCGGCGCGGCCCGCAAACTCGAGGAGGCCGGCAGCCTGACGATTATCGCCACCTGCCTGGTGGATACCGGCAGCCGGATGGATGACATCATCTACGAAGAGTTCAAGGGCACCGGCAATATGGAACTGCACCTGAACCGCCGGCTGGCCGAACGGCGCATCTTCCCGGCCATTGACATCCAGCGCTCCGGCACGCGCCGCGAGGAACTCTTGCTCGACCCGGCCGTGCTCAACCGCGTGTGGACCCTGCGGCGGATGATTGACACCATCGGCAGCCTCGAGTCGGTCGAGTTGATCATTGACCGCCTGAACCGCACCAAATCCAACGCGGAATTTCTCGCCACCCTGAACAAGGATATCTAGCCGAGGATGGAACACTCCTTCGCCCCTTCCGGCGGAGGCGCTGCCTCTCCGGAGGGCGGCACGGGCAGATGGCACACCATTGCAAACCTCTGGCGTGATGTACCGGCGCTCTCGCGCTACGCGGGGCACCTTGTGTTCCTCGTGCTCCTCGCGCTTTTGGGCCAGCGTCTGCTCCCCCAGGGCCTGCGCATCCCCCGCTTAGGGATGTGGCTGGCCCCGCAGGCCATTTTGTGGGCGCCCCACGATGAGGAACTGGCCCTGCCTTACTATGCCGAGGTGGAACCCGAGCCTCGCTACCTCGAACGGGGTGCCGTGCCTTTGACCCTGCGGCTGACGGGCGAAGCGCGCCGCATCGGCGAGCCAGAACGCCAAGTGCGCACCACGGTCATCGAGTACACCGTCCAACCCGGAGATTCGGTGCTCAGCATCGCCCAGATGTTCGGCCTCAAGAGCACGAGCATCCTGTGGGCCAACGGCCCCCTGGCCGATAACCCCGACTTTTTGCGCGTGGGGCAAAAGTTGAACATCCTCCCGGTGGATGGCGTCTATCATACGGTGGCCAAAGGGGAGACGCTGGAGGCCATCGCGGCCAAGTACAAGGTGCGCCCGGAGGATATCTTGGGGTATGGCGGGAACCACCTCGCCTCGGCGAGCGATTTACAGGTGGGGCAGAAACTGATTATCCCCGGCGGGGTGATGCCCGTCGTACCCCGGCGGGTCGCCGCTTACAGCGGCCCCATCCCCGAAGGGGCCAAGAAGGGCACCGGCCGCTTCGGCTGGCCGATGAGCGGGCACATCACCCAACGATATCATGAGGGCCACCATGCGATTGATATCGCTGCGCCCATCGGCACGCCCGTGTACGCCGCCGATTCGGGGTTTGTGGTGAGCGCCCAATGGACCACGGTGGGCTATGGCCGCATGGTGGTGATTGACCACGGCAACGGCTTCCGCACGCTCTATGCCCACCTGAACGCTTTTTACGTCGAAGTGGGGCAATCCGTCGCCAAAGGCGAAAAGATCGGCGAATGCGGCCGCACGGGGAATGCCACCGGTTCGCACCTCCACTTTGAGGTCATCCAGAACGGGGTGCGGCGCAACCCGCTGAACTATCTCCAGTAGTAAGGGCCGCCTCCCAAGAGGCGGCCCTTTCATTCAGGGTGTAGGCGTCGGCGTAGGGGCCTCTTGCGAGCCGGGTGGGGTAGGCGTCTCTGTGGGCGCCGGCTCGGGGGCTGGGGATTCGGTGGGCGATGGTGAAGGTTCCGGCGTGGGCGCCTCCGTGGCGGTGGGCGCGAGGGTGGGCAATTCTGTAGGGGCCGGCGTGGGCGATTCGGTGGGCGCGGGCGTTTCCGTGGGCCAGGGCGTCGCCGTGGCCTCTGGTAAGGGCGTGAGGGTGGGGAGAGGCGTCTCGGTGGCAGGCGCCTCGAGGCGGATGAGCGCGGTGGCTTGGTAGGTTTGGCCGCGCTGATCCACCACCACGAGCCGCACGGTATAGTGGCCGGGTTTGCGATCCTGCGCATCCCAGGTGCAGAGGGGGCCATCGAAAACGGGCGCCGAGATATCCGGCGTGATGCGGTGCCACGAATCGGGGTTCTTGCCCGAGCCATATTCCACGTAATAGTAGGCAAAGTCCGCCACCTCCGTCCTGCCCCAGATGGGCAAAAGGCCCGGCGCAGCCCGCTCCGGAAGGCGAATCTCCACGCGCACGGGGGCGCGGTGCAGGTCGCAGGTCTCTCGCGGGGGCGTGCGAATGCCCCGCGATTGCGCCCAGGCATCCCACTCGGGGCCGTAATCCTCCACGCGGACGCGTTCGATCTCCTCCGCTGGGCAATATTCTGTGGCCAGTTTCCCCGAGGCGCGGCAGATGGCCACCTCGCGGTGCACAGTGCAAGGCTGCGGGGGATTTTCGGCCAAAAAGAGTTCCTTATGCCCCGGCGGGCAGAGGTCGGTGCGCTTTTGGCCGGAGATGGGGCACACCTCGACCTCGATGATCCCCTCGGGGCGGGCGAAATCGGGGTGAGGGCTGGCGGCCAGGGCCTTGACCATGAAATCATGCCAGATGAGCGCGGCACCGCGCGCCCCGGAGAGTTGCTCCATCGGCGAGTTATCGTTATTGCCCACCCATACGCCGGCCACGAGTTGCGGCGTGTAGCCGATGGTCCAACTATCGCGGAAATCGTCCGTGGTGCCCGTTTTGGCGGCGGCAGGGAAGGGAAGTTCCAAGGGGTTGTTCGCGCCAAAGGCCCGCTTGCGCGCCTCCGGGTCCGCCAGAATGTGCGTGATGAAATAGGCATGGCGGGGGTCCATCGCGCGCGCCAAGGTGGGCATGCTCCTAGGGAGGACGACGCGCCCCTCCTGATCTTCGATATACAGGATGGCATGAGGCGGCACGCGGTAGCCGCCGTTAGCGAAAGCGGCATAGGCCGCCGTCAACTCGAGGAGGGTTACGTCCCCTCCGCCCAGGGTGAGCGAAAGACCGTAATCCGGCCGGTTGAGGGAAGAGATGCCCAAGCGGTGGCACACCTCGAGGAGGGCTGGCAGGCCGATCTGATACAGGGTGGCCACCGCTGGGATGTTGCGCGAGCAGGCCAAAGCCGTGCGCACGGAGATCGGGCCGTATTCTTTGCCATCGTAGTTGCGGGGTTTGTAGGGCGGGTTCGCGCCATCGGGGAAGGTTTGCGAGACGTCCATCACCATCGTCGAGGGCGACCAGCCCCGTTCAAAGGCGGCAAGGTAGGTGAACGGTTTGAGCGTGGAACCGGGCTGGCGGAGCCGCAGGGCCACGTTCACTTGGCCGTAGCCCTCTTGCCAAAAGTCCACGCTCCCCACCATGGCCAAAATCTCGCCGTTGGAGGGGTCTATGGCGACGAGGGAGGCGTTGCTCGCCTTATACTGGGCGAGTTCCCCCACCTTTTGGCGGACGATCTCCTCCGCGAGGTGCTGCATCTCCACATCGAGCGTGGTATAGACTTGTAGGCCCCCCTTATAGAGCACTTCGGTGCCGTATTCGCGCTCGAGGAGTTCGCGCACGTACATCACCATATGGGGCGCTTCCATCTGGATGCGCCGCGAGACGACGCCCAAGGGCGCCTGGTTCGCCTGGGCGAACTCTTCTTGGCTGATGATGCCCCGCGTGCGCAACAGCCTGAGCACCACCTCGCGGCGGTCGCGCGCGGCTTCGGGGTTCGTGTAGGGGTCATACAGCGCGGGAGATTGGATCAACCCGGCCAAAAGGGCCGCCTCAGGAAGCGTCAATTGGGAGACGGGTTTGGCAAAATAGGTCTCGCTCGCCGCCTCGATGCCGTAGGCCAGGTTGCCGAAATAGACCTCGTTCAAATAGAGTTCGAGGATTTCATCCTTGGTGTAACGGCGGGTGATCTCCGTGGCCAAGATGGCCTCTTGAATCTTGCGCGCCAGGGTGCGCTCCTTCGAGAGGTAGAGGTTCTTGACCAACTGCTGGGTGATGGTGCTCCCCCCTTGGACCACCTCTCCTTCCTTGAGGTTGGCATAGAGCGCGCGCACGATGGAGAGGGGGTTCCAGCCGGGGTTCGTGTAAAAGGTGGCATCTTCCGTGGAGATGACCGCTGCCACGAGGATATCGGGCATCTCTTGGCGGCGCACCAGGGTGCGCCGGCCGCCGAGGGGGTCGAACACCTCGAAGAGGAGATGGCCATTGCGATCATAGATTTTGGTGCTTTTGAAGGCCGTGGCGCGTTGGCGCAGTTCCTGCGGCGAAGGGAGTTGCACCGCGTAATAGGCATACACGACGATGGCCCCCGCCAAGGCCAAGAGCAGGCTAAAGAGGAGGCCGAGCGCCCCCCAACCCAAGCCTTGGGCGATGGCTCGGCCTACCGAAGGCCGTTTGGGCGCCCGCCGAGGCGGCTCGGGGGGCCGAACCCCTTCTAGGGGTTCCCACACGGGCTGAAAAGATGACACGCCTTCCCTCCCGTTATCAAGACGCTTCGCTTACTTAAAGAGTTCCTCGCCGCCTCACTCCTCATAGGTGCCTAGGGCGGCGCCGCCGCGCCGGGCGTCGGCCAGGTTCGCAAAGCGGCGCACTGTGCCGTGGGCAAAGGCCCACACGGCCTGCCCAAAGCGCTGGATGAAATAGCGATCGTGCACCACGGCGAGCACCGTCCCCTCAAACGAGGCCAAGGCGCGCTCAAAGCGCTCCCGCGAGGGGATATCGAGGGGATTGATCGGTTCATCCAAGAGGAGGACGTTGCACCCTTGGAGCATCAGCAGATCGGAAGAGCA